>NZ_BAAGRZ010000036.1:0-66885 GCF_054782695.1 Streptomyces deserti
GCGCAAGCTGCGATGCTCCACCACCCGCATCACCAGCCTTGTTCAGGCCGTCCTCACCCTGCACCTGACCTGCTCAAACTGAGGTTGGAAAACGCTCAGTTCAGCCCCGAGCGCATCCGCGCCACCTGGAGTGGGACGGCGAGCGTCGAGGCCGCCGCCCAGGCGTTCGGCTTGTCGAGATCGAAGAGCTACGACCTCATTCGCCGCGGAGAATTCCCATGCCGCGTGCTAACGATTGGCCGCACCGCCCGCGTCGTCACCGCCTCGCTCCTCCGCGTACTTGAGAGCGGCGAGCCGGAGTACAACGCAGCTTCCAGCGCAAGCCCCAATCCGTCATGACCAACTGCACGACGACGCCCCGCCGCAGCAAGCCAGCGGGCTTCGTCGTATCAGGTCCCGTCTACACAGGCCCCCCGCCGGAGCAAGCAGACGGGGGGCCTCACCTGTCACGACAGCCCCTATCGCCCGGCAGGTGCGCCGATGGCTCATGCAGGGCGAAGCGTGCCTATGGTCAACACCCGCGGACGGCCCGATGCCCGGCCGGGAAGCACAAGGCGGCGAGCGGCTCACGCGCGAGATCCCAGGTGGGTGTGGACGGATCTCTCTGATCACCGCGCGTCGTGTCCGGGTGTGGGCGACAATCGCTCCTCCGGGCGTGGTGCCCGGCAGACACGATGCACGGGGCGGGTCGATGGAGGACGTACGGGAGCTGCTGGCCGAGTACGGACGCCCCTATAACGGGGGGTCGGTGGACACCGTCCGGACCAGGCTGAAGACCTCGCGGGCGGCATATCGCTTGAGGCAACGGATGATCTCACGACGGGCTTTGCCTTCCTGGGTGCGGCGCTCGTAGTACGCCTGGGTACGCGGGTCGTGGCGCAGCCGGGTGAACACGATGCGGTGCAGAGCGGCATTCGCCTGCCGGTCGCCGCCGTGGTTGAGGCGACGCGAGCTCTGCCGGCCCGAGGAGTACTCGATGGGACTGACCCCGCACAGGGCGGCGAAGGACGCCTCGGTGCTCAGCCGCTCAGGGTTGTCGCCCATGGTGATCAGGAGCGTGACAGCGGAGTCCGGGCCGATACCAACCGGCGCGAGCAGCTGCGGGGCATGGCGTTCGACGAGCCCGGTCAGTCGCTGATTCAGCTCATCGATCTGCCCCGTGAGCTGCTCGATGCGCTCGGCCAGCAGCCTCAGGGTGATGCGAGTGGCCTGGGCGACGGCATGCTCGTCGCCCTCGCCGTCGCGCGGGCTGAGGCACGCGCAGGTGCGGAACAGCTCGCGGTTACCCAGGTCGGACAGCCGCTCCCGCAGAGCTGGGTCGGCTACAACCAGGATGGCCTTGAGCTGGTTGATCGCCTGGGTACGGGCCTTGACCGCGGAGTCCTTGGCGATTTTGAACATCCGGGCGCTCTGCACCGGACCGTCGCCGGTTTTGGCCCGCGCCCGGGCACGGCCACTGAGCACGGCCCGCGCAGCAGCCTGCGCATCGAGCGGGTCCGACTTCCCGAGCAGACGACGGGCCGAGCGGTCGGGCCGGTTCACCTCGAACACCTGAACGTGCTGCGCCAGCAGGTAACGGGACAGGCCCGCGCCGAAGGTGCCGGTACCCTCCACACCGGCCCGGCGCACCGTCCCCAGCTTGCGGGCCCAGGCGAGCAGCCGACGGTATCCGACCGCCGTGGCCGGAAAGGACGTACCCAGGATCTGACTCAGCGGGCAGAGAACGGCGGCGACATGGACCTCGCCGTGCGTGTCCACCCCCAGGACGACCTCGCCCCAAGCGGGCGGGCCTGTGCTGGTGGAGTGGGGGCTGCGTTGTCTGGATGTCATGGTGGTCCGCCTCCCGCATGGTGACGTGCTGGGTGGCTGGCACCGGCCTGGTCGGGTGGTCTGAACCGTGATGGCGCCTGATTGACGGCAAGGCCCCTATTGGGACACGCCCTGTGGCTCGGTGACAGCAGGCACCATCCCGCAACGGCAGCCGACAAGTCCGTGACAAGACACTTCGGTCAAAGGTGTCATGAGTCAGACCCCCGTCCGGAACGGTGTTGCCCAACCGTCCCACTGGTCCCGGCACAACGGCACGGCCCGATCAGTCCCGGAAGGCATCGTCCGAACCGGCGCTCAACCTGACCTGGACGAGCTGACAACGAGTCAATTCCTCGTCCGCTCGTGACCGACCATGACGGACACTCGAGTGGCCCGCCACACCGGCTGTCCTACGTCGGTACTCACACGAACGCCTTCGAATCTTCATTCTGGCAAACGGCCGCCATCAAGTCCTGCAGCTGCTGAGCGAGTTCCACTCGACCTGCTGAGATCTCCACATCGAGCGTCCTGATCGGAGGCGCGCTGCTGTAAAGCGCCACACGGACCGGCGGTCCCGGCCATCGGAACTGAGACGGACGGGGAGTGTGGCTGCCGCCCAGGCTGCGATTGCTGCAAGTGACCGCCGGTAGACATCCAGGGAGCCCGGGCCTGACCGCGAGAGGTTGCCCAATTGACCCTCAGCCGTGCCGACGCTTCCCCAGCCACCGCGACGGAGCTGATGGCCACCTATTACGCCCAGCGTGCGAGCGCCGGCCTGATCATCACCGAGGGCATCCAGCCGTCGGTGGCCGGCCAGGGCTACACCAACACCCCCGGCCTGCACTCCGCCCAGCAGGTCGACGCCTGGCGGAAGGTGACCGGCGCCGTCCACGCCCAAGGCGGCACGATCTTCGCGCAGCTGATGCACACCGGCCGGATCAGCCACCCCAGCCTGCTGCCCGACGGACTCATCCCCGTCGCCCCCTCCGCCGTCGCGGCGACGGGCCAGGTCTTCACCTACCAGGGCCCCCAGGACTACGTCACGCCCAAGGAACTGGACCAGGGCGACATCGCCCAGACGATCGCCGACTACGCCGACGCTGCGCGCAACGCGATCGCCGCCGGTTTCGACGGCGTGGAGATCCACGGGGCGAACGGCTACCTGATCCACCAGTTCCTCGCCCCCAACACCAATCTGCGCACCAACAGCTGGGGAGGCGGGGCCGCGGACAGGGTGCGCTTCGGTATCGAGGTCGCCACGGCTGTCGCGGAGGCGATCGGCGGCCACCGGACCGGCTTCCGCATCTCTCCCGGCAACCCCTGCAACGACATCGCCGAGACCGGCCCGGCGGACGTGCTGGAAACCTAGACCACCCTGATCGCCGGTCTCGCCCGGCTGGACCTCGCCTACCTGCACCTGGTCGAGAGCCCGGACCGCAACCTGGCTGCCCGGCTGCGCAAGGACTGGCCGACGGCGTTCGTCCTCAACCCCTTCACCCACCCCGAGCCCACCGGCCCCGGCGCTGTCGCCCGCATCGAGGACGGCACCGCGGACATCATCGCCTGCGGCGCGCTGTTCCGGGCCAACCCGGACCTGCCCGCCCGCCTCGCAGCCGGCGGTCCCTACAACACCCCCGATGAGGCCACCGGCGGCGACCATCGCGGCTACACCGACTACCCGGCCCTGCACGCCGACAGCGCGTGACCTGAAAAGAAGTCATCGCCGGCGAGGTGGCGAGGCAAGACGCGGCGTTTCAGGCCACCGAAGTCCCTCTGGTCGTGACTTATGTGCCTGATGGCGACACTCCCCGCCTGCCACATCCAGCGGATCACCTTGGAGAACCAGCAGCTGAGAGAAGAACTTGAGGCTGCGACGGGCGGCGCTCGCGGCGCGGGCAATCCGGGCCCTTCACACCAGAGGGTCCTGGCCCATGCCCGCAGCGGACAACGGACAGAACCAAACCCCATCCATAATTTCGGCTCACCCGCCCACCCCGGCAGCAGAGCCGGGGCGGACAGGGGCGGCGAGCATCGGTTCCGGCAGCGCCGGCGTCACAGCCCCATGCCTTCCGCTCAGCCCGCCCGTCGGCAAAGCGAGCGTACGCCCCGACTTTCGGCCCGACCATGGCAGGTCAGCGCACTACAACACCTCGCCACTGTGTGTTGGGCTCCTGGCGCACGTCCAGGCAGCAGTGCAGCTGTGACACCGGGCTGTCCCGGATCCCGTGTCGTACGGTCTGATGTCGCGGTTGCCCACCGTCCGCAACGGATCTCACCGAACCCGGCGGTGCCGCCGGAACGGCCGAAGGATCTGAACCAACACCGGGAATCAGGCCGCGACGAGCTCCTGCTCGCGGGCCGGCGTTTTGACCTTGGGCTTCTTGTTCGGCAGCGAGAGCCGGAAGACCTTGCGCCACGCGGAGAACACCTGCTTGGGCAGCGGCCCGGTGACGTACTCCAGCTCGTACTTTTCGAACAGCGCGCGCACCTTCACCGCGACCTCGGCGTACCGGTTGCTCGGCAGATCGGGGAACAGGTGGTGCTCGATCTGGTGCGAGAGGTTGCCGGTCATGAAGTGCATGGCCTTGCTGCCGCTGATGTTCGCCGAGCCCATCATCTGGCGCAGGTACCACTGGCCGCGCGTCTCGCCCTTGATCGACCGGCGCTCGAAGACCTGTACGCCCTCGGGGAAGTGTCCGCACATGATGACCGAGTGGGACCAGATGTTGCGGACCAGGTTCGCGGTGAACGTGGCGGCGAGCGTGGGGAGGAACGACGGGCCCGACAGCAGCGGGTGGACCACGTAGTCCTTGAGCACCTGCTTGCGGATCTTGCGGCCCACGGCCTTGGCCCGCGCGCGGAACTCCGGGTTCTTGCGGCGGCGCTTGTGCAGGTTCTTGCCGAGTTCGAGGTCGTAGGCGGCGATGCCGTACTCGAAGAAGCAGGCGTTTATGAAGTTCCACAGCGGCTGGCCGAGGTGGAACGGGTGCCACTTCTGGTCCTCGTCGACGCGCATGATGCCGTAGCCGAGGTCATTGTCCTTGCCGATCACGTTGGTGTACGTGTGGTGCAGCTCGTTGTGCGAGTGCTTCCACTGATCGGCCGGCGAGACGTGATCCCACTCCCAGGTGGTGGAGTGGATCTTCGGGTCCCGCATCCAGTCCCACTGGCCATGCAGGATGTTGTGACCGATCTCCATGTTGTCCATGATCTTCGCCACGGACAGACCGGCGGTGCCGAACAGCCACGCGGGCGGGAAGATCGAGAACAGCAGCACGCCCCTGCTGACCAGCTCGAGCTTGCGCTGCGCCGAGATGACCTTGCGGATGTAGGCGGCGTCCTTCTCGCCGCGGCCGGCGATCACCTCGTCGCGGATCGCGTCCAGCTCGCGGCCGAGCTCCTCGATCTGCTCCGCACTCAGGTGGGCGGTGGGGTCGATGGCGGTCAAGGTGCTCCTACCGTTCGATGTCGCAGGGGCCCGCCGCGGCGGACACGCAGGGCTGGATGAGGACGCCCGGCTCGGCCTCGGTGATCTCGCCGGTGCGCAGGTCGCGGACGGCGCCCGCCTTGAGCGGCGTGACGCAGCCGAAGCAGATGCCCATGCGGCACCCGGAGGGCATGAGCACGCCGGCCTCCTCGCCGACGTCCAGCAACGGCGTGGTGCCGTCCGCGTCGACGGTCTTGCCGGTGGCGCTGAACGTGACCTCGCCGCCGTCACCGGCGACGACGATGCTGGGGCGGAAACGTTCGGTGTGCAGGCGCTCTGGGACGCCGTGCTCGCTCCAGTGCTCTTCGGCGGCGTCGAGCAGGCCCGCGGGCCCGCAAGCCCAGGTCTCGCGCTCGGCCCAGTCGGGCACGAGTTCGTCGAGACGGGCGATGTCGAGCATCCCGTCGGTGTCGGTGTGCACCTCGGTGAGCCGCAGCTTCCTCTCCGCGACCAAGTCGTGCAGTTCGTTGCGGAAGATCACGTCTCGCGGCTGCGGCGCGCAGTGGACCATGACGACGTCGTTGAACTCGGTGTCGCGCAGCATGCCCATCACGGGCGTGATGCCGCTGCCGGCCGTCAGGTAGAGCACCTTGGCGGGCTTGGCCTGCGGGAGCACGAAGTCACCGGTCGCCTGGTCGAGCTGGATCAGCGTGCCCGGTTTCGCCCTGCGGACCAGGTGGTTGCTGACCTTGCCGTCCGGGATCGCCTTCACGGTGATCGTGACGCGGCCGTCCTGGCGGTTTGTCGGCGAGGTAATGGAGTAGGCACGCCATAGGCGCACCCCGTCGACGTCGATGCCGATCCGCACGTACTGACCGGCCGTGTGGCCGCGCCAGCCCCGTCCCGGCCTGATCACGATAGTCGCGGCGTCACCCGTCTCGGGGTGCACGGCCTCGATGCGCCCACGCAGGTCAGCGCCCGCACGCAGCGGGCTGACCAGGTCGAGGTAGTCCGACGGCAGCAGCGGCGTCGTGACCATCTCCAGCAGTTTCCACGCCCTGCTGCGCAGGGCTGCACTCGTCATGACTCCAGCTTGCTGCGCCTCAAGGCGTAAAGTCCTGACCGCACGATGTGAATCTGGTCGGCTGAATTGTTCGCAGGGAACAAAACGTGAGCCATGCAATCCGGAGGGCCAGCGAACTGGCCCTGGATGAGACGACGGTCACCGCACTGCGGGCCGCGCTGAAGACCACCGCCGACGAGGTCGTCCAGGCGATCATCGACGAGGTCCCTCCCTACGCCAACGCCCTGTCGGGCCACATGGGCGCCACCATCCGCCGAGCCGTCCGCACCGCCCTGGGTCACTACCTGGACCTCGCGAGCGGGAACGCCACAGGCGGCGACGCCGGTGACGCAGCCTACGAGCTGGGCCGAGGCGAGGTCCGCGACGGCCGTTCGATGGACGCCCTGCTCAGCGCCTACCGCGTCGGCGCCCGCGTGGCCTGGCGATGCCTGGCAGCGGGTGCCGTACCCGCAGGTCTGCCCGCCGCCGAGGTCGCCAAGTTCGCCGAGCTGACCTTCGCCTACATCGACGAGCTCTCCGCCGCGAGCGCCGCGGGCCACGCCGACGAACTGGCCGCCCAGGGCCGGGCGCACGAGCGCCACCTGGAACACCTGGCCCGCGACCTCCTCGCCGGCGCCAGCCCGGACGTGCTGCTGGCCTCTGCTCAACGGGCCGGGTGGCAGCCTCCGGTTTCGCTGACCGCGGTCCTGCTGCCCGCCGCCCAGGCCCGGCCTGCCTACCGCGCGCTCGACCCAGGCACCCTCGTCCTCGACGATCTGCCGGACGCCACCGGTGTGCTGCTCGTCCCCGATGCCGACCGATCACATCTCTTGCGGCGGCTGACCGACCGCACCGCCGTGGTCGGCCCGGCCCGGCCATGGACTCGTGCGTCCGCCTCGTACGCACGAGCCGTACGCGCGCGCTCCCTCTCCTCTGATATTCGCGACACCGAGGACCACCTGCCCGAGCTGGTGCTGAGCGCCGACGTGGACGCGTTCGCAGACCTGCGTGCCCGAGCCCTCGCACCGTTGCGGACCTTGCCTGTCGCAACCGCGCGGCGGCTGGAGGAGACGTTGCGGGCGTGGCTGCTGCACCAGGGCAGGCGGGATGAGGTGGCGGCGGCGTTGTTCGTCCATCCCCAGACCGTCCGGTACCGGATGTCGCAGCTGCGGGAGCTGTTTCCGGATCTCGCATCGCCGCACCGGGTCCTTGAACTGACGCTGGCGGTCGGTCTTCGGGGCAGCTGACGCGTTCTTCGACCGTCCAGGACCGCGTCCGCGAGCGGTCCAGGAATCGGCCTCGCCCTCGGTGCCCCCACGCAGCCGACGCGGAGACGGCCCTGGCAGAGGCCGCGGATCAGTGTGCTGCGCGGTGCCGTCTTCGCAGTTGCCCTCGCCTGCCTGGCGTGGGCCGCTTCGGTGCCCCGGACATGACCTTTACCGGAGCAGTCCTCATCGGCCTGACCAGCGTCCCGACGGCGTGGCTGGTTTGCCGAGGCGCTCTCGCGACGTCTGCGGCCCAGGACGTCACGGCCCGCCAACGAGTTCGGCAGCGTCGCTCCCTGGATCGGGAACGGTGCGGTCACACCTGCCTGCCGAGTTCGGCCAGGAGCTGCTCGGGCAAGTCGAGATCGGCGAAGCCCTCGACGGCGGCCAGCGCGGGGTGATCGTCCTGGGCAGCGCGAACTCACCCCGCGCTGGGGCGGGCCTGCGGCCGTGACGGGCACGTGATCGCTGAGGCCCGCCACCGGGCGGTGGACTTCCTCACCCGTGTCCAGGCGGAGCACGGCCTGCCGGTGTCCGCTCGCGCGATGGACCTGACCCAACTGGTGGTCAGCGAGCTCGTCACCAACGCCCGCAAGTACGCCCCTGGCCTCGTGCTGATGGAACTGCGCGTCATTGGCGCCGTCGTGGAAGTGGTCGTGTGGGACAGCGATCCCGTCCAGTTTGCGGCCGTCCGGGAGGTGACCGACGACATCGGCACCCAGGTCGCCGCTCCGGCCGCTGACGACAACCTTCGTGCAGCCGTCCCTGCGGCACAGATCAGCGACGTAAGCCTCGAATTCCTGCCAGGACAGCGCGTCGACCTCCGCCATCGACGGCTCACGGGCTTTCGCCTCCTCCAGCGCCCGCCACTTCCGGTCCTGCCCTACCGCGTCCCGGTGCGCGCGCCACAACCCCCAGCCGCCCCCGACCACCACGATCGCGGAGAGCACGGCCACCAGAACCGGCCACACCGTCGCCCAGTTGCCCGCCAGCCACACCACGGTGACCACCGCCGCGACAATGCCCCAGCCCTGTAGCTGCCGGCGCGTGCGCTTCCTCAACCGCCGGCGCCGTCGTCGTGTTGCCATCACTCCCCCACTCCCCCGCGCCCCGTGATCCGCAGCGTGAAAGCCCCGCCCCGTTGCGGCAAGAGAGCCGGGCCCTCGCCACGCCGGGGGATGCTGCCGTGTCCATCAGTGGTCGAACCGGATCGGGTACGACACCGTCGGCCGCGGGGCGGGCTTGAGGTTTTCCCAACTCTCGAAGCGCACCGGATACGTGGCCGTCGATGCCGGCCACGGCTCCGCCCCGCGCGAGCGCGGGCTCGTCGACGCCGACGGCCGGTTCACCGACGCCGGCCGCGAGACAAAGCAACGCATCGAAGCCCTGACCGACGAGCTCGCAGCACTGCCGTACGACGCCCTCTCTCCTGCCGAGCTCGACGAGCTGGTCACCGAGCTCGAACCCATCACCGCGACGCTGCTGCCCGCAGGGTCGCAGTGACGAGAAGCGACTGACGGGACGAGGAGTCCGCCGTCTGGTACGGCGAGTCCCTCGCCCAGCGTGCGCATCCGCGATGCTCGACCCAACCATCGACTTCCTAGGCGCATCCCGATCGCAGCCGCTCCCTGGCAGATCCCAAGGCCGCCCGGCGAACCCCGACTCCGCACGTGTGAACCCCCGACTGACACGCGCCAGCGGGGGTTCTGCATCATGATGTGCCCCGGCTTGCATAGAGTTGCGTCGCTGGGTTTCACGCTACAGGCGGTTGGTTCAGCTCGTACTGAATCGGTGTGAGCATTCCCAGCGCGGAGTGCCTGCGTTGCCGGTTGTGGAAGATCTCGAGGTACTCGAAGAGCGCCGTGGAAAGCTCCAGTCGGGTTCGCCAGCGCCGGCGATTGAAGAGTTCGGTTTGCACCCGGCCCCAGAAGGACTCCATCAGCGCGTTGTCCGCACAGTCACCGATCGAGCCCATCGAGGCCACCAGACCGGTGGCTCTGGCACGTTCGGTGAACGCCCAGGAGGTGAACTGCACCCCGTGATCGGAATGGATGATTGTGCCGCCGGGATGCGGAGAGCGGTTACCGATCGCCATGCTCAGCGCGTTGGTGGCCAGTGCGGCGGTGGCTGAGCTGTCGATGGACCAGCCGACGACGCGACGTGAGTAGGCGTCCAGGACGACTGCGCAGTAGACCTTGCCTTCCCGGGTGGGGTGTTCGGTGATGTCGGTGACCCACAGTTGGTCCTTGGCGGTGCGGCGGAAGTTCCGCTCCACCAGGTCGCTCGACGACGGGGTCTCGTGCCGTGTCCGCGGCCGCCGGTTGCCAGGCAGCCCGTGGATCTGGGCGCGGTGCATGAGCAGTTCCACCGTGCCGTGGCTGACGTGAACGCCTAATCCGAGGTCGAGTTCGGCGTGGATACGCCGGGATCCGTACGTGCCACGCGAGGCGGTGTGGATGCTGGTGATGGCTTCGGTCAGCCACGCGTGCCTGATCATGCGGGGCGAGGGCGGCCGGTTGCGCCAGGCGTAGTAGCCGGACTCTGCCACGTGCAGGACCCGGGAGGCCAGCTGCACCGGAAGGCCCTCTCCGGCCATCACGTCGATCGCTTCGAACCGCCTTTTGGGGAGGTCGTTTCGCCGAGGAGTTCGGCAGCCCTGCGGTGGATCTTCACCTCCGCTTCCAGTTCGGTGATCCGCCGTCGTGCGGCGGCCAGTTCGGCGTTCTCGGCGGTCGTGGTGCCGGGCAGCTGACCAGTGTCAATCAGCCGCTGACGCCGCCACACATAGATGGTCTGCTCGCTGATCCCCAGAAGTTGGGCGACTTCAGCGACCTTGCGGCCGGATTCGACCAGATCCAGGACCTTGCGGCGGAACTCGGGAGGGTAACTACGGGGCATGACAGCCTCCGGGTGCTGCTGGACGGTCAATTCTCCAGCAACTCGACTCCATCAGACCCGGGGCACATCAGGGACTCCATCAAACCCGGAGCGGTTCAGAAGCCGGTGCTCTGCGAACCGGCACACCGCGTCAGGCCGACGGAATGCGAAACTCGAATTCGGGACGGTCCCACGGCACGGCGGGCGGGTATGCGAGCGCGGTCCCGGTCCGCACCGCACCGACGCGGTGGTAGAAGTCCTCGGCGGGAAGATGCGACACGACCTTGACACGGTCGAGCCCAGCGGCACGGGCCTCGGACTGCATGTGCGCGACGAGCAGTCGTCCAATACCCCGTCCTTGCGCTTCGTCGGCGACGAACAGCAGATCGAGCTCCGGTGGAGCGAGGACGAGCGAGTAGAACCCGAGGACCCGGCCTCCATGCTCGTCCGCGCCGACAGCTACGAAGGCCCGGTGGGCCTCGATGTAATCAGGACCGACCCGGTAACCCTCGACTGCGGCTGCGTACTTACCCTCGTAGGCGCCTGAGCCGCGCACGAGCCGCGTGAGCCGTTTGGCATCCCGCGCGACGGCCCTCCGTATCGTGATCGGCCGGCTGATCGGGGAAGTGCGTGAACTCATCGGGAAAGTATGTCGCATCGAGGTCCCCTCAGGATGTTCCTCAGCGGGACCTCGCCGTCTCACCCGTTGTCACAGAGAGATCACACAGGCAACAGATCATCTCGTTCCGCTCTGCGGGTAACGTCGAGGTATGAGTCATCCACACCCCGACCTCAAAGCCGCCCCTCCCCTGCCCGAAGGAGGGCTGCGGGTCATCGCCCTGGGCGGCCTGGGTGAGATCGGCCGCAACATGACCGTCTTCGAGCACGCCGGAAAGCTGCTCATCGTCGACTGCGGCGTGCTGTTCCCCGAGGAGACCCAGCCCGGCGTGGACGTGATCCTGCCGGACTTCACCTCGATCCGGGACCGGCTGGACGACATCGTGGCCGTGGTGCTCACCCACGGGCACGAGGACCACATCGGCGGCGTGCCGTATCTGCTGCGCGAGCGGGCGGACATTCCCGTCGTCGGCTCGAAGCTGACGCTGGCGTTCCTGGAGGCCAAGCTCAAGGAACACGGCATCCGGCCACGCACAGTGCGGGTGCGGGAGGGCGACCGACGCGGCTTCGGGCCCTTCGACTGCGAGTTCGTCGCGGTCAACCACTCCATCCCGGACAGCCTCGCGGTCGCGATCCGCACCGGCGCCGGGATGGTGCTGCACACCGGCGACTTCAAGATGGACCAGTTCCCCCTCGACGACCGCATCACCGATCTGCGCGCCTTCGCCCGCCTCGGTGAGGAGGGTGTGGACCTGTTCCTCACCGACTCCACCAACGCCGAGGTACCCGGCTTCACCACCTCCGAGCGTGAGCTGAATCCGGCGATCGAGCAGGTGATGCGGACCGCGCCGCGCCGGGTCATCGTCTCCAGCTTCGCCAGCCATGTGCACCGCATCCAGCAGGTCCTGGACGCCGCCCACGAGCACGGCCGCAAGGTCGCCTTCGTGGGCCGGTCGATGGTTCGCAACATGGGCATCGCCCGTGACCTGGGCTATCTGAAGGTCCCGTCCGGTCTGGTCGTGAGCACGAAGGAGCTGGAGAAGCTCCCGGACCACAAGATCACTCTGGTGTGCACCGGCTCCCAGGGCGAACCGATGGCCGCGCTGTCGCGGATGGCCAACCGCGACCACATGATCCGCATCGGCAAGGGCGACACCGTCCTGCTCGCCAGCTCCCTCATCCCCGGCAACGAGAACGCCATCTACAGGGTGATCAACGGACTCACCCGGTGGGGCGCCCACGTGGTCCACAAGGGCAACGCCAAGGTGCACGTCTCCGGGCACGCCAGCGCCGGCGAACTCGTCTACTGCTACAACATCGTCAAACCCCGCAACGTCATGCCCGTGCACGGCGAATGGCGCCACCTGCGGGCCAACGGCGACCTCGCCATCCGTACCGGCGTCGACCCCGACCGGGTCGTCATCGCCGAGGACGGTGTCGTCGTCGACCTCGTCGACGGGCGCGCGTCCATCACCGGCAAGGTCCCCGCCGGCAACGTCTACGTGGACGGCATGGAAGTCGGCGGCGCCACCGAAGCCTCCCTCAAGGACCGCCTCACCCTCGCGGAGGAAGGCGTGGTCACCGTCGTGGCGATCGTCGACGCAGACACCGGCGCCCTCGCCGAGGCCCCCGACTTCCTGGCCCGCGGCTTCGTCCACGACGACGCCACCTTCGAGCCCGTCATCCCCGTCATCGAGAAGACCCTGGCCACCGCGGCCGAGGAAGGCGTCGGGGACGCGCACCAACTCGAACAACTCCTCGCCCGCGCCGTGGCGAGCTGGGCGTTCCGCACCCACCGCCGCAAGCCCCTCATCATCCCCGTCATCATCGACGCATGAGCCACAGCCGGGCGCCCGGCCCCCGGTTCCGGTCACGGTCTCGCCGGCATCGCGGCCGGGCACGGGAGTCAGCAGCCACCCACCTGTACGCCGACACCAGCGACAAGACCACCGGGCACGACCGGGGCGACTCCGTGCGCCGACACCGTAAAGCACCACCTCATCGACCAGAACAAGCAAGCAGCCAGTGAGAAGGAACGGGCGCTTGGCCGAGTGGAACACCGGCCAAGGGAAACCGTGGTGCCATACCATCTGCCCAGCACCGGGCTTTTGGCGCGGGCCCTCGCGCCGCCGGGACCGAAACTCTGAGTACCAGCGAGCGGCAAGGAGTAACGGTGACCGTATGCGAGCCTGGAGACGGTGGGCCGACCAGTCGTACTCCGGAGAACGGACGTGGCCGGGGCAGGGCGATGACCTTGGCGGGGACGCTGGCAGCGGCGGAGACCGCGGCGCCCGTGGAGTCGCTCGACGTAGTGGCGCGCATGCTCAAGGATCGTCTCGGGGCGAATTCAGTGTCGTTCCTGATCACCGACTTCACCGGCGGCTCGGTCGTACGACTGGGGGCGGCGGGCAGCGTCGACACCGATGAACCCGCCCGGCGCATCACGCTGCGCGGCACCCTGTACGACGACGTGATCCGCACCCAGCGCCCGAGCATGGAGGACAAGGGCGAGGGCACGCTGGTGCGAATCGTCGCCCCGGTGACCAACCGTGGGGACGCCATCGGGCTCCTCGAACTGTTCCTGCCCGCGGCGCCGGACGCGGAGGTGATGCGGGAGATCGGCGAGACCGCGCACGTCCTGGCTTACATCGTCATCGCGAACCGGTCCTACACCGACGTGTACCAGTGGGGCCGCCGTACCGTCCCGCTGAGCCTGGCTGCGGAGATCCAGCACCGGCTGCTGCCGTCCTCGTTGGTGTGTGAGGCTGCGCAGTTCGCGGTGGCCGGGGCGCTGGAGCCGGCCGACCACGTCGGGGGTGACACCTTCGACTACGTGATCGACCGGGACACGGTCCAGCTCTCCGTCACCGATGCCATGGGTCACGACGTCGACGCCGCGCTGCTGGCCACCCTCCTGGTGGGCGCGCTGCGCCGGGCCCGGCGGGCCGGCGCCGGCCTGGCCGAACAGGCCCGCCAGGCCGACCAGGCCATGCGCGAGCACGGCCGCCACGGCTACGTCACCGGTCAGCTTCTGCGGATCAGCCTGATCGACGGCGAGACCGAGTTCATCAACGCCGGGCATCCCTGGCCGCTGCGGATGCGGGACGGACAGGTACGGGAGATCGCTCCGAAGATCGATATGCCGTTCGGTTTCCATGCCCCTCACAGCTACCGGGTCCAGTCGCTGGACCTGCGGCCGGGGGACCGGCTGGTGATGCTGACCGACGGCATGCTGGAGCGCAACGCAGGCAGCCTCGATCTGCCCGACCTGATCGTGCGCACCCGCGCGCTGCATCCCCGCGAGGCCGCCCGCACCCTCATCGCGGCGATCGTCGACACCAACCACGGTCACCTGCAGGACGACGCCACGGTCATGTGCCTGGACTGGCAGGGCGTCGGCCACTCCCGGCGTGACGCCGACACCGGTGCCGACCTCACCAACGCCTCCGCCCCGTCGCGGACGAGGCAGAGCATTCCCGGACCATGACTCGGGCCTTCTCCGGTCCCCCGATTCTGCGGGCCCTTGGGCGGACGAACCAGGGGTGCTTTGCCCGGGATGGCGGCGTCACCGGGGCAGCCGCCTCCGGAGGCGGCCCAGGCGCAGGCTGAGAAGGACGAAGACAGCGGTCAGGACCACCACACCAATAACGAGCAGGTGGAACAGGCCCTTTGCCACCAATCCTCGGAGTGGTGGGGGAAGTTGGAGGAAGCATCAGCGGCGAGCGAGGCAGTACTCGTCGCCGCGCCCGTTCGGTAGGCCGGCTCGTAGTGCGCGAAGACCCCCTCTTGTCCTTTGCGAGCAGTTCACTGTCCGTGTCGATCGAGGGCGCCATTTCGACCCGATTCTTGTCGTAGCGACCTTCAGATGCCCCGGATCGACTGCCGCGTCGCCCGGAGGGACGAACACCAGCCGGTGCCGGGTCGGCAGGCCGACCGCGACCGTCGCGAAGCCGGGCTGGTCCGTGGTCGGGGTGCAGACGTAGACCGCTTCCAGGACACCGACCGTGTGCCACGGAAGGTCGGAGTGGCCTCGCCGTTCTCTGACGCCTTCCGCCTCGCACTCGAGGCTCCTCCGTCGCGGGTCAGCTACGGGCCGATGCCCCGGCCACCGCCCGGCCCGTCACGGTGCAGCACGCGGCAACGCGTGTGACCGGCGGCGCAAGCCCGGACGCTGTCACGGTCGGTAGGTGGCCAGGGAGATGGCGATGTAGTGCGCGGTGAAGGCTGCCACGGTCAGGGTGTGGAAGACCTCGTGGTAGCCGAACCAGCGGGGTGAGGGGTCGGGCCGCTGGAGAGCGTAGACGACCGCGCCCGCGCTGTAGAGGAGACCGCCGACAACGATCAGGACGACTACGGCTGCTCCGCCGGTGTGCAGGAAGTCGGGCAGGTAGCGCACCGGTGCCCACCCCAGGGCCAGATAACACGGGGTGTAGAGCCATCGCGGAGCTCCGACCCACAGGACCCGGAACGCGATGCCGGCCAGTGCCCCGGTCCATTCGATCCACAGCAGCATGGACCGCTGGCCCGTCGGGAGGAGGAGCACGGCCAGGGGGGTGCAGGTGCCGGCGATGATCAGGAAGATGTTGGCGTGGTCGAGTCGTCGTAGAAGAGCCTCGCCCAGTGGTCCCCAGGTGCCGCGGTGGTAGATGGCGCTCGTTGCGAACAGCAGCCAGGCGGTGACCGAGTACACGGCGCAGGCCAGGACTGCTTGCGGAGTACGGGCCAGGCAGATGAGTACGACGCCCGCGATCAGTGCGGCGGGGACCATTCCGGCATGGAGCCAGCCACGCAATTTCGGCTTGATCGGTTCGGCCAGGTCGGCCGCCCGCTCCACCAGTGCGGAAACCGAGTGAGCCTTCTCCCCTGCATGTCCGCCTTGCGATCCGTCGGGTAGCCCCTCTTCACGGCGCTTTCCACGCGCTGAGGCGACGTGACCGTATTCGACTTCAGCGGCGTCGCGGGACACAGCTTCTCGTTCTCCCTCGTGCGACTGGGCGTCACTGGCAGCAATGCGGTAATGCTAAGAGACCTCGCTCCGGCAGCATTCGTGGGAGGTCGGTCCAGGGCCCCAGGGCCATCGCCGGGGCCGGGGCCGGCTCGCCACCGCGTGAACTCCAGCCCAGTTGACCCTCGGGCAATTGGGCCTGCCCAAGCCGAGTAGAACGGCCGGCCATGGGAAAGATCAGGGCTTCCGAACGGGCATCTCCGCTCGCCTACGCGCAAGGATCGCCGATGCTTCCTAAGGTCCGCCCCCACGTATCCACCGCCCTCGCAGACCAGTTGGAACACCAACTGGACCTGGCTCCGCATCTCGAGGCCGGCCAGCTCGATGTGGAGGGCGTCGCCGGCATCGCAGTCGTCGCAGCCGCCCACTCCGATGGCTATGCGGCCACCGGCCATCTCCTCGGGCTGCTGGCCGCGCTGCCTGCCCCCACCGAGGCGGGAGAACGCTTCTGGTCGGACCTGTGGAGGTCGTCGGGCACCGCGTACCTGCTACCCGTCAACATGAAGGCTCAGTGCTGCGTTCTCTGGAAGGAGAGGGAACCGCCCTGGCCAGGCAGATCCTCTCGGCCATCGATGAGATGACTCCGCCCCAGCGCGTAGCGGCCGGGGAGGTGATCGGTCAAGCCCTCGCCGAGTCCGACCATTTGCCTGACCTCAAGACACAGGTCATCGGCGAGTTGTGGCTCCGAGATCTCGAGCTCACCGCCTGGCGCGTTCTGCATGCGGACCGCAGATGGGACGATCCGGATGGACGGCAAGCCTTCCTCGCCGCCTGGACGGGCACCTGACCGTCTACTGCTCCAAACTGCGCGAACCGAGGCGCAGGGCATACGGCACCCGAACCGTACGACGCTCGAAGCAACTGAGGTCAAGAAGTTCGGCCGAGGTCGCACTCGCCTCAACACATCAGGGGCCGCGCAGCAATGGCTGCGCGGCCCCTGATCCTGTGCACGCCCGGCACGGGAGCAGGCGCTTCGCCCGGTGGGCGGCAAAGCCCGCACGGGCGCCGCTCCACGGACGCAGCGTGCGCGATCCCTCGGGCAGGTCTGCGAGGTCAGACCAGGTTGATGTTCTCGGCCTGCGGACCCTTCTGGCCCTGGGTGACGTCGAACGTCACAGCCTGGCCCTCCTGGAGCTCACGAAAGCCCGAGGAGTTGATCGCGGAGTAGTGCGCGAAGACGTCCGGGCCGCCGCCGTCCTGGGCGATGAAGCCGAAGCCCTTCTCCGCGTTGAACCACTTCACAGTTCCCGTTGCCATGTCTGATGCCTTCCAGTCGGTGAACGCCCCCACTCAATGTGGCAGGCGGAGGTGATCGCCCTGGTTCCTGCGGCACAGCACAGCAAAACGCCCACACCAAAGGCGCGGGCAGGGGGAAATTCCGAACCACGACAGCTGACACAGAACGCTACACGCCCACACGCCGCGTCACCACAGGAAACGATCACACCGCACGGCAGCCATGCGTGCGGTGCCCGCCGACGCGGACGGGCACGCTCATCTCACGCTGCTGCGGTCGGGTTCGCTGATTCGGTGGCGCGACGGTATTCGGCGTTGATGCGCCGGGCTTCCTCGAGCTGGTCCTCGAGGATGATGATGCGGCAGGCGGCCTCGATGGGGGTGCCGTGGTCGACGAGTTCCCGGGCGCGGGCGGCGATGCGCAGCTGGTAGCGGGAGTAGCGGCGGTGTCCGCCCGCGGAGCGCAGCGGGGTGATGAGGCGGGCTTCGCCGATGGCGCGCAGGAAGCCCTGCGTGGTGCCGAGCATCTCGGCGGCCCGGCCCATGGTGTAGGCGGGGTAGTCGTCGTCATCGAGACGGCCGAACGTGTCGTCTGCTGTCATTGCACCTCTCTGCGAAACGCGTGGAGGGGCCCTGTCACCGTACTGGCACCAGGGCCCCGAAGGAACTACTACACCATCTGCCGGCCCTGATACTGCACCGGCCCTTTGTTTCCGCAGACCCGACTGAGACGCTGTCGGGGGCGCGGGGATCGCGGTTGCTCGACCGGAGACCACCTCACTATCGATGTCCTGCGGTACCCGGGTCCCAGACTTCCTCCCGGGCGATCCTGATGGCGCTCGGCTCCTCCGTTCTTCCCTCTTGATCAGCTATTCACTAACGGAAACTGCGAACTGCTGGTGGCTTCGAACAGAGCCACTCTTCGGCAGCCAGCCCCGTCGCCCGTCCTGCGTCTGCTCTGGCTTGGAACCCCACTGCCGAACCTCCCGGTGCGCGCGCCCGCAGCCGACGCCTTCACCGAGGTACTGCCACTGACTGCACTGCTGGGTACTGCGAACTTCACTTACTGGCACTGCCACTGCGGTGCTGCTTATGGCGGCCCCTGATCACTGCGGGCCACCCGGTCCAGTCGTCAGTCCCGTCGCCGTCCTGCGACCACTCTGGCTTCGGAACTCCACCACCGCACCGTCATGCCAACTGCAACTGCGTAATACTGCCCGGCAGTTCATGTCTGCCGGGCCCTTCTCGATCTCGGCTACGAGAGAAACCATAACTACACCGCCGCCGAATGTCTACTCCGGCTGGGATAGATTTCCGCGCCCTCGAAGATGAGGTAGTCCGCCTCGACCGGTCTGCCTCGACCGGCCCACAGATGGTTCAAGCAGCTCCGAGGCTCGGTCCGGCGCACTCAGTGGCCCCCGCCGCGCAGCACGGCCGGCTGAGCGTGACGTCGCCGACCGGGACTGATGTTTCCAGCCGTGACGCCCCGCAGGTCGGCCGTTGACGAGTGCGGCACGACGCCCTGCGCCGCCCTAGACGATCCCGGGGTGGCGAACCCGCACGGCCCCTGACTTGAGCAGTCCGCGGGCTGCGCAGACACGGGCTCACGGCAGCAGGTGCCGTCATGCGTCGGCTGTGGCCCTCCATCCCCTTCAGGCCAGCACTGGGGCTCTGCGGGGTTGGCAGGTGGAGGGCGGGCACAGGGGTCGGGTAGCCAGGGCAGGGGCATGGACGATTCAGAGATCAGGATGACCCTGATGATCACGGTGATTGCCAGCGCCGCAGCCGACCGTGGCTCCTGACGCGGCGGACACGGTGGTCTTGGTCTTGGTCGTGTCCGAGCTCGTCACCGATGCCTGGCGCCACGGTGGGGGCCGCTGGACACTGGAACTGACTGCGCACCCCGACACCATCGAGGTCGCCGTTCACGATCCCAGTCGGCATGTGCCGCGCATGCTCACCCCTGACCCGAACGGCGGTACCGAGGCTTCGGATGGCCCATGGTCACCGGCCTCGCCCACGCCACGGCGGCCACCAGCCGGGCCTCCGGCGGCAAGACCGTGAGCGCCTTACTTGCCCGGTAGCGTCACCGCTCAAGCAGCCGGATGGCCGGCGAACACGGTCCGCCTCATGCCGCAGCCTGACGAGTTGCTGGTTGACGTTGCCGCCCTGGTGGAGTCCGGCCAGAGCAACCAGATGTCCCTGGCCGTGGCCACCGGTGGCGCTGCCATCACCGGTCGGCTGGCTGCCGAAGCGGTGTGGAGGCAGAGGGTGTCGGATGTGCTGAGGGATTCCGCCCGCTTGGGCGAGTTCGCCGCCGTCTTCGACGCCCCCGTGAAGGAGGACGGGCCGCCCGCGCGTCTGCACTTCCATGTCGCCCGGATCCTGCAGGGCAACGGTGACGGGAACCCGCTGCACGCGGTGTGGGCCCGACCGGCGTACCGGTCGGGCCCACACAGCTGCTCAGGTGTCGGCTCGTGTCTGTTTACCCGGTCACACCGTGACGGGGGTGCCGAGCATCGCGGAAGCGTGCTGCATCGGGCTGAGAATGCCCAGGGGCGCTGCCTTGGGAACGGCGCGGCAGGTGAAACCGAGCTGAGCCATGGCCCGCAGGACTTCGGCGGCGCTGAAGTCACGTCGGTCCTGGCGCGTGATGACCTGGCCGACCTGCTTGACGGGGTAGTGGCGGCGGCCGATGATCACCGATTCGCCGGTGACCGGTTCGGGCTTGATGCCCTTCATCGATTCCAGCACGCCGCCCTTGGTGAGCTCGAAGGGGAAGCGGGCGATGACGCAGCGCATGTGGCCTCACAGAGAGAAGGGAAGAACGGTCCGACCAGGGGCCAGGTGTTTCAGCGGGAGAGGGCGAGGATGCCCAGGGCGCTGCCTTGCTCGTCGACCACCGGCAGGACACCGAGCCGACGGGTGCGCATCGCGTGCTCGGCTTCGGCCATCGTGGTCACGGGTGAGGCGAACGAACCGTGGTCGCCGAGGATGTCGCGCAGGCGGACACGGTCCGTGTAGTCGGAGCTGTCACGGACGGCGGCGAGTTCGGCATGGGTGACCAGGCCGGTGCACTGGCCGTCCTGGTCGCAGACGACCAGTCGGACCGTGCGGGCAGCGGCCATGACGGCCAGCGCCACCTCGACGCTCATGTCGTCACAGACCTGCGGTCCGGCCGCGTCCATGACCTCCACCGCTGTCCTGTGCGCGGGGTCGGCGTCCGCCGGGCGGGACTCTGTCTGAACCAGCGTCAAAAGGTGCCTCCTGCAGAGATGGGCCGGCTTCCTGATCACGAAAGTTCTAGGCCACCGCGCCGAAGCCGGGCTGGCGTACGGGGGTGCGCCTGGTCGCCGAGGCGGGGCGACGGCGGCCTCGGGAGGTGGCGCTGCGCTTGGGGCGTTCGACCACCGGTGCGGTGATGACGACCGGGATGCCGGACGGGGCCTGGGCGCCGGTGATCCGGCTCAGGGCCTCGTCGCCCGAGCGGATCTGGGTGGTCTGCGGACGGATTCCGGCGTCCGACATCAGACGGACCATGCCACGGCGCTGGTTCGGTGTGACCAGGGTGACGACGCTGCCGGACTCGCCGGCGCGGGCGGTACGGCCGCCGCGGTGGAGGTAGTCCTTGTGGTCGGTCGGCGGATCGACGTTGACGACCAGGTCGAGGTTGTCGACGTGGATGCCACGCGCCGCGACGTTGGTCGCCACCAGCACGGTGACGTGGCCGGTCTTGAACTGTGCCAGCGTGCGGGTGCGCTGGGGCTGGGACTTGCCGCCGTGCAGCGCGGCGGCCCGCACCCCGCTGTTGAGCAGGTCCTGGGTTAGCCGGTCGACGGCGTGCTTGGTGTCCAGGAACATGATCACGCGGCCGTCGCGGGCGGCGATCTCGGTCGTGGCGGCGTGCTTGTCGGCGCCGTGAACGTGCAGGACGTGGTGCTCCATCGTCGTGACCGCACCGGCCGACGGGTCGACCGAATGCACGACGGGGTCGGTCAGATAGCGGCGTACCAACAGGTCGACGTTGCGGTCCAGGGTGGCGGAGAACAGCATGCGCTGCCCCTCCGGGCGCACCTGGTCGAGCAGCGCGGTGACCTGGGGCATGAAGCCCATGTCGGCCATCTGGTCGACCTCGTCCAGCACGGTGACGTCCACGTGGTTCAGCCGACAGTCGCCGCGGTCGATGAGGTCCTCGAGCCGTCCCGGTGTCGCGACGACGATCTCGCTGCCGGTGCGCAGTGCGCCGGCCTGTCGGCCGATGGACATGCCGCCCACCACCGTGGCCAGCCGCAGCCGCACGGAGCGGGCGTACGGAGTGAGCGCGTCGGTCACCTGCTGTGCCAGCTCACGCGTCGGTACGAGGATCAACCCCAGCGGCTGGCGGGGCTCAGCACGCTGCCCAGCGGTGCGCGCGAGCAGGGCGAGGCCGAAGGCCAGGGTCTTGCCGGAACCGGTGCGGCCGCGGCCCAGGACGTCACGGCCCGCAAGGGAGTTCGGCAGCGTCGCTCCCTGAATCGGGAACGGTGCCGTCACACCCTGCCTGCCGAGTTCGGCCAGGAGCTGCTCGGGCAAGTCGAGATCGGCGAAGCCCTCGACGGCGGCCAGCGCGGGGTGATCGTCCTGGGCAGCGCGAACTCACCCCGCGCTGGGGCGGGCCGACGGCCGTAACCGCCGGAGCGCACGGGCCCGCCGGAACGGCGCGTTGTCTGCGGGCCGTAGCCGCTGCCGCCCCTTCCGGCGTCGGCACGGCCGTCACGGGTGCGGGTGGAGCGGTCGTTCGTGTACGTGCGGTTCATGCGGAACCTTCCTCGATGTGGCACATATCAAGGATTCCCGCTGCGATGAACGGCACGGAGAATTACAAGTATGGACCGGCGGCAAAATAAAGCAGATCTGGCCGGCCGAAATCCCGGGGGCGCAGGTGTTGAAATTGGTGACGCGATGGGATCTTGCGATCCGGGCGCCGACTGCGGGGCAGCGCTTCAGGATGCGCCTGCGTCCTGAGGGAGGAACCTTTGTGGTGGTACTGCGGATTTCTCCGGGGCGTCCCGCGGGTGAAAGCCTCTGCGGGATACGCGTGCAGCTGGGGCCCGCACCCCGAAGGATGCGGGCCCCAGCTACGGATTGCGCGTGAGCGTCAGGCCGGAACGATGTTCTCGGCCGTCGGGCCCTTCTGGCCCTGCGCGATGTCGAAGTTCACCTTCTGGCCCTCGAGCAGCTCACGAAAGCCCTGCGCGGCGATGTTCGAGTAGTGGGCGAACACGTCGGCGCCGCCACCGTCCTGCTCGATGAAGCCGAAGCCCTTTTCCGCGTTGAACCACTTCACGGTACCAGCAGCCATGTCATATCTCCTTTGGGGCAGTGCATCGGCGTCCGCACTGCGCGGGCGCCGTGTCGCCGCGATGATTACCCCGCCCGGAAATGACCGGAAATACAAAAGTGCTCCCGACCGGCAGAAGCCTGGCGGGGGCACTTGAAGTTTTGGGAACCACAACTGCAACTGAGATAGACAGTAGCACGCCGGAACGGCCCGTGCACGTTGGACAATTCCGCTCTGCTCTTGGCGGCAAAAATTCCCGCTGCACGGCCCTTCAAAAACTGGTCCCTCGGGAACAGATATTGATTCACTCGGCGTTCAACGCCTCAGGAAGGGTGGCCAATCGGCACGCTGCGCGGCCGCCTTCGTCCGTCCACCGGGCCCGTCGCAGATGTGGCTGCGTCTGGCTGGGATCGGAGACCTCGCAGATCAGACGTTGATCCCGAATCAGCCGCAGGGCCACTGGGGCGCCGCCGTAGCGGATGGCGTTGGTGACCAGCTCGCTGACGATCAGCTCTGTGGTGAACACCAGATGTTCCGGCCCCCAGGAGGTCAGTTTGTCGGCGAAGACGGCGTATCCCTGCGACGATGCTGGGGTCGGCGGCCAGCTCCCAGGTGGCAGTGGCATCTTCTGGAAGTTGGCGCACCTGGGTCACGTGCCAGGTCGTCGTCCAAGGGCTCCTGCAGAAGTTCTTCCAGACTGCGGCCACCGATTTCCGTGATCGGGCGGCCGCCTTCAGCGCCTCCAGCCGTGCCTTCCCGCACCACGGTCAGTCCGCGGGTGTGGAACGGATCTCGCGCCAGTGCGCCGGTGCAGAGGACAGCACATCACCAGGGCTCAGTTGCAGCTCGGTGGCTTCGAAGGGCTCAGCGCCTTCGCCCAGGGGCAGCCCCGAACGCACGGACACTATGTCGGCTTCGGCGCCGCGCCGTCGCAGGACAGGAGGGCCTCGCTGAGCATGTCCTTGAGGCGTGGTCGATCTCGCCGTGCATGGTGACCACCCGGATGCCGTTGATGGCGGTGTGGCGGAGCGACAGTGGCCGGGCCGGGCTGCTCCGCGGGGGTCTGTCACCGTAACCTGCCTCGATGCTACGGCGAACACGTGTGCGGCCCTTTATGCGGTTCTCACGGGACATGTGAGGCAGAGTGCCGGGTACGCGCAGGACGTGTGAAGGGGGAACGAGGGTGGACCCAGCTGAATCAGTCCCCGCGGGTGAGGGCAGCGTGATGCCGGACGCCCCTCAGATACAGGACACCGTCGCGCTGGACGGTGGCGGGCCCGTGATCGCTGAGGCCCGCCACCGGGCGGTGGACTTCCTCACCCGTGTCCAGGCGGAGCACGGCCTGCCGGTGTCCGCTCGCGCGATGGACCTGACCCAACTGGTGGTCAGCGAGCTCGTCACCAACGCCCGCAAGTACGCCCCTGGCCCCGTGCTGATGGAACTGCGCGTCATCGGCGCCGTCGTGGAAGTGGTCGTGTGGGACAGCGATCCCGTCCTGCCAGTGGCGCGGGCCGCCGATGCGGGCAGAGTCGGGCAGCACGGCCTGGAGATCGTCATGGCCGTCGCGCAGGGCTTCGAGGCTCAGCGGGAGCCGGTCGGCAAACGCATCACCGCCCGCATCGCCCTACCTGACGACCCCAGCGGGGACATCACCGGACGCCGCCCCCAGTAACAACCTGCGCTCCCGTCGGCCTCACCGCCTTCCCTGACGTCTGCCGTGAAGCGAGGCGCTGCGGGGGCGAATCAGACGGGAGCGGCCGGGGCGCGCACGGTGCCGGCGTGCGGAGGGCCGCCGGCTGACGGCGTCGCGAACGACGCCGACTTCGCCCGCACAAGCACACCACCGACGCCCAGTACGTTGGGCGGGCCGGTGCCTAGCTGCCCGTGTCGCCTCGTGGCAGGGCCGCTATTGCGGGCACCACCACGCCACTGCCATCAGGCGTGTCGGTGACGGTGTGTCCAAGCTGGACCAGCAGTCCTACTACTGCGGCCTGCACGATCACTCTCATGCTGTCGTTGCTCGCTGCACGGCCTGCCTGGTCACGGGAGAGCGCGGTGAACCCGTCCGAGGCCGTCCATCTGACCAAAGCGCCCGCAGACACCTCGGTCACCCGCAGCCCCGGAACCCCGCTGTCCACGTCGCCCTGCACCTGAAAGCCGGCCTGGACCAGGCAAGAGCTCACCCGGGAAACGAGATCAGCCGGGCGCAGGACACGCCGGTCGCCTGCCCACGAGAAACACGATCATGCCACCGTCCTCACAGGCGCCTGTGAGGACGGTGGGAGGACGCGGTGTCGGCGTGGTCACCCTGCTCAGTTAAATGAGATCGCCCGGCAGTTCCAGCGTTCTCTTCTGAGCCGCTGCCCCCTCCGAAAGAGCACCCTTGTCTCGGGATACCGGTTCCTTCCTGGAACCCGCAGGACGAGACCATGCGCGCATGCCCGTGCCTCGGCTGCCTCGGCGTGCGGACGCGGTCCCCGTCTATGCAAGACCCCCGCCAGAGCCAGCCGACGGGGGTTCTCAGGTGTCACAGCCCCTATGAGCTTGTTCTTTATGGTCCGAGGTCGAAATGGGCCTCGCACTAGGCCACTCACCTGGGCGTTCGCCGGACGCTGGGGCGGCCTTCGTCTGATCATGTGCTCCGACCAAGGTGCACTGATGAGACGAAGGCCGTGAGGGTGAGTCTGCTGCCTGACACCGGTCCCGGGGAAGCGTTCGCGCAAGCGTCACGCTTCCGGGAGGACTTATTCGACTGCCTGACCACGCGCGGGGACGAACTGTTCGACCTCACGGACGCGTTGCTGTGCGCGGACGGTCCGGTGACCTCGCCGGTGGACCTGACGCTGGTGGCTGAGCACCGGCGCGGGCACGGCGCAATGTACGAGGCTCTGAACCGCGGGAGTGTGGACGTGCCCCGGCTGCGACAGGTGCTGGCCGGGCTGCCGATGCCGCGGGCCGCCGACGGGCGCCTGGTCCTGGCGGTCGACGTCAGCAACTGGCTCCGCCCTGACGCGCCGACCAGCGCGGACCGCCTTTTCTGTCATGTCTACGGCCGGAGCGGACGCTCCTCGGACCAGTTCATCCCCGGCTGGCCGTACTCCTTCGTCGCCGCCCTCGAATCGGGCCGGACATCCTGGTGCCAGCTCCTGGACGCCGTCCGCCTCGGACCCGAGGACGACGTCGCCGAGGTCACCGCCACCCAGCTCCGCCGTGTGGTCGAGGACCTGATCGAGATGGGCCGTTGGCACGTCGGCGACCGCGACATCCTCATCGTCTTCGACGCTGGCTACGACGCCCCGCGCATTGCCCACCTCCTGGCCGGGCTCCCGGTCGAGGTGCTGGGACGGATGCGCTCCGACCGCGTCATGCGACGGCCGAAGCCCACGCTCAAGGAGTACGCCCTGGCCTATCCCCAGGGCGGGCGGCCGCCGAAGCACGGCAAGGAGTTCCGCTTCGCCAGGCCGGACACCTGGGGCGAGCCGGACGCGGCCACGACGCAGGTCACCGGCCGGTACGGCACCGCCCACGCGATGGCCTGGGACCGCATCCACCCCCGCCTGACCACCCGCTCCGCATGGATCGACCACACCGGCGAACTCCCCATCATCGAAGGCACGCTGATCCGCCTCCAGGTCGACCACCTGCCCGCCGGAGGCGACCCGCTCCCGCTCTGGCTCTGGTCGTCCGCCACCGGCCTGAACAGCGAGGACGTCGACGTGCGCTGGCAGGCGTTCCTGAGGAGGTTCGACATCGAGCACCTCTTCAGGCTGATGAAACAGACCCTCGGGTGGGCCCGTCCGAGGCTGCGGACCCCCGAGGCCGGCGAGCGCTGGACCTGGCTGATCATCGCCGCCCACACCCAGATCCGCCTTCTGCGCGGGGCCGCCGCCGACTTGCGGCGGCCGTGGGAGAAGCCCGCCGAGCCCGGCCGGCTCACCCCGGCCCGAGTCCGCAGGGGGTTTCGGAACCTCCGCCCTCACCTGCACTGTCCGGCCCGTGCACCAAAACCCTCAACTCCCGGACCTGGAAGGCCACTTGGCTCGAAGAACCAGCGGCCTGCCACCCGCTACGACGTGGGCAAGGCCACCAGGCGCCCCGAAAGCATCACCGAACGCGATCAGCTCAGAGGCGGAACACGACGTCAGAATGGAACAGCCAGCCCAGCCTCGCGCAATCGAAGCAGTGCCATGCCCATGCACTCGGCGACCGAGGCCCCGTCGGCCCTCATCCCACCGTCCAGCGGCCCACCAGAAGCGGCGAATGTCCACGCTGGCTGACCGTCACGCAAGCGCTCCGCATCGACCCGGATCATGGCACCGACCCCCTGCTCGCCAAGCCACTCCAGGATGGACAGCGTCACGTCCTCGACGCCACTGTCCAGGTCCACCTTGGGCCGCCGCCCCGTCCCCTTGACCATGGCCACAACCCTACTCAGCGCCTGATCGGGTCGCGTCGCGCACTCTCAAAGCGACTCGGACCATAAAGAACAAGATGAGTGCCTGTTTCTGAGGCCGACATGACACAACGGTGGTCGAGATCACCAAGCGACCTGCTCGTTTGGCCGGTATGAGCGGGGGGATCGAGCGAGTTCGGGCGAAGCTCGCACGGGCGTGGACTGTGTCACCACGGCCTGGGGTCATGAGCTCGCCTGGTGCGGGCAGAGGGTTCAGCACAACGCCGCTGCCACCAAACGGTCGAAGACTCACCCGTCCAAGCACGTCAGTAGTGTGACGGTGGGCGTCGGCGTCCGCGTGGCCATGCGCGGCTGTTGCCGGTTTCAGGCGACCGAGTGGGTGATGGTGGCCTGGTAGGTGCCAGCGACCGCGGTGCTGGGCACGGTGATGGTCAGGGTGGGGTTCCAGCTGCAGCTGTGTTGGTTGTTGCCGCCGCTTCTGGTGAAGGCGGTGCGGGCGGCGTTGAGTGGGACGGCTTGGGCCGTCGTGGGCTGGCCGGGGGTACAGGTCCCCAGGCCGGAGGTGGCCGTGGCGGGGCCGGACCAGTAGCTGATGTTGCCATTGGGGATGGTGCCGCCGTTGGTGGTCAGGTTGGTGGCGCTGACGGTCGCTGTCCAGCTGGGGGCCAGCTGGGCGTTGACGGTGACGGTGCCCAGCTGGGCGGTGCGGGTGCCGCCGATGGCGGCGGTGCCGAGGTTGGCGGTGGTGGGGGCGGTAATGGTCAGGATGGGGGCTGGTTGTGCTGGAACGGCTGCGGGGGTTGCCGGGTGGGCGGCAGTAGTGAGGAGGGCGGCGCTCAGGAGGGCCACGGGGCGCACTCGGCCCCCCTCAGCGCTTTCTGATCAGTCGCTTGCGGACTGCGTAGGCCAGTGGTGCTGCGGCGAGGAGACCGATGGGGATCCACAGCAGCGGTGAGGACCTGGTGGAGGTCAGCACGGCGAGAACGGGATGGCCCGTGCCGGCGTCAGGAAACCTGATGCGGCCGCTGGCGGTTTGCTTCAGCATGCCGGACTGCAGGGTGACCACCGCTTTCCAAGGGCCCTTCGGCACGCCCTTGCCCAGAGTGAACGCCAGGGTGCCCTTGTGGCGTGGGGCCAGGGTGAGGACACGGTCGTTGGTGAAAGGTCCGGCGGTGAGCGCGTCCGGTCCGCTGCCGAGGCGAAGGCTGCCGCTGATATCGACTGCGCGGGCCCCGGTGTTGTGCACCCGCACACGCAGTTGCGGCCGGCCGTCTTGGGTGCGGGCCGGGATGAGTCTGGTGATGCGGAAGGAGGAGGGCAGTTCTCCGCCGGGGCCGATGTCGAGGTAGACGCGCACACCGGCGCGGGTGACCATGCCAATGTTTCCTCCGGGCCCGGGCTTGGAGTGGTGCTGGGCCCAGATGACGGCATAGCGCTCTCCGGCGCTTGCGGTGCGCGGGACGCGGAGGGTGACCGGGACCGCGGCTTTCTGCCACGGATCCAACGTAAGCCGGGTACGCGCAAGGGAGATCCAGCCGGCGAGTTCGTTGCGCTTGCCGGCCGGTGCGAAGGTGAACGTGCCGCCGCGGATGGCGGCGGCCCCGGGGTACAGCGTCACGTGCAGCGGGTTCGGGTTGTCGTTGACGACCTGGATGTCGCGGTGGATCACCGCGCCCGGCGGGAGATGGTCGATGATGTAGCTGGACGCGCGCGGGTCCTGCCGCCGGTCGACCGGGGCTTCCAGCAGCTTGATGCCCAGCCGGACCGGCTTGCCCTGCGAGGGGCCGGGAGGAGACGGCCGGGCCACAGCGGTGCCGGCACCGAGCGCGCAGCATGCGGCCACCAGCAGGCAGCTCAGCAGTCGCCGCATAGAAGATCAGGCCACCGAATGGGTGACGGTGCCGGTGTACAGGCCGGCCGCGGCTGTCTGCGGCACGTCGACGAACAAGGTCGGGTTCCACGATGCCGAGTTGCCACCGCCGCCGCCGGAGTGCGTAAAGGCCGTGCGGGCGGCGGCCAACGTCACCGCGTCCCCTGAGGTCGGCTGGCCCGGGGTGAAGACGCCGCTGCCGCTGGTGGCAGTGGCAGGCCCCGACCAGTAACCCGCATTGCTGGCAGCGATTTTCTCGTTGGGCGACCCCCCTCCGGTGGAGAAGTCCGACGAAGCCACCGTCGCCGTCCACGGGGCGGGCACCACACCGCGCTCATCTCTGACCGTCACCGTCCCCAGCTGCCCCGTCGTCCTACCGCCGATGGATGTCGACGGCAAAACCGCGTTAGCTGGAGCAGCTACCGTCAGCTGCGCCCCCTGCACTGTAAACGTCACCACGGTGTCCGCGGCCACGGCCGGGCTCACCCCGGCGACCACAACCACACACGCAGCCCCCACGGCCGCCACAGCTGGGCATCTCATCGCATCTCCCGATTAGCCGCTCCATTGATGCCAGTGGATCTACCACCGATATCGAAGATGGACGCGGCGCAGTACAGCGTCTCCCCCCATCGCACCGAGCATTCACCGACCTGGACCATCGTTCATCGGTGATCAGACGATCCGGCGGATCTCGGTGTCGAACCGCCGGAACGGAGAACCCCTGGGGACCCTGTCTGCAGGACGGCGGGGGTTGACGACGCCGTGACCGCGCTGGATTCTGCGCGTTGGGCCAGGTGACACGCGTGCATCGGAGTGTCGTGCGGTCCCAGTTCTCGCCGGCGTGGGGTTGGGAACCGCGTAGGTCATGTGCCGGTGCGGCTCGCTGCCGCGATGAGCCAGGGCGAGAATGCCCGGCTGTGCTTGCCTAGCGGGCAGTAGCGGAGGGTGCATCCGGCGGGGACGCCGTGGATGGACACGGGGGGACGCCTGGTGGTGCCGCTCCTGGGCGAAGGGACGACACCGATCGGGTGATTGTGCTGACCGGTGTCGTCAGCGGTGGGAGAGTGGTTCTCCGGGCCGGACGGTGAGGTCGGATTGAGGGCCCGGTGGCCTCTTGGTAGGACTGCTGACCGTCAGTGCCAAGACGATCAGTCGCGTTGAGCCTCGCGGGAGGCCGGCTGTCCGCTCCTGCGGGAGTTTCGGCGGGTGATTCGCCTGGTCATGAGGGTGATGGCGGCCCAGGTGATGAGCGATTCCGAGTGCTGGATGAGCCGTTCGTAGTCCCGCGCGTGCCGGCGGGCGTGCATGATCCAGGCGTGTGAGCGTTCGACGACCCAGCGCCGGGGCAGAACGACGAACCCGGGGACGTTCTTCGGGCGGCTGACGGTCTTGATCGTCAGGTTCAGGTAGGTCTTTGCCCAGGTCACGAGCTGTCCGGCATAGGCGGAGTCGGCCCAGACGATGGTGATTTCGGGGTGCATCAGCCGCAGCCGGAACAGCACTTCTTTGGCCGCGTTGCGGTCGGTCATGTCGGCCGGGGTGACCATGACGAACAGCGGCAGGCCCTTGGTGTCCACGACCAGGTGCCTTTTTCGGCCGAGGCTGCTATATCGCGTCAAGCCGCTTGGAGAAGATCGTCGGGGAGTCCTTCGACGGTGCGGCCGGCGCGTTCGAGAATCTTGAAAAGCTGGCGGCAGACGGCCCGCTTGAGGCAACGCTGCGCGTCGCGCGGGCTCTTTCCCTCGGCGACCCTGCGTGCGACATACGCCTTGGTGTCTGTGTCGCAACGCGCACGTACCAACGCGATGGTGTGCAAGGCCCGGTTGAGTTGCCGGTCTCCGCTGCGGTTGAGCCGGTGGCGGTTGGTGAGCCCGGAAGAAGCGGGGATTGGGGAGACGCCAGCGAAGGAGGCGAAGGCTGCCTCGGAGCGGAACCGGCCCGGATGGGACCAGCTGACAAGCACCTGGGCCGCGGTGATGGGCCCCACGCCGAGCAAATCCAGAAGTTCAGGGGCAAGCTGGCGCACGAGACCGAGGATCTCCGCCTCAAGCTTTTTGGCCTCGGCTTGGAGAACTTGCACGCGCTGGGCGGTGGACCGCAGTGCCCGAGCGGTCATGCGGTGTTCGACGTCGTGCGCCGGGCGGTCTCGAAGTTGAGCACAGCGGGTGATCTGGGCCGGACGCTTGAGCCTGCGCAGCTCCGCGCGGAGATCATCTGGTGCTGACACGATCATGGCCTTGAGCTGGTTGATCGCAGCAGTCGAGGCGAGGACAGCACCATTGCGGGCAGCCAGTAGGACGCGCAGGGCCTCTCGCTCGCCTCGTAGTCGGGGCTGGATCAGATGCTCGGTGGTGAGGGCTTCCTTGGCCGCACGGATGGCGTCGAGCATGTCGGTCTTGCGTCCGCCGCGGATGGCGGGCCGCTTGGGGCGGCAAACCTCGACTACGCGTTCACCTGCCTGGTCGAGGAAGGCGGCCAGGCCGGCTCCGTAGCTGCCGATGCCTTCCAGGGCCCAGCATCGGCGGCCTGGGATGTTCTTGCGGGCGAAGTCCAGCAGGCGCCGGTAGCCTCGGGCGTTGGCGGGGGCGTCGGTGGTCTCCAGGACGGCACCGATGGGGCTGACAGCCGCTGCGGCAAGGGTGTCGCGGTGAGTGTCGACGCCGATGACGCCGTCGACTTGTGCTGCGAGCATGGTCACGCGGTTGTTCTCCTCCAAGACGAACGGCCGTGGTCGGCGTCGGCCTGGGTGGAGTCACCACGTGGCGGAACTGTGATGAGTCACGTCGTGATACGACGGACAAGCTGCTGATCAAGCCAACGGGTGGGCCAGGCCGACGCCCATGCCCGGCAGACATCTCGGCCGAACGGCAGCCCCTGACGGAGCGCCAGTTGATTTTCGAGTCATGCCGGATCACGAACGCCGAGCCTGGCAGCAACCCAACCCGGGCCGCAGAGAGATTCTCACAGTTGATTTTCTTGCCGGCGTCGTAGCCGCGGGAGTCCTTGCCGACGGTCTCGGCGGCCTTGATCGACTGGGAGTCGATGACGGTGGCGACCGCTCCGGGTGCCTTGCCCATCTCGCGGCGGATGCGTTTGCGGAGCTGGTCACGGATCTGCCCGATGACGCCGGCGGCGGCCCAGCGGGCCATGAACCCGTAACACGTGCGCCAGGGCGGGAAGTCCTTGGGCAGGGCCCGTCACTTGCATCCGGTGTCGACGACGTAGCGGATCGCGTCGACCACTTCCCGGCGGGGGTGCTTCTCGGGACGGCCGCCCGCCTTCGTTTCGCAGGCCGGTGTCGGCAACAGGGGTTCGATCAGGGCCCATTCGTCGTCGAAGGTGTCGGAGGGATAGCAGCGCCTGCGCGGCAACGTTCCCTCCCTGGAAGACGGGGCGGGGCCGGCCGCTTTGCGGCCGGCCCCGCCGGTCAGGCGTCCGTGAAGTCGGCGATGACGTCGAGTGTGGACTCGACCGAGTTGAGCTGGGTGTTGAGGTGTTTGATCCACCGGCCCTTGGGCTGGAGGAGGGCGTGCGGGGCGACGGTTCCGGTGATGAACCGGCGGATCTCGGTGAGCTTCCCGCGGATGACCGCGACCTCGTATGCCTGGAGTTCGGCGGGGTCGGCGCAGAACTTGTAGCCGTCCAGCCTCGTCCAGATCAGCGGCGGCCAGCCGCGTTCGGTGATGGTGTCCCGCAGGCAGGCCAGGCCCGAGCGGGTCTGGTGGGGCGACAGCTCGCTGGATCTGACCAGTTGGGGGAAGGTTAGACCGGCCGGCCTCGCTTCGAAGAGTACGAACCGGACGGTGTCGGCGTGTCGCTGGGCGGCGGGTGATCTGCGCTCGGAAGCGCGGGGCATCGCCTACTCGCCTTGCAGCAGTTTGGCCAGCTCGCCGTCGACGTCCACCTTGCCGGTGTCGACCGCGGTCTCGATCCAGTCCAGGGTCGCCCGGACACGGGCGACGTTCTCGTGGACGATGGTGCGTTCGTCGTCACCGAGCGGCGTCTCGCGCATGCCGGGGACGACCCGGCCGGCCGCGGCGACGAACGCGTGGCAGGCGGTGACCAGGTCCAGGAACTGAACCGACCGGTCGATGTTGCGGATGGCCGGGGCGACGGGGCTGGTCTCCTCGAAGTGCTCGCGGGCCTGCCGCCCGCGCTCGACCTGGGCGTGGTTGACCTGGTGGCGGGCGGTGTCGTCGCCCATCGCCTTGAAGGCGATGTCCGGCCTGCGCAGCAGGCCGGTGGTCACTTCGGCGGCGACGTGCTCGTCACGGGTCAGTTCCTCGACGACCTTCACCTTGTCCGCCTTGGCGACGCGGGCGACGACCGCGGGGCGGCGCAGGAAGTCCGGGGCGACGGCGGCGGCGACCTGATCCTCGCGGGTGAGTTCCTCCACCGCCCGCACCTTGTCCTCGTTCTTGACCTGCGCGACGACGGCCGGACGTCGCAGCAGATCGCCGGTGACGGTGGCGGCGACCTCCTCGTCCTTGGCGAGGGTGTGAATCGCGCTGACCTTCTCCTGCGGGGTGACGGGCTTGACGACCTGTCGGCCGACCCGCCGGTTCGCCTCGTCCGGCGTCCAGCGGGACTTTCCCTCCGGCGGGGCCAGGACGGTGGCGAACCGTTCCTCGTCGTCGGCGATGGACGCCAGGATCTGGTGGACCGTGAACGACACTCCCGCCTTCCGCCGGTCCTTCGGCCACTTCGACGCGGTCCACCGGGCCTTGTCCACCATCGCGTAGGACAGCCCGATGTCCTCGGCCAGACGGAACAGCGACTCCCTGACCGTGAACAGCGAGTCGCTCCGCTCCTGACCACCGGACTCGCGCATCGGCTCGACCTCGAGCGCGTAGTCGCCGACCGTGAACTGGATCCGGCTGGCGGTCTCCACCAGCTTGCGCAGCTCGGCCACGATCTCCGCGTACCGATTCGCGCTGACACTGCCGACCTTGTCGGCGTCCTTGATCTCTTCGGGCATGGCATTCACCACCCACCGCGGGCCGGAGCACGGCCCGCGGCCGTGGCGAGACCCGTCCCGCTTCCCGACCGAGAGTCAGACCGTATATACGACGATCACAACGGGCGACCGCAATTGACCGGGTTCTGACCGGAGTTGGAATCAGGATGCGTTCGCGATGCGGTCACTGTGACCGTTCGCCGAACGTTTCCTTCCGGGTCCGCCAGGCCCTCGTGACGCACCGCCGTGAGCAGTAGACGGCGTTCGAACGCCGATCCACCCCGGCCACCCAAGTCGCCCCACACTCGGGACACTCGGCCCGGCCGGCACCGCTCAACTCAGCGGCCACCCGCTTGCGCAACCGGCGATCCCGACGCCACTGCCTGGAACGACATACCGCCAAGCAGTACACAGCAGCGGGCCGTGCGTCCGGCCGCAGCCGTTCACCACAGCCCGCACACAACCGTTCCCCGACCTCCCCGGCGCCCCCGGACACCCAGCCAGCCTAGAGCCCAAAGCTACTCAAAACCGGGGATCGAAAACAGGCACTGAGCGGGGTGCTGGCCGTAGCTGTTTGACGAGGTGGAAGACCTCCCGGGCAGCGTAGCGTTTGAGACAACGGACGATTTCACGCCGAGTCTTGCCCTCCTTGATCCGCCGCTCGTAGTAGTCCTGAGTGCGCGGGTCGACCCGCAGACGGGTGAACACGATGCGATGCAGCGCAGCATTGGCCTGACGGTCGCCACCACGGTTGAGGCGACGGAACTGCCGGCGTCCCGAGGTACGCTCGACGGGACTGACGCCGCACAGCGCGGCGAACGACGCCTCGCTGGCCAGCCGTTCCGGGTTGTCCCCCACCTGATCAGCAGAGCGACCGCCGTGTCCGGACCGATCCCCACCACGTCGAGCAGCTGCGGGGCGTGGCATTTCACGAGCCGGGCCAGACGAGCATCCACCTCACGGATCTGCTCGGAGAGCTGGCCGATCCGGGATGCCAGCAGCCCCAGCGTGATCCGAGTGGCCTGCAGCACCGACTCCTCGCCGACCTCCTCGCGACTGCTCGCGTAGGCGAACCGTGCACAGATACGGAAGAGTTCGGCATTGCCCAGTCCGGCCAGTTCTTCCCGCAAGGCAGGATCGGCGGTGACGAGGACGGCCTTGAGCTGGTTGATGGTCTGGGTGCGGGCTTTGACGGCCGACGCCTTCGTGAGTTTGTACATTCTCGCGATCTGCACCGGCCCATCGCCCGATTTGGCCCGGGCGCGGGCCCGCCCGCTCAACACGGCTCGCGCCGCGTTCTGGGCATCGAGCGGATCCGACTTGCCACGCCGCCGGCGATCCGCACGGTCCATCCGATTCACGTCGAACACGTCTATGCCCTGGGCCAGCAGATAGCGGGACAACGACGCTCCGTATGAACCGGTCCCCTCCACTCCGGCCCTCCTCACGGTTCCCCACTTCCTGGCGCGCTTCAGCAGATCGCGGGAGCCGGCCGCGGTGGCCGGGAACTCATCGGTGGTCAGGACTGCCCCTGACACGGAGAGCACCGCAGCGACGTGGACATCCCGGTGCGTATCCACTCCCAGCACCACCTCCCCCGCAGGGCGGCGACGGGTTCGCGGAGCCGACGACGTACTGGGCACGGTCGAACTGGACATGCCCGTCCCGTTCCTCCCTTCCGGTGCGATGACGTGTCGCGTTGCCGGTACCGGGCCGCGTCAGACGGTCAGAATCGTGAGGACGCCACAACAATCGGCAGGCCCCTATCGGGACACACCCCGCCGGCCCGGCACCGACAACGCACCATCCCCGGCCAACGGCCGACACCGTGTGATCGAGACACTTCGGTCAGAGAAATCATGAGTCAGACCACGACCCCGGGACAGCACCCATCCATCCTTCCGCTCCCTATCCCTCCACCGCTCAGGAACCGTAGGACATGCTCAATCACGCAACACCCCGAACCTGATCCCGGCCGAGCACAACAGGACACAAAGGCAAGCTGCGCGATCAGGGGTCGCCAGCGGCGACCTGGGCGCCGACCTCGCCGTCTACCTCACCGATGGCCTCGAGCTGGTCGTCCAGCCTGGCCTGGCACTGGCCCTGGATCAGCCACATCACCGCCGACCTCAACCGACTCGCCCGACTGGCGGACCACAGCCGACCGACGGATCCCCCGTCCCTTCGACGGCACCTCAACACCCGGAGCAACGGTCGCGACGCTGCTTGGTGATCTCGGCGAGCCGCTGGACGCCTTCTGGGAACGGTGGACGGACGCGGTCGAGGCCGCCCGTCAACGAGCAGGAGGACCAGGTCTTCCGCGACGTCCAGCTCCGGATCACCCAAGCCCGACACGCCTTCGAAGACCGGTTCGTCGGCCTTCCGGCGGAGGTCAAGGAGGGTGCTCTCAAGGCGCCCCAGCCCCGCAAGGAGGAGTGGTTCGTCCGGCCGACAGAGTTCCTGAAGGACGGCATCGTCGTCCTGAAGACCTCGGGTGGCGAATGCCCGGCTTGCGGCGGTCAGGGACTCCTCACGTTCGAGCCGGCCAGCCGGACAGCCACGAACACGCACTACTCCGCGAACGGCTTCGGCTGCTACCTGTGCAACTTCGAAGTGAGTGGGCCGGACGAGATGGCCGCCCTGCGGAAGGCCAACACCCCGCCGATGATGAGAACGGTGTCAGTGTCGCACGGACCGACGCTTCCTCCTGAGGTACTGAAGGCGCTGGACGAGGAAGACGCCTGATCCACACCCAGAAGGCGCCAGCTTCAGAGTCGGGGCCTTCCGCATGTCCCGCACCGCGCCGGGTCCTCGTGCGCCCACCCCGCGAGGAAGGTCCTTTGTTGATCCCCGAGCGTGCTCAGATTGGCCGCAGAGGAAGCTGACACCGGCCCCGAGCTTCCGCCGGGGTGGCCCCGCGTGCCGGCGCACAGCGCGCCGGGAATCCAGACGTCGTGCAGAGCCACTCCGCGCAAAGCACGCCACCAGTCGAGTTCCACCGTCATCCGGCACACAGCCGCCAGCGGCACGCGCACACTTCGGTGGTATGCGGCAGCCCTCTCCCCCATGACAGGTGCACCAGGCAACAGCCCGGCGCCTGCGTGGCGCCCCACGCTCGCGGGATGACACACCCTGACTGACCGCGATTGAGTGGTGCCGACCGCACAAGGCGAGCAGCGCAGCGTGACGGGAGGAGACCATGTCCGACGACGGCGCCCAGGATCTGCGGGTCCTGGTCTTCGACGTAAATGAGACGCTCAGCGATCTCACCCCGCTGCGGGTCCGCTTCGAGGAGGTCGGAGCGCCGGCGGATCTGATGCCCACCTGGTTCGCCGGGGTATTGCGGGACGGGTTCGCGATGACGGCCGCCGGGGCGTACGCAGACTTCGCGTCCGTCGCCCTGGACGGGCTGCGGTCCCTGCTGCCGGGCGTCAAGGGGTGGGCCGGGGACGTCGAGGCTGCGGCCCGGCATGTCCTGGACGGCTTCGCCGAGCTGGAGGTGCACCCCGATGTCCCGGACGGCGTACGGAAGTTGAGCGATGCCGGGTTCCGGCTGGTGACCATGACCAATGGCAGTAACACGCTGACCGAGCGGCTGCTCGCCAAGGCGGGGCTGGTGGACTTGTTCGAGGAACTGCTGGACGTGCGCGGGCCACGGTGCTGGAAGCCCGCAAGGGCCGCGTACCGGTACGCCGTTGATCAAGTAGAGGTGCGGCCGGAGCAGGCCCTGCTGGTCGCGGTGCACCCCTGGGACATCGACGGCGCGCTGCGGGCGGGTCTGCGCGGCGCGTGGCTGCGGCGTGGCGCGACCGTCTATCCGCAGTCGATGTCCCAGCCGACGTACAGCGCGCAGGACCTGCGGGAACTCACCGACGCCCTGATCGCCGACCGGACGTGAACTACGTACCGAACCCATATCGGGCGGGTGCGGCGCCTGCTCGGCCGTGCCTCTGCGGACGCTCGACAGTGCCGGCGCCGACAGTGTGGCGCGTCATCGCTATTGCCCCTTCCCGGGGATGCGGGGGCAGCAGTCCAGGGCGGCGGCGTTGTCCGCGGCCAGCGCGCGGGCGAGGACTAGCAGGTCCGCTACCCGAGGGTCGCCGACGGAGTAACGCAGCTTCCTGCCGTCCCGGCGTGCGGTGACATAACCGCAGTCGACGAGACAGGACAGGTGTACGGAGACCCGCGGCTGGGAGATGCCGACGTGCTCCACACACTCGGCCGAGGTGCGCTCACCTCGCAGGACGCGGGCTGACGTCACCGAACTGTAAGCACCGCCGCCCAGCCCGACCGCCCCCGGCTCCGCTTACAGTTCAGCCGACTGACGACCACCAGGAGTTGCCCTTCATGCGTGCCCGCCTGCTGCTTCCGACTCTTCTGGCCGCCGCCGCACTCAGCCTGGCCGGCTGCGGCACCCAGGACAACGACACGACCTCCAGCGGCGCCGCGGCGGCATCCAGTCCCTCAGCTCCCGGCTCCTCGACGGCGGCACAGGACGGATCCGGAACGTCAGCGGTCCCCGAGGCGCTCCGGTTCACTGGCACGACCGTGGACGGCAAGCCCTTCGACGCGGCCACACTGACGGGCAAGCCCACCGTTCTGTGGTTCTGGGCCCCCTGGTGCCCCACCTGCAAAGCCCAGGGCCCCGAAACCGCCAGGGTCGCCGACCAGTTCAAGGGCAAAGTGAATGTGGTCGGGGTGGCCGGACTCGACAAGCCCCAGGCCATGAAGGACTTCGTCACCGACACCAAGGTCGGCACCTTCCCGAACCTCTCCGACGAGCCCGGGGAGATCTGGAAGAAGTTCGAGATCACCCAACAGAGCATCTACGTGATCCTCGACAAGGACGGCAAGACCGTCTTCACCGGCAGCCTCCCGGCCGGCAAGGGACTCACGGACAAGCTCAGCCCGCTCGTCGGCTGAACCACCATGTCCGACCTGCCCCTCGGGCTCGCCCTGACCGCGGGCATGCTCGCCGCCGTCAACCCGTGCGGCTTCGCCCTCCTGCCCGCCTACCTCTCCCTCCTCGTCCTCGGCGACGACACACCCACCCTCCCCCACTCTCGGCTTCGCTCGAGCGGGAGGACCCCCATGGCCGCCGTCACCCGCGCACTGGTGGCGACCACCGCGATGACCGCCGGATTCGCCGCCGTGTTCGCCCTGTTCGGCCTCGCCATCACCCCGGTCGCCGGGCAGGTACAACAACACCTGCCGTGGTTCACCATCGGCTTCGGGCTCCTGCTCGCACTCATCGGCGGCTGGCTCCTGGCCGGCCGCGACCTGCCCGCCCTGCTCCCCAGACTCCGCCGCGCTCCCAACGTCACCCGCTCTCTGCCGTCCATGGCCCTGTTCGGCGCCGCCTACGCCATCGCCTCCCTCGGCTGCACCATCGCCCCGTTCCTCGCCATCGTCGTCTCCGCCTTCCGCAGCGGATCCACCTTCGAAGGCATCAGCCTGTTCACGGCGTACGCGGCTGGGATGGGCCTGATCGTCGGCACCGCGGCTCTCTCCGTCGCCCTCACCCGCACCGCCCGCGTCGCCCGTCTGCGCCGCTTCGGCTCGGTCGCCTCCCGCACCGGCGGCGGCCTGCTGCTCCTGGTCGGCGCGTACGTCGCCTACTACGGCTGGTACGAGATCCGCGTCCATCGCGCCCCCGCCACCCAGGATCCAGTCATCGACACCGCCGGCACGGTCCAGCGGACCCTCGCCGACGCCCTGGACTCGACCGGCCCCGCAGCCGTGACCGTCCTCTTCGCCACCCTGCTGATCGGCGGCGTGTCCGTGCTCCGCCGCCGCCCCCGCACAACGGAGTCGAGTGGACCCGACGGCACGCCCGCCCCGTAGCCGGCACGCCTCCCCGATGCACCGTTTCGCGTGACATCACGGGAAGCCACCTGCGCCACCAGCACCCCTTGCGACTGACCGCCGATCTCGGCACTGTCCCTGGAGCACGCGGGGACGTCAGAATGCCGGAAGGACAGATCCGGCGGACAGCCCGGAGAACCCGCAAGAAGCGTTGCACGAGCAACGTGCTGAACACGGGGCGGCCCGGAACGGCTACAACCCCTCCGCTGTCTGCTCGATCACCGAGGAGACGTGAGCCGCGGCCCACACACCGCCTCTGCGCGCTTCGGGCCACAGCACCACGAATCAGCATGACCCGCCTAGCTAGAGCTTGGCATGCCGGCCGAACTGCCCGAGGGTAGCGACGGCATCCTTCCCCCCGTGTCCGCATATGGACTAACCGTCGTTGGCCGAGCCGGGTGATCTGGCCAGCAGTACAGCAAGTGCCGCCAGGGCTGGCAGCGCGGCAAGGTCTCGTGCGCAGGGCCTTGCGTAGCGGCCAGTCGGTCAGCGGGGCGTCGGCCGGGGTGTGTCCTCGTCGGGGGCGATGCCGTCGACGTGCTGGCCGAGGTCGGCGGGCCGGTTGCGGATGCCGAACACGGCCAGCGGCAGCACGACCACGCAGATGGCGATGCCCTCGATGGCCCATGCCTGAGCCGTACTCGGCGACCAGGCGCTCGATCAGAATCGGAGCGAGGGAGATACCAGCGGTGCCGACGGCGCCGGTGATGCCCAGGGCCAGGCCGCGGCGCTTGTCGAACCAGTACGCCACCGTGGTCGTGGCCACCAGCGACAGCTCGCCCTGCCCGGCCATGCGGATGCCGACGAACCCGGCCGTGAGACCCACGAGGCCGGTGACGAAGGACAGGGCGATGAGGATCGCGGCGAAGACGACGCCGATGACGGCGATCACCCCGGCGCGGCCCGTAGAGGTCGATCATCCGCCCGACCAGGGGCATGGCGCAGGCGCCGATGGGGGTGCCGGTGAGGTAGGCGGTGGAGACCTGGGTGCGGCTCATGCCGAGGTCGGTGATGAGGGGATCGATGAAGACCGAGACACCGGTGGTTGGCCAGGCCCGGTCATCGCCATCGCGAGGGCGCTGTAGGCGACGATGCGCCAGCCGTGGAAACGCCCGCCGGGTGCGGGGCCGGCGGGCGCGGCTGCGGTGTTGCCGCGGGTGCTGAAGGGCTTGGCGGTGCGGCTCAGGGTTCCTTTTCCCGGCCGCTTCCTCGTCCCCAAGGAGCGGCGTCGAGGCGGCGCAAAAGACCGCCCTCCCCCCGCCACCTCCGTGTCGGGGAAGGGCGGGCGGCCGGTCCGGTCAGTGGCTGCCGGTGAGCTGGCCGGCGAGGCGCTCGTGCATGTCGGCGCTGGGCTTGTTCAGGCCGATGATGGTGACCTTCTTGCCCCGCTGGGCGTACTTGGTCTCGACGGCGTCCAGGGCGGCGACGGAGGAGGCGTCCCAGATGTGGGCGTCGGAGAGGTCTATGACCACATCGTCCGGGTCGTCCTTGTAGTTGAACTGGTAGACGAGGTCGTTGGAGGAGGCGAAGAACAGCTCGCCGGTGACCGCGTAGACGACCTGGTTGCCGTCGGGGTCGACGACGCCGGAGACGTTGACCAGGTGCGCGACGCGCTTGGCGAAGACGACCATCGCGGTGATGCAGCCGACCACGACGCCGATGGCCAGGTTGTGGGTGGCGACCACGCACGCGACGGTGACGACCATGACGGTCATTTCGCCGAGCGGCATCCGCTTGACGGTCTTCGGAGCGATGGAGTGCCAGTCGAAGGTCGCGAACGACACCATGATCATGACGGCGACCAGGGCGGCCATGGGAATGTCGGAGACGACCGGGCCGAAGACGATGCACAGCACCATCAGGAAGGAGCCCGCCAGGAAGGTCGACAGGCGGGTGCGCGCGCCGGACACCTTCACATTGATCATCGTCTGGCCGATCATCGCGCAGCCGCCCATGCCGCCGAAAAAGCCCGTGACGATGTTGGCGACGCCCTGGCCGATCGACTCGCGGGTCTTGCCCGAGTGGGTGTCGGTGATGTCGTCGACGAGCTTGGCCGTCATCAGCGACTCCATCAGACCGACCAGCGCCATAGCGAAGGCGTACGGGGCGATGGTGGTCAGCGTGTCCATCGTAAAGGGCACGTCAGGCAGCCCCGGCACGGGCAGCGAGGAGGGCAGCGCGCCCTTGTCGCCGACGGTCGGCACCGCGATCGCAGCCGCCACGGTGATCACGGTCAGGACGATGATGGAGACCAGCGGGGCCGGGATCACCTTGGTGACCTTCGGGAAGAACACCATCAGGGCGAGACCGCCGATGACGAGCGGGTAGACCATCCACGGCACGTCGTGCAGCTCCGGCACCTGCGCCATAAAGATCAGGATGGCGAGGGCGTTGACGAAACCGACCATGACGCTGCGCGGCACGAACCGCATGAGCTTGGCCACACCCAGCGCGCCAAGGATCACCTGGAAGACGCCGGCGAGGATGACGGCCGCGATCAGATAGCCGAGACCGTGCTCGTGGTTGAGCGGGGCGATGACCAAGGCGATCGCGCCGGTCGCGGCGGAGATCATGGCCTTGCGTCCGCCGACGACCGAGATGACGACGGCCATGGTGAAGGAGGCGAACAGGCCGATCGCCGGGTCGACACCGGCGATGATGGAGAAGGAGATCGCCTCGGGGATCAGGGCCAGGGCGACGACCAGGCCGGCCAGCACCTCGGTGCGCAGGACCTTCGGGGAGTCGAGCCAGTCGGGCTTGGACAGGCGGAACTTCGGGGCTGCGGGCAGCAGTGAGGACATGCAACCGTTTCTGTTCAGGCGGATGCGCCAGCAGATGGCGGACGCGTCCACGTCGTACACGACTCCGCGCACGAGTGAGGCGGAATCCTCGGCGGCCCGGCCACTTCAACGGGGCCCAGCCGATCTGCAAGGCAGCCGTCCGGCTGCCGGTCGGGCATCATGGCCCGGAAGTCTTCGGATGCCATCGGGGCCCGGTCGGGGCCCACGCTATGGCGTTCACTCCTGCCGTCACTCTCGACGGCGACCGTGAACACGTAGAGACTCTACCCTGACGTGAGGGCAGAGTGCGACTTGCGGCTTGTGAAACACAGGTAAATACCCGCCGAGATCCCGTGATTCATCTCACGTAAGGTGGGTTGCTTTACGGATTCGAAAATCGAAGAAAACAACGAAGGGGATCATGGGGCGATGACGGATCAGCGGCAGATGCAGATCGGCGAGGTGGCCGAGCGGACCGGTTTGTCTCTGCGCACCATCCGGCACTACGAGGAAGTGGGCCTGGTGATCCCCTCGGCCCGCAGCAAGGGCGGCTTCCGGCTGTATACGGAGTCCGACGTCGAGCGCCTGATGGTGATCCGCCGGATGAAGCCGCTGGACTTCTCCCTGGAGGAGATGCGCGACCTGCTGGACATCACCGACCGCCTCGCCGTCACCGACGACCCGCCCGCCGGCGAGGAGCGCGAGCGGCTGCGGGAGCGGCTCGACTCCTACCGGAAGGTGGCCGACGCCCGCTGCGAGACCCTGCGGGCCCGCCTGGAGATGGCCGAGGACTTCGCCACCACACTCCGCCGCCGCCTGCAGGCCGACGCCCGCTCTGGCGCCTGAGCCGCGTCGGCGGTCGCAGTACCCGACGAGGGCACGGCTACGGCGGCCCGTGCCCCTCGATGCCATCCGGCCGCGTGCCGATCAGCCGCCTGCGGTGCCCGTCACCTCTTCGGTGACGCCGTGCGGCGGTGAGTCCTGGTCACTGCAGCACGGGCGAGTGATGGCCCCGGGCGTCGACATACTCGAACGCTACGTCGCCACCTTCCGTGTGGGTCGCACGGATCGCGGCGAGCATCATCTAGGAGCCGTCGGTCGTCTCCAGCAGGAAGATCCCCAACACGCGGCCCCCAATCCGTCCTGGCCGGCGCACGTGCGCGGACTCAGTAGCACTACCAGGTCTCCGTGGACGGCTGAGGAAGCCATTCGTAGCCACCGCCGTCCAGCGGAGCGCGGTGGAAGACCGCGGTCACCGCCTCGACGGGATACGTCCCCAGCCAGGCCGAGTCACCGCCCTGATTCGGTGCGTTCCAAAACGATCTCACCGTCTGCCGTGCGCCCGGCGGAGGCAGGCCGACTGTGTCGGCGAGCGACTGGTGACGTGCCGCCTCGCGGATCCGGAGCCGTCCCGTGCGGGCCGGAAGGCCGTGGCTGCGCCCGCCCCGCGATGAGTCACCCGCCCGACCTCGCCCCGGCGCGTCGGCGTGCCCTCACGGGTGCAGCATGTGCAGGCGGCCGAGCAGGGCCTCGATTCGCAGTGGGGCGCGCACGTCGCGGGCGGGGGCGCCGTCCACGTCCAACCGATAGGCGCCCCAGGCGCGTTCGAAGCGAAGGCGGCGGATGCGGCGCCTGCCGAAGGAGTCACTGCGCGCCTCCAGCAGCCCCTGCTCGGTCAGGGTGATGCGCAGGGGCAGGTCGCCGGGTACGGTGATCTTCTCGTTGCCGAGGATGAGGCGGGCGTTGCCCGGGTGCGGCTGTAGTGAGACCAAGGTGGTCTCGCGCACGGCGACGCCGAAGCCGCCGTCGGAGAGATGGATGCCGATGATGGGGCTGCGATGGGCTCCGAAGGTGTTCAGCTCGCCGCCCGACCGCCCCGCGGGGCGGTCGATGAGCAGCGGCAGCTGCCACAGGGCCGCGGCCCGCATGGCCTGCTCCGGATGGGGTCCTCCGGCGTGCACCAGCAGGTCGACGACCGGGCGCCGGACGCCGCGGTCTGGGCCGCCACGCTCACCGGCCTCGGGGACGGGGCTCAATTCCGTGCTCCGGATGCCGTGTTCGGCCAGACGTGTCCGCAGAAGCAGGGCCCGCTCCCGGTCTCCGAGGTTCCAGCTTCGCACGATGGCCAAAGTGGGGCGCCGGCCGGGAGGGCGTCGGCGATGCGTACGGCGGCGGCCAGGAGGCGCTCAGTCTCCGGCCCGTCCGTGCCGGATCCGGTGTCGGGGGACGGGGTCGAGGACAGCATGCGGACTCCTTGCGCACTCGGGACGGACCGATCAGGCGGCGCCGGGAATGCGACCCGCACCCGCGCCGGGGGGTGTGCGGGCCCGCGAGACCTGCGCGTCAGACAGGAGGTGGCCTCGCGGGCTGCGGCAAGACGGCCGCTTCGGACCGACGACCCCGCGGCCCCGCCTCTGTGGCCCGAGGCGGGACGAACGGCGGCGTTCCGACCCTTCATCTCTAACCTAACGTGAGAGTCGCATTGGTGTGAAGCAGACAGGGCCCCTCGGTGCGGCAGCCCCCAGGTAGACCCTCCATGCTTCCGGTCTTCCTCAGCGCAGGCCGGCGGCCGGGTCTGAGGTGAGCCAGCCGCGGGCGCCCCAGAAGTCGACGGCCCGGCAGATCGTGCTCAGGCACCGCTGCGCGCGGTCGCCGCCGTCACCCCAGTGCCCGAGGCTCCACTGGGTGAGCCGGTCGGCGGCGCCGTCCTCGTCCAGCACGGTCAGCCGGTTGTGGGAGCCGAGATGGGTGCCCAGCAGCAGCATCGCGGTGGCATCGGCCTGCCCGGAGGACTCGCCCATGAAGGCGGCGATGGCCTGCCGGACGGTGGGCACCATGGACGGCGACGGCGACGGCGCGGCCTTAGGCCGGGCCTGTCGAGGGCGGGCCGGGGCGTGCGGAGCGGGTGAACTCTTCGCGGGCCCAGCCGGGTTCGCCGCGGCGGCGGGAGCACGCTTCGGGGTCGGGGCGGGAGCGGGCGCGCCTGCCTGCGGCGCGGCAGCCGCCGGCGAGTTCTGGGCGACGCCGAGGCAGGCGGCGACGTAGTCGCTGGGTACGGGGGTGTTCTGGGAGATGGACGTTTCCAGCGCCTCGGCGTCGCAACGGCGGCACAGCGGGACTTCGCGCCAGCCGATGATGGACAGCTGGGTACCGCGCGAGTGCCGGGTCATGGCCTGCGGGCGGTGGACGATGTCCTGGCCACCGCAGTTCGCGCAGCGCGCGCCGCCGCGCATCCATTGCGCCGTGCAGCTCAGGCAGGTGATCCTGATGTCATCATTCACCTGTTCGCCGCGCAGGTCCTCGGCCTCCCCGCACGACGGGCACGCCGCCACACCCGCCATGATCGTCGCCCTCCTCGTCGCGGAGCCTTCACCCGACAGAGTCTACCGTCACGTGAGAGTAGACTTCCGGGTCAGGCTTTTCTCTGTCTGAGCACGTGGCGAAGGCGCCGTCGGACGCCGGCAACCGGGTCGACGGTCCCCAGGCGCAGGGTGAGGCGGTCTTGCCCGGCAAGCGGTCTGGCGTATGCGGGCAGGCCACGGCGGCGGAAACGCAAGGTGGGAAGAGCGCGATCTCCCGGGACGGGCACCTCCTCCGCCCCGGGAACCCGCAGGGCCACGGAGAGCCGCCAGTCGCCCCAGTGCAGCGTTCCGGCGGCGAGGGCGCGGGCGAGGTCGACGCGGAGTGCGACTCGGCCGCCGGCGCCGATGGTCACGGTCTGGAAGGCGTCGAGCTCGACGGTACGGCCCTCGCGGTGGGCCCGTACGACCAAGTCATCGGCGGTGATGTCCCTCACGCCGATGCGGCCGTCGAGGGCGAGAGCGCCGGGGGTGTTCTCCGCCCAGGTGACGCCGGCCATCGTGCAGTGCGGGCGCACGGAGTGCTTGCGCTGGCCGACGTCGAGGGTGAGGTTGTCGTACGGCTTGGTGAAGTAGGGGGTGATGATCTCGGTCCGTGCTTCGGCGAGCCGCACCAGGTGCGGCCGGGGACGGGAGTCGATGTCCGGGGACCGCCGGTTGCCCAGCCGGGCTTCCTTGACGATGTCCTGGCTGCGCACGCGGAGGAAGACGTCCCACAGTCCGGCGGGCAGGGGGCCACCGTCGGCTGCGGTGGCGGTGTCGATCCGTGCGGCGAACCCGGCTCGGTCGTAGTCGTACAGGCCCTCGCCTTCCGATGTCGTCAGGTCCGCCGTGTCGGTGGTTGGTGCGGGGAAGGTGTACTCGGTGCGGCTCTCGCGCTCCCGCAGGACGACTTCGGTACCCGTCTCGTGGGTGTCGACGCGATGGATGTAGGCATGGCCCTGGATTTCGAGCCATCTGCCGCTCAGCGACAGCGCGTCGAGGTGGTGGCGTACGGGCAGTTGGCCGGTGATGTCGTAACAGTCGTCCGGGGCGCCCACGGCGGGATCCCGGAAGAACGGGTAGGCCCCGAAAGCACGTCCCTTGTCAACGACGACCTTGTCCCGACGGCCGGATCTGTCGAAGTCGATGACCGTGCGCAGTTCGTCCAGCATCCCCCGGTGGGCGAGGTTGAAGCGCAGCCGGGTCATCGCGGGCAGGCGCTCGGTGATCTCGTCGGTGCACCAGGTGTCGAGCAGGCGCCGGACGCCGGCGAGGGCGGTCTCGCGCACGTCCGGCTCGTTCTCGCGCACCAGGTGGGCGAGGGCGCCGTTGAGGTCGACCTCCAGGTGGCGGCGGATCAGCAGATCCCGGCGTGGTCCTGCTTCCACTTCCCGTTCCAGCAGTTCGGACATCAGGTGCAGGAAGCGCAGTCTGGGCTGTGTTCCGCGGGTGGTCAGCGTGACGTTGTTCCCGTCCTCGCGTTCGACCCAGTAGTAGCAGTCGTAGTCGGCCACGACGGAGATCGCGGCGGCGTGCAGGTAGGCCATGGCGACGAAGGGCTGGTCCTCACCAACCCGCAGATCGGTGCGGAAGCGCAACCCGAGCCGCTCGATCAGTTCGCGTCTGAAGAGCTTCAGCGGGCTGAGTGTCCAGTAGACGCGCGAGGTGAAGACGTCCGTTCTCGGCTGGTTGCGCCGGAACATCGAGCGGGGTGCGCCCCGGCCGCCGACACCCACCATCTTGCCGAGCACCACGTCGGAGCCGTTGGTGTCGGCCATGGCGACCATGCGTTCAAGGGCCTCAGGGCCGAGGTGGTCGTCGGCGTCCAGGAAGAACACATACCGGCCGCAGGCCAGTTCCAGTCCCATGTTGCGCGGAGCCGAGGGCCCTCCCGAGTTGGCCTGGCGCGCGACACGGATGACGTCGGGGAACTCCTGTGCCAACCGGTCCAGTTCGGCGCCGGTGCCGTCCGTCGAGCCGTCGTCCACGGCGATCAGCTCGATACTGCCGCGCCCGATCGTCTGCTCCATCACCGACATCACGCAGCGCGTCAGATAGGGCATCGCGTTGTACGCGCCGACAATGACCGAAACATCCGGGACGACGTCAACCGGCATATTACTCACAGATTTTGGCCTTCTCGTGAAAGGGCAATTGCCCGACTGGGGTGCGGCAGGCGTGCCGCGCCACCGGCCGCGGGCATTCCTGCGGCCGGAAGGGGTGTTCTTCGCCTTGTGCGGCATCGCTGCTGGGCGGGCGTCAGCCGGCCACAGCCGCCGTACGGCGGGGAAAAAGGAGAGTGGCTCAGCCCTTGGCCGGCCGCTCGGCCAGGTCCGGGCGGAAGGCCCAGACCAGGTTCGGCTCAGTCACCGAACGAAGGTGACGGCGCACCGGCGGGGTGCACAACAGGGTGACGGCAACGGCGGTGATGACCGAGAGAAGGACCTTCCCCGCCGGGTCGTTCAGCCAGGTGTAGGTGTCGACGACACCCGCGTACTCCGCTCCCTTGGTCAGGAAGCCGTGGAGCAGGTAGCCGCAGATCGTGCCGGCGCCGAGCACCGTGAACCACGTGCGCCGACGCGGCACCCAGGACAGGAAGGCGGCCGTCAGCAGCACGGAACAGCCGAAGAGCGCGAACGTCATGACGACGCCGGTCCACCAGGGTTCCCCGATCTCCTGGGCGCTGGAGCGCCGGAAGAACCACTCGGTCCGCAGGCGGGTCGACGCCCAGTAGGCGAAGGCGAGCGCGCCGACGAAAAGAGGTATGGCCAGCAGCCGGATCTCCCGGCGTCGCAGGAGCTGGAAGTGTTCGGCCTTCAGGCACAGACCGAGCACGAAGAACGGAAGGAACTGCAGGACCCGCTGGAGGTTGAGGTCGTCGCCGAAGCCAGGGGTGACGGAGGCGAGCACCGCGACGGTCAGCGCGACCGCCAGGGGGTGCCGCAATTGCTGCCACAGCGGTGTGGTGAGCCGCCAGATGAACAGGGCGGCGAGGAACCAGGTGAGCAGCCACGGATCGAGCAGGCTGATGGGATGGTCGGGCGCGTCGTCGGCGTACCGCTTGAACAGCGAATAGGCGGTCTCGAAGACGACGTACGGAACGGCGATGCCACCAACCAGGCGCCTGATCTGGTGAGGCCGGGCGGTGAAGCTCCGGGACAGGTAACCGGAGATGATGATGAACGCCGGCATGTGGAACGTGTAGACGAGGACGTACAGCGCCTTGGTGGCGCGGCTGGTCTCCACGAGCTCCCAGGCATGCGCTACGGCCACCAGGACGATCAGCAGGTACTTCGCGTTGTCGAAGAACGCGTCACGCGTACCGCCGACAGATGACGGGCCGCTGTCTCGCGTTGTCGCCTCCGGGGCCGGGGAACGAACTTGCGTGACGGCATTCGGTATGTCGTTCGACAAGACGCTACCCTCTCGTGACAGAAGAGATCCCGAGGGTGCTCAGGCGCCGAACCGACGACACAGGCCACCGGCCGCGGCGCGGAGCGACGACCTCAGGCACCGGCGACACTCACCCCGTCCGCACGCAACGGCCGTGAGAGCGATCATCTGCCACCCACTCTAGCAGGCTATTTACCTTTCCTTTGCCACAGCATGGCGATTGCTTTACGTGACACCTGCTGGCCCACCGCACTCCGAGCCGAAGGTCCACAGAAGTGCTGATCAACCGAGCGACGGCCGACGGAATCCGGCACAACACTCTCACCTAGCGGGAGATATTATCCTGCTCCCAGCTCGCTGGAGGCCGTCCTACTCGTGGGCGGCGATGAGGTGGTCCAGTCGTGCAGCGGGGAAGTCCCGCTCGAAGGAGCCCGCCTGCCAGCGGTCGGGGAACAGGGCGAGCTGTGCCTTGTCGCGGATGCGGGTGAGGGCCTCGCCCTGGACGATCCGGGAACGGTTGAGAGCTTCCGCTCCGGCCGTGTCGGTGGCGCGGGCCAGGCGGTAGGGCAGCGTCTCCAGCTTCACCGGGGAGGAGAACTCCCCGGCCATGCGGGCGCTGACGACGTCGAACTGCATCGGGCCGACCGCGGCCAGTACCGGCGCCTGGTCCCCGCGCAGGTCGGAGACCAGGACCTGGACGACACCCTCCTCGTCCAGCTGCGCGATGCCGCGCCGGAACTGCTTGGAGCGGGAGAGGTCGACCGGGCGGGCCACGGCGAAATGCTCGGGCGCGAAGGTGGGCATCGGCGGGAACACCGTTGACTGGCCGGCGTAGAGGGTGTCGCCGACCCGCAGCGCGGTGGCGTTGACCAGGCCGACCACGTCGCCGGGGTAGGCGATGTCGACCATGGAGCGGTCCTGGCCGAAGACGCTGTGCGCGTACTTGGTGGCGAACGGCTTGCCGGAGGCGGCGCGGGTGACGGTCATGCCGCGCTCGAAGATCCCCGAGCACACGCGCATGAAGGCGATCCTGTCCCGGTGGGCGGGGTCCATGTTGGCCTGCACCTTGAACACCAGCCCCGAGAACGGGGCGTCCACCGGCCGAACGTCTCCGCTCGCCACCTCGCGCGGGCCGGGCGGCGGGGCGAGGTCGACGATCGCGTCCAGCAGCAGCCGCACTCCTATGTTGGAGATCGCCGCGCCGAAGAAGACTGGAGTGGTCCGGCATGCCAGGAACGCCTCCTGGTCGTGTACGGCACCGTCGACCTGGAGGAGGTCAAGCTCCTCGACCGCCTTTCCCCAGTCCGCGCCGTCCTCCAGGGTGGCCCGATCAGCCGAGACGGGTTCCTCTGTGGCTTCCTGGGCACCGCCGGGGGTGCGGGCGTAGCGCAGCATCTGCCCCGGCCTGCGTACGTCGATCAGTCCGCGCAGGTATCCGGCGTCGCCGACCGGCCAGGCGATGGGGGTGGGCTTGAGGCGGAACTCGCGCTCGATCTCGTCCAGCAGCTCCAGCGCCTCACGGCCGGGCCGGTCCCACTTGTTGACGAACGTGATGACCGGGATGCCGCGGTGCCGGCAGACGTCGAAGAGCTTGCGGGTCTGCTCCTCCAGTCCCTTGGCGGCGTCGATGAGCATCACCGCGCAGTCCACCGCTGCCAGCACGCGGTAGGTGTCCTCGGAGAAATCCGCGTGGCCGGGGGTGTCCAGCAGGTTCAGCAGGCATCCCCGGTGGGCGAACTGCAGCACCGCGGAGGTGACGGAGATGCCGCGGGCCTTTTCCATATCCATCCAGTCCGAGGCCACCCCGCGCCGCCCGGCCTTGCCGTGCACCGCGCCGGCCTCGGTGATGGCGTGGGCGTGCAGGGCGAGGGCCTCGGTCAGGGTGGACTTGCCCGCGTCGGGGTGGCTGATCACCGCGAACGTCCGCCGCCGGGCCGCCTCGGAGGCCGCCCGTTCGCTGGAGGAGCTCATCGCGCCGCCTCCGCATCCGCGTTCGCTGCGGTCGTGGCGTCCACGAGCCGGGCCAGGTGGCCGTGCAGGGAGCGGGCGAAGTCCTCCGCCTGCCCCAGCTGCCGCCGCAGGTCCTCGCACCGCGCGTCGGCCTTCACCCAGTACGTACGCAACCGTTCCACCAGTTCCTCGTGTGCTTGCTCGTGGTTCTCCGGCAACGGTCGACCGTCGGCGGGGAGTTGTTCCAGTACGTCCAGCAGGGCGCGGATGTCGTCGAGGCAGAAGCCCAGCGGCCGCATCCGCCGCACCAGCGTGAGCCGGCGCACGTCGGCCTCGGTGTAGAGGCGGAAGCCGCCCATGCTGCGCTCGCTCGGGGCGACCACGCCGGCGTCCTCGTAATGGCGGATCGTCCGCAGCGACAGCCCCGTGCGTTCGGCCACTTCGCCGATCTGCATCAGCTGCTCGCCCACGACTTCACCGCCCCACCTCGTGTGCCGGCGTCCTTGCCAGAGTACAAACCTACCCTCTCGTTAGGGTAGGTTTGCAAGCGAGTGGAACCTGAGGGCAGCCGCGGACAGGCTGCCGTCGTCGTCTCGGCAGCGTCGCCTCACTCCTTCTCGGGGTGGCGCTGCCGTCCACCCTCTCGTCCCCGGCGAGGGCAACCGACCTGATGCCGCTCACACCCGCCACCACCCCCGGCTCCTCCCGGGCCCAGCCCTCCCGAGTCGTCGATCGAACCGGAGGAACTGCTGGGCAAGGAGGCATGAGTTCCCGCGCGCCCGGATCCTGACCTGGGGCTCGGTAAAGCAGTTGCCCAGCCAGGCCCCCACCCGCGCATCATCGTCGGGACCGGACCGCCCCTCGCCCTTCAGGGAGACCGCGTTGACCACCGACCGTTTCCCGGACATCGCCCGCGCCGGCACCGCCGTGATCGGCACACGGTATGTCGAAGGACCCGACCAGCAGCTGCTGGTCATGGATGACGAGGTGCATGCGCTGGAGGGCGCTGCCCCACCACGCGGCCTGTCTGCCGTCAGCTGGTTCGCGAGCACGGACGGCGAGAGCGTGCTGTCGCTCGCGCAGTGGGAGAACGCCGTGGCGTACGACGCGTACCTGCGCGGCGGTGGCTGCGCCGCGCCCCTGGCCGGTCCGCCCCGCTACCGGCTGTACCGCAGCCTGGCCGAGGAACACGAGACCCGTGTCCCGGGCTGCCTGATCACGGCCGCCTTCGACGTGGACGGGCTCGAGCGGCAGCGTTCCTTCACCGACGCCGTGATCGCCGCCCAGCCGAAGGAGGGCGGGCACCCCGGCGCGATTTCAGCCCACTTCCTGCACAGCACCGACGGCAGCCGCGTCCTGCTGTACACGGAGTGGACCAGCATCGAGGCGCACCAGGAGGCCGCCGAGGCCGGTGACCACGACAAGGGGCACGAAATCTTCTCCGGTACGCCCGGGGTACGGCCCACCGGCGGCGGGCGCTACCACCTCCACCGCTCCCTGCCCTCCCGCTGCCCTGACCGAGGCGCCCGGCGTCGCACAGAGCCCCGCCTCGACCGTGCAAGGCAGCGGATCGTCCCGGCGGACCCTTCGGTAGCGTGAGGGTATGAGCCATCCGCACCCAGAACTCAAAGCCGCCCCACCCCTACCCGACGGAGGGCTGAGGGTCACCGCCCTGGGCGGCCTGGGCGAAATCGGCCGGAACATGACCGTCTTCGAGCATGCCGGGAAGCTGCTCATCGTCGACTGCGGTGTGCTGTTCCCCGAGGAGACCCGGCCCGGCGTGGACGTGATCCTGCCCGACTTCACCTCCATCCGGGACCGCCTCGACGACATCGTCGCCGTCGTCCTCACCCACGGCCACGAAGACCACATCGGCGGCGTGCCCTATCTGCTGCGGGAGCGGAGGGACATCCCCCTCGTCGGCTCCAAGCTCACCCTCGCCTTCATCGAGGCCAAGCTCAAGGAGCACGGGATCAGGCCCCGCACGGTGCGCGTGCGCGAGGGCGACCGGCGCGGCTTCGGCCCCTTCGACTGCGAGTTCGTGGCCGTCAACCACTCCATCCCCGACAGCCTCGCGGTCGCCCTGCGCACCGGTGCCGGGACGGTGCTGCACACCGGTGACTTCAAGATGGACCAGTTCCCGCTGGACGACCGGATCACCGACCTGCGCGCCTTCGCCCGCCTCGGTGAGGAGGGCGTGGACCTGTTCCTCACCGACTCCACCAACGCCGAGGTCCCCGGCTTCACCACCTCCGAACGCGAACTGAACCCCGCGATCGAGCAGGTGATGCGCACGGCGCCGCGGCGGGTGATCGTCTCCAGCTTCGCCAGCCACGTGCACCGCATCCAGCAGGTCCTGGATGCAGCCCACCAGCACGGTCGCAAGGTGGCCTTCGTTGGCCGTTCCATGGTCCGCAACATGGGCATCGCCCGTGACCTGGGCTACCTCAAGGTCCCCTCCGGCCTGGTCGTGAGCACCAAGGAGCTGGAGAAGCTCCCCGACCACAAGATCACCCTGGTGTGCACCGGCTCCCAGGGCGAACCGATGGCCGCCCTGTCCCGGATGGCCAACCGCGACCACCAGATCCGCATCGGCAAGGGCGACACCGTCCTGCTCGCCAGCTCCCTCATCCCCGGCAACGAGAACGCCATCTACCGGGTGATCAACGGACTCACCCGGTGGGGCGCCAACGTCGTCCACAAGGGCAACGCCAAGGTGCACGTCTCCGGCCACGCCAGCGCCGGCGAACTCGTCTACTGCTACAACATCGTCAAGCCCCGCAACGTCATGCCCGTGCACGGCGAATGGCGCCACCTGCGCGCCAACGCCGACCTCGCCATCCGCACCGGCGTCGACCCCGACCGGGTCGTCATCGCCGAGGACGGCGTCGTCGTCGACCTCGTCGACGGCCGCGCCGCCATCACCGGCAAGGTCCCCGCCGGCAACGTCTACGTGGACGGCATGGAAGTCGGCGGCGCCACCGAAGCCTCCCTCAAGGACCGCGTCACCCTCGCCCAGGAAGGCGTCATCACGGTCGTGGCCATCGTCGACGCCGACACCGGCGCCCTCGCCGAGGCCCCCGACTTCCTGGCCCGCGGCTTCGTCCACGACGACACCACCTTCGAGCCCGTCATCCCCGTCATCGAGAAGACCCTGGCCACCGCAGCCGAGGAAGGCGTCGGCGACGCGCACCAGCTCGAACAGCTCATCGCCCGAGCCGTGGCCAACTGGGCCTTCCGCACCCACCGCCGCAGGCCACTGATCATCCCCGTCATCATCGACGCCTGACAGGGCCACGCCCCAAAACCCCACGCTCCCGGGCAGGACGAACAAGGCCATCCCGCCGACCCCGCCAGCATCGACGACACCAGAAAGGTCAACGGATGAGCCTGCGTTTCGAGGAGATCGACTGGCAGCCGACACCGATCGGTGAAATCAGTCTGCGGCGCCGCCGCCATCCGGTGTCGGGCGAGGACGTGTACGAGGTGAAACTCGGCGACGAGTTCCTGATGTCCAGCCTCTTCACCTCCAGCGAGACCGCGTTGGCGGAACTCGCACTGGACCAGCTGCCGGATACCGAACTGGACGTCGCCGTCGGCGGACTCGGACTCGGCTACACCGCCCGGGCCGCGCTGGACGACCCCCGGGTCCGCTCGGTGACGGTGATCGACGCGCTCGCCGAGGTCATCGACTGGCACCGGCGCGGCCTGGTGCCTCTCGGCGCCCGGCTGGCGTCGGATGCCCGCTGCTGCCTGGTGCACGGCGACTTCTTCGCCATGACCGCCGATCCCCACGGCCTGGACCCGAAGCAGCCCGGCCACCGCTTCCACGCCATCCTGCTGGACATCGACCACTCACCGCGCCATGTCCTGCACCCGCGCCACGCGACGCTCTACCAGCCCGCCGGGCTCCGCGCCCTGGCCGGCCACCTCCACCCCGGCGGCGTGTTCGCCCTGTGGTCGAACGACCCGCCCGACGACCGGTTCACCTCCGCACTCACCGAGGTCTTCGCCCAGTCAGAAGCCCACGTCGTCGAGTTCGACAACGCCCTGCAGAGCGGCACCTCGTCCAACACCGTCTACCTGGCCGGCAAGGGACCTGGCTCGTCGTAGGGGCAGTACGCGGATCTCCGGGGCGTGTTCAGCGCCCCTGCTCTCCCGTGCTCTTCCCTCGGACTCGTCACCGTTGCGCCACGGACGCTGCTGATCCGACGGTGGCCCGGCTGACTGGTCAGGGGCGGCAGAACAGCTGGTCCAGGTGGTAACCCAGTACGGTCATCGCCGACTCCGGGGTGCGCCGGCCGACGAGGACGCTCGTGCCGAGGCCGTGGCCGAGGGCGAGCAGGCGGGCCGATTCGATGTCCGGGTCGGCATGCGGGTCGAGCGCGTCGTCCGTCTGTGCCTGCCGCAGCAGGTCGGCGAGTTGGGCTTCCAGACGGTCGGGGCCCTCGGCGAAGGGCTGGGCGGCGAGGTCGGGGTCGGTCATCGCCAGCATCGCGCATGAGGTCCACAGGATGTGGAAGGTGCGGCTGGCTTCGTCGGTGGGCAGGGCCTCGGCCAGCAGGGTCTCGACGCGGGCGCGCAGGGACGGCGCATCCGGCAGGGCGGCCAGCCGGGCCGCCCAGCGGTCGTGGCTCTGCTGTTCCAGGTGCCGCAGCGCGGCGAGCATCAGGCGGCCCTTGGTCTCGAAGTAGTACTGCACGAGCCGCAGCGAGACCCCCGCCTCGGCTGCGACCGCGCGCATGGTCACGGCGTGCACGCCCTCACGGGCGGCCACACGGACCAGGCCGTCGATGATCTGGGCCCGGCGCTGGGCATGGTCGGCGGTTCTCGGCACAGCGGGCCTCGCTCGGAGTTTCTCGGCTTCTTTGTGATACGACGTATCATAATCGTCCCGGATCCGACGGAGGTGGGCTCACGCCCGGTGAGGAGCTGGCGGACGTGGTGCAGCAGGACGAAACGGCCCGGGCCGGTGCAGCGGCGGCACCGGCCGGGCGGCGCCGCGCGGGCTGGGTGCTCGTTCTGGCCTGTGCCGCGCAGTTCATGGTGGTCCTGGATGTGTCGGTGGTGAACGTCGCCCTGCCGTCGATCCAGTCGGCCCTGGATTTCGCCCCGGCGGGTCTGCCGTGGGTGGTGAACGCCTACGGGCTCTGCTTCGCGGGGCTGTTGCTGCTGGGCGGCAGGCTCGCCGACGTCCTGGGGCACCAGCGGGTCTTCGTACTGGGTCTTGCCGTGTTCTCGGCGGCCAGTCTGGCGGGCGGGGCTGCCGCGTCGCCGGGCGGTCTGATCGCGGCCCGTGCCGTGCAGGGGGTGGGGGCGGCGCTGCTCGCACCGGTCACGCTCACGGTGCTGACCGGTATGTTTCCCGAGGGCCCGGTGCGTACACGAGCCCTGGCGGCGTGGACAGCGGTCGGAGTCGCGGGCGGCGCGGCGGGCAACCTGATCGGCGGCGCGCTGACCGAGTACCTGTCCTGGCGGTGGATCCTGCTGGTCAACGTTCCCGTCGGCGCGGGGGGTGTCCTGCTGGCGCTGCGGCTCCTTCCCCAAGAGCGCACCCCTGCTGCCGGCCGGCCGCGGCTCGATGTCGCGGGGGCCGTGGTGGCGACGGCGGCTCTCGCCGCCCTGACCTACGGCCTGGGGCAGGCCGAATCCCGCGGATGGGGCGCACCTGTCACTGCGGGCACCCTCACGGCGGGCCTGCTGGCGCTGGCCGGCTTCGTCTGGCTGGAAGGACGTGTCCGGACGCCGCTGATGCCGCTGCGGCTCTTCCGCATGCGGTCAGTGGCCGTGGGGAACCTGGTGCTCGTCCTGACCGGCGCCTGCTTCATCCCCATGTGGTACTTCCTCTCGCTGTACATGCAGCAGGTACGGCACTACAGCCCGGTGCAGACGGCGATCGGGTTCCTGCCACACACGCTGATCACGATGGCCGTGGGCGCCCGCGTGGCGCCGTGGCTGCTGCGCCGGGTCGATGCCCGCGCTCTGATCCTGGCCGGTTGCGCCGTCTGCGCGGCCGGCTTCGGCTGGCAGAGCCGCATCACCCCCGACAGCGGCTACATCGACGGGATCCTGGGGCCGGCGATCGTCGTGTCCGTCGGCTCCGGAATGCTGCTGACGCCCCTCACAACCGCCGTGACCAGCGGTGTCACTCCCGGCGACGCGGGCGCCGCGTCCGGGCTGATGAACGCCGCCAAGCAGGTGGGCGGTGCGCTCGGTCTCGCGGCGCTGGCCACCCTCGCCGCGACCGGCGGTGATGCCGACGCCGCTGACGTCACCGAGGGGTACGCGCGGGCCTTCACCGTGATCGCCGCAGTACTGGCGGCCGTCGCCGTCCTCGCCCTTGCGCTGCCCAGCGAGGACCACGCCCCCGAGCCCGACTGATCGACGCCACGTCGCCGGTCCCCACAGCAGCGCCTGCTCCCCGGGACGATACGTCCTCTCATGCCTCGCTGTTGGCAGCGGAGGCCGGATCGGACACTGCCTGCTCCTCGGGGTCCGTGGGCTGAGAGTCGTTCAGCCGGAACAAGGCGATGAGGATGGCCGTGGTCCCGGACGCGGCGACCAGGGCGCCGGTCGTGATGGACGTGGAGTCGACCAGCGGCCCGAAGAGCAGCGGCGAGCCGAACTGGCCGCCGAACAGGGCGGTGGCCTACAACGAGGTGGCCGTGCCGCGCTGTTCGGGCGGCGCGGCGTGATCGACCAGGACCGTCAGGGTGGGCATGGCGATCCCACTGGCGAACCCGGTCAGCGCCGGGACCAGCAGCAGGGGCAGCGCGTGCTCGGCGAAAGCGAAGACAAGCAGTGCCGCCGTCCAGGCGCCGGCCGCGATCCGCATCAGGACGGCATGCCCGAGCCGGGCGGTGAGCTTGGCGTAGGTCAGGCCGACAGCGCTGGCGGCGCCGGAGGCGATCACCGTGCCGTACAGGGCGACCAAGAGGGTGTTGTGGATGCCGAGTTGGTCCAGGCGGCGCGGCAGGAACACAGCCAGGACCATCATGAGCGCGGTCGTGGCCACCCACAGCCCGCACAGGCCCGCAAGCTTGGGATGCCGACGCAGCAGCCGCAGCGCACCCCGCCGGCTGCCGCCGCCCGCCTCGTCCGTGCCCGCAGCCCGCTCTGGGACGGAGGGCAGGGCCAGCAGGGTGGCGGCGCTCAGCGGGAGGGCGACGAGGTAGACGGCGAAGGGCGCGTGCCAGGAGAGGGTGCCCAGCGCCCCGGCCGCCAGCGGGTAGAGGAACCCGCCCGCGGTGGTGGCGGTGGTCCGCCAGCCCATGGCCCGGTCCCGGGCGGCCCCCCGGTACAGGGCGAGGAAAGCGACGGTGGAGCAGGTGAACACCGCCGCCCCGCCGACCCCGAGCAGAAGACGGGAGGCAAGCAGCACGGGATAGGAGTCGACGAACAGCCCCGCTCCCCCTCCCACCGCGTACACGGCCAGGCCCGTGGCCAGCGGTCGGCGCGGCCCCAGCCGGTCGGTCAGGCGTCCCACCAGCGGGCTGACGACGGCGATGGCCAGACTGTGGCAGGTCAGGATCAGGCCGGCCTGCGTGCTGCCGACGTCCAGGCTCTGCCGGATCACCTCGATCACCGGGGCGATGGTTGCCCCGCCCATCACCCCCAGCGTGGAGGCCAGCAGCAGAACCGCCAGCGCCGGCCGTCCGGGCTCGGCGTCCGCCGGCGGTGTCCGCGTCACTCTGCCACCAGCGCGGCATGCAGGTGCCAGCGCTGGTAGCCGCAGGGCCGTACGCCCGGGATGTCACCGCTGACCCGGCGCCGGACGTGCTCGCCGCGCGGTGCGGTGACCGCGTCGAGGTGGGCCTGTTCGTCGGTCCATTCGGCGTAGTTGAACACCCGTGTGCCATCGGTACTGAGGTGAAAGTGCGCGGCGATCGAGCCGGGCATGGGCGCCACGTCCTTCGTCATCGAGAAGACCTCGTCGACGAAGTGGCGCTGCCGCTCGGGGCCTTCGACCTCGAACACCGGCGTCACCACGCACCCCACCGCGACGCCGGTCCGGTCCGCCGTGGTCACGTGCGAGCGGTGCCGGCGGTAACGGACCGGTACCGCCGGCTCGGTGCCCGGAATCCCCGGCGCATAGGGCGCGCTCCCGGCAAGGGCCCGGTCCAGGGCCTCGTCGCCGGTCCACTGCTCGTACGCCATCAGCGATGCCCCGTCGGTGCTGATGAACAGCGACCAGCTCAGCAGCCCGTCGGGCCACGCCTCCTTCTCGCGCTCGGTGACCGCGCCATCGGCCAACAGGCGCTGCTCATCGCCCGCATACCGCACGGTGATCACTGCCAGGCCCGCATCGGTACGGTCGACCTCGGGCGGTGTCTCAACACGACAGCTCATACGACTACTTCCCCCAACACAGGCACTCAGCGGGCGGGCCGACGCAGACCCACTCCAGAAAATGAGACTGAGTGCAATTATGGCATGAGTACCGATAGGGCTCCAGTGCCTCTCTGGCCCAAGTACGGTGTCGGTAGCCTGTTCCCGTGCCCACACAGCCCTCCGCCACGGACGACACCGCGCTGCCGCTGCGGGAACGCAAGAAGCAGCGCACCCGCCGCGCTCTCGCCGATATCGCGCTGGCCCTCTTCAGCGAGCGCGGGTTCGACCGTGTGACCCTCGACGAGCTCACCGCCCGGGCGGAGATCGGCCGCAGCACCTTCTTCCGCTACTACGGCACCAAGGAAGACGTCGCGATGGCCGCCGAGGGGGAACTGTGGGACGCCTACATCACCCACTTCACCGATCACACCGGCCCCGGTCCTGCGCTGGAAGCACTGCGCGCCTCCCTCACCGCGGCCATCCTCGGCATGCCCGAAGACTGGGACCGCCGATTCCTCGCCACCCGGCGCCTGGCCGCGGGCACTCCTGTCCTGCGTGACCACAGCATCCTGTCGTCCATGAAGGCGCAGCAGCGCCTGGTCGAACTCCTCGAAGAACGCCTCGACACCGACAGCCGCGAGGACGTCCACCTCCGTCTGCTCGGCGAGTTCGCCCTCAGCGCCTGGCGCTGCGGCGCCCGCAACTGGGTCGCCGGCCGCGGCTACGGCAACCGGCGCGGCCACGGCGGCAGAGCCACGCTTGCCCGGCGCGTCGACGAAGCCTTCGACGCCATCCCCGGCAGCCTCGCCGTCGAACTTCCCTAGTCGGGCCGCTTCTCACAAGGGCGCTCCATACCGGGCGCCTCGCCGACGACCGTGCAGGTGACCGGCTCGGTCTGCCGCCTGTTTCCCCGTGCCGTCGCAACTCCACGCCGTAAGGAGCCGATGGCGCCATCGCTCCATGCCACGCGGAGAAGAAATCGCGTACTCAGGCGCATGCCGAAAAGGATCTCGATGGCTAAAGTCACCGTTCGGTCACGGCCGCAGCCTGGGCCTGGCCCCAGGTGCGCGCCGGATGCCACCGGCCGGTGCACGACCACCGACACAAGGAGGGCGCGTGGGGATCGACACAGCTCACAACACGCTGTTCGACCGTCCGCAGGAGTCCCGCAACAGACTCATCGAGGCCGTGCACCACCGGGGCGTGGGCGTCCCGGAGAGGGGCTCCAGTTTCTTCATCCACCTCAGCGAGCTGTGCCCGTCGCCTGCGAGCACTGTATGTACGCCTCCGACCTGACACGGAAATCCGCCAAGGACTCCCTGTCGCGCCAGGAGCTGGACGACGCCATCGACTTCATCAACGCCTCCCGCTCGGAGAAGCTCAACATCACCGGAGGCGGCGAACCCTTCCTGAAGTTCCACAGCATCCTGCGACTCCTGGAGCGGGTCGACGTCCCGCGCATCGAGATCGTCACCGCCGGCTACTGGGGCAAGCACGACGGCCGGGCCGAGCGGCTGCTGCGGCAGATGGACGAGGCCCTTGGCCGCAACCCGCACACCCCCGAGGCCCTCTTACGGCTGAGCATCGACCGCTACCACATCGAGGCACCCCGCCCGGTCCGCATCCCCCACTACGGCAACATCACCCGCGCCTGGCAAAAGCTGCGACCCCGCTTCCTACTCGGCTTCCGCAGCATCCAGCCGGACATGGACACCGTGGACACCACCCTCGCCCAGGAGGTAGGGGCGAGGGTGGAGACGGTCAACGACTGGAACCGACGCATCGTCCTGCCGGACGGCACGGCCCAGCCGATCACGTTCAACGTGTTCCGGCTCAGCGGCAAGGCAGCCGAACTCCGCGACGACCTCCTCGAAGGAACCCGGACCATGAAGGAGTACTACGCCCCCTTCGAGTCCGGAACCAACCGCCTCACCCTCGCCACCGCCGTCAACGACGCGATCCGCGGAGCCTACGCACCCAGCCCCGGCGCCGCGGTGACCCTCAACTCCGACGGCACCTTCTGGATCTTCGCCGGCACGGCACCCGACCGGCGCCTGATCCTCGACGGGCAGCACTTCGACGAGGCCATGCACCACTTCTTCGCCGACCCGATCACCCGTTTCCTCGTCGACGACGGTGTCTGGGCCCTGGCCGACCTCGTCGCCCGGCTGGACCCGGCGACGCACGATGCCGCCATGGCCAAGAACGACGTCGCCTCCCTGGTGGAAGACCTGCTGGCCCCCGACGACGTACGGCTGGCGGTCACCCTGCTGACTGCCCAACGCCAGATCGACCAGGGGCGCGCATGCGTGGCGGGCGACCCGCAGCTGGCCGAACTGCTCGGCTCGGGCGCGGATCTGACGGCCTGGTGCACCGACGCCGTCCGCGGGGTCCGGCTGTGAGGGCCGGCGAAACGGTGGTGCCCGATCCGGGCGGCCTCTACCACACCCTGGTAGCCCCGGGGACGGACCCCGAACAGGCCCGCCGGCACATCTTCACCCTGAGCCGCGTCCTCGCCGACACCACAACATCCGCGCTGTGCGTGATCGTCTTGCGCGGCGGACAGCTGCTCTACCCCGGCTTCGCCCCGCCCTTCGCACACACCGACTTCAGCCTGCTCGCCATGGAACGCGACGAACACGGACAGGCCCGCCGCCGCTACATGACACCACCAAGCCGCTCGTACTACGACACCGCCGTCCTCGTCGACTGCGTGGCCGCAACCGGCGGCACCCTCCTCGCCGCCCGCCAGGAACTGGCGGCCTCCTGCGACATCTCCCACCACCTGGCCGCCGTACTGTGCGCATCCGACCAGACCACCCGCACACTGATCAAGTCAGGCATCGACGTCGTCGGCTTCCGCCTGCACGAGTCCCTGGACGGCAATGTCGTGACCCCCGACCTCGGCGAACTGGACGCCGGAGACCTGTTCAGCGGCGTCTCCCTGTTCCTGCGCAACGCATCCGCATGAGCCCCCAGCACCACAGCACGACCACCAACCGGCGCCCCCTGTCCGAGCGCGGCACAGTCGCCCTCGTCTACGCCGCAGGAGTCTGCGCCGGGATGGCGCTGGGCCGGTTCATCCCCCTGGAGTCCGGAATCAGAGGCGACTTCGGACTCTCGCTCGCCGCCTACGGCTGGCTCGTCTCCGGCGTCACCGTCATCGCCGCCTTCCTCGCCCTGCCCGCCGGAGTGTGGATCACCCGCAGCGACCTCGGCCGCGTACTGAGCACCGGCCTCGCCGTCATGCTGCTCGGCGGCACCCTCGAAGCCACCGCCCCCTCGCCGCTCGTCCTCTACACGGCCCGGCTGCTGGAAGGCGGCGGCTACCTGCTCGTCGTCATCACCGGCCCCCTGGTGCTCGCATCCCGCTGCGGACCAGCCGTCGAGCGCAGCGCCCTCGCCCTGTGGAGCACCTTCATCCCCGTCGGCATCGCGCTCGCATCCGCCGCCGGAACCCTGAGCGGCCCCCTCGGATGGCGGCTGACCACCGCCCTGACCGTGGCCCCGGCGGCAGTACCCCTCGTCGGCACCCTCCGGTGGCTGACCGGCATCAGCAGCACCACCGAGACGAACAAGACGCAACCACCTCGGCGAACAGGCGACCTGCCCCCGGCGCTCTGGCTCTCACTCTCCTTCAGCCTCATCGCCCTGCTCGGGGTCACCGTGGTCGCGCTGATCCCCAACCTCGCCGCGGACCAAGACGTCCGCCCGGCACTCGGCAGCGCCACCGCCGCCGCCGTCTCCCTGGCCAGCGTCCCCGGAGGGCTGCTCGCCGGCGCCCTCATGCACCGAGGACTCCCACCCCGACGGCTGGCCACCGCCACCCTGGCCATGCCCTGCGCGGCCGTAGCCATCTACCAACTCACACCCTGGACGGCCATCGCCACCGGAGCAGCGGTCCTGCTCGCCGCCAACGGACTCGTCCTCGCCGCCCTGTACGCGAGCATGCCCACCGTCGCCCGTACTCCGCAGGCCCTGCGCCGCAGCTACGGCCTGCTCAACCAGGCGGGCAGCATCGGCACCCTGCTCGGCCCACCCGCCTTCGGCTTCGCCGTCACCCACACCAGCTGGACCGCCGCCACCCTCCTGGTCACCGCCGCCAGTCTGATCGGCCTCGCCCTCTTCCTGACCGCCACCAGAACAGCGGACGGGACAGGATGAACTCCCTGACCGCCATCCCTGGGATGCGCCGGGCCGGACCGACGTGTTCTCGTACGGGCCTTTCAGCCGGCCTGTCCCGGAGCCATGGGCACGCTGAACCCGGACTGATAGGCGAAGGCAACCAGCTGGGACCGGTCCCGCACACCAAGCTTCTGCCGGAGGTGATACAGATGCGAACGCACCGTCGTCACCTGCAAGGACAGTTTCTGGGAGATCTCGTCGTCCGACAGCCCCGCCGCCACCAGCAGCAACGCCTCACGCTCCCGCGGCGTCAGCGACCGCAGTGCCTCCTGCACCGCCGCCACCGGCCTGGCATGCCGCCAGAACAGCCAGTCGATCAGCCGCCGGGTCACCGCACCGGTCGCGGCGGCTTCGCCCGCCGCGAGCGACCGCACGGCTCGAATCAACTCGTCCGGCGGTGTCTGCTTCGCCAGATACCCGTACACACCGGCCCGCAACGCGTTCATCACCGACACATCATCCGTGCGCGTGGTGAACATCAACACCTCAGGCGGGGCTTGTCCCGACCCGCTCTTCGTCACGCGTGCGACCACCTCCAGCCCCGAAAGCCGCGCAAGCTGAAAGTCGGTGACCAGAACATGAGGTGAGAAGCGCCGCACCAGCGACAACGCCTCGACCCCGTCGCCCGTACTCCCGACCACATCGATGTCCGGCTCACCGCCCAGCGTGCCAGCAAGGCCATCCCGAACCACCGGAAGCTCATCGCAGATCAGCACACGTAAGGTCACGAACCAACACTACCCTTACGTAGGAGTCAAGTTGCGGGGGAAGGCGGCCCCCAGCGTTGGTAGGCAGTCGCCGTATCTGCCTCAGTGCATACCCTGATCCGCCACGGCCAGCCCCCCGCCAACGTCGCCTACACCATGCACACCGCCTTCCCTGGTCCCGAACTGACCCACCTTGGCCAGCAGCAAGCCGCTGCTCTTCTCACCGCCCTCGCTGACGAGAAGATCGACGCCCTCTATGCCTGCGCCCACCAGCGCATCGCACTCACCGCGGCCCCGCTCGCAGCAGACCGCGGGCGGCGGGTACTCGTTCGTGAAGGGATCCGGGAAGTCTCCGCCAGCCACTGAGAAGGTGCGAGCGACCACGCCTCCCACACCGCATTCCTGGAGCTCGCCAGTCACGGCGTGGCGATCCAGGTCTGGCTCGCGCCCGCGCAGTCGACCTCACCGTCCAGGACGTAAGAGAACGCGAGTTGGACACCACCGGTGTCGTGATAGCCGCCCGCGAAGCCGAAGGCATCTGGCGAGTCCTGCCCTGGGCCGGCCTCCCGGTCGGGCCAGCTGGGATTGAGCCGTGGGACAGCAGCCCGGCAGGGGCCAGTCCCCCGGCTCGGGCAGTCTGAAGCCGCCAGTGGGTCCGAGAAGTCTTCCAGCGTGCCGAGAGGCGCCATCAAACATCACCGCACCAGCTTCATGCCGTGCATCCCGCGAAACCCAGTCTCAAGCGACGAGAGCCGCTGCACAATCAGGCTCATAGGGTTGCGACGTTCGGACATCGTCTAGAGATCTTTAAGGGCTGAGGTTACGGCGGTTGGAGGTCGAGCCCGATCTTGGCGATGAGCCCTTCGATGAGGCGGGGGCGTTACTGCATCCGTTTCAGTCGCGTCTTCACCAACGCGGTGAGCTGGTCGAGGTTGTGTTTCGTGAGGTTGGCCAGCGACCTCTTCAGGTGCGACCACACACCTTCGACGGGGTTGAGCTCGGGAGCGTACGGCGGCAGCTGGTAGACGGTCAGCCATAATCGGGCGGCGATCAGCTCGCGCATGGTGCGACTGAGGTGCGTGTTCAAGTTGTCCCACACCAGAACGATGGGGCCGCCGAGCTGCTGGTGCGCGGCATCCAGCAGGCGGGCGTAGTCGGTCTCGGTGAAGCCCTTGCGACGGCCCCTGGCGGGACCACGGTCGAGGTGGATGCGGTAGATCAGCCGTGATCTGCGGCCGGCTTTGGTGAGACCAGCGCTGCCATCGAGACACGTTTGGTGCCTGCGGCGGTGACCCGCACCACCGGGGTGCGGCCCCGGCGGCCCCAGGTGCGGCCCTTGGGCGGCCTCAGGCCCTGGCCGGCTTCGTCCTCGAAGCAGAGCCAGGCGCCCAAGTCCGCCGCCCTCTTTTTATGACGGGCCACTGCTCGTCCTTCCAGGCGGCGATCTTCGCCTCGTCTCGCTCGGTGGCCTTGCGGGATGGGACCTGCACGCTCCAGCCGATGCGGTGCAGCAGCAGGTCCAGCCCGGCCAGGGTGTACTCGACGCCGAACCGGCTGCGCACGATCTCGGCGATCCGGGCCAGCGTCCAGCACTGGTCACTCCATCCGGAGGCGGCCGGGCCGGCATCCAACACCGTCAGCAGAACCTTGAGTTGTTCCGTGGCGAGCTTGCAACGGGCGCCGCCCGGGCCCTTGGAGGCCAGGGCCTGCCGACCGCCTGAAGCCAACGCCCGCCGCCAGCGGTTCGCCGACATCCGGGTCACCCTGAACCGTCGGGCCACCTCCCGGTCACTGGCCCCGCCTTCGATCAGGTCAGCGGCTGCGAGCCGGACTTGCTCACGCCGAGCCCGTTCCTCGGCCGTCAATCCACCGCCATCGGGATACCCCATTCTCCCCGCATAGCGCGGCCGTCGACAGCCGTCACGCCCCGACGTAACCCGCACCGTTAAAGATCTCTAGATCGAAGCACCCCGGAGAGCGGCTCCCGCGCGGAAGGTGTAGATGACGAGTGGCCCACAACGACGCCTACCACTGGCCGCCTGAGCTTTTGGACCTGCTGATCGAACTGGTGCCCCGGCTCAACCGGAGCAAAGAAGGGGTCCTTGGATTTTTGCGGGGCGCCGGCGTCAGCGAAGACCTGCTCGCGCCCCATCGACACCAGCTCGCCGCGGACAAGTCAGCAGTCAGCAAGTACAAGATCGTTCGTGTCGTGCTCAGCCAGATCAATGAACAGGGCGACGCGGGCTTGAGCGTTCGCAGGGAAATCATCAAACGAACGATCGAATTCGAGGACTTCTCCACACTGTGGCCGGACGACCGTCTCCCGGCCCCAGGGGCTGCAGGCAAACGTGCGACAACTCGTGAACGTCAAGGAGCGTTTTCCAACCTCAGTTTGAGCAGGTCAGGTGCAGGGTGAGGACGGCCTGAACAAGGCTGGTGATGCGGGTGGTGGAGCATCGCAGCTTGCGC
>NZ_BAAGRZ010000037.1:0-8115 GCF_054782695.1 Streptomyces deserti
CCAACTCCCGGGTCGCCTCGATGGGTTTCACCGTGACGTCGGTCTTCGCACCGGCCGCCGCGGCCTTCTCCCTCGCGGGTTCGGCGGAGGCGCCGCACCCGACGAGGACCGAACCGACGATCGCGGCGGTGATCCAGCTTCGGACGGGTCTCGACGGTGGGCGCAGCATCGATGCCCTCGCTTCTTCTCATGGTTCCGGAACACCTCGACCATACATGATAATCGTTTTCATCTGATCCCCTTTCTCCTGGAGGCTCTCGATGAACGACGGCCCGCTGCTGCTCGTCTCCGACCATGTCGGGGGATCCGTCCACGTGCTGACCGTGCCGGACGGCGTGGAGGTACACCGCCTCACCGGCCGTCATCTCTCCGAGCACGCCGGCTTTCTTGCACTGCCGGGAGGGCGGGCGGCGTGCGTCGACGACCGCAGGGGCGAGCTGCTGGTGCTCGACCCGTTCGGCCGTGAACTGGTGGAGGCCGCTGTTCCGGTCGCCGTGCCGGCCGAGCACCTCGCCTGCGACCCTTCCGGCAGGTGGGCGGCTGTCACGACGGGCCTGGGCAAGAACGGCGAACCGTGGTCGGATCTGCTCACGGTCGTCGACCTGGCCACAGGAGACGCGGCCCGAGTGCGGACGCGCGTGGGCGAGCCCGGGGTGACGGTGCTGGGCGACGGCGCCCCCTTGGCCGTCCTGCGGCACCGGGAACCGGGCGCTCTGGCCGTTCACCGGTTCGCCGACCTGCTCGACTCACCGCCCGGCTGCCCGCCGGTCACGCCCCACGCATGCCTCCCCCTGCCGGACGATGGGCACGGCGACGCTCAAGATCCGTCCTCCGGCCGTGTGTTCGCGGCCACGGGCGAGGGGGTACGCCGGGCGCGCCGCGAGGGCGACGCGCTCGTTGCCGACGCCGTGATCCCATGGGGTTCGCCCGCCCGGGGCTGGTACCTGCGGCTCGACCCACGGCGACGTGCCCTGTGGTCGACCCTGCGGGGCGGCCCCGCCGACCCGCTGCGATGGCCGGAGTGGACGAATCAGGCATGGCGCCACGACCTGGAAGCGGACAGTACGACCGTGACGGAACTCGGCCCGGGACTGGTCTTCCGACTGGCACTCGCCAAGGACCACACCGCGTTCACCCGCATGCACCCCGACGGCGACGAAGTGATCCTGCTGGACGCCGACGAGACCGTACGCCGTGCCCCCCTCCCCGCCATGGACGGCGCCCCCCGACGCGGAGGCACCCCCTGGGAGGGCGTCCAACGCCGTGCGGTGGCCGCCTCACCCGGCACGAACTGGGTCGCCGTCACCCGTGGCGGCCACGGTGAGATTCACGTCTTCGACGCCCGTACGGCCTGCGAAGCAGCCCACTTGAAGCTGAGTACCCCCTTGCACCACGGCGGCCACGCGATGCTGCGCACGCGGCACGACGGCGCCGAAGGAGATCCCGTAGGCCGGTGACCGACGTGCGCGCCGCCCCTGCCGTCGGGGTGGCGGACGCCCAGCGGCGGGCCGCCGATGGGCCGATCGTGGTCGACCTGCGCAGCCCGTGCGCGTGCGCGGCACTGCATACCTGCCCTTCAGCCGGTGCTGGCCGGTGCTGCTGGCCTGTCCGGTGAGCGAGAAGTCCGCCCCGTACGCGGCACTGCTTGCTGACGCGCATGGGACATCCGGACGTCCGCAGCCTCGCCGGCGGCATCGTCGCCTGGCGCGATGCGGGCGCCCTCGGTACGGGACTGCGAGGTGGATCTTGGTCGTCAGCCCACCGCGGGACCGGCCGATGGCGTGGTCGGCCGGTTCACCGACTGAGGCCCCTTTTTTTTTGCGGGCCCCGGCCGCGTGCTGGTGAGCTCGCACGATCGTGGAGTCCACGGACACAGCCCAGGTCAGGTCCTCATCGGCGTCGGCCTGTGCCAGCAACGCGGTGAACACCCGCCCCCAGGTGCCACCCACGGCCCACATCCGCAACCGGTTGTAGACGCCACGCCAGTCGCCGTACTTCTTCGGCAGATGCACCCACTGCGTTCCGGTCTGAGACCTGAAGGCGATCGCCTCGATCACCTCACGATGACCCCGCCGGCGCACACCCCGCTTCGGCGTCCGGTCCGGGAGCAACGGCCCGATCCGCGCCCACTGCGCAACGGTTAACGGCACACCCGGACCAACGACCGACTGATCCACACGAAAGGACCGCCACCCGTACGGAGGCCACAGGCCGGTCCCGCCGCGCCGGCCGAGCGCCATGTGGCCGCCTGGCGTCGGCGTTCGTACGGCCTGGCCGGTGGGGTCCGCGTCGTCGTGGCAGGCCGCGTGCCGGGAAGCCAGCGTGCGCACCGGTTTCATCAGCTGCTTGGATCTGCTGTCACAGTGCTGCATACCTGTCACACAGGAGCGACGGCGAAGGCGCCGCTCAGCAAGGCGGCGGCCCCCGGGCCGGGGTGTTGAATGGGGATGTGACCAGATTTTCCCGACGACCCTTGGTTGCGCTGGTCCGCCAGGTCACCGGGCGGCGTTCCTCCCCTTGGCGCGGGCGAACGGGGCGGGGCGGGGAGCAGAAGGCCCGGCACGAGAGTGACCACCGTGGGACCGCGCCGCCGTCGCCGGTAAGGCGTCCGCGCTCGTTGCTGAGCATCGGCAATGTGGCCGGCCAAGTGTTCTTCCTGCAGCTGGCGGTCGTCGCCCTGCTCGTGGCTGTCGCCATGCTGGCGCTCGTGCTGCAGGCCAGGTATCAGAGCACACAGGAGGCCCGCCAGCGATCGCTCGCCGTCGCGGAGACCTTCGTTAACTCCTCCCCCGCCGTCCGCGAGGCCCTGCGGACGGATGACCCGACCGCGGTGTTGCAGCCACGCGCCGAAGTGGCGCGGAAGCTGTCCCATGTCGACTACGTCGTGGTGTTCACTCCTGAGGGGACCCGTCTCACCCATCCCGATCCGGATCTGATCGGGAAGCACGTCCTCGGCACGTACGAGGAGGGGCTGGCCGGTAAGTCGCACACGTCGACCTTCGAAGGCAGCCTGGGGCCGGCCGTGGATTCGACGGTGCCCGTCATCGACTCCGACGGCAAGGTCATCGGGCTGGTGTCCGTCGGGATCACGATCGAGAGCGTGAACGACGTGGTGGAGCGCCAGCTGCCCATGGTGGGGGGCGCCGCCGCCGGGGTGCTCTGCCTCGCCTTGGGCGGAGCGGCGCTGATCAGCCGGCGCCTGCTGCGTCAGACCCACGGCCTGGGTCCGGCCGAGATGACCCGGATGTACGAGCACCACGACGCGGTCCTGCACTCCGTCCGCGAGGGCGTGGTGATCGTCTCGGGTGACCGCCGAGTACTGCTGGTCAACGACGAGGCCCGGCGGCTCCTCGACCTGCCCGCAGATGCCGAGGGGCGCCACATCGGCGAGCTCGGGCTGGAGCCGCGCACCGCCGACCTGCTGCTGTCGGGCCGGGTCGCGACCGACGAGGTGCATCCGGCCGGTGACCGCCTGCTCGCGGTGAATTACCGGCCCACCGATGTGGGCGGCGGGCCACCGGGAGGCGTGGCGACACTGCGGGACACCACCGAGCTGCAGGTGCTCTCGGGACGAGTGGCGGTGGCACAGGAGCGGCTGCGGTTGCTGTATCGCGCGGGTGTCGGCATCGGCACGACGCTGGATGTGCGGCGGACGGCCCGGGAGCTGGCGGAGGTGACGGTCCCGCGGTTCGCCGACTTCGTCACGGTCGACCTGGCGGATCCGGTCCTGCACGGCGAGATGCCCCGTCTAGGGGCGGAAGTGCGCCGCACGGCCGTCGCCGGCATCCGGAAGGACCACCCCCTCCGCCAGGAGGAGGAGCTCATCCGATACCGGCCCACCACGCCGCAGCAACGGAGTCTGGCGGGGCAGGAGGTTCTGGAGGCGGACCTGGCCTCCGCCCACACCTGGCGAAACCAGGACCCCGAGCACGTCGCAAGGCTCCTTCGCAACGGATTCCACTCGCTCATCACGGTTCCGCTGCGCGGGCGAGGCGCGGTGCTGGGGGTGGCGAGTTTCTGGCGGTCGGAGCGGCCCGAGCCGTTCGAGGAGGACGACCTGACGCTCGCCGAGGAGATCGCCACGCGGGCCGCGGTCCATATCGACAACGCCCGCTGCTACACCCGCGAGCACACCATGGCGGCGACGCTGCAGCGAAGCCTGCTGCCCCGGTGCCTGCCCGAGCAGGACGCCGTCGATGTGGCGTACCGCTATCTGCCGGCGCCGGGGGTGGGCGGCGACTGGTTCGACGTGCTCACGCTCCCAGGTGCGCGTGTCGCGCTGGTGGTGGGCAGTGTCGTCGGCCACGGTCTGCACGCCGCGGCAACGATGGGCCGGCTGCGGACCGCGGTCCACAACTTCTCCAGCCTCGATCTCCCGCCTGACGAACTCCTGGCTCACCTGGACGAGCTGGTCGCAGAGATCGATCAGAGCAGGGGAGCCGACGGCGAGATGGACATCACCGGGGCGACCTGCATGTACGCGATATACGACTCGGTCTCCGGGACGTGCACCGTGGCACGGGCCGGGCACCTTTTCCCCGCCATCGTCCACGCCGACGGGCGTACGGAGGTCCCCGAGGTGCCCGCCGGTCCACCCCTCGGCCTCGGCGGACTCCCCTTCGAGACCGCCGAGTTCCGCCTGCTCGAGGGCAGTGAACTGGTGCTGTTCACCACCGGCCTCGTCCACGACCGCCACCGCGGCATCGACATCGGCCTCGATCTGCTCTTCCGCGCCCTCGCCCGCCCCGTCCGCACACCGGAGGAGACCTGTGAGGCGGTCATCGACGCGCTGCGGCCCACCCGCCCCAGCGACGACATCGTGCTCCTCGTGGCCCGCACGAGGGTCCTGGACCCCAGCCAGGTCGCCGTCTGGGACGTCCCGCGCGACCCCGCGGCCGTCTCCGGCGTCCGCGCCGCCGTCGCCCGGCAACTGGCGGAGTGGGAGCTGGACGGGATCGCGTTCAGCACCGAGCTGATCCTCAGCGAACTGGTCACCAACGCCATCCGCTACGCCGCGGAGCCCATCCAGGTCCGGCTGCTGCGCAGCCGCAGCCTGATCTGCGAGGTCTCCGACGCCAGCAGCACCTCCCCGCACTTGCGATACGCGGCCACCACGGACGAGGGCGGCCGCGGCCTGTTCCTCGTCGCCCAGGTCGCGGAGCGCTGGGGCACCAGGTACACGCCCGAGGGGAAAGTCATCTGGAGCGAGCTGCGGCTGCACGACGCAGAGGCGGGGCCGTCCACCCTCGCCTTGAGTGATGTGCTCATCAACCAACTGGCCGGTGGGGACAGCGCGGAATGGTGAGAGACATCCAGGGCACCGGGGACGCGGTGCGCGTCCCTGACAGGCCGTGCCGGACGAACCCGACCGGCACGGTTGTGGGCGGAGCGGACCGGACCGCGCTGAGCACGGAGGAGCCTGGCCCCCGGTGAGTCGTCGGCAGCGGCTGATTCGGCCCGCCGTGCCGGTGCGTCCTGGTCGAGACGGGTCCGGCTCGCTACAGCACACCGGTCCCGGCCAGCACAGCCACCGGGAGCAGCAGCCACTGGGGCAGTCGCAGCAGGGGCCGTGACCAGCCCACGCGGAGCGTGATCACCAGGAACACGGCCGCGTACGCGAGGAAGTGGGCGGTGATGAACAGGACGAGCGGTGTGTTCGGGGCGGGGCCGGCGGCGAGGGCGATCAGGGCGGCTCCGCAGAACAGCAGGTCCACGCTGACGAAGTGCCACACCGCGTGCAGGGTGCGCAGTGGCTCGGCGCCCAGACGGCTGGCCAGCAGGGGACGGACCACGTCACGGCCGCCGGCGATGACGTGGATCAGGGCCGTCGCGGTGGCCAGGGAGCCCGCGGCCAGCAACCATCCGTTCATCGGGTCTCGATTCCCTTGGCGATGATCCGGGCGATGTCCCGGGCCAGCCCGGCGGACTCAGCGAGGATGCCCAGTCGGAGGAACACGGTGCCGACGAGACCGTCGAGCACCAGGTCGGCGTCGACGCCGGGGCCGGTCTCCCCGCGAGCATGGGCCCGGTCGAAGACGACGGCCAGGCGCTGCTTCGCGGGTTCGAGGAAGGCGGAACGGATCCTGGCGCGCACGTCGGGCGCCGCGGCGAAGTCCGCCAGCAGGCCGGGCAGCGCCGCGACGGCGGCCCGGGTGCTGAACTCGTCGATCAACTGCTGGACGAGGACGGTCAGGTCGTCTTCGAGGTTGCCGGTGTCGGGAACGGGTGCGGTGTCGCTGGTGGTGAACACGGCCTTGTAGACGAGCTCGGCCTTGCCGGACCACCGGCGGTAGATGGTGTCCTTGCCCACTCCGGCCCGCTTCGCCACCGCACCGAGGGACATGGCGGCGTACCCCGACTCGGCCACCATCTCGGTGGCGGCGGCGAGGATCGCCGCGTGTGCGCGCTCGCGCTCGCCAGGCTGTCACCGGGCATCGTCCGGGCCGACCGGGCTCCGGGGCCGGTCAGGCGCAGCCGCGGCGCCAGTTCCAGCCGATGAAAGCGTGACGCAGCTCCACCTCGAAGCGGCACGAGGCGGTGCCGTCGGCCTTGAGATCGACATACGAGTGGTGGGTGTTGGCGTACCAGGTTCCGGTCGCGTCGAAGATGCCCCGATAGGTGAAGTCCGCGTGCGCCTCGATGCGGGAGGCGGTGCAGTCGGTGGCGCAGTCGACGCCCTCCGTGGCCGACTTGCGCGACCAGCCCGCGTCCCACGGCTCGCGATTCCACTGCTGACCGGCTTCCGGGTCCGCGCTGACGACACGGCCGCCGTCGGTGACCCATTCCGACGTCACATACAGGCCGGTCATACGGATGTTGCAGCAGTCGTACATCTCATTCCAGCTGGAGAGCCGATGCCGGCCGCCCTCTGTGTCTTCCGTCGCGGTCCGTCTCGCGGTTTCCTCGGAAGCGCCGAGCGGTATCAGCCGTACCTGGCCGAGCCGGGGCCTGCAGTCGGCGCCGATCGAGACCTCCTGCTGGACGGCCTTGCCCGCGGGCGGCGCGGGCAGTGAGCCCGTCAATCGAAGACCACTGCAGGAGCGGTCGGCCCGCACCCCGTGGTCGGCGGCGGACGCAGGAACGGCCCCGAGGGAGAGCAGCGCGGCGGCGAACACTGAGCCACAGGTGCTTCGGATACGCAAGTCCCGTCCTTTGCGTCAGGTGCTTTTCGTTCAGGTGCTTTTCGTCAGGTCCAACTGAGCCGCAGTGCCGACGACTTTCGCCGCTTGCCGGCCGGCAACCATCCCATCAGCCGATCACCTCCGGTTGAACAGCGGCTTTTGAGCCAAGCCACTGAATCCTGGGCCCACCGCGGTCCGTTGACCTACAGAATGAGCGCCGTCAGGCACGCTACGACCGGGCCCTGACACACCGCACGAGCGGATGTGGGAGACACCGATGCAGATGCGGCTGGTCTGGAGTGGCGCTGCGGCGGCCCTGGGTGCCATCGCGGCGGCACGGGTGACGGCCGGCTGGATCGAACGGCGGCCGGATCCCGTTCCCTACGAACTGCTCCGCCGCGAACCCGAGGGTGAGGAAGTGTTCCTCTCCCGGCCCGACGGGACGCTGCTGCGCGCCATCGTCGCGGGTGACGGGCCACCCGTGGTGCTGGCCCACGGATACGGTGTCTCGCTGCTGGAGTGGAATCTGGTGCAGGCCACCCTGGTGGCGAACGGTCACCGTGTCATCGTCTTCGATCAGCGCGGCCACGGCGGGTCGACGTTGGGTGCGGACGGCATCGGCTCCGGTCCCATGGCGCGGGACTACCTGGCGGTCCTGGAGCACTTCGACGTCCGCGACGCGGTGCTCGTCGGCCATTCCATGGGCGGGTTCCTCGCGCTGCGTGCCGTGCTCGACCATCCCGGCGTCTCCCGTCGGCTGCGCGGTCTGGTGCTGTTCGCGACGTGGGCGGGCCGCATCTACGACGGAGCACCGCACAACCGGCTGCAGATCCCGCTGCTGGAGACGGGCATCCTCGAGCGACTGGCACGCACCCGCACGGGCGGAGTCCTCTTCGGAGCCGCTCAGTGCGGCAAACACCCCTCGCCCGCGATGATCGCGGTTTTCCTCGAGGTCTTCCTCCAGCAGGCCCACGCCCCGCTCGTGCCGATCGCG
>NZ_BAAGRZ010000037.1:8214-63524 GCF_054782695.1 Streptomyces deserti
GTCTCCCTGCACGAGGCTGACTGACCCCCTGGCCAGAAGTGGCGCGTGCGCGCCGGGCGGCGCTGCGACGGGCAGACAGAGGCTGATTCCGGACAGAAGCCGCTCAGTGCGGCAAACACCCCTCGCCCGCGATGATCGCGGTTTTCCTCGAGGTCTTCCTCCAGCAGGCCCACGCCCCGCTCGTGCCGATCGCGCGGGCATTCGCCCGCGAGGACCGTTACCCGCGCCTGGCCGAGATCACGGTCCCCACCGTCGTCATGGTCGGCTCGGCCGATCGCAGCACACCGCCCAGCCACGCCCGGCGCCTGACCGCCGGCATACCGGGCGCACGACTGATCACCGTGCCGGACGCAGGACACATGCTGAACTGGGAGAACCCCGACGCCTTGGTGCAGGCCATCGTCTCCCTGCACGAGGCTGACTGACCCCCTGGCCAGAAGTGGCGCGTGCGCGCCGGGCGGCGCTGCGACGGGCAGACAGAGGCTGATTCCGGACAGAATGTGAACCGGCCCGGCAATGGCTGACAGCACGGTGCGATCCGCCCTCCGATGCGGCTTGGGTAAAGAGGTCGAGCAGCCGTGTCGGGCGGAGGGCCAGGTCAACACGCCCATGGGACGGGATGCCTCGGCCGGGCGGGCGTCCCGGACCGCCTCGTTCGCGCGTATCCCGCTGGACCGCCAGAGCAGCGCCTGGGACGTGGCGAAGGCCGTCACGTTTCTGCTCTCCGACCGCGCCTCCTACATCACGGGCCAGAGCCTGGTCGTGGACGGCGGACTCAGCGCCGTATGACGCGCGGCGTCCCGATCCGCGGCCGGCCGCCGCCCTCGGCCGCGGGCGACCGGATGCTCAGTCGGCGCCACGCCTCGAGGCGAGCCCGAGCACCAGCGTCTGGCGGGCGGCCCGTGCGATGGTGGCCAGACGGGTTCGGGCGGAGTCCAGTTGGTACTGCAGCAGCACGCCACGAGCGATGCTCTCCACCAGGAACGCCTGCGCGACCACGTCGACGTCCGGGCGGATGCTCCCGTCCGCGATCCCCCGCCGGATGTCCTCCTCCACGCCGGTCCGCACCAAAGCCGCCCGACCACGGCCCGTTGCAGCCGTACGGGGACCGCGCCCCTCGCGGCGTCCGACGTCTTTGGGGCGGCGTACGTCGTTTCCGCTCGCTTCTGGATAGCCCGCAGGGCCGCACCGCTTCGTTGACGCCTACGTGATTCCACGACCCCGGACACGACCTGGTCGTCCCGTCCACGCCGGAGTCGTCGCTGCTGGAACGGGCTTCCGGTCGTCGGTCCCGGGGTCGTTTGGTCCCGGCCGAGGCGGGGATGGTCCGAGCAGCGACTTCGCCGACCCGGCCGTCGTGTCGCCCCCCTGCGGACCCGTGACCACGCGCAGGGCTCCCCGGACCCGGCGAAGGACATGACGGCGTCGCCGTCAGCGGCTCTGTCGGCGCATCTCGCGGGGGCTCGCCCCGAAACGCCGGCGGAACGCGGTGCTCAGGGAGCTGGCGGAGGTGAAGCCGGAGGCGTAGGCCACGTCCGTGATCGTCATATGTTCGCAGTCCGCGCACCGGAGGTATTCGCGGACCAGGCGCAGCCGCTCCTCGCGGATCAGGTCGCGCGGGGTGGTGCCGACGCGCTGGAGGGCGAGTTGGATCTGGCGCAGGGACCAGCCCAGGGCGCGGGCGATGGAGCTACCCGTGAGGTCGGGATCGGCGGCGTGATCGCGTGCATAGCGGTGGACCATCGCCTCGACCTCGGCCAGATGACCCGGCACGTCCGGGTGGTCGTCACCGGCGACGAGCATGCACAGCAGCTCGACGATCCGGTCGCACACGGCGTTGAACTGGGTGGCCGTGAGGGTGTCGCGCTGGTCGTGGACGTCGAGCAGCATGCCGTGCACCACGCGGCCCAGTCCCCTGGTCAGGTCGAGTCCGGCGGCCAGGGGCGTTTTGCGGCCCAGCGGGCTGTCGATCTCGTGGGCCGGAATGGAGAGGATGAAGCCGCGCAGGGAAGCGTCGTGGAGCAGTTGGAAGGGGGCGCCCAGGGTCATCAGGCTTCCGGCGCCCGGGGCCAGCCGTGCCTCCTGGTCGTCCTGACGCAACAGGAGTTCCCCGGACAGCGGGAGTATGAAGCGGTAGTCGTGGTCGGGATGCTGGCGCACCTGACCGGGTGTGCGGAGGTACTCGAGGGTGTCGGACTCCCAGGCGACGAGGTGTTGCTGCGCTGACGGACGGTCGTGCCGCGGAAGGCGTCGGGGCGTGCATAGTGGTAGTCCATGTGGGCCTGGTAGGACCCGATGTGCGCGCTCCAGAACTCCGCTCGCTCGTGGGGTTCGACCTCACCCGTCGAGTGGGACTCCACGCTGTACGCCCCCGCGGGCGAAGCCCCCGCCGCCACCACGTACCCCCTGCGTCTTCGTTCGCCCCTGCTGTCAAATTGTCAACTATGTGCCGTTACTGATGATCTTCACGTGGTGTCGCGCTGGTGCTGGCCATCGCCGCAGCTCAGGCGCGCGGTCGTCGGCGACATCACGCGGCGAAATTCAGTAGCGGCAGTTGGTCGGGACGGAGAGTAGTGCAGGCAAGCGATTACCGTGACCAGCCCGCGGTGCTTCGGCATATGCGGTGGCGGTCGGGTCATGCACAAGGTGTGCGAGGCGCTTGGTGCGCCTGGTGGCAAGTTCCTTGCGTGCGGGCACAACTACGGGGTCCGGGGTACGGCTCCCGTCGGCCACCCGCCGGTCGACAGAAGCACCGGCAGGGCGCGGTGCCCGTTGGAAATGAAGGAGTCCACGGGCACCAACTCCTCCGAGGGAACGGCCAGTCGGAGGCCTGGGAAGCGGTCGAAGAGGGCCGGGAGCGCGACGCGGGCCTCCAGACGGCCGAGCGGGGCGCCCAGACAGAAGTGCACGCCGTGGCCGAACGCCAGGTGCTCCTTGTCGGCACGCGTGACGTCGAAGACCGACGCGTCCGCGCCGTACCGCTCGGGACTGCGCCCGGCCGCCGCGTAAGCGGCCAGGATCGCCTCGCCCTTGCGGATCACCAATCCGTCGGCGGCGCCGAACTCGGCCAGCGGGAGGTCGTCCACGGCGTACCGCAGCGGCAGGCTGGCTACGGGCGCGTCCACGCGCAGCGACTCCTCGACCACGTCGTCCCAGGAAGCCTCGCCCGCGCGGACGTAGGCGAGCTCCGCAGCGTGGGTGAGCAGGGCGTGGATCGCGTTGTCGAGCAGGTTGACCGTGGTTTCGTGGCCGGCGCTGACCATGAGAAGCAGGGTGTCGAGCAACTCCTGCTGGCTCAGCCGGGTGTCGCTCTCACCGTCGTGTGCCGCGATGAGCGCGGTAGTCAGGTCGTCGCCGGGTGACTCCCGCTTGACGGCGACGAGTTCGCCGAGCACGGCGTAGAACCGGGCGTAGATGTCGGTGACTTCTGCCGGGGCGGCGGAGGTGTGGAAGATGCCGTCCACGACGGCCCGCAGCTCCGGGTGCTGCTCCTCGGGCAGGCCCAGCAGTTCGCTGATCACCCGGATGGGCAGCGGGTAGCAGAACTCCTCGCGCAGATCGACCACTTGGCCGCTCGCCCCGGCCTCTGCGACCCGGTCGAGCAGTGCGCGGGTGATGTCCTCGATGCGGGGTCGGAGCGCGGCGGTACGGCGGGCGGTGAACGCCTTGGCGACCAGGGCGCGCAGCCGCCTGTGGTCGGCGCCGTACGCGGTGAACATGTTCTGCACCGCGACCCAGGTGAACAGGGGCCACTCCGGAGGGATTTCCCCGTTGATCCACTTGGGCCAGTGCCGGCGCGGGTCCTTCGACACCCGTGGATCGGTGAGCAGCTCCTTCAACAGCATGTGACTGCTCACCGCCCATGCCTCCACCCCACCGGGCAGTTCGACGCGGGTCACCGGTCCCCGCTCCCGTATCCGCGCGGCCTCTCCGTGGATGTCGCTTCCCGTCGCATCGATGACCACGGGGCGCTGGTCCTGGTCCGTCCCTGCGGGGTGCTGGTCTTCCATCAAGGCCTCCCTCGACTTGAACACCGATACGAGGAGTAAAGCTACTTGAGCGTAATGTGCCGGAGCGAGAAGCGCCGGAGGCACTGCGCATGACGACAACTTCCTTGCGCAGAGCGGCAAGTCGGCAAGCCCGAGCGGCTCGTTGGTCACGGCATCAGAGGCAATACCGGAGTGAGCCATGACAGTGAGTAACGCCGCTCAGTGGGTGCCGTACCAGACGCTGGAGGTCCGCGCCGTGCCCGCCGGGCAATGGTGGGACGCGTGCGGGTGCCGATCCGAACGGGATCCGACCTGCTCCGACTCCTCGGGGACAAGACAGGCGCCGTGATCGAGGACGGCTACCGCGGCAGCCTCTACGCTGCTGCGCCCGAAGTCCGCCGATCACTGCCGGCTGCCGCAGATCCATGTGCTCGGGCCGGGCTGGTACGTCGCGGTTCCACCCGTGCATCGCACATCCGGTCCCGGGCTGTCCTGGCGGGTGCCGCTCGCACCCGAGTGGCAGTGGACGGATCCGGACCGGCTGTACGACGCGCTCCGTGCCGCGGCGGCCGCTGCCGTCGGGCCGCCCCCGCCGGCCGGGGTCTGCTGCCGCTGCGAACGCGTCACTGAAGTGCCGGTCCTGGTCAGCGTCGTGGCACACCGCGCCTCGACGGGCCGGGCGGTGTACGCCTGCCCCGACTGCGTCGTCCACTGCCCGCCCGGCCCCGGCAGCCAGGAGTGGCACGCGACCACCCCCTGAGCCCGGCCCCCGGCCGCCCGTTACCCTGAGCCCGGCCGGGGCGGGCACCAGCGGTTGCCTTCGACGTCGGTGACCTCGAAGTGCCGTGCGAGCGCGTGCTCCACTCGCTCGTGCACGGCCATTGGCCTCCCCGGCCTGCAAGTGATCGAATTGGTCAGCTTGCGAGCCGAGCAGAGCTTGTCAGGAGGACCGTTGAATCACGATGAACGGGCAGGCCGGCCCGGAAGCCATGGCGAGCACCAGATCCAGCATGAGTTGGGCACGACCGGTCGCGCCGAACGTTTCTACGACGATCAGGTACTGGACCGGCTCAATCCACGGATGAAGGAGTTCCTGGCCCGCCAGGAGATGTTCTTCCTCGCTACGGCGGACAGTCGCGGCGAGTGCGACAGCACCTTCCGGGCCGGCCCACCCGGTTTTCTCCGGGTACTGGATGATGCGACCGTGGCGTACCCGGAGTACCGCGGGAATGGCGTCATGGCCTCCCTTGGGAACATCCGGGAGAACCCGCACGTCGGCATCCTGATGATCGACTTCTCCCAGGATCGTATTGGCCTGCATGTCAACGGCCGGGCACAGTTGGTCGCCGATGAAACGATGCGCCGGAGACATCCGGATCTGCCCGTCGATCCAGTGCCCGGCCGCCGTCCGCAGATATGGGTGGAGGTGCAGGTCCAGGAGGCGTACATCCACTGCTCGAAGCACATTCCGAGACTGGTCAGGGCACCACTGCGGCACTACACCAACGGCGGGGCCGGTGTGGCCACCGGCGAGCAGGCGTGGGGCACTGACGACGTCAAGCGCAAGGGTGGCGACTACTTCGGAGCCGCTGCCCGGCCCCGGACGAGCTGACTTCTCGCTGGGACCAGCCGACGGACGCGCCCCGGGCAGCTGACGAGGATCGAGGGAGAATCACCTGTTCAAGTAGGACCAGTCACCGGTGCGGGCATACCCTGGACGTCTGCCCGCCGGCCCGGCCGACCTGGTACGGCGACCGGATGCAGGCCGCGGCGGATCGTGTCGACGCCGTGTACGGCGTGGACCTCGCCGCGCTGTGGCCGCGGCTGTGGCCGATCCTCGCCGAACCGGCCCAACGGCAGATCCAGTGGCCCCGCGACTCCTTCAGCGCCGCCGCGCGCCTCGCCGCCTGGGCCGTCGGTTATGCCGGCTCGCCGGGTGGTGGCCGGCCGCGCTGATCGCCGTCGGCTGCGGGCCGGTGGCGCGTTCCCGGGCGAGGGGTGCGGTGGCCGCGCTCGCCGGTCTCATCGAGACGGCCGTGGACGCACACGGTCGCGAACTGGCGGCCCACATCGGTCTGATCACGACGGACTCGACGGAGCGGCTCGGGTATGAGACCGGGGACCCGATGTCTGAGCTGTTCAGGAAGATCGACTGAGGTCGGCCCCGGCAGGCGGCTCGCCGGACGCCCGCCGAGCCGGCTGCCCGGCCGGATGGCCCGCCATGTGAGGGCCCGTAACCTGCGTGCATGTCCGGGCTGCAAGACCGGCAAGGCGCCTCGACTCGCCGCACCGGAGATGGCACCGTACATGCGCATGAAGCTGGGTGAAACCGGGCAAACGGTAAGTTCGGTGCGCTGGAGGCTCGTGCTGGCCAGCACCACCATGCTCTTCGTCGAGCTGGCGCTGATCAGATGGGCGGGCGCCAACGTCGTCCACCTCAGCTACTTCTCGAACTTCATCCTGCTGGGGTCGTTCCTCGGCATCGGCATCGGGTTCCTGATTCCGGCCGCGCGCGGACAATGGCTCAAACGCTGGACACCGATCCCACTCGCGCTTCTCGTCATCCTGGTACGCGAGTATCCGGTGCAGGTGCGTCAGAGCAGCGACCAGGTCATCTACTTCACGGCCGTGAAGACCACCGGGCTGCCCGAGTGGGTGACGCTGCCGGCCATCTTCCTGCTGACCGCGGTCATCATGGCTGGGATCGGCAAGATCACCGCCGATCTCTTCCGCCTGCTTCCCTCACTCGATGCCTATCGCTACGACCTGCTCGGCAGCATCACCGGCTCGGTGTCCTTCGCCGCGCTGTCCTGGATCCGCGCCCCGTCGGTCGTGTGGGGCGTACTCGCCGCCGCGGCCCTGCTGGTCCTCGGCGGACGCCGCAACACGCTGTTGTACGGCATCCCCCTCACGGCGATGGTCGCCGCGCTGTTCCTGGAGACGACAACGAACGGCATCTCCTGGTCGCCCTACTACAAGATCGAGCTCAAGGCCTCGACGTCCGCAAACCGCACCTACCGCATCTCCGCCAACGGCGTCCCCCACCAGAGCACCGCGCCGCTCCCGGCACTGATGCGGGAGAACTCGCCCTACCGGCAGGCGTACGACCAGACACCCCACAACCCCCACAAGCGTGTGCTGGTCATCGGGGCCGGAAACGGCAATGACGTCTCCGTCGCGCTGGCGCACGGAGCGCAGCGCGTGGACGCGGTCGAGATCGATCCCCGGCTGCAGCAGATCGGAGCACAGCTGCACCCCGCGAGGCCGTACGACGACCCCCGGGTGCACGTCCACATCGACGACGGACGGGCCTTTCTGGAGCGGACGAACACCAAGTACGACCTCATCGTCCTGGCGCTGCCGGACTCGCTGACGCTGGTGGCCGGCGCGAGCAACCTGCGCCTGGAGAGCTACCTGTTCACGCGAGAGGCATTCGAGGCCGCGCGCGATCACCTGGCGCCGAACGGCGCGTTCGCCATGTACAACTACTACCGGAAGAGTTGGCTGGTCGACCGCTTCGCCGGCACCCTCGACGACATCTACGGCCACGCGCCCTGCATGACGACGTTCAACAAGAACGCGGCCGTACTGGTGGCCGGGATGACGACCGCAGACCAGTCCTGCAAGCAGACCTGGCAGCCCAGCGGGGCGGTCCCGGCGGCCGCGAGCGACGACCACCCCTTCCCGTATCTGCTCCACCGGAACATTCCCACGCTCTACCTGGGCGCGCTGGGCACCATCCTGCTGGTGACGCTCCTGTCGGTGCGCCTGGCCGGGGTTCGTATCCGCAGCACCTTCCGCTACACCGACATGTTCCTGCTGGGTGCGGCCTTCATGTTGCTCGAAACGAAGAACGTGATCGGCTTCGCGCTCTACTTCGGTACGACGTGGCTGGTCAACGCCCTCGTCTTCATCGGCGTCCTGCTCTCCGTCCTCGCGGCGGTCGAGCTACGGCGCAGGCTGCGACGGGTCAACCAGGTCCTGCTGCAGCTGCTGCTCTTCGGCTCCCTCGCGGTTGCCTGGCTCGTCCCGGCGCAGGCGGTGCTTTCGCTGCCCTTCGCCGGGCGGCTCGCCGCCGCCATCGCCCTGGCCTTCGCCCCCATCTTCTGCGCCAACCTCATTTTCTCGGACCGCCTAGCGCTCGCTCCCGACCCGACATCAGCGTTCGGCGCGAACTTGCTGGGCGCGATGACGGGGGGTGCGCTGGAGTACCTCGCCCTGGTGACGGGGTATCAGGCGCTGCTGCTCGTCGTCGCCGCGCTCTATCTGGGGGCATGCGTCGCCATGCGATTCGCCGGGCGCGGGCCGGGCGCACAGGCGACGCAGGTGCCGGACGAGCAGGCAGCTCTCAACACCTGACATGGGATGGGGGTGCGTCAAGGGGGCGTGCGGGATCCTGCCCGTTCACGAGCGCGCCGGGCCTGGGCAGCGGTGTGAAGCCGGCAGGAGACAGCGTTGGAGGCGTGTCTGCGCGACGCGCGGTCAGCCTGATATCCGCGGGTTGGCTACCGCATGCCCGGTTGTGCGTCGGGAGTATGGACGTCCGTCTGCCATCCGTACGCCACTTCACCGCTACTTTGCCCGACCCCGGCTGACCGGGCTGCGGCAGTGCTTCGATGACAGCGCGGGAGTGGATCTTTAGCGCCGTCAGCGGAGTCCGCTGCCCGCAGGAAGTGTTGGTGCGCTGCGTGCTCGGCTTGGATCAATCGACGCCCTGCCGTCGTTTCCGTTGTCAGCCTTGCCCGCGCGGTACGAGGCGCAAGTGAGCCGCTGGGCAGAGCGTCGCAGGCCAGGCCGGTCGTTCGTCGTCTCTGCCGGTGCCCCAGAGGTGTTTAGCGTCGTCCGTTCAGGCGCCCGCCGCTGCCGACTGCGGAGACAGCGCCGTGTCCGGCTGGGCGGCCGTGTAGCGGCTGGCGGCTTGCATGCTGAGGCATGCGGTGAAGCCCGGCCACGAGACGGTCGTCGATGCGGTAGCGCCGGGCTCGCTCGTCCCGCTGCAGGAGAGGGCCGGCGCCGTCCGGACCGACGCGGCCCTGCACCGCCTTGATGCACTACCGCCACCGGACTCGCCGCCCCCTTGCATCACATACGCGACCGCTACTGAAGCATCCCCTTGACCACGTCACCCTCCACGACCGTGGCCCCGGAGGTCGTCACCCCCGACGACGAACCCCGCAGCACCACCGAGCCGTAACTACCCTCGACGTGCAGGTCCGCCTTGCCGTCCCGGTTGGTGTCGCGCAGCCGCACCGTGCTGCCGAAGAAGTCGTCCATCTTCAAGTCGCCCGGAACGCCGGCGGTGTTGCGGGCGAACCACTGTGAACCCGTGACCGAGAGGCCGGAGGCCCGCCCGTACAGGATGTGGACCCCGCCCGCGTACTCCTGGCCGCCGAGGGCCTCCCCGTAGACGCCGATCGCCAGATCCCGGTAGCCGTCGCCGTTGATGTCGCCGGACGAGATCGAGTCGCCGAGGGAGTCGTACGTCTCCGGGGTGCCCTCGATGCCAGAGGTGGCCTGGGTGAAGCGGGCGTTCCTGTCCGGGCCGGAGGACGTGCCGTACCAGACCGTGACGCGGCCCTTCCATTTGTCGTGCAGCGGTGTGCCGATGGCGATGTCGCCGTAGCCATCCTTGTTGAAGTCGTTGATGACGCCGTCGCCGCCCCGGTCGGACTCGCCGCCGTTGCCGTCCTGGCGCTCCAGGCGGAGCGTCTTGCCGGGGTAGAGCTTGGCCTGGCCGCCCGAGATGAACCAGGCGTCCGAGGCGATGTACGTGTCGGTGACGACGTCGCCGATGATGACGAGGTCGGTCTTGCCGTCGCCGTTCACCTTGCCCGCGATCACGGCCGTCGAGTAGAAGCTGAACGATTCCTTGTCCAGGGCCGAGACCGAGCCGTACACGCCCGACTTGCTGATCGCGCCGCGGTAGACGTACGTCTTGTGCGCGTTGACGAGGGCCAGGTCCGTCTTGCCGTCGCCGTTGAAGTCGCCGGTGGCGAGGTCGGAGCCCATGCGGGCGTACGACTCCCTGGGGCCCTTGTTCGGGATCGTGAGGCCGCCGGAGAGGCCGCTCGCGCCGCCCCAGAGGACGGTGACGGCGCCCTGGTCCTCGCGGCCGTCGACGTTCTCGCCGGTGGCGGCCACCGCGAGGTCGCCGTAGCCGTCCCTGTTGAAGTCGGCGGCGGTGCGGACCTCGCCGAAGAAGTCGTCCGTCTCGTCGTCGCCGGGGACGCCGGGGCTCGCCTGGTCGATGAACTGGGTCCTCGTGCCGGGGCCGTTGGCCGTGCCGAAGGTGACCAGGACGCCGCCGCCCTTGCTGGTGTAGTCCGGGCCGTACGAGAAGACGGCGTAGTCGCGGTAGCCGTCGCCGTTGAAGTCGTCGGCGTACTTGGCCGCGGCGGCGGAGGCCGGGGTGGTGAGGGTCAGTGGTGTGACCGTCGCCGCCAGGAGGGCGGCGAGGGCCGTTACCGTGCGCTTGCGCATGAAGATGTCCTGTGTCGGAGATGCGGACAGGTGAGAGAGGAAAGAGGGCTCAGCTGCCCAGGGTCGTGCCGAAAGCCGAAGCGCCCGAGGTGGAGACGCCGGTGGCGGACGGGCCGAACACCGAACCCTTCGTCAGGCCCTTGAAGAACCAGACCGCGCCGTCGCCCCCGTCCTCGCCCGGGCCCGCGACCGTGAGGTCCGCCTTGCCGTCCTTGACCGTGTCGGCGAGCAGGACGCGGCCGCCGAAGCGATCGTTGTCCTCCGAGGTGCCGGGGACGCCTGACGTGGACTGGGAGAGGGTGAGCGCGCCGGTCGCCGAGAATCCGGTCCTGCTGCCGTAGAGGATCGTCACCGTGCCGGTGTCCTCCGAGGTGCCGAAGGACTCGTACGTCGCCCCGACCGCGAGGTCCGCGTGTCCGTCGCCGTTGATGTCGCCGAGCGAGACACCTCCGCCGAAGCCGTCGCCGGACTCCGAGGTGCCGGGGACGCCCGTCGTGGCCTGGGTGTACGAGGCGGTCCTGCGGGTCTCGGTGAACTGGGCCTCCGGAGCGCCGTACACGAGGCTGACCTTGCCGCCGAGTGCGCCCGAGGGATCGGCCGCGCTCTCCCGGTGGTTGCCGGCCACGATGTCGGCGTAACCGTCCTTGTTGACGTCGGCGACCGAGGAGAGGTAGCCGCCCGGGAGGTACTCCAGCCAGTCGGTGAAGTTGGTGATCCGGCCGTCGGCCCAGGCCGTGATCGCGTCGTCGGTGCCCTTGGCACGGCCGTGGACGATGAGACTGTCGAAGCCGGCGCCCAGCACGTCGCCCGAGGACAGGTACTCGACGCCGTACGTGTCGTCGAACGGCCGCGACCCGTGGCCCATGCCCGCGGACGTGGAACCGCTCATATGCTCGCCGGACCGGGTGAACGGGCCCTTCATGATCTGGATGTTGGAGTTCCCTGTGGCGCCCACCGCGACGTCGTCGTCCCCGTCGCCGTCGAAGTCCCCGGCGGTCAGGGCCTGTCCGTAGTGGTCGCGGTCGTTGGAGATGATGTTCTCGACGGTCGAGGCGCCGGACAGCCCCGCCGAGCCGCCCCAGACGATCACGACCGTGCCGTCGTCGGGGTCGGGATTGACCTCGTAGCCGATGTCCTCGCCCGGGGCGCCGACGACCAAGTCCGCGTAGCCGTCGCGGTCCAGGTCCGCCGACGTGACCGCCTTGCCGAAGGCGTCCGAGGTCTCCGCGCTGCCGGGGACACCGGTCGAGTTCTGGGTGATGGTCTGGTACTTCGTCGTCCTCAGGCCGGTGGACGAGCCGTAGACGACGGACACCGCCCCCGCCTTCGTCTTGCCGCCGACCGTGGCACCCGGCGCGCCGACCGCGAGGTCGCGGTACCCGTCGCCGTTGAAGTCGTACGGAGCCGCTGGGGTCGCCGCGTGGGCGGCGGGCACCGCCAGGGCGAGCGAAGTCAGGCCGGAGGCAAGGAGGCAAGCGGCCATCAGGAGCGGGCGTGTGCGCAAGGCGTCTCCAGGAGGGAGGAGGGCCCGCGCCGAGTGGGGCGGCGGGCCCAACTGCCGTAAGGGTGTGCGAGCAGGAGACCACTGGAGGGGCAGGAGGGTTGTACGGGAGTTCGGTGAACTTTTGGGGTGTGGGGCTGGTGTGTCGTTACCCCGGCCTGCCCCGGCCCGCGTGACCGGATCGGCCGCTACTGACCCATCCCCTCGATGGTCGCCCCGTCCACAGTCGTGATGCCTGCCGTCGTGATGCCCGCATCGGAGCCCAGCAGCCGCAGGTTGCCGCCCATGTGGCCCACCACGTACAGGTCGGCGTAGCCGTCCCGGTTGCCGTCGCGCAGGCGCACCGTCGTACCGAAGTAGTCGAACCCCGAGATGTCGCTTGGTCGGTGTCGTTCGGCTGCTGCCCCTGGGTGGCTGGGGTGCTGCTCTGGCTGCTGGAGAGCAGACCAGTCCCGGGTCGGAGCCTTCCTTTTCACATGGGCGGGTCAGGGCGGGGCACTCGTGGATCCGTCCACTAGCGAAAGGAGCCGATCATGGTAGTAGCCGCCGTTGTCGCCGTGTGTGTGGTCCTGGCCGTCCTGGCCTTCCTCGTCCCCCGTCTCTCACGCCATCCCGAACGCGGCACGCAACGTACGCTCGGTGCCGGGGCGCGGGCCGGTGGCAAGGCGCCCGGCATTCTGGGCCGGCTCTTCAGCAAGCCCTTCCACACCAGTTCGCGCGCGGTGACGCGCAGCGGTTCGGCAGGCCGCCGCTCCCGCGGCCGCATGCCCTTCTGACCGACGGGCGGGCCGAACGGGAACCTGGTGATGAACGGCGAAGACGCGGACAAGCTGCTGGACGGGCTGACTGTGGATACCAGTCGGCGAGAGCAGCCGATCGTGCTGGACGGAGACGGGCGTCCCATCCGGACCTGGCGGGAGAACCATCCGTACGACCGTAAGGTGGGCCGCAAGGAGTACGAGCGGACCAAGCGCATCCTGCAGATCGAGCTGCTCAAGCTCCAGCGGTGGGTCAAGGACACCGGCGCACGCGTGGTCGTCGTGTGCGAGGGGCGTGACGCGGCGGGCAAGGGTGGCACGATCCAGCGGCTCACCGAGCGGCTCAACCCTCGCGGCGCACGCGTGGTCGCCCTGGACAAGCCCACCGACCGCGAGGCGAACCAGTGGTACTTCCAGCGGTACATCGCGCATCTGCCGACGGCCGGGGAGATCGTCTTCTTCGACCGCTCCTGGTACAACCGAGCCGGCGTGGAGCGCGTGATGGGATACTGCTCCAAGGACGAGTACGAGCTGTTCCTCGACCAGTGCCCGGCCTTCGAGCGGATGCTGGTCGACGACGGCATCCTGCTGGTGAAGTTCTGGTTCTCCGTATCCCGCTCCGAGCAGCGCACGCGCTTCGCGATCCGGCAGGTCGACCCGGTGCGCCAGTGGAAGCTCTCCCCCACGGACGTGGCCTCGCTGGACCTCTGGGACGACTACACCGAGGCGAAGGTCGACATGTTCCGCGCCACGGACACCGCACACGCCCCCTGGACCGTCGTCAAGAGCAATGACAAGCGGCGCGCCCGGCTGGAGACCATGCGCAGTCTGCTGTCGCGCATCGACTACGCCAGAAAGGACCGCGAGGCGGTCGGCACACCCGACCCGCTCATCGTCGGCGCGGCCGACACGCTTCTGGAGCCCGGTGAGGAGGACACCACACTGTCACCCACTCCGCTGTCTTCCGACGCCGACGGTCCCGGCAAGCACCCCGGGACTGACTGACACTCACGAGACCCCTCCCGCCCGTCCGATGGGGCCAGGGCCTGCGTCATCGCTGCGCGGAGGCGCGCCTTTTTGTGCGATGGTCGTAGTACGCCCACATGGTCACCGCCACCATGGCAGTGAGCCCGACCGCCAGGACCCGCGCGGCGCCACTGGTCGCGAAGGCGACCAGCCCGGTGAGCCCCGCTCCGCACAGCATGATCACACGGCTGATGAAGCGGTACTCGGGCGGCTGGGGATCCTCCCGGTCCTTGAGGTCGTGCAGGGCGTCACGAGCCGGATGTGCACAACCGCGCCGGGCGCGGGCGCGGTATGTCAGTCCGTAGCTGATCAGCGCGTACAGCGCGAGAGCGCCCAGCCCCCAGAGCCAGATGTAAGGATCATCACTCGATCCTCGTGCCAGACACACGACACTTCTCCTTCAGAGGCGGGCTTCACCGGTGAGCAGAACTCAACTGCTGCTGCCGCCATACCGGTCGGTACCGGCATCGGTATCGGCGGGACAGAAGCATGCCGTCACCGTCTTGCCGTGCCGCTGGCACCTCATCCCCCACGCATCGGCGAGCTTCCGCACAATTGCTACTCCGCGGCCGGAGACCTCCCCCGGCTGTGGTTCGCGCTGGCGCGGCAGCGTCGGGTCCTCGTCGTGGACGCTCACATGAAGGCAGTCGCCGTCCCACGTGAGGACCAGCTGCGCGTCGCTGTGCGCGTGGATATGCGCATTGGTGATCAGCTCGGACACAGCCAGCACGATGGCGTCCACCGTGTTCGGCTCGGCAGCGGCCCAGGGCAGGGACTCGAGACGCCTGCGTGTCCACTCCCGTCCGGCACGCACTCCCCCGGACATGGGAAACGAGTGCGCCCATCCCATCGCCTTCACCGCCACTGCCCCGACATCCTCTCCTTCGTCCCCACACAAGTTTGTGATGAACCGTCTACCCGGCATCCGCCTTGACAGCCATAAGGACGCCCCTCCATGACCGCAATCGCCACCTCGGAATGCCCATCGCGGCTTGGACACGTTGCTGCGCTTGCTGGCGTTCCCGTCTGGAGTGCGCTAGGTCGGCGGCGGCCTGGCGGAGGAGCCGGAGCTGGGTGTGGGCGGCGATGACGATTCACGTCCAGCGGTCTCCGGCCTCGGGGGTGCGGATCTTCGGACGGGTCCAGCCCAGGGTCTGCTTCATCAGCCGGAACGTGTGCTCCAGGTCGAACCTCCTCGGCGCGGGGACGGCGGTGTCAGGTGGATGTTGGTGTCCAGGGTGAGGGCCTGGTGGGCCCAGTGGTCGGCGTCGCGTAGTTCGCCGCGGCGCAGGTGGAACAGGTGCAGGCAGTAGGCGGCGGTGGCGTTTCCTGCGCCGGCGGCGAGCAAGTTATGGCCGCCCTGAAGCAGTGGCGCCTGCTGCGGAAGCTCCGCTGCAGCACGACCCGCATCACCGACATCGTGAAGGCCGTCCTATTCCGCCACCTCGCCACTTTGGGCTGGGTTCAGCCGGCAGCATTCACCAGGTCCGTTAGTTCGGCCTCGGTAGTCCCGGCCCGCAGACGAACGTCGAAGGTGTAACTCTCATCGCAGAACACCAGGTCAAGCCGCGGTCGTGGAAGTCGCGTTGGACCTGCTCGTCCCAGCCCCAGATGGCCGTGATGTAGGCACCATGGCGGCTTTGTGCAGCAGGAAGCAGTACTCGCTGTCCGCGGATGTGGCCGGCCGCAGGCCGATGGCCGTCCCTGGCGTACGCAGAGCCCGCTGGGCTACGTCACCCTGTGCCCGCCGTGCTCAGGGGACACCTTCCAGTGGTACACCGGCCACCTGCGCGGCGTGCTCTACGACTTGCCCGCGTGCGTACCACCCGCGCCGACGACTACCTGTGCCGCCTGTGACTGCCATGACCATGGCTTTGTACGCGGCCCGCTGTGCGGCAGCTGCGACACCTTCGAGGGCAAGAGCTCCCCACGCAACGGCCTGGAGCAGCAGGAGGGGGCCGTGCTGCACCTGCTGGAGTGCCGTGGCTGCCTGGAGCGGCGGTCCCTGCCCGGCCGGTACCACGTCGGTATCGCCCAGAAGCATCTGGAGGCGACCGAGCGCCACAGGCGCCAACCGTTGGCCCGGCACCGCTCACGGCGCGCACCGCTTTCAGCTGGAATGTTGGTGGCACAGCGAGACGTGGATCAAGGACATTACGGTGCCCGATACCTCGGCGCTCTTACGGGACTTCGTCGACCAAGCGCTGGCCGCCGCACAGCCAGACACCGCGGTGCCGGCCGCGCGTCAGGCGTCGGACACGACGTCGCCTGCATGACGCGCAAGTCCTCAGACACTGGCGTGGCGTGCCAATTGGCCCGCCAGGGCCCGGCGGATACGTGAGCGAGCCCCGGAGCGGTGGTCTGGGGCTCGCGGCTGTTCGGGGAGGTCTACAGGTCGAACTCGATGTGCTCGATGTCGGTGAAGCGCACCTCCTCCAGCATGCCCGCGCGGCGGCCGCTGTCCTGGAAGTACACCTCCTTGAGCCCTTCGGCCGCGATCTCCCGCAGATGCTGCTCGGCGGCGCCCTGTTCCTGGGCCTCGAAGAGACGGGCGGCGTACTGCGGCGGGAGCGCGACGGTCAGGTGCCGGAGGCGGGCGTCGTCGGTAGTGCCGATCGGCGCGGTGTAGCCGATGCGGGCCCTGGTGTCGATGACGATGCCGCCGGTGGTCGCCGCCCGCTCCTTGGCCCGGGCGCGGATCTGTGGCTGCCACCGCTTCTTCACCTCGCGCTCCAGGCGCGCGGCGAGGTCCGGGCGGGGCTTTTTGATCTGGTCCTTCACGTACCGTTCGACGGTGCGCTGGGAGATGCGCAGCATCTGGGCGACCGGCCTGGTGCCCTTGAGCTGCTTGACGAGGTACCGCATCTGCGCGGGCGCGCTCTTGGGCGCCGGGCGGGTGAACGCCTTTTGCACCGCGGCGTCCAGGCCGTCCCCGAACAGGCTCATCGCCCTCTCCTACTCTCCGTTGTCGATGTCGGTGACGGTGCCGTCCTTGATGTAGCGGGCGAGGTTGAGCTCCGGGGCGTTGAACCGCTCGCGGACCTCTTCGCCCCACAGGACGGTCTGGGTGCCCTCGTGCTTGACCAGGCCGGGGTTGATGCCGAGCTTGAAGCCGCCGGGCAGCGGCTTGCCGTCCCGGTACGGCAGGAAGTCCAGTGGCGATTCACCGTTGGCCGCGTAGACGACGCAGTCGGACAGGATCGCGACGGGGTACTGCCCGGTGAACGCGGCGTGCTTGACGATCTTGCGGTGCAGATTGATCCGGGTGCGGGAGATGACCGCCGCGCGGATGTCCGGCCGCCACGTCGGCCGGGACAGCGCCCGCCACGGCTCGCCCGGCCGCCAGCCCTCACCGCGCGGGCGCTCGCGCAGCTTGCCCAGGCCGCCCTTGACGGTCGCCTTGACCGCCGAGACGACGAGCGCCAGCTGCGGGTCGCGCTCCTTGTAGCCGTCCATCGCCGCGAGGAAGTCGGCCGGCGCCATGTCCGCGTGCACGCCGAGGTCGCCCATCGTGGCGAGGTAGGCGTCGCGCAACCGGTTGTACCAGCCGTCCAGGTAACGGCCGTTCTCGTACCGGACGTATGCCTCGATCGGCGCGACGTCGTAGCCGAGCTCCACTGCGTAGGCGACGGTGGGCGTGGCGTACCAGGCCGGGCCCTCGGGGCGCTCGCCGTTCGGCGTGAACGGGCTGGGCAGCAGACTCGCGTCCAGTTCCACCCACTCCTTGCCGACCTTCACCCTCGACAGGTCGACGTGGGACAGGTCCACCAGCCACGAGCCGGGCAGCTTCGCATCGAACACCGGCGCCTTCACGTGCGTCGGCGCACCGAGGCCGACGACCAGGCCGTTGGCGCCGGCGGCGAAGGCCATGTTCACGTCGATGCCGACCAGGTACCGCAGGGTGCACTCGGCGTCCGTCATCGGCCGCGCCCAGTCGTACGCCTCCTCGAACAGCTTCTCGCCGGGGCCGCGGACGTGGAAGCGCGGCAGGTCCGCAAGGAGCGGGTGCCCGTCCGGGGCCTCGCACGGCGCCGGGTCCACCGGGTCCTTGCCCAGCGAGCCGGGGTTGTGCTCTGAATGCCGCTTGCCGTTCTCGTCCGGCGCGGTGGCGCGGGTCGGCGGGTGCAGCGCGGTCATCAGCTCCAGGCCGGTGACGGCGGTGGAGCCGCGCGGCGTCATCACCCGGGACGCGTAGACACCCAGCACGCGGGCGAGCTCCGCCGGCGGCAGCTGAGCGGCGTTGCCCCAGTGACGGGAGTCGAGCGCGTGCCAGGACGGGATGCACAGCTGCACGCAGTTGCGCTCGGAGCCCTGCGCCGGGCGGTAGATCCGCGCCCAGGGCCCGAACCCGCGCTTCGTCAGCTTCCAGTCGGCGCGCGCCAGCTGCTTGACGACCTTGTGGCTCTCTGGGATCCGCCCGGCGAGCCGCTCTTCGTCTGTGAGGGCGACGGGCAGGCCGTAGCGCTGCAGCGCGGCCTCGGTGAGCACGAGCAGCGGGTCGGCGTCCTTGCCCGGGCCGGACAGCTTCGGCTGCCCGAGCTTCGCCTCCTTCAATGTCCACTCCACCAGGGACGGGAGGGACTTGGCGGGCACGTCCAGGACCAGGCCGCCGGTGCAGTACGCGAGGACCTGCCCGTCGGCGTCGACGTCGACGACCGCCAGCGGGCCGTTCTCGAAGCGCGGGTCGGTACCGCCCGCCGGAGTGTTGGCCGGGGCCGCCTTCCGCGTGGCCGGGCGGCGCGACGTCGACGTGCTCCTGGCGGTGCGCGCCGGACGCGGCACGGCCTGCGCAGCAGGAGCGGAGGGAGCGGCCGCCGTCTGGGTGCTCTCGTGTTCAGTCGTGTCCGCAGCCTCAGAGGCCGGTCCTGTGGACAGAGTCCGCGCTTGCGTCAGGTCAGGCTGGGTGGTGAACGTGGCCGGCACCGGGTCCGGAACGGCGGCGGGCGCAGGGTAGAGCTCCGCGAGCTTGTTCAGCAGCCGCGCGTACGCCTCACGCTCCGGGCCGCGCGGCTCGACCGGCTTCTTGACCGACTCCCAGCCGGACACAGTCGCCCGGCGCACCTTCAGCGCGGCGGCCACCTCGTCCAGCGTCAGCCCGTGGGCCTGGCGCAGCCGCTTGCGCTCCTGCGCCGGCGGCAGCGGAGCGCGGGACGCGACCAGCGCGTCGACCGCGTCGAACAACTCGGACATGAAACACCTCCTGACCGACACGCTATCCCATGAACCGTATGGATCGCGTAAGCTTGACGTACGGATCGCGTACGACACAACGGGCGCGACTCCCGGGGTACTTCTCCCGAGCCGAGGAACATGCTGTCGCCGGTAAACGTGCAACCTCCCAGGCTCAGCGCGCCTTCGCCCTTGCCTTCACCCACCGCGACCAGGCCGCTGACGAAATCGACCTCGGCCACCAGCTCCTGACCGGCCTCGTCCTGCGGGTCACCACCGCAACCGCCCAGATCGCCGAACTCATCCGCGACGCCGGCACCACCTCAGACATCGAGGACCGCGCCGAGCGGCTGCGCACCGCCTCGAACTCGCCCTGACCTTCCACCACCCCGTCCGGGGCGCCGACGAGCAGGTAACCGGCTGCATCGCACACCCACGGGAGCTCACCCGCAGCGGCGGCTACGCCTGCTACACCGACATCGCCCCCCCCATGGTCGACCTGCCCCTCGAGGAGTCGTCGGGCGCGCAGTGGGTCGACGGCGACCTGCCGACCCGGCAGCGACGGCGCGACCTGGTCATCACGCGTCGCGTGCATCTGGCTTCCCAGCAGTAGTCAGGGGTGGGTTGGCCGGGAACGGGCCGCCCGCCGCATCTCCCACGCCCGGCCGTCAAAATCACCCACTCATTCACGGAGGTTGCGATGAAGTGCTTCTGGCTGTCCGCGCTGTGCGTGATCGCGTCGTCATGGCCGTGCTCACGCCGTACGTCTTCCGCCACCAAAACGTGGCAGGCCGTCGGCTGGTCCGTCATGCTCCTGAGCACCGTCGGCCTGATCGGCATCCTGGTCCGGATCGAAGGCCAGACGCGAGCTATAGGCCGACGCGCCCGTGACTGATCTGGCAGGAGTGCCAGGTTCAGCCGATTACGGACCGGGCAAAGGCGACGGTGCCGGCGAAGGCGCCCCCCGCGGCCAGTACCGCGACAGCCCATGCGTTCCCTGCCAGCACGGTCAGTACCCCGGCGGCCATGGCGATCTGCAAGCCCATCAGCCAGGATCTGGACATGCCCCTCTCGGGCGACGACGGGCTGAAGGAGATCGAGGACGCAGCCGATGACCATGCGGACGAGATCTCCTGCTTCGGCAGCCCGCGCATCATCCTTCGCAAAGGCACGGCGTCGGCGTCGGCACCCGACTTCACCGCCCGGACGACCCTGTACAGCTTCTGGGCGAACTACGGCGCGGTCGGCGTGCTCGACTTCTTCCCCCCGCAGGGGCAGCACGTGCCGATGGAGTGGCCGCCCTGACGAAGAACTTCGTCGCTGGGCACTCAAGGCCACCAGCGGCACCTGACATCCGCCGCCCGTGCGTCCCGGGGCGGACATGGGCGGGCCAGGCGTCGCGGAAACCGTTTCGGCCAGTTCCTCACCCTGAACCGCATCATCAACGGTAAGGACGCCTTCTACGTCACCATCAGCTGACCGCCGGCGGCCGGGACGAAGGGCCGCTCGATCAGCCGCTGGGCCGGCGCCTGGTGGCGAGGGTCGGATCAAAGGCGTCCAACAGGGCCACTGACCGCAGGACGCGGCGTTCGTCGGGGGTGAGATCGGACAGGGCCGAAGTCGTGGTCGAAGTCGGCCGGGATCGGTCCGCGGCCGCAGCGGATCTCCAGGAACCGCAGCACCGTTGACCCCCATGGGGTGGGTGGCGCCGTTGCGGCCCGCGCTGCGGGCCTGCGACGGACGTCCCGGAATCGGCTGCCGCAGGCCCCATGGTGACGTAATGTGTGCTCCTGGTTAGGAGTCATTACCTGGCCGCTGGTACGGACATACTTTCGGGAGGGCTGATGGTTGCGGACTTAGTTGTGACCTGGGTGGCGGGCTGGGCCGTGTCCCGGCGTACACCCCGGCCGGCCGAGAAACCCTGGGGGTTTTACATCGAGGTGGCCGACAACCCTGACGAAGTGGGACGCCACGTCCTGCCAGAGACTGAAGAGCTGTTGGTCCGCAGCGCCGCTGCCTCGGTGTCCGTGCCGCGAACCTGGATGAGGATGCCGGCGAAGCCGGAGGAGGTCGAGCCCCGGTTGACCCCGGGGTGGGTGGTGGCCTGGGAGGAGACCGGGCACCTGATGGCCATTGACCTGATGGCCACGAACCCGGTCGTGCCCGAGGGGTACACGGCGACTACGGAGACCGCCGGAGCGGTGACCTGTGTCCGAGTCCTGGATGCGGCAGGCGAGCAGGCGGCCACGGGACAGATGGCGGCCCTCGGCGAAGCCGTGGGCATCGACCGAGTGCTGACCGATGAGGCCCATCGGCGGCGTGGGCTGGGCAGCGTCGTGATGCGCATGCTTGCCGACCGTGCCCTGGCGGAGGGCGCGGCCCTCGGCGTTCTCGGCGCGACCGACGCCGGGCGCGCGCTGTACGAGTCGCTGGGCTGGAAGAAACACGCCACGCTGGCGGAGTGCGTCTACCGACCCTGATGTTCCCCGTGACGGCTCCGACGTCCTTACCGGGCATGCCGACGCGAGCACCAGGCCGGTGGCGGTAGTGACCGCACGGGGTGCGAGATTGGCGATGATGGTCTTGGCGCGAACCTGCCACTGCGCTCCGAGCCGCCGCCCCCCTGTCCGCCCCGGAGCGCGGCGCCATCACCGTCTCCTCCGCCTGCGCCCTGGCCCCTTCCTTGGCAGGAGCCCTCGCCGTGGCCCGTCGCGTACATCTGACATCGCCGCGAAAGCTCTGCTGCTAGACGCCGTTCTTTCTTGGCGAGGGCTCCGCGTGCCCGGGTGCGGGGAATCCGCAGGGAGCCGCCGCCATGCTCCACGATTCGGCACCCGGCTAACGCCAGGGGAGCCCGGGCCGAGACCGGCGGCGGCGCCGGACAGAAGGAATGCAACCCGAGCGCCGGCCGTCCTGATCGAGCGACGCTGAGCGGCACTGCTCCCGGACGACGTTGGCGTGTGCCCAGGGTGGGCGGCTTGGGCGCTCCGTGAGGGATCATGCAGTCATGACGCGTCCGTCGCCTCCCCCGTCCAGCCACGGGCCAGCCGTCCTGGATGGATTCGAAACTGTCGGCGGTGATCCAGCGGATTGACCGGATTCTTCACCGAGTACTACACGCCCGAGGTGTACTCCAAGGCCGGTATGGCCTGGATCCACGACAACAGCATGATCATGGTGCTGCTGCGCCACCCCCCGGAGCTGCGCACGGCTCTCGCGGGGCTGACGAACGCCTTCGTGCCGTGGCACACCGCCAGAGGACGGTGACGTGACATCTGGTCATCGCCTCCTGCCGGTGCGCTCCCGGCGGGCCAGCAAGCGCTGCGCCCGGGCCCGGGCGGTGCCGGCACGGCACCCGGCACCCGCGTTCTGCCCCCTTATGGCACAACAATCATGCGAGCAGTGCGTGGCGCCATGTCCCCTGACGCCACACAGGTGAGCATGTTCGGGCCCAGCTCTCTTCCCGTACAGAGGTGATGCGATGCCCGACCGCGCCGACCATGTCAGTCCTGAGAACGTCGCGCCGAGGTGGAGCCTGCGGCACCGGCCGGCGGAGCAGTCGCTGTTCAGCGGCGTCTACGGACTGGTGCTGGCCAGCGCCTTGGTGGCGGCCCTTGACGCGGCGGGCGAGAAGGCCGATCCCGGATCGGACGCGCTGTGGGTACTGCTCACCGCGCTGGCGTCGGGCGCCGCCCATGGCTACGCGCACGTCATCGCCCAGCGTGCGTCCGTCGACAGATCAGCCACCACGAGCAGACTGCGGTTGGTGCTCGCCGAGTGGCCCCTGGTCGCCGCCGTGCTGCCCACCGTGGGGATTCTGCTTGCCGCGGTAGCCGGGTGGTGGGCAGAGGCCACGGCTGTGGACGCGGCCCTGCTGTTCAACACCGTCGCCTTGTTCGGCTGGGGCGCCTGGGCCGCCCGCACCGCCGGGCACGGATGGCTGTCCTCGTGCCGGGCAGGGGGCTTGGACATGCTGATCGGCCTGGTGATCATTGTCGCGAACGCCGTGATCAAGTAGGCAGGCGGCGGCGTGCCGCGCCGGGGCGAAAGGCCGCGAGTCCTTCATCCACGGGCAACTCATTCCACTGCTGTCAGCGTCGGCAACCCGCGTCGCTTCGTCTTTGCCCGGATCGCAGTACCAAGTGGGGCCACGCAAGGCGCGGCGTGCCGTCGTCGCCCAGCCCTCGGCGCCCACCTCGTAACCGGTCGGTACGGTGCGCTTGCCTTCGTAGATGGGCGTGACCTTGTAGAGGATCGCGTAGGTGGTCCACGGCCCGTCCTCGCTGCCACGGCCGGGCGGTCGTGGTGGGATCGTGACCGCCCGGCGTCACCTACGGCTTCAGCGGTAACGGATGACGTGCAGCCGGTGAACGCCTGTCGGGGTCAAACAACACCGTTGCGTCGGACGAGCCGTCGACCACCGCCGCGCCGCCCTCCATGGGGCGACTGAGTCAGCGCGTGTTCGGCCGGTCCCGCTCCGGCTCCATGGCCGAGTCCGGCCCCGGGTCAGGCTGGAGTACTTGACTGGCCGGTGCCGCGGGCGCGTAGTTCCTCGTTGATGCGCTGGGCTTCTTCGAGCTGCTCTTCGAGGATGACGATGCGGCAGGCGGCTTCGACGGGGGTGCCGGCGTCGACGAGTTCACGGGCGCGAGCGGCGATGCGCAGCTGGTAGCGGGAGTAGCGGCGGTGGCCGCCTTCGGAGCGCAGGGGGGTGATCAGGCGGTGCTCACCGAGGGCGCGGAGGAAGGCGGGAGTGGTGCGGAGCATTTCGGCGGCCCGGCCGATGGTGTAGGCGGGGTAATCCTCATCGTCGAGCGGGTTGACGGAGCGGGGACTGGCAGCGGGCATAGACCTCTTCTTTCGAAGGACGCGTCGGGGGGCCCGGGCGCTACTGCGCGCCCGGGCCCCGAGGTTTCAACACCATCTTCCGGCTGACTTCAAGCCGGCTTCCTTGTTCCGCTGGCCCGCCCGGGAGGGCGGAGCTGCGGGGATCGCGGATGCGTGACCGTGGACCACCTTCCGTTCTGGGGCCTGCGGTACCCGAGCGGTCTCTTCGTCCTCGCCCGGGCGATCCTGATGGCGTCTGCTCCTCCCTCATTCGGTTGCGGTTGTACTGCCGGATATCGCGGGTACTGCTTGCGGCCCCGGCATTGTGGCGGCAGACACCGGGTCCCACGCTGGTCGTGTGTCGTTCACGAGGCTGGAGCGAGACTGAGATCACGCCTGGGCGAGGTGGATGCGTCAGCTGTTGACCGTTCCACCATTACGCGGAAGCAGGACCGTTCAGTCAGTCCGAGTCCTGCTCGTCCGTCGCCGAGGCACTGGCCCCTTCCTCGGAGGCCCGCTCCGCCCATTCTGTCCCCTCGTCGCCGGACTCGGTCCCGTCCGGTGACCGCTTCTGCTGCTCCTCCTCAAAGTGCTTGCGCACCTCTTCCGGCTTGTCTCCGACCTGTTCCATGGCGTTTACCTCCAGCGCCGCAGGCTCTGCCGGGCACACCGCGGGCCCTCACTGCCAGGTTCACACGGAACAGCCCCTGTGGCGCATCGAAGGAGGTTCGGGTGCTCCGCTCTGCCGGGACGATCTGCTCGCTGCGCGCATAGGGATCGGCGGTCAGGGGTGCCACAACAACGGTTCGATCACCGTCCTGAGATCATCATCTGTCTCCCACGGCTTCGGCCGAGCCTCCCAGCCCTCCCTCACAGCCTGCTCAACATGGCGCCGCCCCAGACCAACCACGTCGGTGGATCATTCTGTTCGGAGTTCTGGGCGGGCGGCACCCTCAGCGGCCTCCCCGGGAGCAGTTTGCGTGGCTGTCCACGTGCGGGCTGTGGGGGGCCAAGCACAGGAAGAGGGGGCGTTTTGCCCGCTCTTCCTCGCTGAGCGGCAGGGTGAACGCGCGGTCGGGCGCGATGCCGTCCTGGACGGTGACGTGGTTGCGCAGGGCCTGCAGGACGTTCGACGGCGAGGCGGAGCCGCCGGATTGTGCGGATGCCTGTTCAATGGCGGCGGCTGCCGCCCGGAAGGAGTCCCCTCCGGTGGAGTAGTCACTCCCACCCTCGGGTTTGTGCAGCACGGGCCGGTCGGAGAAGGAGATGTAGTAAAGGTCCACCGCGGTGTATTTGTGCAGCCGCGCCCACTCGGGTACGTCCTGGTACTCGATCAGTGTGTTGACGTCGGAGGCGATGACCGGGATGGGGGAGGACTTCGTTTTGCCGCCCCCTCCGCAGGTGTCCTGCACGCGCGCGAGCACCTTCGGAAGTTGGGTGCCCCGGGCGGCGTAGAAGGTCGTGCCTTGGTCTGCGGGCAGTGCGCAGATCCTTTTGGCGAGGTCCGGCAGTCCCAGGGCGGTGGCGTTGCGGTTCCCGGGCCTGGGTGCTGGAACCTGCGCGAACCACGGGTCTTCAACGGCGATGCCGTGGGCCTTGAGCCGTCTGGCGAGGCTGTCCCGCAGTTCGTGGCTGTAGCGGTCCTTGCTGTCATAGACGATCAGCGCCTTCTGGCTGTCCAGGTCTACCGCGCGCCTCACCATGGCCTCGGCCATTCGCTCGTTGGTCGGCTGGGTGTGGAAGAAGTTGCGTGCCTCCTGGGCCATGAAGTCGCCGGTGACGGAGGCTCCGATCACGGGCATGCTGTCGCCCAGGCGGTTGATGGCATTGACCGATTCCTGACGGCTCTGGGTGATGCCGATCACCGCGGACACACTGCTGTCCTTCGCCGCCAGCTTCCTGACCCGGTCCGCGACCGTCTCCCCTGCGCCGAAGGCGAAGCCGGTGTTCGCCACCAGGATCTTGAGCATGGGCGTGTTGTGGTCCACCATGGCCCGCTCGTTCCACATCTTCTGTGCCGCGGCGGCGCCCTGGAGCTGTAGCACGCCTGCCGGGACGATCTGCTCGCTGCGCGCATAGGGATCGGCGGTCAGGGGTGCCAGAAAGACCACCGTACGGTGGGTTCCCTTCACCGCGGCGTTCTGGCGACGAATCTGGTCCTGCAGGTCACGCAGCAGGGATTGCGACTTGACGCCGGTGAAATAGCAGCCCTTTGCCTCGGTGTCGACGCCCACGATTTCCTTTCCCTCCCGCCAGGTGCCGCCACAACGGCCGGGGGTGGGCTGCGTGATACGACTCCCGTCCGAGTCGTCCCAGAGGAAGTCGATCACCGGCACATGGTCACGGAACGCGAATCCTGCGGAGCACAGGATCACCAGTAGCAGGGCCGGCAGGGCCCACCCTGCGTGTGCACGGACGGCGCCCACCTCGGGGGGTGTCGCTTTGGCGTTGAGCGCCAGCCACCTGGCAACATCCGGCTGCTCGGGCCCGTCCTGTATCAGCACGACGATCCGGCGGGGCCCCGGCGTGTTCGCCGGTCGGCTTCCGGGGTGCCTCAGCACAGTGGCAGCCTGTTCGAGGCAGACCGATGGACTGGCGCCGGTGTCGGTGCCCTCCGGCTCGTCCCGTTGCCCCACGACAATCACCAGCGGGGGACGCGCACCCTGCCCCACGAGGTCGCGGTGTGCCTGGAGGAACTGCCCTACCACAGCGGCCCGGGGACCGCCGAGATCGGGTACCAGCAGCACGAAAGGCCAGAGCCTGCGGCGCCGCCGGGGCCGGAACCGGCTGGGCTCGACGGCCCGGGAGAGATCCGTGAAGAGTGCTTCCAGCAGCAGGTTCAACCTCAGAAGCCTCTGCTGTTCCGCGCCTGCGGTGCGCAGCCGTGTCGCGGCCTGGATGAAGTCCCGGGCGGCCAGTCCGGCGTTGGTCAGTCGGCGGGCGTACCACCGCATGGTGCGATTGAGCCTCCACCGGTGCCACACCTGCAGCGGCCAGGACAGCACCACGGTCCAGATCCCTGCCAACCATCGGGGGATCGCGGCGTTGTCGAGCGACTGTCGCACGGCGTTGAGACCAGGGGTGCGCTGCTCCCAGCGGGTCCACAGTCCCCGCTCCATGGCGCGGTGCGGATCCCGGGGGACATCCGCCTCTTCCTCCGGGGGCTCGTCGCCGGGCATCCGTACGTCGAGGACGTCCCGGCAGACCTGGAACTGCGGCAAACGCAGCGTCCCCGCGTGCCGCGGCATGGTGTTCTTCCACTCCGTGACGAGGAGGTCGAGCAGTTCGACGTCCGGCCTGGCATCTCCGTCCCCCGAGGCCGACGGCGGGGACCCAACGACAGCACGCGGGACGAGGGAGGTTCCGTCGTCATCGCCGCTCCCGACGAGCCGGTCGCCGTAACCGGACACGAAGGCTTCGGCATACCGCGGTCCGGCCCCGTTGTCGCAGACGACGAGCACTGGCAGCTGTCGGCCGCCGCTCGGCTGCGTCACCAACTCGTCGAGGGCTTTCACGAAGTCGACCACATGTTCAAGAGCCGGTATGGACACAGCCGTTTCCCTCCCCCACAGGACACTTCTCGTGGGGATGATCCCGCCGTGGAAGCCAGGACACGCCGCGTCGCCGGAGTTGGCTGAACTTGCCCGAAAACGTCTCTGGGCAACCCGATCCGGATCGCTCCGGAAAGCGCTGGGTTGCGCGCTCTCCCCGAGCCCTCGTCCGAACTCCCGCGTGCTGCGGCTGGGGCGGTAGCCCGGACATCCGTGACGGCCATCAGCCCTGGCCTCCCGATGCGCGCCGGGGCTGCTGCAGGCCGATCGCTTCGGCGACGTCCTCGGACAGGCTCTCGTACGGACGACCGGCCTGGCGCTACCTGCCGCACGACTTCCCGCCGTGGGCCACGGTCTACGGCTCCTTCACCCAAGCGGGCGCCCCGCGCGGTGCCCGGGCATGACAAGCTGTGCTTCCACTGCCCGAACCCAGGAGGTCACCATGACTGCAGAGTCTCCATCGCAAGAAGGTTCGGAGCCGGTTGACGCCGAGAGCCGTGCCCTGGCGCCTGACGATGACGGCCAGTACGACCTGAAGGGCAAGTTCCGGGAGGCCCTTGCGCGCAAGCGAGGCAAGCAGGCGGAGGCCGCGGCCCTCGCTGCGAACACCGACGCGTCGAAGGTCCGCAGCGCGCACGGCCCGGCTGCGAGCCAGCGGTCGTTCCGACGAAAGAGCGGCGGCTGAGTTCGAACCGCCGCCGGATGGGACTCGGCGAGACACCGCCCGGCCTCCTTGCCGGTGATGCTGCGCGGGGTCCTGCCGGGTGACGGAGGCGACCATCTCCTTCGGTCTCACCCGTGAGGCCCAGCTCGAAGTGGCCCAGAGCGTCGGTCACGCAGGCCAGAAGGCCCGACGGTCGAGAGCATTCCGCCCCGCTGGATGTCGTCCAGCGGGGCGGAGTGCTGCGAAGGGCGAGATGGCAGGCGCAAGAACTGCTGGCAGCTGGCCGAACAGGCCGGTCACCGCCGATCCGGGCCCATGCAGCGCCTGCAACGCTCCGCCCGTTGGGACGCCGACGCCGTCCGCGCCTACGCCGTCGACCGGCTCGGCACTGACGGTGGTGTCCTGATCGTGGACGAAACCGGCTTTGTGAAGAAGGGCCGGGCCTCGGCGGGCGTACGGCGGCAGTACACCGGCATCGCGGGCCGCATCGAGAACTCCCCGGTCGGCGTTTTCCTCGCGTACGCCACCAGCCGGGGACGGACACTGATCGACCGCCGGCTCTACCTGCCCGCGCACTCCTGGTGCGCGGACGTCGAGCGCATCCGCGCGGCCAGGGTCGACGCCGCCATGCGCGAACTGATCGGGAGCGGGGGTGGCTGACGGTCCGCTTCCCGGCCTACAACCCCGACTTAAACCAGGCCGAGGGTAGTGTGGGCACAGCTGAAGAGAAGCCTGGGCAGCCTCGCCCCGTGCGGTAACGATGACCTTGCCGGGCTGGTCCGCACCCGCCTCAAACGAATACAGACGGCACCAGTTTCCCCACGCCCTCACTTGGCCTCCATGTCGGCCTCGCCCGACACCAAGGGTGACATAGAGGCACCCGCCAGGTGTTCCCGCAGGCGCGCACTCGCGTTCCCCACTTCCGAGGGCGTCGTGCGGTACGTGCCCTCGGCCGGGCACGACTTCTTCGACCTTCTGCCCCTGGACGGCCTGCCACGGAACCGGTGACGGCTTACTGGTGTGCCAAGACCCTGAGCGGGACGCGGACAAGGACTTCCTTCACGCCGGTGCCGACTCCGGAAACGATCGTGCTGCCCACCCAAGCGGCCGTAGGGGCCAGGAAGACGGCCCCGATCGCCAGGACGGCCAAGGCTGTCGCCACGCTCGCAGCGTAGTCCTCCGCATGGGTCGTGATCCTCAGCTGCACCTGGAGATCACCGGCCACCTGGGCCTCGCCCTGCGTGACCGGGTGCGTCTTGAAGACGTGCACGCTCCCGGTGTAGATCACCGTACGTTCCACCGGTTCGAACTCGACGCGCAGGAAGGCGGTCTCGTCGCCGATGGTGCCTCCGATCCGGGGTGTCCCGTCGAGGCCCGTGCTGACGCTGACGGCCGTGAACAGTGAGCCGATCGCGCCCCTGGACTCCGAGCGCAACCGGGAGCAGAGCTGGTCCAGGGCGACTCCCCCGATGGCCCGGGCACTGCCGGAGGCCACAGCTGTGTCCAAAGCCTTGAAGTCGGGGGACACCTCACAGCCCAGGTTGTACGCGTCCTGGCTCCAGGCAACCTTCAACGGCCCGTTCACCCAGAGTTCCATGTGGATGCCGGGGCCGTCCCATTCCGCGACCTGCCCCCGGAGGGTGTAGCTCAGGGACGGCCAGGGGGCGGCGTTCTCCGGCAGCTCGAAAACCTCGTAGTTCGAGACGGCGAGCAGCAGCGGGGTGCCGGCCTCAGCGGGGGCGCTGCCCGGATCGACCAGTTGCATCAGGCGGGTCCAGGTGCCCGCGCCCACATCCACCCGGGCGTCGGCGATGAGGCCGTCCTGGACCGTCTGGAAGCTCCGGATGGCCTCGCAGAGTTCGTACGAGGCGTGGCCGTCCCCGATCGGCGGCAGTGTGTCCAGTGACGTCCCGCCGGCCGGCAGTCCGACCGCGTCGAGGAGTTCGGCGACCTGCTGCTGATCGGAGGCGTGGTTGGGGCACTGGGTGCCCTCGTTCGTCAGACCGACCGCTTCGCGTAGTCCCCAAGACATGGCGTTTCCTTCCCGGCTTCTCACCTCGTACGGCCGGCTCCGCCGAAGACGGCCGGTGTCAGGCGTCCTCGAAGAGCAGGTCCTCGGGGGGATGCGTCATCCTCACGGTCTGGCCGTTCGTGGCCTCCACGACATGGTGCAGGCCCAGGCACCGCTCGCCCGTGGACAGGATGGAGAAGCGGTCCCCGACGCCGGCCAGAAAGGCCGGGAAACACGCCAGCGGCATCGTGCCGAGTCGGATGTAGTCCACCAGCCGGCGGAACAGCTTGGGGAGAAGCACGACATCGTCCGTCAACGAGGCCAGTCCGGTGATCTTTGCCCCGGTCGTGGTGACATCGCTCGGCCACAGGCCCCGTCCCGCATCTCGGGCCTCCTTGGCCGCGGTGGCCATCTCCACCCGCAGGCTGGTGAACAGGCTGCGGTAGAACGTCGGGTACGCCAAGCCCGCCGTGAGCAGATGGTGGTTGACCGTCGTCCTCAGCACAGTGGCGTCGACGTCGATCTCCAGGCCACTGGTCCCCGGAGGTATTCCGCGCCCCGCCAGAGCGATGCAGCGGCCGTGGACATCCGCACTGCGGGTGAGTATGAACCCGGGGACCGTGTCCGGGGTCGTGGCGGTCACCGTCTCGTCCGGGCGGCGCTGGACATCGGTGAAGCCCAGCCAGCTCAACAGCTCGTCGCGTGCGGCGTGAGCGAACTGCAGCGGCTGGTGGACTCGGTTCGCGCCGTAGTGCGTCTCGAGTGCATCGACCGCGTCCAGCCGCAGTTTGGCGCGGCCCACCGCGCTGTGCTCGACGGCGCGGCCCAGCCCGCCGCCGACCAGGCTCCACTGCGAGGGGTCGTCGGCCGTGAAATGGACCGTGTCCCCGTCCGGCTGCGAGCCCTTGACGTCGTAGAAGCCCGTGATGAGCAGCATGGGCATGGCGACTCCTCCGCGGATTCAATGGCGATTGTCTGCAGACTGCTGTGGCCGTAGCCCCACCCGTAACGGCTCGTCGGCCCCTACTTGAAATGGTGCGCTTCAATGCGTGGTTTCGCACCTTGAAGAGGGTTTTGCCTCGATGTCTCATCCCGGATTCAAGGTTTGGTCCCGCGGTGTCAGATCGCGTCAGGAAATGGTCACTTCATCGGTGAGGCGGCGGGTCATGAGGTCGGTTATGGCCAGGTGGATCAAAGCTTCGAAGCGCTCCGGGGCGACGCCGAGGGTGGAGGCGTGTTGGACGAGGTGCCGGTAAATCCCGTCTGCTCCCACGTGGCGACCGCAACGGCCAAGCCCACGTCCTGGACGGCCTGGTTGTCGTCATGGCCACGGTTCCGTGGGTCGCACCGTGTCGAAGGCGAGCCCGCTGGAACTCTCCCCCGTGCCGGGGGCTTTCTCCCTGCGCACCCAGGTGTGCCAGGAGCCGTCGAACCAGCGGGCCAGCACCGGGCGGCGGGTCACATGGACGCCGTCTCGCGGCACTTCTTCCTCATGCAGCCACAATCCGGGGGTGATCAGGCGGCCCTCGGCGCGCGAGTCGAGGCCGGGACCGGTGAGTGTGACCAGCCGGAAGCGGATCTGGTCGGCTCGCACCGGTTCGGGGACCAGGGGGAACCAGTAGTCCGGCACGACGGTCTGCACGGTGTACGCGGGCAGCTCCCCGACCGTGTCCGGAACGAGCGGTGCGCTGCGCGCCCAACGGTCCCGGCGGTCGACCAGCTCGCCCCGGCCGTCGGTGTAGTGGTGCTGAACGGCCCACGCCCCGTTCGCCAGTTCGTCGCGGGCCAGGACCACGTGTTCGAGGGACTGCCCCATCTGGCCGCGTTCGGTGGGCAGGATCAACAGCCCGGAGGCCGCCGGGTGGTCCGGGTCGGGGCTGTGCACGGTGAACATCGACCAGGACGGGTCGTCGCGGCCGGCGCGCCGGACCAGGTGGTGGCGGCCGAACACATCGCGCACCAGCAGCTGGTCCAGGACGGTCAGTGAAGCGGTCGGCACTTCCAGCGGCACCAGGAACCAGTCATTGCCGTAGACCGTGGCGAACGAGATGAGGAGCAGGCGGCCGGTGTCCAGGGTGGACACCTCCGCCGCCCCGAGATCGACCCAGGCGTCCTCCATCTCCCAGAACCGGTCGGCCGGCAGCCCGCCGTAGCGCACGGTCGAGGGCAGGCCTTCTTCGGTGAACGCGTGGCGCGGCCCCTGCGGCGCGGCCTCGATGTCGGGGTCGGAATGCACGTCCAGGCTGTACCAGTCCAGCCCGTCTCCCTGGTACTCCTCGGCACGCAGCACCGTACCGCCGGTGGACAGCTCGACGGCGTACTCGAGTCGATGCGGGTCGAAGCAGTCCGGGCCGCGCTCCGCCAGTTGTGTGGCCCACCAGCGCCGCCAGCCGGCGGCGACCTCGCCGAGTCGCGCGTCCGGTCCGCTGTCGAAGGTGCCCGCGTCCAGCGCTGCCGCCACCGACACCGCGTCCGGCAGCCGATCGTCCAGCAGACCGACCAGGCTAGCTTCCGGCGCGCCAGCGCGGAGCCGATGGGGGGCCAGCGCCGTGATGGCGGCGGTGAGCACTCCGGCGTCGTCGCACATGCGCAGCAGCGCGGCACCGCCTTCGGCACGCAGCCGCTCGTCGACCTGTATGGGCTCGTCCTCGATCTGGCCGTCCAGCGGGCCGAGGCGCGGGTCATAGGGCACCCAGTCGGCGGCTCCGGCCGGCCTCCATGCGTCGATGGGCGCGCTGCTGCCGCTCATCCGGACCACCGCCGGGGAACCGGCGTCCTGGGCGGTGAACTCCCCGAACTGCCACTGGCGGGTGAGCAACCACAGCGGGTCGTGCACCCGGGCGGCCAGTCCGGCTTCGACGTCTTGGGCGCGGTGCCCGGGCTCCAGCCGGAAGGGACCGTCCGGGTCGGTGTTCGGCCGGCGGGTCTCGATCCTGGTCAGGGCCTGGCCGGTCGCTCCGTGCGGGGAGATCCGGACGCCGGGGAGGAGGTCGTCCAGCTGTGGCAGGTCGGAGAGGTCGACGGCGCGCAGCTTGGCCAGTTCGAGTGTCTCGCGCAGCACCTGCACGAGGCCGTCGGAGGTCCAGCCGCGGCTGAGGTCCGGGGGCACCGCGATGAGCACGCTGTGCGGGGCCTTGGCGTCGGGGCGATCGTAGTGGAGGGCGACGCCGGTCAGTTCGGTCTGCGGGGCGGAGCCGGGGTCCGGGCCCGGCTGGTCCGAGCCGGGCAGCAGCTCGATCCATTCGTCGAGCACGAGGCCGGTGAAGGCCGCGCCCGGCGCCGTGTCGGACGGTGCGTGCCAGACGAGGTGGGTGGTGGCCGCCGGGCGTCTCCCGGCCGGGAAGGTGCCGCCGATCCATGCGTCGGCCTCGCCGCTCGGGTGCTGTGCCGCACGCAGTCGTTCGACCCGCTCGGCCCGGGTTCCGGCCAGCATCAGTGTCTCGTGCAGGGCGCGGACCATCGGTCGTACGGCCGCGTTGCGCCGCAACCAGTCCTCGATGTCGGCGCCCGGCAGGTCGCTCCGGCCGGCCGGTGACGGTGTCGGCGCGACGAGCGCGGGCAGCAGTGGGATGTCCGCGCCGAGCACCTCGGTCAGCGCCGTCCGTACCCGGGAGAGCCAGGCGTCGGCCGAGTCCGGCGCGACCGGCTCGGTGGCCAGGTCGCGAAGTGTGGCCTCGGCGGGGTGTCCGGTGACCAGCGGGGTCTGCGCGAAGTCCGCGAGGCGTGTCCGGAGTTCTGTCGTGTCGGCCGAGTGGTCGTCCGGGCTTTCGGGAAGGTGCCTCGGCAGCAGCGGCTGGGCGGTGGACAGCAGCGACCGGATCCGGACCGCCCTGCCGTGCAGAGCGCTCCAGCCGGGTCCGGCGAAGGTGACCGGTGTGTCCGGCGCGACGGCCATGGCGTTCTGAACGGCTCGGCGTAGGCTGGCCGGTTCGGCGGCGGCCGCGTCCAGTACGGTGCGCAGCGCCCCCAGCCCCAGGCGGTCGGCGCCGAGCGCGAACGACCGGACGTCGTCCTCGCCTTCCCGGGCCTGGCGTCCATCCTCTTGCCCGCCCAGCCGGCCACCGAGTGTCCAGCCCGCCGCCGGGCCGAGCAGGTGGGCGACCCAGGCCTCCAGCGCGGGTTGCAGCGCGGCGACGGGATCGGCGGGCCAGCCTGTCGTCCCGGCTGGTTCCGCCGGCAGCAGTGCGGCCACCCGATGGGTCAGTGCGCGGGCCCGGTGCGGTGTGCGCAGCACCCGGCAGGTGTCCGGAACGTCCTCGCCGCGGCCGAGGGTGTCGGCGGTCAGACCCGCGCGGATGGGGTTGCCTCCCACCAACTGGTGGACGCTCTCGGCCAGCACCAGGTCGCCCACCGCGTCCAGCGCGTCGGCGAGGTCGTCCAGCAGCGGTGCCACCGCCTCCCGGTCGCCCGGCGGCACCACCGGGGCACCGTCGATGACACTGGGCAGATCGGGCACACCGGCCCCGGCCCGTACGAGGGCCATCCCGTCGACGACGTTGCGCGCGGAGATCGCCTCGGCGCTCCGCGCCCACAGGTCGGCGTCGGGCTCCTGCCCTTCCGTTTCGGGTACGACGGGGAGGGGGAACTGGCGGCGGAACCGTTCGACGAGGTGGTCCAGTTCGGCGTCGTGCAGAGCCCTTTCGAACCGGTAGCCCAGCAAGGACCCCAGGTTCTGGCCCTGGCGTACGCCGCCGAGCAGCCAGCGGGCGATGCGGGCGCGGCGGGAGGTGAGGCCGACCGCGTAGGTCTGCTCGCCGGGGTGGCCGAGGAAGCCCGAGCGCAGGACGGCGGCCGTTGCCGCGTGCTGCAGTGACGGCGCGTGGATGTAGCCGTCCTGCTCGGACACCTCGACGGTGGTGTCCACCTCGTCCAGCTCGATGTCGAGCTGTTCCCTCGGCACCGGTGGGCGCAGGTTCTCCACCCAGCCGTAGCAGCCGAAGTGGACGCCCTCGGCGCCGGATGCCCGCAGCTCGGCCAGGCGCCGCGACGCCAGTGACGTGATCCAGGCGTCCAGCCGGTGCGAGTGGACGTCGATGACCTCCAGCAGCAACTCGGGCAGTCGGGTCACCGGTACGGCGGCCAGGGTCCGCAACGCCTGTTCCAGTCGGGGCAACGCGCCCGCAGCGCGGGTGGCGGCCGCGACGCGTTCCGCACGCTCGCGCTCGCCCAGGCCCTCGAGCACGTCGGCCACCAGTTGGTCCACGTCGCTGATGACGGCCAGTGCCCGGCGCAGTGGGTCGTCCGTGCCCTCGTCGCTCTCGTCGCCGTGGAAGGATGCCCAGTTGGGCAGGAACAGCAGCGCGTCGAGGACTCCGCTCGCGTCCGGTGGGGGCTCGGGCGGGAACTCCGGTGGCGCTTCTTCGTCCTCCGGCGGGACCCCGCCCTCCTCCTCGCCCGGCTGTTCCACCTCGCCCGGCGTCTCGCCTCCTGTGGCCGGAAGGTCGAAGAACGTGCTGCGCCGGGGTGGGGTCTCCCGGCCCGAGGACAGTTCCACGGGCCATGCCCGGTCATAGCTCTCGGCGTCCAACTCGCCCGCCAGGAAGGCCCGTACCGCGCCCAGATAGTCCGCGGTGGCCGACGCCCGGGACGGGAAGGCGTCCGGGTCCGGGGTGAGCCGGCTGACGAACCCCGGGATGCCGGTCGCTTCGTCCAGGCCCCAGCCGAGATCCGTCCAACCGTCGCCGCTCGTGGTCCAGCGCAGCACCCCGTCGGGCGCCAGCCCGGGCAGGCCCAGCTGCGCAGGGGGCTCATCACGCGACGTCTTCGGGACGGCGAAGCCCGGGCCGTCCAGTCGGCGCATGCTCAGGCCGGTCGCCACGGGCAGCCGCTGCAACGCGTCCACCGCGACCTGGTCGATCGGCTCGCCCGGCTGGGCCCTGGGGATAGGGTCGATGGCCTCCTCATCGTTCAGCACCGCGCGCCAGCGTTCCCGCAGCCGCAGCAGCCAGGGCGCGAGCAAGGCGTCCACATCGCCGTTGCGTTCGGCGCGCCAGTCGTCCAGCGCGGTGACGGGCAGCACTCCGTACGGCTGGCGGCCGACCCGCAGCATCGGCAGCGGCCCGCGGCCTCGGACATGCTCGGCGAGGTGGTCCCGGACCGCACGCCACGGCCGGCCGGGTGCCACGCCGCGGTCCTGCCGGGTGCCCAGGTCGAGGGTCGTCAGCGCGGCCTCGGCGAAGCCCTTGCCCAGCGTGGGCCAGGTGAGCAGGGTCAACGCGGCAACGGCCGACGGTTCCAGATCGGCCGCGCCGGGGCAGCCGCGCAGGAACCCGGCGTCCGGCAGGCCGAGTGCGTCGGCCAGCGCGTCGGCGACCGGCCGCTCCCCCGCCTGCGGGTCGGGTTCGGGCCCCGGATAGGCGGGGGCCGAGGACCAGCCCGAGCGGGTGCGTGGGGTGTTGTTGGTGGGGGTCCCGGAGGGCAGCAGGCCGAGCCCGCCGCCGAACCGGTGGCCGTGCAGCAGGTCGCGCAGCCGGGCCGCGCCGTCCACCGCCGAGTCGTCGCGTACCCCGACGACCAGCAGCTCGTCCAGGTGCTGGGTGCCGTCGGGCGGGAAGATCAGTTCCAGGCCCATGCCGGCCTTGACGGCTTCGAACCAGTCGGTCTCCCAGCCTTCCTCCTCGGCGCGCAGGAGGCCGATGGGCAGAGGGTCGGGCACCGGACGGCCGAGCTTGTCCACCACCACCTGGCCGTCGAGCAGGCCGAGGAAACGCCAGCGTCTCGGCATCGTCACCACTCGCGGCCGGTGTTCCTGCGGGTCGTCGGGGCGTACCGCGGGCGGCGGGGAGCCGGGGCGGCAGGCGCGGACCGCCCAGGACGCTCGGGCCGGGCGCAGCTTGGTGAGCACCTGCTGCCAGGCCTCCGGGCCCGGGTTCTGCCAGTACTCGGTACCGGCGGCCGCCTCGGCGGGGGTGAGCTCTGTCTCGAAACCGGAGAGCAGGATGTCGTCCGGGTAGATCCGCACGCGCAGCGTGCTCGGCTCCCACCAGATGGTCTCCACCCGCACCGGCAGGAGGGCGATCGGGGCGATGTTGTCGTCGGGGAACAGCGCCGTGCCCTCTCCCAGGGCGCGGGTCAGTTCCTCTTGGGCGTCGGCGACGAAGCCGTTCAACTCGTCGGCTGTGCGCTGCAGCTCCGCGTGTGCCGCCTCGGCGGCGCTGAGCAGTTCCGGGGTGGCGCGCTCGTCGCCGGCCCGGATGGCGTCCTGCAGGCGCCGCACCACGGCCTGCTGCTCGTCAGCGCGGGCCTGCGCGGTGTCCGCCTCGGTGCGTGCCCGGTCGAGCTGTGCGCGGGCAGTGTACGCGTCGGTCATGTTCCCGGTGCTCCTGTCCTCGGCACGGTGCTCAGCCGCCCAGCAACGTGGCGGCCTTGAAGGCCAGTTGGAACGGCTGTTGGAAGGCGATGCGGGCCATGTCGGCCGCGTCCCGGCCCCACACCGCCGGATCGGGCTGCCCCAGCCCCGTCGGCGTGCCGGGTGCCGGGCCGACACGGACGCATCTGGCGGCGTCCACGCTGACGCCGTTCCAGGTGAGGTCCGCCCAGGTCTTCATCTCGGCGGGCTGCGGGCCCGAGTCGAACCCGAACTGGGTGCCGCGCATCGGTTCGCGGAACACGAAGAACCAGTCCTCGGCGCGGGCCCGCTCCTCGTCGAGGCCGGCGAACAGGTAGAGCACGGTGGACTCGTCCAACGCCAGCGGGGTGGCCGGCACTCCGTCGAACGCGGGAGGCAGCTTGCCCGCCACGCCGCGTGCCGCGAGCAGGGCGGTGCCGGGGAACCGGCGCAGCAGGTCGCCCCGCACGAGCAGTGCCAGGTTGCCCTCGCCTCCGGTGCGCAGCCGGCTGCCCAGCGGGGTGTCCGGCGGCCACAGCGCGATCTCTTCGACGTCGGCGTCGTCGCTGGGCCAGAACCGGGCGAAGGGGGTACCGCGCTGGTCCGTGGGGAACTCCCGCCACAGCAGCTCCCGGTTGAACTCCTGGTTGAGCCCGACGAGCAGGGCGGCGACGAACTCCGGGTTGGTCTCCAGCAGGGTCACCGAGTCGGGCGCCAGCGTGCTGATGCCTGGCAGCGCCCACTCCGGCCAGCGGGCCAGCAATTCTTCGGCGATCGGCACGGTGAACTTCGGGTGGGCCATGATCGGCCGCAGCGGGCGGGTGTCGTCGTCCGTGCGCTCCGCCCAGAAGCCGGCGGGGATGCGGTCGGCCATCCGCCGCATCTGCAGCCGCGTGGGGCTGACCCCGGCGCGCAGCTCGCCCGGCAGGCCTGCCTCGGGCGCGTCGTCACGGATCATGCCCATCTGTCTCAGGCCCTGTACGAGGACCGGTTCGGGCGTCCCGTCGTCGGGGACGTCCCCGGTCGCGCCGCGGTGGGCACGGCGGGCCAGCGCGCCGTTGCGGCGGGTCAGCCGGAGGAACGAGGTGCTGGCCACTCCTGTCGGCACCTCCTTGGCCGAGGCCAGCGTGGTGGCCAGGGTGGTCGCGGCCGCGTCCGGTTCGGTGGCGGACAGGAGCATGCGCCCGCTCACCGGCGCCATGACGGTGACCAGGTCGGCCACCTCCAGCGGGTCGAGGTGCTTGTGCTGGGCCCGCTCGGCAGCGGCGGCGGCCAGCTCGCCGGCCGCAAGCAGCCGGTTCGCCTGCCGGATCTCGCCGACCTGCTCCCAGGCCCGGGCCATCAGGAACTCCTGCTCGAGCTGCACGTAACGGGCGCCGAGTGCGGCGGCCACCCGGCGGCGGACCTCCAGGTTGAGCGTGCTCAGCCAGCTGTCCGGATGGGTGGGCACGGTCTGCTCGCCGGTGTGGTGGCTGCCGTAGAGCGGCGGAGCGACGGCGACGGTGTCCCGGTCCTCGACCGGCTCCCCCTCCCCGTCGTCGCCCGCTTCCCCGGTCTCGGCCCGGCGCCGGGCCGGAGCGTCCAGACGTTCGCGGATCAGGGCACGGAACCGGTCCTGCGCGGCGGGGTCGGACCACGTCTCGGGTACCGCGGTTCCCGGTGCCCGCAGTGCGCCGTCCAGTGCCACCGTGGCCGACTCGACGGGTTCTTCGGCAGGCCAGGGGCGGCTGACGATGGTCCGGGTGCCGAGCCCGGCCTCGGCGGCCGGCCGGAAGCGCAGTCGGCGGGCCAGTTCCTCGAAGGTGCCCGCTTTCCCGGTGCGGAAGGTCCACCAGTGGTAGACGGGCAGGTCGACGGTGTTCCTGCCGGCGATCGGCCAGGCGTCCTGCGTGTCCGCTCCGACCGCTGCCGCGTTGAGGCCCACGTCCCGCCCGGCGGCGGTGGCGGGCACCACGGCGGCGATCCATCCCCGGTCCGGGGCCAGTCGGCGCGGGCACAACAGCCGCCCGACGACATCGGCCGAGTGGATGCGCACCCCTTGCTCGACAAGCTTCCGCGCGCTGCCGCTGTCGGTGACGCTGTCGGGCAGGCGTGCCTCCACGTGCGTCCAGGCCCACCGCTCGGCCAGTGGGGGCAGCGCGGCGACCGGGGCGGTGAGCACCGGCAGCGGGCGTGCGTCGCGCGGCGGGGCCGCTTCGTCCTCGGCCAGCACGATCAGCACGATCCACGGCTGGGGGGACGGTCCGGACGGTGTGGGTGCCTCTCCCGGGGACAGCAGCCAGGGCAGGTCGGCGTGGGCCAGCTCGACACTGGCCAATACGTTCTCCGCGGCGTCGGGCGTGCCGGGCGGTGGCTCCTCTCGCAGCACCATGCTGCGGTCGAAGCCGAGCACGTCCCCCGGTCCGACCAGCGACAGCGTCGGTCCCGTCACCGCCGGCTCCTCGCGGCGGCCGTCGATGTCACGTGTGAAGCGCACCGACGTCGGCAGTGTCTGGCCCGTGGCCGAGGCGGCGGCGCCGACCCGCGCCGAAGAGAAGAACCATCGCGTGCTCATGCGTCGCTCCCGCCGGGATCGAGGGACCGTGGCGTACATCGCCCACCCGGCGCGCTCATGGGCGTGGCTCCCAACTCTCGACGAGTTGCACCGCGGCCTGTGGGTCGGGGAGTTGTCCGCGCACCGACTCCCAGGCATCGGTGGTGGCGTCGACCAGGGTGACGTCGTCGAGCAGCGGTTGCAGGGTGTCGGCGGCGACCACGCTCATCGTGGACGGGCGCACCGTGACGGCCGCTTCGGCTGTACGCCACCGTTCCAGCCGCTCGGCGGCGCTGACCGCGTAGACCGCCTCGCGGCGGAACACACCTGCCCAGGTGGAGAACTCCCGTGTGGGCAGAGGTGGTTCGTAGCCGGTCTCGTAGCCGTCGTCGACCCGATGCCCGGCGCCGAGCCGGATGCCGTCGGTGCCCGCCCGCAGCCCGCCGGCGCGGCTGACGAAGGCGGGCGCGGTGAGTTGTTCGTCCTCGGTGAGATCGAAGAACTCACCCGGCACGAACCGCTCGGGAATCGAGGGAAGACCGGCAGCGGGCCGTGGAGTGCCGAGGGTGACCTCTTTGACCGTCCAGGTCTGCACCGGTACCGGCCGGCGCTCGAACCGGGAGATCGGCACACCCAGCGGGACCACTCGCTGGGTGACGCGCAGGGTGGCGTCGGGGTGTACGAGAGCTCCCTTGGCCAGCTTCTCGGTCGCCGCGGGGGTGAACACCAGCGCGGTGCGTTCGACAGCCGGCCGCTCCACCGTCCAGGCCTTCGGCTGGGCGAGGGCGGGGCCCAGCGCTTTGAGCGGATCGCGCCCGGCCTTCGTCTGGACGGCCGGCGGCGAGCCCCAGCGTATGTCGAAGTCCAGCTCGACGTCCCAGAACAGCACCGAGATGCTGCCGGTGCCGAACGCGTGCCAGGGGGCCGGGCCCTCCAGGGTGAAGTCCAGGCCGATGCCGGCCAGTCGGCGGCCGAACGCGCGCACCGCCACCCCGGCCCGTACACGCACCGCGAACGCGAACACCGGGTCGAAGACGAACAGCGCGTCCAGTCCGAGCCAGCCCTGTACGCCGCAGCCGGCGATCGTCGCGTCCATCTGGACCTGGCCGCCGAACATCACCGCGTTGGAGGTGACGGCGAAGTAGGCCTCCATGCGCAGTCCGAAGCCGTTGCCCGGGGCCAGGTCGACCTGCAGCCGACGCAGCGCGGGCACCCGGGCGGGGCGGGTGTAACGGGGGTGGAAGCCGCCGGCCGACAGAACGAACTCCGGCTGCGCACCGCCCCGTACCAGCAGGTACATCTCGCCGCGCACGGCCAGTCCCACGATCCACGAGCCGGACAGCGACACCAGCAGTTCCACCAGGGGGACGGCCGGCTCGATCCGGCCGAGCACACTGGCCTGCAGTCGGACGAGCGGCAGGACCGGATCGGGCAGCCCGACCACCAGCCGACCCGCCAGGACCGCGCGCGCCGGGGCGGGCAGTTCCAGGATCAGGGCGCCGGACAGCGACACCCTCCCTGCGCCCCAGGTGATGCGGACCATCGGCCCGACCAGGATCCGCCCGCGGGCCACCGGAAACGCCGAGCCCAGGGAGCCGATGATCTCCTGGGCGCGCTCCACCGCGCGGTCCGGGAACAGAACCCGGTCGGCGTTGCCGTCACAGACCAGCTGTTGCAGCGCGGTGATGTCCGCGCGCCGGTTGACGCCGACCAGCCCGCCGACCGCGTCCAGCGCGAATCCCAGGCCCAGTTGGATGCCGGGGTCCGGGAAACGGGCGGCGAGCAGCACCAGGAAGCTGGTGGGGGTGTTGCCGTCCGGCGGCCGGAACATGGCCATGGCCTGCAGTCGCAGCACGCCCAGGTCGATCGAGATCAGCCCCCCGTAGCTCTGGTCGGGGGTGCGTCGGACCACGCCGCCGCCGGACACGGGCGGCAGAGTGAGCTCGGTGCCGATGCCGTCCGGGAACAGTTCGCGCGGGCGGGGCCGGCCGTTGCCGGGGATGGTCGCCGGGAACACGGCCAGGTCGATTCCGGCCCGGTCCAGGGAGACGCGCAGAGGCAGCCCCGGCAGCCCGGCGGTGGCCGACATGGACAGGGCCAGCCGGGGCTCGCCCGCGTCGAAGGTCAGTTCCAGTGCGGCGCCCCGGGTGCGTACGCCCGGCGCGTTCAGCCGCAGCGGGAGGGGCACGTGCGGAGCGCCGGTGCCGGTGAAGCGCAGGCCGTCGGTCCGGTCCGCCCGGACGGTGACGTCGATGGGCTTGGACCCGCCGGCCATCGGGCTCGCCCCACCGACGCCGACGAGCTCGGCCAGCGCGGCCGGCAGGATGGCGGCGGTGAGCCCCAGCAGTTCGACGTCGACGGCCGCCGGCGTGGCGGGGGCCGCGGTCACGGTGACCGTGATTCCGTTGACGCTGATTCCGGGCCCGTCGTTCATTCCGGCGGTCAGCGGGCCGGTGCGCCGGAGTCTGACCGTCGCGGTGCCGCCGGGCGGCGCGGGCGGCATGCCGGGGCCGAAGGCGGCGTCCCAGCTGTCCGGCGCGGCGATGGCCGCCTCCGCGCTCCACGGCGCCGGGGCCGTCTGTGGCAGGGTCAGGGTCGCTCCCGGGGTGACCACCACGTCGAACACCGGCCCGTCCGAGGTCACCCCGAGTACGGCGCGCCCGGCTCCGGACGGGTCGGTCAGCACCAGCGCCACACCCAGGGGCGAGCCGGGGGCCCGCCGCCAGCCGTGCAGCCGCACCGGCGAGTCGGCGTCCAGGTCGCCGAGCATCTCCCGTACGAGCTCCACCAACGAGTTCCCCGCGGGCAGCCGGTCGTGCACGGCGAGCAGCCGTCCGGCCAGTACGGTGCCGGCGGCCGACGGGTCCTCGCCGAGCTCGGGCAGGCCGCTTACCAGGCCGTCCACCGCGTCCCGGGTCAGCGCGCGCAGCTGGCCGGCGACCTGGTGCAGGAGTTCGTGTCGGTCCATGGCGCTCACCCCTGGGCGGGTCCGCCGTTGTCGATCACCAGTGCGCGGTCGAAGGTGCCCACGCCCAGCCAGCGGCCGTCCGGGCTGAACCGCATCGTCAGGACCTCGTCGGTGGTCACCGCGTAGAGCTCCTTGCCGTCGAGGTTGAACAGGCGCACGACGTTGTCGATGGAGGCGCTGGCCGCCACCTTGCCGTTCGGGCTGAACGCCACGTGCGTGACGGCGCCGAATTCCGGGCCCGGGGCGTCAGCCAGTTTCGGCGCCCGGCACTTCTCCACTCCGGAGTCCGCCTCCAGTACCCGGGCGAACCCGTCGGAGCCACCGACCACGGTCCACCGGCCCTTCGGATCGAACGCCAGACAGTTGGGGGCGGTGACCTGGTCGTCGACCTCGTCCTCGGCCGGCCACACCTGCTCTCCGCCCTGCGCCTCGAACATCCGGGTGGTGTCGTCCGCGGCGCAGCACAGCACCCGGGACGCGTCCGGGCTGAACGCGACCGCGAGCACGGCGTTGTCCGGCGTCAGCCGCCCGAGTTCGACGCCGGTGGCCAGCTCCAGCACCCGAGCTGATCCGGCGAGATGGTGGTCACCGCCGTGGCGTTCGTCGACGGCCAGTGCCACCCGGGTGCCGTCCCGGCTGACATCGACATCGGCGATCAACGGCCGCTCGACGGTGATCCTCCGGGTGACCACACCGCTCGCCGCGTCGAGTACGGCGACCAGCGTGTCGGTGCTCGCGACCAGCTGCCCGTCCGCGCCGAACCGCACGGTGTTCACCGAGTTGCCCGGGTCCAGCGGTCCTTGCCAGATGACCGAGCCGGTCGAACCGTCTCGCAGGAGGACCTGTTCGAAGTCGGCGACGGCGAGCTTGGTGCCGTCCGGGCTGAAGGCGATGGCGGACACGGACCCTTCGGCGGGCACATCCAGCGGGGCACCGGTGCCGACCGTGCGCACCCGCAGCACGGAGTCGCTGCCGCCGCCGGCGAAGCGGGTACTGTCCGGGCTGAAGGCGATCGCCTGAACCGAACCGCCGTGTTCGACGGTGAGCGCCACCGTACCGGGCTCACTCATGGCCAGTTCCTCCTCGGGCCGAGGCGTGGCGGAGGGGTACACACCACATCACCGGTGAGTCACGGAGCTTCCTCGCGCATGGAACTCATCACAGCACCCTGCAGTTCACGGCCCCCGGGCCCGGCCTACAGCGCATCAGGCGTGGCGTCGGCGCCGCGTTCCCCTGGGTGATGAAGCCGGAATGGATCGATTCGCATGGTGAACACCGCGGATATACGCGTACTGCGTGTCGCATTCAGTCGTATTCACCGTCACAGCGCACGTCCGGCCGTGTGCGCTTGCTGCAATTCACCAGCCTAGCCGAAATGTCGACACGTGCCACATCTACCCGGTGCATCCGGTGATTACATGCTGCGACTTTTACATCACGACACAGCCATGGGCGTTGGCTGTCGCATAGCGCGGCCCACCGAGTGGTGCAAGCATGGATGTAGTGCTAGGCGCCACTCCACGCTCTCGCGAGGAGAGATCGTCATGGCCAAGCGTCTGGTCGTCTGCTGCGACGGCACGCGGAACTTCGCCCACCAATCGAGCAAGACCAACGTCGCCCAAGTCGCCCTGTCCATACCCCCGGGGTGCACTGCCGGGAAGGAGCAGCGCGTCTGCTATCACCGCGGCGTGGGCACCCACCGGCGGGAGCGCCTGCACGGTGGCGCCTTCGGCGTGGGCCTGTCCCAGCACGTCTCAACGCCTATCGCTTCCTCGTCGAGACGCACGAGCCCGACGACGAACTGTTCCTCTTCGGCTTCAGCCGGGGCGCGTTCACCGCCCGCAGCCTGGTGGGCCTGCCGCGCAACTGCGGCATCCTGCGCCGGGACCACACCGACCGGATCCCGGAGGCCTGGGCTCTGGTACCGCGACCGGATCGAGCAACCGAACGGCGCGGCCGCCACGTTGTTCCGCCGCGGGTACGCGCGCGAGACGGAAATCCGCTTCACCGGGGTGTGGGACACGGTCGGCGCCCTGGGCACCCCGGTTCCCAGCACCGCATTGCTGCGGCCGACCGCGAACCGGCCCAACCGACGCGCGGCGTTCCACAACACCGAGCTGAGCAGTTGGGTCAGGGCGGCCTTCGACGCGCTGGCCATCGACGAACAGCGCTCGGCATTCCGGCCGACACTGTGGCACCAGCAGGTCGGCGCCGCCGAGCGGGGCCAGGAGCTGAAGCGGGCGTGGTTCGCCGGGGTGCACTGCGATGTCGGCGGCGGCTGGAAGGAGACAGCACTGTTCGACGTCACCCTGCTGTGGATGGTCGACCAAGCCCGCAGATACGGGCTGGAGTTCGACGCCGATGTGCTCAGTGCGGCCGGGCCCAGGGTGATGAAGCCGGAGGAGAGCATCGACTTCCGTGTACGGCCGGACGGTTCGGGCGATCTGCACGCCTCACGGACAGGCATGTACGACTGGCAGACATGTACCGACTGGCCAAGCCGCTGCACCGGCCGTTCGGAAGAGCGGTGAACGACAACGGCGAGCCCGACGGCAACGAGTTCCCGGCGGTGCCCGCCAAGGAGCGCCACGACCGCAGCACGGGCTACCGGCCGCCGGAGCTGGAGCGGTATCTGGGCGGTCAGGAGCATGTCCGGCTCGAGCCCGTCCTGCTGCCGGGCCTCGCTGCGGGCCTGGCGCCCATGCCCCCCGCGGCATCCGGCGCGGGGGCGACGGCCGACGCGCCGAGCGGAGGCGACCGCGCCACGTGACACCGCGGCCTCGGCCGGTCCAGCTACAGCCGCCGGATCCCGGAACGCGAGAAGGCGGCCCCCTCGACCTCGATGAAGGAGACCGGGATGCTCACCTCCGCACTTTTCGCCGGAGATCCGCTGCTGGAGGCGATCGCGCAGGACCAGGACCGTATCTCGCGGACCAGGCACCGCACCGATCCGGCCGTGCAGAAGGTGCAGATCGCACTGCTCGGCTGGGACCCGGACTGCCTGCCCCAGTTCGGGGCCGACGGTGACTACGGCGGCGAGACCGCCGCCGCAGTGGCCCGGTTCAAGGTCGAGGTGCTCGGGGTTCCTCCGGCCGAGGTCATCGACGACGTCGGCCCCTTGACGGTCCTCAAGCTGGACGAGATGCGCGCGGCGGCCGAACGTCCGCCCGCCGAGAGCGTCGCGCCCGAGGACTGGCTGCTGACCGCCGCCGAACTCGGGCCCTTCCGCTCCCCCGCCTTCACCCTGGACAACCTGATCGTCTTCTTCGTCGACGGTGAGGGGTACTACGACACACTGGCCGCACGCCTGGACGGTCTGGCCGCCGGGGACCGGGTGCTGTTCGCCGGCTGGCGGTTCTCCCCCGAGCAGCGGCTGCGCCCGGCAGTCGCGGGCTCACCGGGTATCCTCGACCGGCTCCAGAAGCTCCGGGCCGACGGCATCGGCGTGCGCGCGCTCGTCTACGGCTCGGTGATCTCCACGCTTCCCGTGCGCAGGCCCGCGGTCCCGGCCTTCCCGTCCAAGGACAACTTCGACTTCCGTACCGGGCTGGCGAACGCCGGGGGGGAGGCGGTGCTCGACGCCCGGGTGGGAAGGTTCGGCTCGCACCACCAGAAGTGCGCGGTGCTGCAGAGCGCCGCCGAGGGACCCTGCGCGTTCGTCGGCGGGATCGACGTGTGCCTCGACCGCTGGGACAACGCCGCCCACGCCGATCTGCCCATACGGCAACGGGAGCCGGACTTCCTGGGCAAGAAGATCTCCCTGCCCGGCTGGCACGACATACAGTGCGCGGTGTTCGGGCCCGCCGTCGGCCAGATCTGGCAGTCCCTGGCCCAACGCTGGAACGACCCCACACCGCCGAGCCCCATCGATCCCGTGCCCGTACCGATCCCCCCGTCGGAGGCACCCGGACCACCGGTGACCTCGGGCACGCACGCCGTGCAGGTGCTGCGCACCCTCACCTGCAACGGTGTCTATTCCTTCCTGCCGGGCGGCGAGTTCACCGTCGCGGCCGCCTACCGCAAGGCGATTCGCCGGGCCCGGCACTACATCTACATCGAGGACCAGTACCTGTGGCCCTCGAACGTCGTCGACGACCTGCGGGACGCCGCCGCGCGGGGCGTCCAGCTCATCCTGGTCACCGCTCGTGACTTCGACCTGCCGGGGCTGGGCGCAGTCCACAAGGCGATGCGGGCCGAGATCCTGCAGCGGATCGCCTCGGGCGGTCCCGCGAACGTGCACTGCTTCCATCTGGAGCAGGCGGGGTCGTCACTGCAGATCTACGTCCACGCGAAGCTGATGATCGTCGATGACCAGTACGTCGCCGCGGGCAGCGCCAACCTCAACTTCCGGTCGCACACCACGGATTCCGAACTGCATCTCGGCATCTTCGACACGGATCTGGCCGAGGGCACCGTCGGGGGCGCGCCGCACCGGGTCGGCGTGTCCGTCCGTGAGCTGCGCGCGCAGATCTGGGGAGAACACCTCAACGAGGACCCGTCGCTGCACGAGGACCCGCTGGTGGGTCTCGCGCGCATGCCGACGGCAGGCGGCAAGACCGGCCATCTGGTCAACTTCCCCGTCCCCGCGCAGGTTCCCGGCGTGGACTGGCGCGAGGTGCTGCGGGAACTGCTGCGCACGATCCAGCACATGGAGAACTGGCAGATCCTGGCGCCGGTGGTCCTCGGCCCCCTCTCCCTCCCCGTCGCGCTGGTGCCGGGCCTGGACCTCGGCACCCTCGCGGACGTCATCCCCAACCCCGAGGCCGTCGTACGCGACCTCCTCAACCCCCACACCGTGTGCTGAGCCGCGCCATGGCTCTCTGCCGCATCGCTGGCTCTCTGCTCTGGAAGGTCCGGAGGCCCCGCAGAGTTCGTACGAGGCGTGGCCCCCCTCGGCGGTTGTGTGTCCAGTGATGTCCCGCTGGCCGGCGGTCCGACCGCTTCGAGGAGTTCGGCGACCTGCGGAGTTCCGGGGTCGGTCGGCGTTCCTGGGTCGGTGTATTTCCTGCGGCAGCCCCCGGGGAATCGTCCGCGATGGTTTCCCAGCGGACCGCCGGCTGGGACAAGATCCGGCACCGTGCAACTCGATCGCACCTCGACTGCGGATCGAGCCCTTTCCAATCTCAGGCCCCTGCGATGTGAAGCGCGAGGACGGCCTGCACGAGGCCAGTGATGCCGGTGGTGCTGCACCGCGGTTTACGCAGGAGACGCCGGCTCTTCAGGGTGGCCATGGCCTGTTCGCCGACGGCGCGTATGCGCGCGTGGGTGACATTGGCGGCCTGCTGGCCGATGGAGAGGTTGCGGTGTTTGCCGCGGAAGGGCACCCGTAGGGTGCCGCCAGCGCCCTGGTAGCCCTTGTCGCCGTAGCAAACCATGCCGACCTCGGCCAAGGCATCGATGATGCCGTGGGCGCGGGCCGCCTTGATGTCGTGCACGGCGCCGGGCAGCGCGGCGGAGGCCCACAGCAGGCGGCCGAACGGGTCGGCGAGGACTTGGACATTCATGCCGTGCTTGCGGTGCTTGCCCGAGTAGAAGGGCCGGCCGGCGGCGATCCGGTCAATGGACAACAGGGTGCCGTCCAGGATCACGACGCCTTGGCTGCCGCGCGTTTGAGGGCCTGTTGAAGCGTGGGAACCAGCGCGGCCAGGAGGTCCACGGCCTCGCGGATGTAGCGGTAGACCGTGGCCACACCTGTGCCGAAGGAGGCCACGAGCCGGGTGTAGGTGTCACCGCAGCGCAGGTGGGCCAGGACGAGCAGGGCCTGCCGATTCGGGGGGCAAGCGCCGCCAGCGGGCGCCGACCTGTCGGCGGCGTTCGGCGAGCTGCCTGGTCAGGAAGCGCAACGTGAGCTGGACAGGTCGATCGCGGACGGGTAGGCAAGCACGACGACGCTCCTGTCAAGCGAGTGATCTTGGTCGTGAACTCGCCTACCAGGAGCTTCACGCCTTTATGCGACCAGGGTGCAGCCCACCTCACCGCAGCCGGCGCCAGGTTGGATGAGCAGGTATCGATCAATCCTCGTTGGGCCGCCATAGCCAACGCAGAGCGTCCGGCAGCAGGACGCCGCCGTGGTTGGGGCTGTGTCCGCCGTCTCCCAGGACAAGGCGGAAGTCGTAGCCCGCTTCAGCGAGAGCGGCTGCCACGCGCAGGTTTTCGGCGAGCCAGTTCCACTGTGGCTGATTCCAGTGCAGGTCGCGGTGGCCGCCTTGCATGAAGATGCGCAGCGGCTTGCGGGGGACGCGGGAGATGAGGTCTGGGTAGGGGTTGCCGTCCGGCATCTGCGCGAAGCTGGACAGGTATCCGATGACGCGGCGGAACTTGTCCGGTCGCAGCCACGCGGCGGTAAAGGCGCAGTTGCCGCCGCTGCTCCCGCCGCAGATGCCCCACCTTTCGGGTGACTGGGCGATGGTATAGCGCTCCGCAACCTGCGGAATGATCTCGGTGAGGAGGAAGGTGACGTACCGGTCGTCGAAGGCGTCGTACTCGTTGTTGCGGTTCTTCGGGTTCTCCGCATCGGGGAAGACGCCAGGATCGACGAACACGCCGATGGTGACGGGGATGTCGCCGCGGTGAATGAGGTTGTCCAGGACGATCGCGCCGCGTACCTCCCCTGCGGGGTCCAGGTACCACCATCCGTCCTGGAACACCATCAGGGATGCCGGTTCCGCTGGGTCGTACTGTGCAGGCACGTGTACCCAGAACTTCCGGGAGGTTCCCGGGTAGACCTCGCTGTCCCTCCAGTCGAACGCGACCGTCTCGCCAGCGGGCACGCCCGGCTGTGGAGCGGAATCGGGTCCGTGGACGTAGCGCACGTCCGACTGGTCGATCGGAAGTGGCTGGTAGGGCATCTCGATGGTCACGGGGAGCAACCGTAGGGCGATCACCACCCTTGACTGCAAGGGCTTTTCGTCCAGAGGCTCCGCAACGCAGCTTCAGTGCGAGGTTGGAAATGGCTCATCGTCTCTTCAATAGATGAATAGTTGCAACCGGTCCGGAGACATACGGTTGATGCGTGAATAGCTGAAGCTATACATGCGTCTGCGTTTACGTACTGCGCACACCTGACTAGAGCAAAAGGGTGTCTCACGTGGCAAGTTTCGCGAGCTTCTTGTAGCAGGCCAGGACGGCGGCCAGGCCGAGGAAGGCGAGGAAGTGCGAGCCCTTTCGTTCGTATCGGACGGTGAGGCGGCAGTAGCCGAAGAGCCAAGCGATCGACCGTTCGATCTTCCAGCGGTGCCGACCGAGGCGTTCGCCGGACTCGATGCCGGGCCGCGCGATGGGCGCGACGGGCCCCGCTCGCGCAGCCAGGCCAGGTGTTCGGCGGAGAAGTACGCCTGTCCGCGCGGAGTTTGACGGGTCGGCGCCGCCGTGGTCCCCGGCGGGACCGGACGGCGGGCATGCCGCGGATGAGCGGTTTGAGGGCGAGGCTGTCGTGCTTGTTCGCGCCGGACACGGCGACGGCGAGCGGGATGCCCTGGGCATCGGACAGCACGTGCAGCTTGCTGCCCTTCTTGCCGCGATCGACCGGGTTCGGCCCGGTCAGCGATCCCCTCTTTTGGCGCGAACGGAGGCCGCGTCGACGATCGCCGAGGTCCAGTCCACCTCGCCCCGGGCCCCGAGTTCGTCCAGCACCGCCCGGTGCAGCCGACGCCACAGGCCGACCTCGGTCCATACCGTGAAGCGGCGATGCGCGGTGGCGGGCGACGTGCCGAACGTCGGCGGCAGATGCCGCCAGGCACAGCCGCTGGTCAGCGCGTACACCACTGCCGTGAACACGGCCCGCTCGTCACACGGAGCGGTCCCACCACCTTGCGGATGAGCAGCGAACGACGGCAGCAACGGGGCGGCCAGCTCCCAGAGTTCATCAGGAACCAGACGCTTCGATAGATCAGCACCCACGACCGGCATCATGCCGCACGAACATCAAGCCACGTGAGACAACCTCTAAGCCTTGATCGGTGCGGCCGACCTGGCGGCCTGCTCGATCTTCGCGCAGTGGGCTGCACGGGCTTCCTCGTCGATCTGCTTCTCGTGTTCGGCGCGCAACCCGGTCCGGCCGTCGAGGCCCTCACGCAGGATATCGGCGTGCCCGGCATGCCGGATGGACTCGCCGAGGACATGGACCATGATGGCGAACAGGTTCGTGCCGGCATAAGGCTCCGGCCACCACGGCACGTGGCCGGGGGCGTCGAGGGAAAGCTCGTTGATCGTCGCGTCCGAGTGTTCCCACGTGCGCCGGTAGAACCCGATGATCTGATCGCGGGTCTCATCCTCGGTCGCCCACAGATCGCTGCCGTTGGAGTCCTGCCACCGGGGCAGCGGTTCCGGGGAAGGGCGGTCGAAGACCTCGCCGAAGTACCTGGCCTCGACGGTGGCCACGTGTTTGACCAGGCCGAGGAGGTTGGTCCCGGTCGCTGTCAAAGGTCGGCGGGCGTCGTATTCGGACAAGCCGTCGAGTTTCCAGAGCAGCGCCTTGCGGTCCCGCCGCAGTCTCCCGTGCAGGTTGTCTTTCGCGGATTCATCGATCATGCGGCATGAGCCTGTCATGGACTGCTTGTGGTCTCAAGATCCCGTACGTGGTCCGCAACGACTGGCAGAGCCGAGGCCTGGACATGGCCGCCGCCCTGACCTGCTACAAAAAGCTCGCAAAGCTTGCCACTTGAGACAACCTCTAAGCCATATGGGTGAGGGAAGAACGAAGTTCTACGTAGTGAAGAAGGGCGACGATCTCACCAAGATTGCCCGGGATTCCACTCCAGAATTTGGCCAGCGTCAGGCCGTGCATGGCGAGATCACCAATCCGAACGTGATTCAAATAGGGCATCGAGTCCGCGTCTCCGCACCGGAGTCGTTCGGCGAGTACCAGCCCTTCCCGGGTGCCGACTTCTTCCAGCCGACCACGACCAGCCCGATCATCGAGGCCATGGACTACCGCCTCATCGAAGAGGGTTGCTCGGCATACGCTAACGGGCCCGACTGCCAGTGGAGCGACGCCGACCGGGCGTCCTACTCCAAGTGGCAGCGCAAGCTGGGGTTCAGCGGCGGAGGATGCGGACCGTATTCCGGGCAAGAAGTCCTGGGACAGGCTCCACGTACCCGCGGTTCTGACCGGTGATCAGCCCTCGGCTTTTTCGTCAGCGCAATGGGCCCTTGCCGGTCCAGCGGCGGACGGAGGCCGCGGCGGGGACGAGGATGCGGCCGGCGTAAGCCGAGAAATCCAAGACCCGCATACCGACTCCAGGACCCTTTGGCCCTGCCGGTCGACCCGCTAGGTGAAGCACTCCACGGCGTGCGCCCGATCCACGGCCGCGAGGACGATGAGCCGGAGATGGTGATGCGGAAATCGGCCCCGCCCGCGAGGACGTAGCCTACGCCTCGCTGCTCGAGCAGGGCGGCCTCCGCGAGCGCCCAACAGTTGCCCGGGCCTGGGGTAAGCAGGAATAAGGGTTGTCGGGACCTGCGCCACTCCCTGACCGGCGGGCCTGAACTGCGAACACGCCGGAGCCCTGGGGCCGGGGCGCGGAGGGGGTCTTCCGGGGGGCGGGGGTCTGTTGAGGCTCGTCGGCGGTGCTCGCCACGGGGCGCTCCAGGGGGTTGGGCGGGCCTGTCCCGCCGTTCACCTTGTACAGGTGTCGATCCGGTGCGGCGGTGTGACGCCGGGTCTTCGGGTATTGCCGAGCCGTGATCCCTTCGTGAGGGCGCTGATCCCTCGCAGCGAAGGTTGAGCGTTGTCAGCGAAGGTTGGTGACCGCCGGGCTTTCTCAGCGAAAGTTGAGTGCCCCGTATTGTGGCTTCGTATGACGGATTTTGAGATCGAGATCACGGCAGACCTGATCCACGACCTGCTGCAGGAGCAGCATCCGGACCTTGCCGGGCTGGCCATCCGTGAAGTGGCGGGCGGTTGGGACAACCAGCAGTGGCGTCTCGGGGACGAATTGGTCGTGCGCATGCCGCGTACAGAGCGTGCCCCTGACCTCCAGCGCAAGGAGTGCCGTTGGCTGCCCGTCCTGGCCCCGCGCCTGCCGCTCCCGGTCCCGAACCCTGTACGGATCGGTGATCCGTCCGCACGTTTCCCGAAGCCCTGGACCATCATGTCGTGGGTCCCCGGCGAGCCACTGGACTACACCTCCATCAGCCGCGGCGACCACGCGGCGGACACTCTGGCGAACTTCCTCAGGGCGCTCCATGTGGAGGCGCCCGCTGAGGCGCCGACCAGTTCGGACCGCGGTGCTCACCCCAAGAAGTGCACGGACGGCTTCGACCACTTCTTTCAAGCCGTTGTCCCCGGCGACGTTGCCGACGAGGTCCGGGCCGTCTGGGACGATGCCGTTGCGGCCCCCGAGTGGGAGGGCCCGCCGGTATGGGTGCACGGTGACCTGCATCCCGCGAATGTCGTCGTCTCGGACGGCACGCTGACAGGCGTGATCGACTTCGGTGACATGTTCGCCGGCGACCCGGCGTGGGACCTCGCGGCCGCATGGGTGATCCTTCCCGCGGGCGCCGCCTCACGGTTCTTCGACGTGTACGCGCGTGCGGACCAGGCGATGATCCGGCGCGCCCGCGGACTGGCCGCTCTGAAAAGCCTGTTCCTCATGCTCATGGGCCAGAACGGAGACCGGGGCCTCTCTGGAGGCAAGCCGACATGGGGACCCGCAGGCCGGGAAGCGCTCGATCGTGTTCTGAGAGCTGGTGTGATGTAGACGTGCAGCGACGAACCTCAGAGACCCCACACCTTCGCTGAGACAGGTCAGGCGCAGGTGTGACGCTGCGCGCTTGTTGGTGAGCGGCTGAGCTCGAGGCACAGGTAGCGGGCTCGCGTGGATTTGTGGTCGGCGGTTTCGTTGACCGGTGCTTGGCGAGTGGGGATGCGGCACTCCCCGCGTGCGTCGTCGGCCGGTTCGTCTCTTCGGCGGCTATCCGCTTCCACGGTTCGAGAACGGGGAAGACCGGGAGCGTACGAGGTGGGAGAGGCGACGCTGCGGGCGTCTCGCCACGTGAAGGGTGGTCCCCATGAATCCCTGGGCTCGTCGTGCCGTGTACGCCGTGGCGCTGCTGGTGGCCGTGGCCGTCGTGTTGACAGCCGCCGCCTGGCTCGTCACCCAGTTGTGAGGCCGGAGGCCCCTCCGGCGTCCTGCTCCTGGCCACGGCGCCGACAGCTGGCGCGCGGTCGGGGCAGCAGGGCAGGGCTGGTCGTCACGCTGGTGGAACAGGAGCTGGTGGTGGAAGTCGGCGTCGACGTCACCCAGGACCCTTCCGGCCAGTGGCAGCACCCCGCGCGCCGGCACCGCCCCGCCGACGCCGGGCGACGTCATCGGCGTGGCAGCTCCCGCACACGGACAGGTCGCCGGCTTTTCAGGCGCCGCCCCGCGCCGTGGTCTCCTCCCACCGTTCGCCGGTGAACTTCGCCCCGCGCCGCCTGCACACCGGACGCTGCGCCTCCCGTTCCGCGGCCCGGCGCCGTTCGTCCTCCGCGTCGGCCTGCGCGGCCCGGCGGTGGCAGAGGGCGTCGCCGTCGGGATTGTCGAGCGCGGCAGCCGGCGTCTGCTCGCCCTCGCCTCCCAGGCGTCGCCATCACGGTCCACCGCCTCGCGCCAGCCCTCCCCGCCAGGCCGAACGTCACTGGCCGCCGGAGCTGCCCGGTGATGTCATGGGTAGGGGGAACTGCGTGGACGAGTCGGCAGGCTCCGCGGAGGCCGGCGGCCCGCGCGTTGTCCGCCCGGGCGGTCCAACCGCTCCCGCCCCGTCGCACAGCGGAGGAGGCCGATGCCATGCTGCGCCGCCGTACGGTCGGTGATGTGATGACCGAGGAGGTCATCACCCTCCGCCCCGACACGCCGCTCCAGGAGGTCGCCGTCCTGCTGGACGCGAACGACATCGTCGCGGCCCCCGTCGTCGACGACGACGGCGTCCCCGTCGGCGTCGTGTCCGCATCCGACGTGCTGCGGCACGAGACCGGCATGCCCGATCCGCAGGGGCAGGACGGGGACGACGAGCACGCCTGGGGCAAGGCCCGGGCCCGGACCGCGGGCGCGCTCATGAGCAGCCCCGTCTTCACCGCCCGCGCCGACTGGACAATCCCCCGGGCCGCTCGGGAACTCCGCCGGCGACATGTCAAGCAGCTGCCGGTGGTCGACGACAACGGGCTCCTCACCGGCATCGTCACCCGCAGCGACCTGCTCGACGCCTTCATCCGCTCCGACGACGAGATCCGCGACGAGGTCGAGCAGGACGTCCTGGGGCGCATCCTCGGCCTGGACAAGAACACCGTCGCCGTCGAGGTCCGGGACGGGGTCGTCACCCTGCGGGGTCACGTTCCGGAACCGCGTCTGGTCCCGGTGGTCGTGGGCCTGTGCCAGGGCGTCGACGGTGTCGTCGCCGTGAACGCTCACCTCGCCGCCGCCCGGGCGGGCTAGTGAGCCGGTCTTGATGTCTCGCTTCGCCACGTGAGCTGTGTTCTGTTTCAGATCATGGCTGTGCTGGTGACAGCGCTGCTGTTCTTCGGTGTG
>NZ_BAAGRZ010000038.1:0-57355 GCF_054782695.1 Streptomyces deserti
CCGTGGCGGCCGTGATCGACCGGACCCGCGACGCCGTCCGCAAGGTGATGGGCCTGGACGGCTGATCAGCGCGGGCTGCCCGATCCGCCTGCCCTCGTCGCCTGCCCTCGTAGGTTGTCCCGCCGGTTGCCCCCGTCGGTTGCCCTCGGCGGTCCTCAGGCGCCGAGCCGTGTCACGGTGCCGTCCAGACGAGCGGCCATCTCCTCCAGATCGTGCCGGGACGCTGTGCCGGTACTGAGCTGGGCGAGGAGATCCTTTCGGGAGACGACCTCCAAGGCCCCTCGGTACCGGTCGGTGTCCAGCGCCGACGCCGGGACGACCTCGGCGGCGCCGGCGACGACGACCAAGGTCGGGTTCCCGGCATCGGACTCCAGCAGATCTTTCACGTGCTCGGGTGTGATCATGTCGGTACGTCCTTCCCGGAACGGCTTCCACCGTCGGCTCCGGCGCGGCTGAGCCCTGGTGCGGGACAGCCGTGCCCATGGCGACCGAGTGCCCCGGCTTCGCCGGCCATGCCGCCGACGGCCCGGAGGGCCGCACCGGTCCTGACGCGAAGGGCCGGGCCGCGCACGGTCCCGCGGCCGGCGCCCGGCACGTCGGCGGCGCCTCGCCGGACTCCCAGGTCCTCCCACGATCTTGGCCGGGGCCTCCGGCGCCTGGTCTGCGCGGTGCCGAGGTCCGGGAAAAAGGGCTCAACCTCCTCTCCGTCCCGTAGGAAGTCCCCTCGCCGACGCGTAGTGTGAAGCACCATGAAGATCCTCATCAGCGCCGACATGGAGGGGGCCACCGGCGTGACCTGGCCGGCCGACGTGCTGCCGGGGACGCCGCAGTGGGAGCGGTGCCGGGCGATGTTCACCTCGGACGTGAACGCCGCCGTGCTGGGCTTCTTCGACGGCGGCGCCGACGAGGTCCTCATCAACGAGGCGCACTGGACCATGCGCAATCTGCTGCTGGAGCGGCTGGACGAACGGGCCCGGCTGCTGACCGGCCGGCACAAGGCGCTGTCCATGGTGGAGGGCGTGCAGCACGGCGACGTGGACGGCATCGCGTTCCTCGGCTACCACGCGGGCGCCGGCATGGAGGGCGTCCTCGCCCACACCTACCTCGCCAACTCCGTCACCGGGGTCTGGCTGAACGACGTACGGGCCAGCGAGGGACTGCTCAACGCGCACGTCGTCGCCGAGTTCGGGGTGCCCGTCATCCTGGTCACCGGGGACGACGTGGCCTGCGAGGACGCCCTCGGATACGCGCCCGGGGCGCTGAAGGTCGCGGTCAAGGACCACGTATCGCGGTACGCGGCGGTGTGCCGGACGCCGGCCAGGACCGCCGCCGAGATCCGGGCGGCGGCCAAGGAGGCTGCCGGGCTGGCGGTGCGACAGGAACCCGGCCAGGCAGGGCCCTTCACCGTCGCCGTGGAGTTCGACGCCGAGCACCTGGCGATGGCCGCCACCGTCGTGCCGGGTGTGGACCGGATCGGAGAGCGGAAGGTGGCCTACACCAGCGCCACCATGTACGAGGGGATCCGCACCTTCAAGGCGGTCACCACGATCGTCGGCGCCGCGGTGGAGGAGGAGTATGGCTGAGCAGGCCGAGCAAGCGGAACAAGTGGACGCGCAGGCACTGGACGAGGTCGTGAGGTTCACCTCCGACCTCATCCGCATCGACACCACCAACCGGGGCGGCGGCGACTGCCGGGAGCGGCCCGCCGCCGAGTACGCCGCCGCGCGGCTCGCGGAGGCGGGGCTGGAGCCGGTGCTGCTGGAGCGCACCGAGGGACGGACCAACGTCGTCGCCCGCGTCGAGGGCAGCGATCCCTCGGCCGACGCGCTGCTCCTGCACGGTCACCTGGACGTCGTACCCGCCGAGGCCGCCGACTGGAGCGTGCACCCGTTCTCCGGTGAGATCCGCGACGGGGTCGTGTGGGGGCGCGGCGCGGTCGACATGAAGAACATGGACGCGATGATCCTCGCCGTGGTGCGGGCCTGGACACGGCAGGGCCTCAGGCCCCGGCGGGACGTCGTGATCGCCTTCACCGCGGACGAGGAGGCCAGCGCCGAGGACGGCTCCGGATTCCTCGCCGACGAGCACGCCGCGCTGTTCGAGGGCTGCACCGAGGGCATCAGCGAGTCCGGCGCCTTCACCTTCCACGACGGAAGCGGGCGGCAGATCTACCCGATCGCGGCCGGGGAGCGCGGCACGGCCTGGCTGAAGCTCACCGCGCGCGGGCGGGCCGGGCACGGCTCCAAGGTCAACCGGGACAACGCGGTGACCCGGCTGGCGGCCGCGATCACCCGGATCGGCGAGCACGAGTGGCCGCCGCGGCTGACCCCGACCGTGCGCGCGGCCCTCACCGAACTCGCCGCACTGTACGGCATCGAGACCGACCTGACCGACGTCGACGCCCTGCTGGACAAGCTCGGCCCGGCCGCGCAGCTCGTCGGGTCCACCGTCCGCAACAGCGCCAACCCGACCATGCTGGACGCCGGTTACAAGATCAACGTGATTCCGGGGGAGGCCGTGGCCTACGTGGACGGCCGCTGTCTGCCCGGCACCGAGGACGAGTTTTGCGCGACCCTGGACCGGCTCACCGGGCCGGACGTGGAGTGGGAGTTCCACCACCGGGAGGTGGCCCTTCAGGCGCCGGTGGACTCGGCGACGTTCGCGCGGATGCGGGCGGCGGTCGAGGAGTTCGCGCCCGAGGGGCATGTCGTGCCGTTCTGCATGCCCGGCGGCACGGACGCCAAGCAGTTCTCCCGCCTCGGCATCACCGGCTACGGATTCACGCCGCTGAAGCTGCCGGTGGGCTTCGACTACGGGGCCCTCTTCCACGGCGTGGACGAGCGCGTGCCCGTCGAGGCACTGCACTTCGGCGTCCGCGTACTCGACCGGTTCCTGCGCACGGCCTAGACGAAGGGGGAAGACGTGCGGACCCTGCCGTACGGTGCGTGGCCCTCACCCATCGACGCGGCCCTGGCCGCCGCCCACGACGGGCACCCCGAGTTCGTGGGCTTCGTCGGCGACGAGGTGTGGTGGACCGAGTCCCGGCCCACCGAGGGCGGCCGGCGCACCCTGGTGCGGCGCCGTGCCGACGGCGGCGAGGAGTCGGTGCTTCCCGCGCCGTGGAACGTGCGCAGCCGGGTCATCGAGTACGGCGGACAGCCCTGGGCCGGGACCGTGGTCGACGGTGAACCGCTCGTCGTCTTCGTGAACTTCGCCGACCAGCGGCTGTACCGGTACGCGCCGGGCGGCGCACCGCGCCCGCTGACCCCCGTGTCCCCGGTCGGCGGCGGCCTGCGCTGGGCCGAGCCGCTGCTGCGCCTGGAACTGGGTGAAGTGTGGTGCGTGCTGGAGGAGTTCACCGGCGACGGACCCACCGACGTGCGCCGCGTCCTCGCCGCCGTACCCCTGGACGGCTCCGCCGCCCGGGACCGGGACGCCGTGCGCGAACTCACCGACGCCCGGCACCGGTTCGTGACCGGGCCGCGGCTCTCGCCCGACGGGCGGCGCGCGGCCTGGCTGGCCTGGGACCACCCGCGCATGCCGTGGGACGGCACCGAACTCCTCGTCGCCGAGGCCGGCGCCGACGGCACCCTGCGCGGCGCACGCACGGTGGCCGGCGGACCGGAGGAGTCCATCGCACAAGCCGACTGGTCGACAGACGGCCGTCTCCTGTATACGAGCGACCGTACGGGCTGGTGGAACCTGTACCGCGACGGCGAACCCGTGTGCCTGCGCGAGGAGGAGTTCGGCGGGCCGCTGTGGAACATCGGCCTGAGATGGTTCGCCCCGTTGGAGAACGGACTGATCGCCGTCGTCCACGGTCGGGGGACGACCGTACTCGGGATACTGGATCCCGAGACCGGTGAGCTCGTCGACGCGGCCGGTCCCTGGACCGAGTTCGCGCCCACCCTCGCCGTGCACGGCGAACGCGTCGTCGCCGTCGGCGCCAGCCCGCGCAGCGCGTACGAGGTGGTGGAGCTGGACGCCCGTACCGGCCACGCCCGGGTGATCGGCGCAGAGCACGACGACGCGGTGGACCCGGCGTACTACCCGGAACCGCAGATCCGCACCTTCACCGGGCCGGACGGCCGCGAGATCCACGCGCACGTCTACCCGCCGCACCACCCGGACTGCGTCGCGCGCGACGACGAGCTGCCGCCCTACGTCATCTGGGCGCACGGCGGGCCCACCAGCCGGGCACCGCTCGTGCTCGACCTGGAGATCGCCTACTTCACCTCGCGCGGCATCGGCGTCGCCGAGGTCGACTACGGCGGCTCCACCGGGTACGGCCGCGCCTACCGCAACCGGCTGCGCGAACAGTGGGGCGTCGTCGACGTCGAGGACTGCGCCGCCGTCGCGCAGGCCCTGGCCGACGAGGGCACCGCCGACCGGGCACGGCTCGCCGTCCGCGGCGGCAGCGCGGGCGGCTGGACCGCCGCCGCCTCCCTCACCACGACCGACGTCTACGCCTGCGGCACGATCAAGTACCCCGTCCTCGACCTCACCGGCTGGGGCTCGGGCGAGACCCACGACTTCGAGTCGCAGTACCTGGAGACCCTGATCGGGCCGCTCGCCGAGGTGCCCGCGCGGTACGCGGAGCGCTCGCCCGCCGCGCACGCCGACCGCCTCACCGCGCCCTTCCTGCTGCTCCAGGGCCTGGACGACGTGATCTGCCCGCCCGCCCAGTGCGAGCGCTTCCTGACCCGGCTCACCGGCCGCCGGGTGCCGCACGCCTACCTCACCTTCGAGGGCGAGGGGCACGGCTTCCGCCGGGCCGAGACCATGGTGCGCGCACTCGAAGCCGAACTCTCCCTGTACGCGCAGGTGTTCCGGCTCAATCCGCCCGGTGTCCCCACGTTGGAGCTGGTCAAGTGAGACAGCTGGTACGACCGCCCCGACTCGCCCCGGGCGCCCGCGTGGCCGTCGTCGCGCCCAGTGGGCCCGTACCCGAGGAGCGGCTTCAGGCCGGGCTCGACGTGCTGCGCGGCTGGGACCTCGACCCGGTGGTGGCGCCCCATGTCCTGGACCGGCACGGCGCGTTCGACTACCTCGCGGGCACGGACGCCGACCGGGCCGCCGATCTGCAGCACGCCTGGTGCGACCCGTCCGTCGACGCCGTGCTGTGCGCCCGGGGCGGATACGGTGCGCAGCGGATCGTCGACCTGCTCGACTGGACGGCGATGCGGGCGGCCGGGCCGAAGGTGTTCGTCGGGTTCAGCGACATCACCGCGCTGCACGAGGCGTTCGCCACCCGGCTGGGCCTGGCCACGCTGCACGGGCCGATGGCGGCGGGCGTCGACTTCATCAAGCACGCCCGGGCCCAGGAGCACCTGAAGGCCACCCTCTTCGCCCCGGAGACGGTCCGCACCCTCCCCGCGGGCACCGCGCTGGTCCCCGGGCGGTCCCGGGGCGTCACGCTCGGCGGCTGCCTGAGCCTGCTCGCCGCCGACCTGGGCACCCCGCACGCCCGTCCCTCCGCCCGCGGCGGCCTGCTGTGCCTGGAGGACGTGGGGGAGGAGACGTACCGGCTCGACCGCTACCTCACCCAACTCCTGCGGGCCGGCTGGCTCGACGGGGTCCGCGGGGTGCTGCTGGGCTCGTGGGAGCAGTGCGACCCGTACGAGCGGGTCCGCGCGCTGCTCACCGACCGGCTCGGCGGCCTCGGCGTGCCCGTCGTGGAGGACGTCGGCTTCGGGCACTGCGACGGGGCGCTCACGATCCCCTTCGGTCTCGCGGCCCAACTGGACGCCGACGCGGGCACGTTGACCCTCGACGAACCCGCGCTCCGCTGATCCCACCCCAACAGGGCACGGGCAGAGCTTCACTGAATGTCCGTCAAGAAACCCCGGGTGCGGTGATTGACCCCGCCTGACACGTGTCACAGCATGAGACCGGCCAGTACCTACTGGCCGGTATTCGGGTCGTCCTCAGTGTGGAGGTCCATGTGTCCCGACGCGTGCCCAGATCTCGCGCCCCGCTCGCCCTCGCCGTCTGCGCCGCCCTCATCGCGCCCCTCGCCTTCACCGCCCCCGCCGCCGCGACCACCGTCCCGTACACCGTCACCCCGCTCACGTTCACCGTCCGGGCGGGCGGCCGCGTCTGCACCGTCGACGCCGACCTGTACCGGCCCGCGGGCGTGGACCGTGCCCGTCCGGCACCAGCCGTACTGGCCACCAACGGCTTCGGCGGCAGCAAGTCCGACGGCTCCACCGACGCCATCGGCAAGGCCTTCGCCCGGCGCGGCTACGTCTCCCTCGTCTACTCCGGCCTGGGCTTCGGCCGCTCCGGCTGCCTCATCTCCCTCGACGACCCGGCCGTCGACGGCGTCGCCGCCGCCCAGCTCGTCGACTTCCTCGGCGGCAAGCGGGCCGCCGACGACGGCACCACGGCCGACTTCGTCACGCGCGACGGCCCCGGCGACCCGCGCGCCGGCATGATCGGCGGCTCCTACGGGGGCGCCATCCAGCTGGCGACGGCCGCTGTCGACCACCGCGTCGACGCGCTCGTCCCGATGATCACCTGGCACGATCTGGCGTACTCGCTCGACCCCAACAACGCCGCCGGCGGCAAGAACGTCCCCGGCGCCTTCAAGTGGCAGTGGACCAACGGCTTCTACCTCATCGGCGAGAGCCAGCCGCTGACCCAGCCGAACATCGACCCCTCCCGCATCAACTCCATCGACTGCCTGCACTTCGTCACCCGGGCCTGCGAGACCGTCCGCACCCTCAACTCCGGCCGCTACCCGGCCGGCCGTACCGCCGAACTGCTGGCCTACGCACGCAGCGTGTCCCCCGTGTCGTACCTGAGCCGCGTCAAGGCCCCCACCCTCCTGGTCCAGGGCCAGGCGGACACCCTGTTCAACCTCAACGAGGCCACGGCGACGTACCGGACGCTCAGGGCCCAGGGCACCCCCACCAAGATGATCTGGCAGTCGTGGGGCCACAGCGGCGGGATGACCGCCGGTGAACTCGACCTGTCCCAGGGCAACCTTGAGACCAGCTACGTCGGGCGGCGTGTCCTCGCCTGGTTCGACCGCCACCTGCGGGGGCGGACCGGCGTCGACACGGGACCGGCCTTCGCCTACCACCGCGACTGGATCACCGACCCGGAGCGCACGTACGCCACCGCCGACCGCCTCCCGTCCCCCGACCTCAAGCTGTACCTCTCCGGCGACGGCACACTCGTCGACGACCGAAGCGAGGTGGTCCGGGGCAGCCGCTCCTACACCAACCTGCTGGTGCCGACGAGCCATTCGGAGAGCTCCTTCGCCGGGATCCTCGGACTGCCGGACCCGGCGCCGTACGACCGGAAGGGCACCCACCTCGGCTGGACCAGCGCGCCGCTGGGCAGCGCCCTCGACGTCGTGGGCGCACCCCGGGTCACCCTCAAGGTCGTCTCCCCGGCGGCCGAGCGGACGCAGGCCTCGGGCGACGCCGCCGACAAGCTCGTCCTGTTCGCCAAGCTCTACGACGTGGCCCCCGACGGCACCCAGACCCTGGCGCGGCGCCTGGTGGCACCGGTCCGTGTGCCCGACGTGACCCGGCGCTTCACCGTCACCCTGCCCGGGATCGTGCACCGGTTCGACAAGGGCCACCGGCTGCGGTTCGTGATCGCGGCGAGCGACGACGCCTACTTCGGCAACCGGGGGATCAAGCCGGTGACCGTGGTCAGCGCGCCGCAGGACACCGGGGTGCTCCAGTTGCCGGTCGCCGGCCGGTGAGTCACCCGGAGGGGCCGCTTTCATGAACCGGCACGTCAGGCACGTCGTAGGGTGGCGGCGTGCCTGACAACGCTTCCCGTTACCTCGCCGAAGGCCCCCGGGTCGGCATACGCCATTTCACCTACGAGGACGGTGCGGAGTTCACCGCCCGCGTCCGGGAGAGCAAGGACCTGCACCACCCGTGGCTGTTCCCGCCGGACACCGCCCAGGCGTACGCCGCGTACGCGGGCCGGCTGATCGAGGACCCGACCAAGGCCGGGTTCCTGGTCTGCGAGAAGGACGCCCGGGCCGCCCGGCCCGGCGCCATCGCCGGGTTCATCAACATCAACAACATCGTCGAGGGCGGCTTCCAGTGCGGGACGCTGGGCTACGGCGCCTTCGCGCACGCGGCGGGCCGCGGGTTGATGCGCGAGGGCCTCGACCTCGTGGTGCGCCACGCCTTCGGGCCGATGCGGCTGCACCGGCTCGAGATCAACGTGCAGCCCGCCAACGCCGCGTCGATCGCCCTGGCCCGCAGCTGCGGGTTCCGCCTGGAGGGCTTCTCCCCGGACATGCTCTTCATCGACGGGGCGTGGCGGGACCACGAGCGCTGGGCGATCACCGTCGAGATGCTCCGCAGGTGAAGGACCGGGTGAGTGCCGTGCCGGCCTTCGGGGGACCCTGCGGGCCCTGACGGCTCAGGCGCGGCGGTCCACGTACTCGTACACCGTCCCGTCCGGATGCCGCGCGATCAGGTTGCGGCCCACCTGCGTCGGCAGCGGGCCGGCGATGATGTCGGCGCCCAGCTCGGTGAGCACGTGGTGTGTCTCCTCGACGTCCTGGACGGCGATGGTCGCCGCGACCTTGCGCAGCAGCTCCAGCGCGCTCGCGGGACCGCTCATCAGCAGGAAGCAGCCGACCGCGGCGACCTGGACGCCGCCGCGTTCGAAGCGGAGGGCTCTGCCGCCCGCGAGCCGCTCGTAGAAGGGGATCGCGGTCTCGAGGTCGTCGACGCAGACGCGCAGTGTGGCACCGAGAATCTCCATACGGAGGAGCCTAGTTGCGACGGCCGGGGCAGGAGATCCATCCGGACGATCTTCACCGTCTCCTCGATCTCCCGTCCCGGCCGCCGGCGCGGGCCGATGCGCGGATCAGCCCATGGCCCTGCGTACGACGTCCCGGGCCCGGTCGCGGGCCGGGTTCTCCAGCCTCCCGCGGTCGGCGACCCGGTCGAAGTGCGCGAAGTCGACGTGCGTGTCGGTCGGGTGGGCTGCGCCCGTGGCAGGGTGCGGCGGGCGGGCAGCCGTGGCGGCGGGCGTTACGCGGCAGGGGGCCCGGGTACCCGGCGGCCATGGAGCGCTTGGATCACCTGGAGCATCTGGACAAGCATCTGGTCGACGAGCTGGCGCAGGTGGCGCGCGAGACCGTCCGGGACGAACTACGCGAGCAGACGCGCAAGCAGCGCCGCACGGCCATGCTGTACGCCGCGTCCGGCGCGCTCGCCCTGTACGCGGGCGCGGCCCTCGCACTCGCCGTCGGCCTGGCCCTGGCCCTCGCTCTGCCCGACTGGGCCGCCGCGCTGATCACCGCCGCGATCCTGGGCGTCGTCGCCTATGTGCTGCGCGGCGCGGCCCGGCCGTCCGCCTCCCGGCCGGCCCCCGAGTGCGCGGCCGGCCCGGCCACGGCCCAGGACACCGGTACGGCCGTCCCGTCCGCCGGGGCACCGGCCGGCATCGCGTACCCGCCGGTGCCGCCCGCCCCGCCCGCCCCGGGCACCGTGCCGCCACGGCCGCACGACGACCCCGAAGCACCGCACCACCGGGCGTGACCAGTGGTGCGCAAGGCCTGGACGAAACCGCTGCCGAGGCACGGCAGGGTCGTGGTCGTCACCGGGGCCAGCGGCGGTGTGGGGCGGGCCACGGCCCGGGCCTTCGCCGCCCGGGGCGACCGGGTCGCCCTGCTGGCCCGGGGCCGCGAGGGACTGGCCGCGGCGGCGGACGAGGTGCAGCGCGCCGGCGGTGAGGCGCTCGTCGTCCCCGCGGACGTCGCCGACGCCAAGGCCGTCGACGACGCCGCCCAGAAGGTCGCCGACACCTTCGGCCGGATCGACGTATGGGTCAACAACGCCTTCGCCGGGGTCTTCGCGCCGTTCACGGAGATCACCCCGGACGAGTTCCGCCGGGTGACCGAAGTGACGTATCTGGGCTGTGTGTTCGGCACCCGGGCGGCCCTGCGGCACATGCTGCCGCGCGACCGCGGCACGATCGTGCAGGTCGGTTCCGCGCTCGCCTACCGCGGGATTCCGCTGCAGTCCGCGTACTGCGGGGCCAAGCACGCGATCCAGGGCTTCAACGAGTCGCTGCGCTGCGAGCTGCTGCACGCGCGCAGCGGTGTCCGGACGACGATGGTGCAGCTGCCGGCGGTCAACACCCCGCAGTTCGACTGGGTGCTGAACCGGATGCCGGGCCGGGCCCGGCCCGTCGCGCCCGTCTACCAGCCGGAGGTCGCGGCACGGGCGATCGTGCACGCGGCCGGGCACGGGCGGCGCCGGGAGTACCGGGTGGGCGGCTCGACGGTGGCCACGCTGATCGCGAACGCGGTCGGCCCCGGGCTGCTGGACCGCTACTTGGCCCGTACGGGGTTCGACTCCCAGCAGGACGAGGGCGAGCACGCCGGGCCGGGGAACCTGTGGGCGCCGGCGGACGGTCCGCACGGCCACGACTATGGCGCGCACGGGCGTTTCGACGACGAGGCCGTCGACGACAGCCCGCAGGACTGGGTGTCGCGGAACCGGGGGCGGATGGGCGCGGCCCTCACGGTCGGCGCCGGCGCACTGGCCGCACACCGGCTGATCCGGCCGGCCCGCCGTCAGGGCCCGCCCGGCCCGGCTCGCCGCTAGGCGACGCGGTACTCCTCCACCTCCTCCGCCCGCAGCGTCAGCCCGTGGCCGACGCCCTGCGTGGGGTGGACCGTGCCGCCCGCGGGGTCCAGGGCGCCGTCGAAGAACATGTCCTCGATGCGGACGTGGTCGTGGAACCACTCGATGTGCCGCAGGTTGGGGATCGTGGCGGCGGCCGCCGCGTGGGCGTGCGGGGCGCAGTGCGTGGAGACCTCCAGGCCGTGCGCGTGGGCCAGGGCGGCCGCGCGCAGGAACTCGGTGAGGCCGCCGCAGCGCGTCGCGTCGATCTGGAGACAGTCCACCGCCCCCGCCGTGATCATGCGGGCGAAGTACGGCAGGTCGAAGCCGTACTCACCGGCCGTCACGTCGCACACCAGGGCGTCGCGGACCAGTCGCAGCCCCGTCAGGTCGTCGGAGGACACCGGCTCCTCGAACCAGCCGACCCCGTGCTCGGCCAGCGCGTGCCCGACGCGCACCGCCTGCTTGCGGGTGTAGGCGCCGTTGGCGTCGACGTACAACTCGGCCCGGTCGCCGATGATGTGCCGGGCCGCCCGGACCCGGTGCAGGTCGCGCAGGACCTCGCGCCCCCAGCTCTCCCCGATCTTGATCTTGACGCGCGGGATGTGCTGCCCGTGCACCCAGCCGTTCAGCTGCGCGGCCAGGTGCGTGTCGTGGTACGTCGTGAAGCCCCCGCTGCCGTAGACCCGGACGCGTTCCCGGCGGGCGCCCAGCAGCCGTGCCAGGGGGAGTTCCAGGAGCCGGGCCTTGAGGTCCCACAGGGCGATGTCCACCGCCGAGATCGCGCCGGACGCGATGCCGGGGCGGCCCGCGTTGCGCGCCGAGCGGCACATGACGTCGTGCACGGCCGGGATGTCCAGGGCGCTCATGCCCTCGACGAGCGGGGCGAGGTGCCCGGTGAGGAAGTCGCCGACGGCGGCCGGGCCGTACGTCCAGCCCGTGCCGGTGGCGTCCCCCGCCGCCACCTCGCAGATCACGACGGTGGTGGCGTTCCAGGCCAGTGTGCCGTCCGCCTCGGGGGCGTCGGTCGGCACCGTGTACACGGACACCACGGGTCGGCGCAGCTTCATCGTCCGCCCGGCCTTCCGTCAGCCGTGCCGCTGGAGCTGGGGCAGCACCTTCGTGCGGTAGAAGTCGAAGAAGCCGCGCAGGTCGGGGCCGATCTGGTTGACGTAGACGACGTCGAAGCCGGCGTCGGCGAACTGCTTCAGCTCGGCGATGTGCTCCTCCACGTCGTCGCCGCACACCCGGTTCTGGCGCACCATGTCCTCGGTGACCAGCTGCTGCGCCTGCTCGAAGTGCTTCGGTGAGGGCAGCACCTGGCCGAGCTCGCCGGGCAGCAGCTCGTTCGCCCAGAGCCGGTGGACGGTCCGTACGCACTCGTCCCTGTCGGTGCCGTAGCAGACCTTGGTGCCGCCGCTGACGGGCTTTCCGCCGCCCCCGCCCTTGCGGTACTGCTCGACCATCGAGGCGTCCGGCATGACCGTGATGTAGCCGTCGCCGACGCGGGAGGCCAACTGGGTCGCCGCGGGGCCGAAGCCGGAGATGTCGATCGGGATCGGCTCGTCGGGGACGGTGTACAGGCGGGCGTTCTCCACGGTGTAGTGCGGGCCGTGGTGGTTGACCTCCTCGCCGGTGAACAGGCGGCGCATCACCTGGATGGCCTCCTCCAGCATCTCCAGCCGTACGTGCGCGGGCGGCCAGTGGTCGCCGAGGATGTGCTCGTTGAGCGCCTCGCCCGAGCCGACGCCGAGGCGGAAGCGGCCGTTCGTCATCACCGCGCTGGTCGCCGCGGCCTGCGCCACCACCGCCGGGTGCATCCGCACGGTCGGGCAGGTCACCGCCGTCTCGATGGGCAGCGACACCGCCTCCGACAGCGCGCCGATCACCGACCACACGAACGGGCTCTGGCCCTGCTCGTCGTTCCACGGGTGGTAGTGGTCGCTGATCCACAGCGCCTGGAAGCCGGCCTGCTCGGCCATGCGCGCCTGCTCGATCAGCTCGGCGGGACCGTACTGCTCGCACGAGAGGAAATAGCCGTACTCGGGCATGGGGGGTGGGCCTCCGAGACGTGGGTGGTTCGTATCCGGCTCCGGGTACCCGGGGGCCGGGCCGGAAACCGGCGGACACCGGTGCCCCGGCGGCCGGCGCACGTTTGGGTGTCCTGACCAGGGGGACGCGGAAGGCTCCCGAGCCACGCGAACAGCGCCGGAGGCGAACCGTGAGTCGACCCCGCATCGTGATCGTCGGAGCCGGCTTCGCCGGGTACCGGACGGCCCGCACCCTGTCCAAGCTCACCCGCGGCAAGGCCGACATCACCCTGCTCAACCCGACCGACTACTTCCTGTACCTGCCCCTGCTGCCCCAGGTCGCCGCCGGCATCCTGGAGCCGCGCCGGGTCACGGTCTCCCTCTCCGGCACCCTGCCGCACGTACGGCTGGTGCTGGGCGAGGCCGACCGCATCGACCTCGACGGGCGCACCGTGCACTACACCGACCCCGAGGGCGGCGGCGGCACGCTGGCCTACGACCGGCTGGTGCTGGCCGCCGGCAGCGTCAACAAGCTGCTGCCGATTCCCGGTGTCGCCGAGCACGCGCACGGTTTCCGCGGCCTGCCCGAGGCGCTGTACCTGCGCGACCACGTCACCCGGCAGGTGGAGCTGGCGGCCGCCGCCGACGATCCCAAGAGCTGCGCGGCCCGGTGCACCTTCGTCGTGGTCGGCGCCGGGTACACCGGCACCGAGGTCGCCGCGCACGGGCAGCTGTTCACCGACGCGCAGGTCCGCAAGCACCCGCTGCGGCAGGGCATGCGGCCGCGCTGGATGCTGCTGGACGTCGCGCCGCGCGTGCTGCCCGAGATGGACGAGAAGCTCTCCGCCACCGCCGACCGCGTGCTGCGGGAGCGGGGCGTCGACGTGCGGATGGGGACCTCCGTGAAGGAGGCCACGCACGACGGAGTCCTGCTGACCGACGGCGAGTTCGTCGAGACCCGCACGCTGGTGTGGTGCGTGGGCGTACGGCCCGATCCGCTCGCCGAGTCACTCGGACTGCCCCTGGAACGGGGTCGGCTGCTGGTCGATCCGCACCTCCAAGTCCCGGGCAGGCCCGAGGTGTTCGCGTGCGGGGACGCCGCCGCCGTGCCCGATCTGGAGAAGCCGGGCAACTACACGCCGATGACCGCGCAGCACGCCTGGCGGCAGGGCAAGGTCGCGGCGCTGAACGTCGCCGCGTCGCTCGGCCGGGGGGACGGCGAGCTGCGGCCCTACCGCCACCGCGACCTGGGCTTCGTCGTGGACCTGGGCGGCGTGAAGGCCGCCGCCAACCCGCTCGGCGTGCCCCTGTCCGGTGTGGCGGCGGGCGCCGTCACCCGGGGCTACCACCTCGCCGCCATGCCCGGCAATCGCGTCCGGGTCGCCGCCGACTGGCTCCTGGACGCCGTACTGCCGCGGCAGGCCGTGCAGTTGGGGCTCGTACGGTCCTGGTCGGTGCCGCTGGACACCTCCTCGCCGGAGCTCGCGCGGGTGCCGGGCGGCCCCGGTCGGCGGGGCGAGCCGGGCGAGGCGGGGCAGCGCGACGCGGGCGGCCGGGAACTGGGCCAGGTGGTGGCCGGTCCGGAGGCGCGGCGGCGGGCGGGATCCCGCTCGGGACCGGGAGCCGCGACCCTGGCGGACACGGGCGACGAGCCCGCGCGGAGCCGGTCGGGTGGTGAGGCCGCGAAGAGCCGGTCGGGCGGTGAGGCCGCGAAGGCCCGGCCCGGGGGCGAGCCGGCGAAGAACCAGCCCCGGGGTGAGGCCGCGAAGGCCCAGCCCGGCGGTGAGGCCGCGAAGAGCCAGCCCGGCGGTGAGGCCGCGAAGAGCCAGCCCGGGGGTGAGCCCGCCAAGAACCAGCCCGGGGGCGAGCCCGCGAAGAACCAGCCCGGCGGTGAGCCCGCCAAGAACCAGCCCGGCGGCGAACCCGCACAGAAGCAGCCGGGCGCCGGGCCCCGCGAGGCCCGACCCACCCCCCGGCCACCGGCGGACCAGCCACCCCCCGGCTCCGACGCCGCCCCCGGCCCCGTCAAGCGACCCGACGCATCCGACGACCCCGCCGAAGGAGACTCATGAACACCGGTGAACTCGTCGACCTCGGCCGGCAGTTGCGCGTGGACAGCGTCCGCGCCGCCGCCGCCGCGGGCTCCGGGCATCCCACGTCCTCGATGTCCGCCGCGGACCTGATGGCCGTCCTCCTCGCGCACCACCTCCGCTACGACTTCGACCGCCCCGCCCACCCCGCCAACGACCGCTTCGTGCTGTCCAAGGGACACGCCTCGCCCCTGCTGTACGCCGCGTACAAGGCGGCCGGCGCCATCGACGACGAGGAGCTGCTGACCTTCCGCAAGCTCGGCAGCCGCCTCGAAGGGCACCCCACACCGCAGCGGCTGCCGTGGGTCGAGACCGCCACCGGCTCGCTCGGACAGGGGCTGCCGGTCGGCGTCGGCATCGCCCTGGCCGGCCGGCGGCTGGACCGCACCGGGTACCGCGTGTGGGTGCTGTGCGGGGACAGCGAGCTGGCCGAGGGATCGGTGTGGGAGGCCGCCGAGCACGCCGCGTACGAGCACCTGGACAACCTCACGGCGATCGTGGACGTCAACCGGCTCGGCCAGCGCGGCCCCACCCGGCACGGCCACGACCTCCACGCCTACGCCCGCCGCTTCCAGGCCTTCGGCTGGCACACGATCGAGATCGACGGCCACGACGTCGACGCGATCGACCGCGCCTACGGCGAGGCCCTGTCCACCAAGGGCCAGCCCACCGCGATCCTCGCCCGCACCCTCAAGGGCAAGGGCGTCACGGACGTCGAGGACCGCGAGGGCCTGCACGGCAAGCCGCTGAAGAACGCAGACGAGGCGATCACCGAACTCGGCGGCCCCCGCGACCTGCGCGTCCAGGTGCACGAGCCGCCGGCCGCCCGCATGCTGCACGCCGTGCACACCGGCCGCTTCGACCTTCCCCGGTGGGAGAAGGGCGAGGAGGTGGCCACCCGCAACGCCTTCGGGCAGGCGCTGGCCGCCCTCGGCACCGGGCGCGGCGACATCGTCGCCCTCGACGGCGAGGTCGGCGACTCCACACGCGCCGAGCTCTTCGCCAAGGAGCATCCCGACCGCTACTTCGAGTGCTACATCGCCGAGCAGCAGATGGTCGCCGCTGCGGTGGGACTCGCGGCACGCGGCTGGGTGCCGTACGCCGCCACCTTCGCCGCCTTCCTCACCCGTGCGTACGACTTCGTGCGCATGGCGTCGATCAGCGGCTCCGGCATCAACCTCGTCGGCTCGCACGCCGGCGTCGCGATCGGCCAGGACGGGCCCAGCCAGATGGGTCTGGAGGACCTGGCGATGATGCGGGCGGTGCACGGGTCGACCGTGCTGTACCCGTGCGACGCCAACCAGACGGCACAGCTCATCGGCGCGATGGCGGGCCTGGAGGGCATCCGCTACCTGCGCACCTCGCGCGGCGAGAGCCCGGTGATCTACGGCCCCGACGAGGACTTCCCGGTCGGCGGGAGCAAGGTGCTGCGCTCCTCGGACCGGGACCGGATGACCCTCGTCGCGGCGGGCGTCACCGTGCACGAGGCGCTGGCCGCCGCCGACGCCCTCGACCGGGAGGGCATCGCGGTCCGGGTGATCGACCTGTACTCCGTCAAGCCCGTCGACCGGGCCACCCTGCGCCAGGCCGCCGAGGACACCGGCTGCCTGATCACCGTGGAGGACCACCACCCCGAGGGCGGCATCGGGGACGCGGTCCTCGAGGCCTTCCTCGACGGGCGGCCCGTACCCCGTCTGGCGCGCCTCGCGGTCCGTACGATGCCGGGCTCGGCGTCCCCGGCCGAGCAGCTGCACGCCGCGGGCATCGACGCCGAGTCGATTGCGGCGGCCGGGCGGCTGCTGGTGGAGGAGGCGGTCGTGCCGTGAGCGCGGACGCGGCGGCGCGGACGGTGCGGGCCGGCCGGCGCACGGTGCGCCTCCACCGGCCGGACAAGGTGCTCTTCCCCGGCAGCGGGGACGCCAAGGAGTACACCAAGGGCGACCTCGTCGACTACCACCGGGCCGTCGCCCCGTTCATGCTGCCGCATCTGCGGGGCCGCCCGCTGATGCTCGAGCGGCACCCGGACGGCATCGACGGCCCGCGGTTCATGCAGAAGAACACCCCGGAGAACTACCCGGAGTGGATCACCCGCGTCGAGCTGCCGAAGGAGGGCGGCACCGTCTGCCACACCGTCTGCGACGACACGGCCACCCTCCTCTACCTCGTCGACCAGGCGAGCCTCACCCTGCACCGCTGGCTGTCCCGCACCGGCCGCGTCCACCGGCCCGACCGGATGGTCTTCGATCTCGACCCGGCGGGCGACGACTTCGCGGCGGTCCGCGAGGCGGCCCGGCTGCTCGGTGAACTCCTCGACGAACTGAACCTGCCGTCGGCGCTGATGACCACCGGTTCGCGCGGCCTGCACGTGATCGTCCCGCTGGGCGGCCACCACGACTTCGACGAGGTACGGGCCTTCGCCCGGGACGTCGCCGAAACCCTCGCCGACGCCCACCCCGACCGGCTCACCACCGCCGCCCGTAAGAAGGACCGCGGCGACCGGCTCTACCTGGACGTGCAGCGCAACGCCTACGCGCAGACCGCGGTGGCCCCCTACACCGTCCGAGCCCGCCCCGGCGCTCCCGTCGCCACCCCCGTCTCGTGGGACCAGCTGGACGACCCCGAGCTGCACGCCCGCCGCTGGACCATCGCCGACGCCGTCGAGCAGGCCCGCACCAACCCCTGGTCCGGCCTGATGAACCGCGGCCGCTCCCTGGCCCCCGCGCGGCGGCGACTGAACGCCCTGCGCGGCTGACCGGTTCACTCCGGGCCGCTGAGCAGGGGCGGGGCAGATGAGTGCCACCGCGGAGGTTTGACGAACACACTTGCGGCCACACGAAGGGGGACCATGTCGAACACAAAGAACACCCAAGAGCCACAAGGCTCGCAGAAACCCCAAAAATCTGACACATCGGAAGGCAGCCACACGGCGGAAGACCGGCCGAGCCCCATGGAGGTGCTGCGCCAGGCGCGCAGTCAGCTCGCGGAGCTCACCGGCATGGCCGCCGAATCCGTGTCGTCCTTCGAACAGACGGAGGAGGGCTGGTCGCTGGAGGTCGAGGTCCTCGAACTCCCGCGCGTGCCGGACACGATGAGCCTGATGGCGAGCTACCAGGTGGAACTCGATCCGCAGGGACAGCTCACCGGCTACCGGCGCGTCCGGCGCTACGAGCGCGGACGGTCCGACGCGCGCAGGCCCGGCGGCCACTAGGCCGCCCGACCGGATCCCGGACAAAGAGCCCACATCCCCGGACAAAGAGGAGGAACAGCCGGCATGACTGTCGTACCGGCACAGCAGACCGGCGGCGGAGGCGGCAGCAGCGGCCTCTACGACGTGCTCGAACTTGTACTGGACAGGGGGCTCGTGATCGACGCGTTCGTGCGCGTTTCCCTGGTCGGCATCGAGATCCTGAAGATCGACGTCCGCGTCGTCGTGGCCAGCGTCGACACCTATCTGCGCTTCGCCGAGGCGTGCAACCGGCTCGACCTGGAGGCCGGGCCGCGCAAGAGCCCGGGCCTGCCCGACATGGTCGGCGAGATCACCGAGTCGGGTGCGCGCGGCAAGTCCAAGGGAGCGCTGTCGGGCGCCGCGCAGACCATCTCCGACGCCTTCAAGCAGGCCCGTGACGAGGGCTCCGAGCGCGAGGCCGAGTCCCGCCCGCGTGCCCGCAAGACCACGTCGGCGCGCCGGAAGGAGGAGCAGGAGTGAGCACGTACGTCTACGGCATCACGGCGAGCTCGCATCCCTCGCTTCCCGAGGGTATGGGCGGCGTCGGTGACCCGCCGCGCCCGGTGCGCATCCTCAGGGAGGGCGAACTGGCGGCCGTCGTCAGCGACGCGCCCGAGGGGCTGCGTCCCAAGCGCAAGGACCTGCTCGCCCACCAGAACGTCCTCAGCGAGGCGGGCGCCGCCGGCTGCGTGCTGCCCATGCGGTTCGGCAGCATCGCCCCCGACGACAAGGCGGTCACCGGGGTGCTCGCCGAGCGCGTCGAGCACTACAAGGAACGCCTGCGGGCGCTGGACGGCCGCGTCGAGTACAACATCAAGGCCAACCACGTCGAAGAGGCCGTCCTGCACCAGGTGATGGCCGAGAGCCCGGAGATCCGCTCGCTCGCGGAGGCCAACCGGCAGGCGGGCGGCGGCAGTTACGAGGACAAGCTGCGGCTCGGCGAGATGGTCGCGGCCGCGGTGAAGGCCAAGGAGGCCGACGACGCCACCACCCTGGAGCGCGCCCTGGAGCCGGTCGCCGAGGCCGTCAGCGTGGGACCCGAGTCCACCGGCTGGCTGGCCAACGTCTCGTTCCTGGTGGACCGCGGCTCGGCCGAGAACTTCCTGGCCGCCGTGGAGCAGGCCCGCAAGGACATGCCACACCTGGAGGTGCGGGTCAACGGCCCGCTGCCGCCGTACAGCTTCGTCGAGCCCGGCCCCGCCGAGCCGGCGGGCACCACGGCCGGCGGCGGCGCGGGCACCGGAGCGGGGTGAGGACGTGGGCCTGATCTCTGAGGTGCTGCTGCTGCCGTTCGCCCCGGTGCGCGGCAGCGCCTGGGCCATCAGACAGGTGGTCCAGGAGGCCGAACGGATCTACTACGACCCCGGCACGGTGCGGGCCGAACTGGGCCGGCTCGAGGAGCGGTTGGAGGCCGGAGAAATCACGGAGGAGGAGTTCGACCGCATCGAGGACGAACTCCTCGACCGGTTGGAGATCGCTTCGCGCAGAAGCGCGGGAACGGGCAACGGGACGGCACGATGAACCGAGTGGGACTGGGCCTCGCCATAGGGGCCGGATACGTCCTCGGACGGACGAGGAAACTGAAACTGGCGGTCGCCGTCGGCGGGCTCGTCGCCGGGAAGCGGATGAACCTGAGTCCGAAGGCCGTCGCGGACCTGATGTCCCAGCAGCTGCGGAACAACCCGCAGGTCAAGGAGATCGGGGACCAGCTGCGCGAGGACCTGCGCGGTGTCGGCAAGGCCGCCTCCGGCGCCATGGTCGAACGGCGGATCAGCGCCATCGCCGACCGGCTGCAGGGCCGTACCGCCCAGGTCCGCGACCAGCTGGCGGGCGTCGTGCCCGGCGCGTCGGCCCGCGGTGCGGGCGAGGAGGAAGCCGACGAGGAGGAGCCGGAGGGCGAGGAGCCCGAGGCCGCCGAGCCGGACGACGTGGAGGCCGAGGAGCAGGAGCCGGAAGCGGACGAGGAGCCGGCGAAGAAGGCTCCGCCGAAGGGCACCGCACGCAAGGCCGCCAAGAAGGCGCCCGCGAAGAAGGCGGCGCAGCAGCAGGCCCCCGCCAAGGAGACGGCGGCGGCCAAGAAGACGGCGGCGAAGAAGACGACGGCCAGGAAGGCCGCCGGAAAGCCCGCCGGGAAGAAGGCGACCGCGGCCACGAGCGCCGGCACCCGGGCCCGGCTGCCGAAGGGAGGCGGTGAGCGATGACGGAGACCCTCGGATCGACGGCCTCCGCGGCGCGCGGAGCGGCCACGAAGAACCCGCTCACCGACGTGGCCCACAGCGAGGCCGCCGACCGGCTCAAGGCCGAACTGCAGGAGTACCTCGCCGCCCAGGTCACGCGCCTGCTGGTCGGCTTCGGCCGCAAGCTCGGACAGACCACGGCCCGGCTCAACGACATCGCCGAGGGAAACAGCCCCGGCTTCGCGCAACTCGCCCTCGACACCGGCCGCAAGCTCTCCGAGGGCAAGGGCCCGGTGCGCTCGGCCCTGGAGTCCGGCGCCTCGCACGCCAAGGACAACGTCCTCGGTGCCCTGAAGAACCTGGGCGGCGGCAAGGGCAACGGCAAGGGCAAGCGTGGGGCGGGCAAGAAGCCCACGGTCATCATCGAGCACATCGACGTCGGCGTGCCGCTGCGCACGGCGTACGACCAGTATACCCAGTACCAGGACTTCAGCACCTTCGCCAAGGGCGTCAAGAGCGCGGACCGCGCCGACGACACGCACTCGGACTGGCAGCTGAAGGTCTTCTGGTCCAACCGCAGCTGGAAGGCGACCACCACCGAACAGGTGCCCGACGACCGCATCGCCTGGACGTCGGAGGGCGCCAAGGGCACGACGAAGGGCGTGGTCACCTTCCACCGGCTCGCGGACAACCTCACCCGCGTGCTGCTGGTCATCGAGTACTACCCCACGGGCTTGTTCGAGAAGACCGGCAACATCTGGCGCGCCCAGGGCCGTCGGGCCCGGCTCGACCTGAAGAACTTCGCCCGCTTCGTCACCCTCAAGGGCGAGGCGGAGGACGGCTGGCGCGGCGAGATCCGCGACGGCGAGGTCGTCCGCAGCCACGAGGACGCGCTCGCCGAGGAGGAGGGCGAGGACGAGCGCCCCGAGGGTGAGGCGGAGCCCGAGGAGGGCGAGTACGAGGCGGAGGAGGGCGAGTACGAGGCGGAGGAGCCGGAGGAAGAAGAGGAAGAAGCGGTACCCGAGGACGAGTACGAAGACGAGGCCGAGTACGAACCCCGGGACGACAAGGAAGACGAAGAGCAGGACGAGGGGGCGTACGAGCCCGAGGCCGAGTACGAGGAGGAGTACGCCGAAGGAGGGAGCCGGCGATGACGATGTCCAGCCGGCTCCCCGAGCCGTACAGCCAGGGCAGCGGCGCCAACCTCGCCGACATCCTGGAGCGCGTGCTCGACAAGGGGATCGTCATCGCGGGGGACATCCGCATCAACCTGCTCGACATCGAACTCCTCACCATCAAGCTGCGCCTGATCGTCGCCTCCGTCGACAAGGCGAAGGAGATGGGCATCGACTGGTGGGAGACCGACCCCGCGCTGTCCTCCCGGGCCCGCCGTGACGAACTGGCCCGGGAGAACAGCGAGTTGCGCGAGCGGCTGGCCCGGCTGGAGGAACTGGAGCCCGGCCGCGCACAGGAGGAGGCATCATGAGCGGACTGCGGTACGTCTATGCCGTCTGCCGCCCCTTCGGCACGCCGCTCCAGGCCGAGCTGACGGGGGTGGCGGGCGACCCGCCCCGGCTGCTGCACCACCACGACCTCGTCGCCGTCGTCAGCCATGTGCCGGAGCGGGACTTCGCGGAGGAACCGCTCCACGCCCACCTGGAGGACCTCGACTGGCTGACCGCGACCGCCCGCGCCCACCAGGGCGTGATCGACGCGCTCACCACGGTCACGACCCCGCTGCCGCTGCGGCTCGGCACCGTCTTCCGGGACGACAGCGGCGTCCGGACGATGATCGAGGCCCGCGAGGAGGACTTCCGGCGCACCCTCGACCGGCTGGAGGGCCGCGTGGAGTGGGGCGTCAAGGTGTACGTCGAGGCCGAGCCGTCGCCGTCGGACAGCGCCCGGCCCGCCCAGAAGCCCGCATCGGGCCGCGACTATCTGCGGCAGCGGCGCATGCAGACCAAATCGCACGAGGAAATGTGGCAGAGGGCCGAGCGATTCGCGAGCCGCCTGCACGAAACACTGTCCTCGTTCGCCGAGGATTCCCGGCTGCACGCACCGCAGAACCCCGCGCTTTCCGGCGCCGCCGGACGGAACGTCCTCAACGCCGCCTATCTCGTGCCGCGCGGGCGTTCCGAGGAATTCGTGGAAATGGTGGACCGGACGAAGGACGAGGCGCCCGGAATACGCGTCGAACTCACCGGGCCGTGGGCGGCCTATTCGTTCGCCGGTGAGGAGACCACCGATGAGGAGACCACCGAGGGGGAGAAGAAGCAGTGACCGTCGTCGAACGCCGTGAGGTCGCCCTCGTGGACCTGCTGGACCGGCTGCTCGCCGGCGGCGTCGTCATCACGGGGGACATCACGTTGCGCATCGCGGACGTCGACCTGGTCCGTATCGACCTCAACGCGCTCATCAGCTCGGTGAACGCGAACGTGCCCTCGCCCTTCGGAGAGCTTTCGTGACCCCACGCAACCGACTCGACCTCGAACCCGACACCGTCGAACGCGACCTGGTCAAGCTGGTCCTGACCGTCGTCGAGCTGCTGCGCCAGCTCATGGAACGCCAGGCGCTGCGCCGGTTCGACGAGGGAGACCTGAGCGAGGAGCAGGAGGAACGCATCGGGCTCACCCTGATGCTGCTCGACGACCGCATGACGGAGCTGCGTGAGCGCTACGGACTGCGGCCCGAGGACCTGAATCTGGACCTCGGGCCGCTCGGACCTCTGCTGCCCCGGGAGTGATGCCCCGGGCGTTTCCGGTTAACCGATGACTTCCGTTTGACTTACCACCTGTACCAGCGGCCCCTGCCTCCGGTCGCGGTCGGGCCGTGGAAGAAGAATCCCAGCAGCCACACGACAAGAACCGCCAACGCGATCCACCAAAGCGCTTCCACTGCGAATCCGGCGCCGAAGAGAATCACCGCCAGAAGAAGCACGAGCAGGATGGGAACCATAGTTGAACCTCCTGCTTTCCGAGTTTCCCGAAAACGGCGGATCAGGCTTCCTTGCGGCAGAGAATTTCGCCGTGCAGCACACTGAACCAGCCGTCCTCCCGCCCGCCCCACTCCCGCCAGGCCTCGGCCACCGCCCGCAGCCGCTCCTCGGTCGCGTGCCCGCCCTCCACGGCCAGCCGCGCATACGCCGACGCCACCGTGCGATCCGCCCACAGGCCGCTCCACCACGCCCGCTCCTCGGGTGCCGAGAAGGTCCAGGTGCCGGAGGTGGCCGTGATGTCCGTCAGCCCGGCCCGCAGCGCCCAGGACTTCAGCCGCCGCCCGGCGTCCGGCTCGCCGCCGTTGGCCCGGGCCACCCGGCGGTACAGATCGAGCCAGTCGTCCATCCCCCGGGACGCCGGATACCAGGTCATGGCGGCGTAGTCCGAGTCGCGCACGGCGACGAGGCCGCCCGGCCTGGTGACCCGCTTCATCTCCCGCAGCGCCTGCACGGGGTCGCCCACGTGCTGGAGCACCTGATGGGCGTGCACCACGCAGAACGTGTCGTCCGGGAAGTCCAGGGCGTGCACGTCGGCGACCGCGAAGCCGACGTTGCCGAGCCCCCGCCCGGCGGCCGTGCTCCGGGCCTGCTCCAGGATCTCCGGGGCGCGGTCCACGCCCGTGACCTGCCCGTCGGGAACCAGCTCGGCCAGATCGGCGGTGATGGTCCCCGGCCCGCACCCGATGTCCAGGATCCGCATGTGAGGCTTCAGGGAGCCGAGGAGATACGCCGCCGAGTTGGCGGCGGTCCGCCAGGTGTGCGAGCGCAGCACCGACTCGTGGTGCCCATGCGTGTAGACGGCGGTCTCCTGCGGTTTCGGCATGCTGCCCACCCCTTCTCGTCCGGCCCGGGATGCCCTCACCGTACGCACGCATGCCGAATGATGAGACCCAAGTCTCACGATACGGACTGACAGTCTGTCAGGCCGTGGTGATGGGCCGGTACACGGTCAGCGCCTCGGGCAGCTTCTCCAGCGTCACCCGCCCTTCCACCTCGGTGACTTCACCGTCGTAGGCGAGGAGCGTGCCCGGCGCCACGTGGTCCAGACGCAGACGCCCCACCTGGACCGCGGCGTGGGCGGGGGAGCGGGTCAGCGGTCCGGCCAGGGCCGCGGCGAGCAGACGCACGGCCGGCCGCCGGCCGCCGTGCACCACCCGCACGTCGAGCTGCCCGTCCGCGAGGTCCAGCCGCCGGCCGGGCGCCAGCCCCATGCGGTGATACGTGCCGTTGCCGGCGAACAGCAGCCACAAGGGATGCGCACGGCCCTGGAACTCGGCCTCCAGCGGGTGCTGGCCGGCCCGCAGCACCCGCAGGGCCGCGAACACCCCGGCCGGCCAGCCGCCGATCCGGTGCGACCAGCGGTCCCGCTCACGTACCAGCTCGGGGTACACGCCCAGGCTGCAGGTGTTGAGGAAGACGCCCTGCTGGTCGCCGCTGGTGAACCGGCCCACGTCGACGCGTACGGCGTCGCCCTGCCGCAGGGCCCGCGCCAGGTCCCGTACGTCCTCCACCCCGAGGTCGTAGGCGAAGTGATTGAGGGTGCCGCCGGGCAGCACCGCGAGGGGCACGTCGTGCCGCAGGGCGATGCGGGCGGCGGCGTTCACCGTGCCGTCGCCACCGCACACGCCGAGGACCCGCGCACGGGCCGCGGCCTTCTCCAACTCCGCCGCCACGTCGGCGGGTTCGCACTCGACGACCTCGGCGCGCGGCAGCGCGTCCCGCAGGGCACGGGCACGCTCGGCGGTCCCCGCAGCGGTGTTCGCCACGAGCACCAGACCCTCGCCGTCGGGCAGCGCCGGGACCTCGGCGCGGGGCCGGGCCGACGGGACCGACTGGGACCGCGACGGCACCATGCCCCGGACGGCGAACGCGGCCCCCACACCCAGCGCCGCGCCCGCCACGACGTCGCTCGGGAAGTGCACGCCGGTGTAGACACGGGAGAGGGCGACCGCGGCGGCCACCGGGGCGACGGCCGCGCCCCAGGCCGGGGACTCCAGGGCGACACCGGCCGCGAACGCGGCGGCCGACGCGGCGTGCCCGGACGGGAAGGACGTGGTGATCGGCTGACGCCTCAACTGCCGGACCAGCGGGACCGGGTCCAGCACCGGGCGGGGGCGGCGGACCGTGCGCTTGCCGAAGGTGTTGATCGTCAGCGAGGCGAGGCAGAGCGAGGCGAGCCCTCGCGCCGCGGCGCGCCGGCTCCTCGGCGTGCGGGCCGCGACCATCGCGGCCGCCGCGGCGAACCACAGCCCGCCGTGGTTCGCGCCGCGGCTCAGCCGGGGCAGCAGCGGGTCGGCACCGGGCCAGTGCCGGGCGGCGACGGCCTCGAAGAGACGGCAGTCCAGAGCGAGGACGCGGTCGCGCAGGGGGTGGTGCCCAGGGGTGGGGACGGTGAGGTCCACGTCGGGGGTCGTCATGTCCTTGCGGGTACCCGGGGGTGGGGGTTTCCTGCCCTGGGGCGGGGGGCGATGGGCTGAGGCAGGGCACCCCCACGCACCCGCGGGGGGAAAAGCGTTTGCCCCGCCTCCGAAGCCGCCCGCAGAATCGCTCCCCATGGGTCACCTCGAAGCCGCGCACCTGGAGTACTACCTCCCCGACGGGAGGGCACTGCTCGGCGACGTGTCCTTCCGGGTGGGGGAGGGGGCCGTGATGGCCCTCGTGGGCCCCAACGGCGCGGGGAAGACGACCCTGCTGCGGCTGCTGGCCGGCGAGCTCAAACCCCACGGCGGATCGGTCACCGTCAGCGGCGGGCTCGGCGTGATGCGGCAGTTCGTGGGATCCGTACGCGACGAGACGACCGTACGCGACCTGCTCGTCTCCGTCGCCCCACCCCGCATCCGCGAAGCGGCCCGCGCCGTCGACGCCGCCGAGCACGTCCTCATGACCGTCGACGACGAGGCCGCCCAGCTCCGCTACGCCCAGGCTCTCGCCGACTGGGCCGAGGCCTGCGGCTACGAGGCCGAGACGCTGTGGGACATGTGCACCACGGCCGCCCTCGGCATCCCGTACGACAAGGCGCAGTGGCGCCAGGTCCGCACCCTGTCCGGAGGCGAGCAGAAACGACTGGTCCTCGAGGCCCTGCTGCGCGGCACGGACGAGGCGCTGCTCCTCGACGAGCCCGACAACTACCTCGACGTTCCCGGCAAGCGCTGGCTGGAGCAGCGGCTCGCCGAGACCCGCAAGACCGTCCTGTTCGTCTCGCACGACCGCGAACTCCTCGCCCGCTCCGCCCAGCGCATCGTCGCCCTCGAACCGAGCCCCACCGGCGCCGACGCCTGGGTGCACGGCGGCGGCTTCGCCACGTTCCACGAGGCCCGCCGCGAACGCTTCGCCCGTTTCGAGGAGTTGCGCAGGCGCTGGGACGAGAAGCACGCCCAGTTGAGGAAACTGGTGCTGAGCCTGCGTCAGGCGGCCACCATCAGTGACGTCATGGCCTCCCGCTACCAGGCCGCCCAGACCCGCCTGCGCAAGTTCGAGGAGGCAGGACCGCCCCCGGAGCCGCCGCGCGAGCAGGACATCAGGATGCGGCTCAAGGGAGGTCGCACCGGCGTACGGGCCGTCACCTGCCACAACCTCGAACTCACCGGCCTGATGAAGCCCTTCCACCTGGAGGTCTTCTACGGCGAACGCGTCGCCGTGCTCGGCTCCAACGGCTCCGGCAAGTCGCACTTCCTGCGCCTGCTCGCCGGGGACGACGTGGCGCACACGGGGGAGTGGAAGCTCGGGGCCCGGGTCGTACCCGGCCACTTCGCGCAGACGCACGCGCACCCCGAGCTGGAGGGCCGCACGCTCCTGGACATCCTGTGGGCCGAGCACTCCCAGGACCGCGGCGCCGCCATGTCCCGGCTGCGCCGCTACGAGCTGACGAACCAGGCGGAGCAGGCGTTCGAGCGGTTGTCCGGCGGCCAGCAGGCCCGCTTCCAGATCCTCCTGCTGGAGCTCCAGGGCGCCACCGCCCTGCTGCTCGACGAGCCGACCGACAACCTCGACCTGGAGTCGGCCGAGGCGCTCCAGGAGGGCCTGGAGGCGTTCGAGGGCACGGTCCTCGCGGTCACGCACGACCGCTGGTTCGCCCGCTCCTTCGACCGCTACCTCGTCTTCGGCAGCGACGGCCGGGTCCGGGAGACAACGGAGCCGGTGTGGGACGAACGCAGGGTGGAGCGGGCCAGATAGGCCACCGGCCGCCGCACGGGCACAGGACGTACCCGCACGGCGGCCGAGGCACCACCAGCGCTGCTCGAGCGAGGGGCTCAGCTCCTCGAAGGGTGCTCAGCCCCTCTCTCGACGAGGGGGCTCACTTCCAGCGCAGCAGCGCCCCCAGTCCGCCCACCGGCGCCTCCTGCTCCGTCGCCGGGGCAGGCGTCACCGACAGGGCGGCCGCGTCCGTCGCGACCGCGGAGCGGATCAGCGCGTCGTCCGCACGGGCGGGCCAGGAGTGCTGCTCGCCGAGCACCTTCAGGTCCGTACGGCGCACCGCCAGCTGGTCCGGGTCCTCGCCGATCCACACCTCGCGGTGCGCGTCCGGCCCGTCCGGCCGGATCAGCAGCTCGTCGATCCGGTGCTCGCGCGCCGCCTCGACCAGCGCGGGTACGCCCTCCACGGCCCTCGCACGGCCCTCTTCGTCCGGGGCCCGGGCCGCCAGGAACCGCTCCAGCTCCGCCGCCGCCCTGCGGCGCACGTGCTCCGCGCGGGCCTGTTCCACGTCCTCGTCGAGCAGCCGGCTGCCGGCGCCGTGCGGGGCCTCGACCACGAGGTCGTGCAGCCGCTGCGGCAGCCGCTCGTGCACCGACCGCCGCTCCCGGTCGTCGCCGACCAGGATCAGCAGGTCGGCGCGGGTCTCCTCCTGGCAGACGGCGAGCGCGTCGGCGATCTCCGCCGCGTTGTGCTCCCAGGTGTTCTCCACCCGCAGCTGGAAGTGCCGCTCGGACCAGTCGACCGAGCTGGTGCGGTGGATGGGCCACTGGCGGCCGGTGACACCGCCGGCGTCCTCGCTGCCGAGCCCGCTGCGCAGCTCGAAGTCCGCGCCCTTGCGGTCGACGTACGCCACGATGCAGACCGGGTCCTCACCGGCCAGCTCCAGCAGCGGCGCCACGCGCGGCAGGGGCGCCCAGACGGCCCAGTCGCCGCCCTGCGGGGGCCGGGCGAGCGGCGGGTCGAGGACGACCTCGCCGCCGCGGGCGAACAGGGCCCGTCCGTGCGGTTCGGAGGAGTGCCGCAGATCCTCGATCGCGTTCTGCACGGCGCGGCAGGTCGCCTCGTCCGCGCCCTGCGCGGCCAGCTCCCTGGCCATCGCCTGGGCCGTCAGGTGCCGCTCGTGCGGGGTGTCCTCCGTGTGTCGGGAGGTGTCGACGTATACGGAGGCCCACGGCCCCGGATGTTCGTAGAGTGGATGCAGAAAAGCGAGATCCATGGCTCCCTCCCGGATGCCGCTCGGGGGTAGTGCTCAGTTGCTCCCGGGGCGGGTACCCGGACCGCATGAACGAACACGACGAGCGGGGCACCACCATGACCGGAGTCGACCCGAGCCACCTGGACGACCAGCAGCTCATGAAGGAGCTGGAGACCATCCACCGCACGCGCCACGACGCGCTGCTGTACGGCTCGAACGACGCGCTGCGGGCCCACAACGAGCGCATGGCGCAACTGGAGGGCGAGTACCTGCGCCGCAACCCGCGGCGTCCGGTGGCGGCGGGCCGCACGCGCGAAGGGGCCCGGGAGCGGGGGAGCGGGGATTCGGCGACCCCCACGACCCCCGGCACCTGAGCCCCTGAAAGGAACAGACCGCCCCTAAAAGGAACAGACCGAAGGAGACAGCCTTCAGGCGGTCTCCTGGGCGAACACGTCGAGGTAGGCCTCGCAGAACGCCTTCAGGTCGTCCGGCTTGCGGCTGGTGACCAGCTTGTTGGGGCCGTGGTCGCAGATCTTGACCTGCTCGTCGACCCAGGTGCCGCCCGCGTTGCGGATGTCGGTCCGCAGGCTCGGCCAGGAGGTCAGTTCCCGGCCGCGTACGACGTCCGCCTCGACGAGCGTCCACGGCGCGTGGCAGATCGCGGCGACCGGCCGGCCCTGCTCGAAGAAGGCCCGTACGAAGGCCACGGCCTTGTCGTCCATGCGCAGGAAGTCGGGGTTGGCCACGCCGCCCGGCAGCACCAGCCCACCGAAGGAATCGGCCGAGGCCTCGCCCACGACCTCGTCGACGGGGAAGGTGTCCGCCTTGTCGAGGTGGTGGAAGGCCTGGATCTCGCCCGGCTTCGTCGACACGAGCACGGGCTCGTGGCCCGCGTCCTTCGCCGCCTGCCACGGATCGGTGAGCTCGACCTGCTCGACGCCTTCGGGTGCGGTCAGAAACGCGATGCGCATGATGTTCAGCGCCCTTCCCTTCATTCAGTTCACTCAGTCCGTCGGTGGGCCCGTCCGCGGGCCGTCGGTGGCGCGCCCGCGGCGCAGGCCGGTCTCGGTTTCATGCACCACCCCTCATATCCGGCTCACCCCTCGTATCCGGCTCGGCACGGCTGATGTCGGCGAGCGCCGAGTCCGGATCCTCGGACTCGGCCAGGTCGCCGAGGCTCAGCATCCCGACCGGCAGCCCGTTCTCCACGACCGGCAGCCGCCGTACGGCGTGTGCGCGCATCAGCGCGACCGCGGCCGACAGCGGGTCGTGCGGCGCGACCGTCACCGGATCCGCGGTGCACACGCTCCTGACGCTCGCGGTCAGCGGGTCGATACCCTCGGCGACCGCCCGGACGGTGATGTCACGGTCGGTGAGCACGCCGACGATGCGCTGCCCGTCGGCCACCACCACGTCGCCGATGTTCTGCGTGCGCATCAGCTGCGCCGCCTCGACGAGTGAGGCGTCCGGGCGGACGGCGACCACGCCCGGTGTCATGACGTCCTTGACGAACTCGGCCATCACTGTGGGCCCTTTCTCCGCTCCCGGCCCGTGGGGGCACCACGGCCGACCGGCACGACGCCGCCCGCAGTACCCCCGGCTCGGGTCCCTATGCGCGGTTCTCGCGGCCGGACCGCCCGCCGGTGTCCGCCCGCACGGCCTGCTCCGGCCCCCGCTCCGGGGCCCGGGTCACGGCCTCGGCCACCTCCTGGACGTTGCTGTAGCGCGCCTGGTGCGGCAGCCGCTCCAGCGCCTCGACCAGGGAGTCGGGCGCCTGGTGGCTGCGCAGGGCGCGAATCAGCTCACGCGGGGTCGCGGGGAACGCCTTGCGGCCCAGGATCCGGGCCAGCTCCAGCCGGACCGCCTCCAGGGACGTCGGCGCGCGGCTCGGTGTCACCGGGCCGCGGGCGACCTCCGGGTCGTCCTCGGCGGCCGGCTCCGGGTCGTGCCACTCCTCGCTGCGGGTGGGGTGCCCGGACCGCAGCAGACCCTGCAGTTCGTGCTTCATCTCGTCGTCACGGTGACGGCTCAGGCGGTCGCTGCCTCGCTGCATGTCTCCCTCCACACCTTCGGGGTCCGCTCCGCGTACCCGTCCACCAGAGGCCGACACCGGGTTCGCGGGCCGGATCGGCGGCCCGGGAGTTTGCCCGGCGGGCGACGGGAGACCCGGATCACACCCCCCACGCACCTTCTGGGGAAGGACACGCCATGGCGATGCTCGCTGTGCTGATCCCGGTCGTCATGCTCGCAGTGGTGCTGGGGCTGGCCCGTTACGAGGAACTGCTGCTGCCGCAGGACGGCGGGGAGCACGCCGAGCGGCGCGAACCGGCGGTCGTGCCTCCCGCGGTCGCACGACAGGACGCCCTTCGCACTCGCGCGGCCTGAGCCGGGGAGCACCTCACGGCGGCCCCGGCGGCACCAGGTCCCACGCCTGCACCGTGTACGCGGCGGTGGCGACGCCCTCGGCGCCGGTCTGCACGCGCCAGGGGACGTCGCCGACGGGGTAGAAGCGCAGGGTGAGGGTGCGTCCGCAGGCGGTGAAGAGCTCGGCGACGGAGTGGTCCAGCAGGATCCGCAGGTCCGCCCCGGGCTGCCGGGCCGGCAGCCGCCGGTGGCCGGGCTTGGCGCGGGGGTCCGGTCAGGCGTGGTCGCGGTTGACGACCAGCTCGCCGGTGACCGGATCATGGCGGATGTCGAGGTACTCGGTTCCCGCCGCGGAGGTGAGCAGCCGCAGACGCCCGCCGGGTCCCAGCCGCACCGTGAGCTCACCGGCGCGGCCCACCTCGCCGAGCTCCACCGGCCGCCCGGCGCTCACCTCGCCGACGGCGGCGATACGCCGCTCGCCGCGCATACCAGTACGCGATGGAGGCCCAGTCGCCGACGAGGTGGTTGCCGTGGCCGTGCTCCACGGTGACCCGGACACGTTCTCGATGCGGACCGGATCGGCCACGTGGAAGCGGTAGTTGACCGAGTAACCGGGGACGTCGGCCACGTGGACGATCGCGCCGTGGCAGAGGTAGGCGTTCTTCTGCATCCCCCAGCGTGGTTGAAGTAGTCCTCGGTGCCGGTGCCGTGCGGGGACGGCGGCCAGCTGGTGGAGCCGTCGGGCAGGAGGTCGTCGTCGATCCGGATCATGTCGTTGCCCTCGCCCCGCCAACTGCCCTGCCGGTGAGGTTGGCCAGGCGGTCGCCTGCCGGCGCCCGGTGAGCCGGCCGGCGGGCTGGTCGGAGCCGTTCAGCACCCCGCTACTTCTTCTTCTCCCGGCCGCCCGGCAGGAACTCCTGCACCTTCGCCTTGAAGCCCTGCCTGACCACCGAGCCGCGGTCCGCGTCGCCCTTGAGGACCGAGGCGGCCGTGGCCTCCATCTGGTCCCAGGTGGCGTGCGGCGGGATCGGCGGTACGGCCGGGTCCGTGAGGAACTCGATCACCGCGGGGCCGTCCGCCTCCAGACCGGCGCGCCAGCCGGCCTCGACGTCCTCCGGCTTCTCCACCCGGATCCCGGTCAGGCCGAGGGAGCGGGCGAACGCGGCGTACTGCACGTCCGGGAGCTCCTGCGAGGGCAGGAAGGAGGGGGCGCCCTCCATGGCCCGCATCTCCCAGGTGACCTGGTTCAGGTCGTGGTTGTTCCACACGCCCACGACCAGGCGCGGATCGTCCCACTGGTCGCGGTACTTGGCCGCCGTGATCAGCTCCGCCATGCCGTTCATCTGCATCGCCCCGTCCCCGACCAGGGCGATCGCGGGCCGGTTCGGGTGGGCGAACTTCGCGCCGATCGCGTACGGCACGCCGCAGCCCATCGTGGCGAGCGTCCCGGACAGCGAGCCCCGCATGCCGGACCGCATGGTCAGGTGCCGCGCGTACCAGTTCGACGTCGAACCGGAGTCGGAGGTGACGATGGCGTTGTCGGGCAGCAGCGGGTCCAGGGCCCGCGCCACGTACTCCGGGTTGATCGGGTCCGCCGACAGGCCCGCGCGCCGCTCCATGACCTCCCGCCAGCGCGCCACGTTCGCGCACACCGTGTCGTACCACTCGCGCCCGCGTTCGGCGTCGATCAGCGGGATCAGCTGTTCCAGGGTCGCCTTGGCGTCGCCGACGAGATTCACCTCGTACGGGTACCGCATCCCGACCATGTGCGGATCGAGGTCGATCTGCACACCGCGCGCCTTGCCGAACTCCGGCAGGAACTGCGTGTACGGGAACGACGACCCGATGGTCAGCAGCGTGTCGCAGTCCCGCATCAGCTCGTACGACGGGCGGGTGCCCAGCAGGCCGATCGAGCCGGTGACGTAGGGCAGTTCGTCGCTGAGGACGTCCTTGCCGAGCAGCGCCTTGGCGACGCCCGCTCCGAGCAGCTCGGCGATCCGCTCCACCTCGGACCGCGCCCCGGCCGCGCCCTGGCCGACCAGAATCGCCACCTTGTCACCGGTGTTGAGGATCTCCGCCGCCCGCCGCACGGAGTCGTCGGAGGGCACCGCCGTCCACGAGCTGCGGTCCAGGCTGGAGGGCACCATCTTGAACTCGTGCGTGGGCGGCGAGTAGTCCAGCTCCTGCACATCGCCGGGGATGATGATCGCGGTCGGGCAACGGCGCGCGTACGCGGTGCGGATCGCCCGGTCCAGCACGTTCGGCAGCTGCTCGGGCACCGTCACCGTCTCCACGAACTCCGAGGCGACGTCCTTGAACAGCGTGTGCAGGTCGACCTCCTGCTGGTAGGAGCCGCCCATCGCGGTGCGGTGCGTCTGACCGACGATCGCGAGCACCGGCACGTGGTCCAGCTTGGCGTCGTACAGGCCGTTGAGCAGATGGATCGCACCCGGCCCGGACGTGGCCGCGCACACTCCGAGGCGACCGCTGAACTTGGCGTAACCGACCGCCTGGAACGCGGACATCTCCTCGTGCCGGGACTGGATGAAACGGGGTTCGTTCTCGGCCCTGCCCCACGCGGCGAGCAGGCCGTTGATGCCGTCGCCGGGATAGCCGAAGACGTGCTCCACACCCCATTCGCGCAGCCGCTGCAGGACATGGTCGGAGACCTTGGTGCTCATGGACGACCTCCCGGACGTCAGGGGACACGGGCACAGCAGTACGAGTCACCCTGCGCGTTGCCGGAAAACCTGCCGGGGTTTGCGGGAGAGGGCCGGGGGCAGGCGCACTCTCAGTGCTTCGGACAGGAGGCACGTCCGTGGGAGCGGCGCGGTGCCGCCACGGTGCCCCTGTCCCGAAACCCGGGTGCTCCCACGGTGACCGTCCAACCCAGAGCACCTTCAAGGGAGTTGCGACGCACCATGCCGACCCAACTCAGCACCAGGCGCCACCCGCACGACGACGCCCCCGACACCGCCGACGCCTTCCGCAGGCTCGCCGCCCTCCCCGACGGCCGCGAGCGTGACGCGCTGCGCGACGAGATCGTCGAGGCCTGGCTGCCCATGGCCGACCGGATCGCCGGACGCTTCCGCAGCCGCGGCGAGAGCCTGGAGGACCTGCGCCAGGTCGCGGCCCTCGGCCTGGTCAAGGCCGTCGACCGGTACGACCCCGACCGCGGCAACGCCTTCGAGAGCTACGCCGTGCCCACCATCACCGGCGAGATCAAGCGGCACTTCCGCGACCACATGTGGACCCTGCACGTGCCGCGCCGCGTCCAGGACCTGCGCAACCGCGTCCGCTTCGCCTGCCAGGACCTGTCCCAGACCATCTCCGGCCGCCGGCCCACCGTCGCCGAGATCGCCGAGCACGCGAACATGAGCGAGGAGGACGTCCAGGTCGGCCTGGAGGCCCTCGAGAGCTTCACGGCGCTCTCCCTGGACGCGGAGCTGCCCGGCAGCGAGGACGGGTACTCCCTGAGCGACGCGCTCGGCTCGCCCGACCCGGCGCTGGACACGGTCGTCGACCGCGAGGCGGTCAAGGACCGGCTCGCCGCCCTGCCCGAGCGGGAACGGGCCATTCTGTACATGCGCTTCTTCGGGGACATGACGCAGAGCCGGATCGCCGAGCAGCTGGGGATCTCGCAGATGCACGTGTCCCGGCTGATCAGCCGGTGCTGCGGGCGGGTGCGGGAGCAAGTGATGCGGGATGCGCAGTAGCGCCGTCGATGGCTCCGGTTGTCGGTTGTCGGTTGTCGGTGTCGGTTGTCTGTTGTCTGTTGCCGGGTGCGGGCCGTGCGGGGCTGCCGCGCCCCCGCGGCGGAGCCGCACAGCGCTACCGCCGAAACGCCTCTCGGGGCGGCGAACGCGGCCCTGTGTCACCCACTAGGGCGCCCCGCGTCCTGCGAATGGGGTCCGGCCGCGCGCGTTCGGGTGGTGCCCGGGCTGTGATGGCTGGGTAGCCGTCGCTGCCCGAAGGAGCCCGCACCATGCGCCGCACCGCCCGTACCCTGTCCGTCGCCGTCCTGGCCGGCACCGCCCTGGGCGTCCTCGCGCCGGCCGCCTTCGCGGAGCCCGCCGCGGAGGTCAGCCCGAGCACCGTCTCCGGGGGCGCGAGCGTCACCGTCGCCGTCTCCTGCGACCCGACCAGCGGCACCCCGCCCGCCACCATCGACGCCGTCTCGCAGGCCTTCGAGGAGGGCACCGTCCAGCTGCGTCTGGTCACCGGCAACGACGACACGGTGTCCGGCCCGGCCTACCACGGCACGGCGAAGATCGCCTCCGCCGAGAACTTCGAGGGCGACCCCGACGCGCTCGGCGAGGACTCCGGGTGGACCGTCGACGGCACCTGTCCGTCGGCCTCCGGAGAGGACGGCAAGCCGTGGAGCGCGCCGCTCACGGTGTCCCACGGCGGCAGCTCCGGCCCTGAGGAGGGCTCCGATTCCGGGGAGGGCCCCGGCTCGGTCGAGGGCCTTGCTTCTGACGAGGGCCTTGCTTCTGACGAGGGCCTTGCTTCTGACGAAGACCTCGCTGCTGACGAAGACCTCGCTTCTGACGAGGGACTCGGTCCTGTCGAGGGCCTCGGCTCAGGGAAGGACACTGGCTCCGCGAAGGTCCCCGGCTCCGCAGAGGTCCCGGGTTCCGCCGAGGACGCCGGCTCCGCGGAGGACTCCGGTCCCGCCCATGCCGATGGCTTCGCCCACACGTGTCCCGACGGCCACACCACGCCCTGCCACGGCGGCTCCGCCTCCGCATCCGCCTCCGGCCACGTGTGTCCCGACCCGCACGCCACCCCCTGCCACGGCGCGGCGGTACAGCGCGGCGTGCGTGCCGGGCAGGGCGGTGCCTTCACCGACTCGGTGCCCGCCCTGGTCGCCGGCGGGCTGCTGATCGCGGGCGCGGCCGGCGCCGCCGTGCACCGGCTGCGCCACCGCGACACCGGCAGCCACGGCTGACCGGCCGGTGAAACGGTCGGCACGGCCGATCGTGCCCGCCGTTCCCCGCCCCGCCCCGCCCATGCTGTGAGCGTCACAACCCGGCCGGACGCCCATGGGGCGGCGCCTCGGTGGGTACTCAGTGGCCGAGGGCACGAGCCGCACCGTACGCACCACCCGGCAGCGGACGGCACAGGAGCACGCGCCGAGGACATGTACGGCACCAGCAACCGCGCGGAGGCACGCATGGGGCGGACGGACCCGGAAGGCCACGGCCCCGTCCGGTTCGGGCCGCCGCTTCCCGAGGACGGGCTGCCCGTGCTGCACGAACTGTCCACCGTGCTCGCCGCCGCCGCGGCCCGCGCCGAGGCCGAACCGGTCGGCGGCGGCCCCGCCCTGCTGGAGGCCGCCTGCGGCTACTGGGACCGGCGCGGCCTGCCCGCCGCACCCGGGCGCGTGGCCGCCGCCCCGGGCGCGCCCGCCCTGCTGGTCGCGCTGACCGCCGCGCTCGGCGGCGACGTCCTGGTACCCCGCCCCTGCGCCACCTGGTGGGCGCCGTACGCACGCCTGCTGGGCAGACCCGTCTTCCACGTGCCGACCCCGGCCGAGAACGGCGGTGTCCCCGACCCGTACGCCCTCCTGGAGACCGTGCGCCGGGTCCGTGCCGAGGGCGGCGATCCACGCCTGCTCGTGCTGTCCGTCGCCGACGACCCCACCGCCACCGTCGCCCCGCCCGAACTGCTGCACGAGACCGTCGAGGCCGCCGCCGGCGAAGGGCTGCACCTGGTCAGCGACGAGACCTGGCGCGACACCCTGCACGACCCGCACGACACGGTGCTGCTCAGCCCCGCCGAGATGCTGCCCGAGAGGGTCACCGTCGTCACCGACCTGGCCGGCGCCCTCCTCCCGCCCGGCTGGCCCGCCGCCGTCGCCCGCTGCCCGGCGGACGGCGCCGGGGACGACCTCCACGCGCGCGTGCTCGACGTCCTGACCGCGCTCGGCGCCCGCGTCGCCGCACCCGTCGCCGCCGCGGCCGGGTACGCGCTGTCCGAGCCGGAGCCGGTCACCACGCGCGTGGCCGCCGCCGTACGCCTGCACGCGCGCGTGGCCGCCGCCGCGCACGCCGCCGTCGTCGCGGCGGGCGCCGTCGCCCGGCCCCCGCAGGCCGGCCGCCACCTGTACGTCGACCTCTCCCCGCTGCGTCCCGCGCTGACCGCGCACGGCGTCGGCGACGCGCAGGAACTGGAGGACTTCCTCGCCGCCCGGCTCGGCATGCCCGCGCCCGGCGGCCACCGCTTCGGCGACGACCTCGCGGCACCGCGCGTACGACTGTCGACCGGCCCGCTGCTGGACGGCTCGGACGAGGAACGCGCGGAATGCCTCGAGGCACCCTCGCCGTTGGAACTGCCACACGTTCAACGCGCGTTGATCCTACTGACGTCGGTCTTCGACGATCTCCGCGACGACGCTCAGCGATGGGAGCCTCCTCGATGACGCAGCAGTCCGAGTCGACCACCACGAGTACGACCGTCCCAGAAGCCGACGTTCCGGCGGACGCGTTCCCCCTCGCGACCCCGTTCCCGCCGCTCGCCGACCCCCTGCCCCTGGGGCGGCGACGGGTGTGGCCGCGGACCTTTCACGACCGGCTGACCGCCCCGCTGCCCGGCCTGAAGGCCATCGCCCGGTTCGCCCGCGAGGGCGCCGTACGCCCCGGCAAGGAAGGCCTCGCCGACATCCCCCGGCTGCCCTTCGCCCCCGAACCGCTGCCCCGTGTCGACGCGCGCACCGTCGCGGTCTCCTGGGCGGGACACGCCAGTTGGGTCGTCCGGATCGGCGGACTGACCGTGCTCACCGACCCGGTCTGGTCCCGCCGCATCATCGGCACCCCGGCCCGGATCACCCCCGTCGGCATTCCCTGGGACGCCCTGCCGCGCGTCGACGCGGTCGTCATCAGCCACAACCACTACGACCACCTGGACGCCCCCACGCTGCGCCGGCTCCCGCGCGACACCCCGGTGTTCGTGCCGGCCGGACTCGGCCGCTGGTTCCACCGCCGCCGGTTCACCTGCGTCACCGAGCTCGACTGGTGGGAGGCGGCGGAACTGAACGGCGTCCGCTTCGACTTCGTCCCCGCCCACCACTGGTCCAAGCGCACCCTCACCGACACCTGCCACAGCCTGTGGGGCGGCTGGGTCCTCACCGACCCCGACGGGCAGCGCGTCTACTTCGCGGGCGACACGGGCTACGGCCACTGGTTCTCCCGCATCGGACAGCGCTACCCCGGCATCGACCTCGCCCTCATGCCCATCGGCGCCTACGACCCGCGCTGGTGGCTCAGCGACGTCCACTGCGACCCGGAGGAGGCGGTACGGGCCGTCCAGGACCTCGGCGCCCGCCGTATGGCACCCATGCACTGGGCGACGTTCGTCCTGTCCGCCGAACCGGTCCTGGAGCCGCTGACCCGCGTGCGCGCGGCCTGGGAGACGGCGGGCCTGCCCCGCGAAAGCCTGTGGGACATCCCGGTGGGAGGCTCAAGGGTGCTGTAGGACAGCCGATTCGAGGGGGCGCGGGGAACCGCGCGCCCAGCCGCGAACACCCCGCACCCCGGGGACAACGCCAACTCCCACGGCGCTATCGCACCCTGCTCCGCATGCGCCGCCAAACGGTCGGCGTCGCGCTGATCAGCAAGGTCAGCGCGACCGCCGCGACCACACCCTCCCAAGGCTCCGGAAACAGCGAACCACCGAGAATCCCGATCAACTGGTACGTCACCGCCCACGCCAGACAGGCCGGCAGATTGCCGCGGACAAACCGCCGCATCGGCCACTTCGCCATCAGGCAGGCCAGCATCACCGGGATCCGCCCCGCCGGCACCAGCCGGGACAGCACCAGAACGGCCACCCCATGACCGGCCAGTTTCTGCTGCGCCTGCGCCAGCCGGTCCTCCGGCGCCCGCGCCCGCAGCGCCTCCAGCCAGCGCGACCCGTTCTTCGACTTCATGCCGCGCCGCCCCAGCCAGTACAGCGCCACGTCCCCGAGGAACGCGGCCAGCGACGCCGTCACGAACACCAGCGCCAGCGACAACGGCGCCGTCTGGTGGACGGCGACCACCGCCGCCGAACTCACGATCGCCCCGGTCGGCACCACCGGCACCAACGCCCCGATCAACACCAGCAGGAACAGCGACGGATAGCCGATCGCCTGCTGCGTGGTCTCCGGCGGCACACTCGCCGGGGCGGCGGCCAGCGCCGCCACGGACAGCGGCACACCGGACTGCGCCACGGCGGCGGGCCAGGTCACCGCGCGACCTCCAGGCGCACGCTCTCCCCGTGCCCCAGCCGGTGCACCGTCACGCCCGGCGCGTGCTCGGCGGCCAGGCGCACGAACTCGTCGCCCGGCGCATGGAACTCGTGGGGGCGCACGGCGTCCATCCCGATCGGCCAGTACGTGCCGTAGTGCACCGGCACCGCACTGCGCGGCGCCAGCCGGGCCAGCGCCTGGGCCGCCCGCCCCGCGTCCAGATGCCCCTCGCCCAGGTACGGCCCCCAGCCGCCCACCGGCAGCAGCGCCACGTCGATGGGCCCGACCTCTTTGGCCATGTCGTCGAACAGGCCGGTGTCCCCGGCGAAGTAGGTGCGGGCCTCGCCCTCGACGACATAGCCGAGGGCGGGGGAGCGGTGCGGGCCGAACGGCAGTCGCCGCCCGTCGTGCCGCGCGGGCACCGCCCGTATCAGGAGGTCGCCGACCCGCCTCTCGTCCCCGGGAACCACCTCGCTCACCCGCACATGTGTGAGCCGGCGCAGCCCCGGCACCGCCCGGAGCGCGCCCCGGGGCACGAGCAGGCGCGTGCCCGGCGCGAGCCGGGCCAGCGACGGCACGTGCAGATGGTCGGCGTGCAGATGGGAGACCAGCGCGACGTCCGCGTGCCGGGCGTCGGGGGGCGGCAGGGCGCCGCGCCGGCGCCGCAGATGCGCGAGCCGGCGCGCGAACAGCGGATCGGTGAGGACGCGTACGTTCGAATCCCGCACCGCGCACGTCGCGTGACCCCACCAGGTGATCTCCACCGGCACCTCTTTGCCTCCTTCGCGCGACTCCCCGAAGCCTACGGGCAGGAGTAGGGTCGGCGGCGAAAACCGGAGGTGAGGGGGACGCCATGGGGCCGGTCCGGGTGACGGCGATCGCGAGCCTGACGCCGCTGGAGGAGCTGGACGCCGATCCGTTCCTGGTGGACTCCCGCAGCCAGCACGCCATGTGCGCCCGCTGGGCCGCCGAGCGGGGCTATGTCGTCAGCCGGGAGCTGCTGGTGCGGGGCCTGCGTCCCGACCACGGTGCGCTGTGGGACGGGGTGCGGCCGGGTGTGGACGTGTTCGTCGCCCCGAGCCGCCGGGTGCTGGAGAGCGCGCTCACGTCCGTCGAGGAGTTCACCGCCGAGTGCGCCCGGCGCGGGGTGCGGATCGAGACGGTCGGGCACGCCGAGCCGTCGTACGACGCGGCGATGAAGGCCTGTGTGCACCGGCGGCTGTCGATGCCGACGGCGGGCTACGACGGGCGCTAGGCGTGTCTTCACGTCGTCGGCACATTCAGGGGGACACCCCCCGGGCCGCCCCCGGCCCACAGGCGGCCCGGGGGACGAAGGGCCCGGCCCGGCCGTTGTGTCAGGGTAGGTGAGGGCCCGCACCGACGACGGGCCGGGACATGAGGGGTGTGCGTGCACGGCGGACGGTGGCGGCGGGTCGCCAGTCAGATCGGGCGGAGCGTCGCCGTGTGGGCGGTCTCCACCGTCACCATGCTCGTGCTCGCCGGGATCCTGCCCGAGTTCCGGCTGCGCTCCGCCGACGGCGACAGCGCCACCGACATCGCGGTCACCGCCGCGTCCGGCGCCGGCGCCTTCGGTCTGCTGTCGGCCCTGGTGTGGCCGCTGCTCGTCCGCCTCCTGCTGCTCGTACCGGCTCTGGTGCTCGGGCTGCTGGTGTTCTTCCTCAACGGCGCCCTGCTGCTGCTCGCCCTGCGCCTGAACCCCGCCGAGCGCGGCGGCGCCGCCTGGGAGACCGCGGTGGTGGTCGCCGCCGTGATGTCCGCCGTCGCCTCCGCGACCGGCGCCGCCCTGGCCGTGCGCGACGACGACGCCTACCGGCGCCGCCTGTACCGCCTCGCCGACCGGCGCCGCGGCGCCGGCCCGCCCTGCCCCGCCACGCACGGCACGGTCTTCCTGCAACTCGACGGCGTCGGCCACGACGTGCTCACCGACGCCGTCGGCAAGGGCCTGATGCCCACCGTCGCCCGATGGCTCGGCACCGGCGACGGACAGCGCCCCACCCACCGGCTCACCGAGTGGCGCACCGACTGGTCCAGCCAGACCGGCGCCAGCCAGCTCGGCATCCTGCACGGCAGCAACTTCGACGTCCCGGCGTTCCGCTGGTACGAGAAGGACAGCCGGGAGGTGGTGGTCTGCAACCGCCCGACCAGCGCCGCCGCACTCCAGCGCCGCGCCACCAAGCAGGCCGGCCACGACGGCCTGCTCGCCGTCGACGGCGCCAGCCGCGGCAACCTCTTCAGCGGCGGCGCCGGCGAACAGGCCCTCGTGCTGTCCATCGCCGCCCGTCGCCGCGGCCGCGAGCACCGTTCCCGCGCCGGCTACTTCGCCTACTTCTCCGACCCGGCCAACGCCGTGCGCACCGCCCTGTCCTTCGTCGCCGAGGTGGGCCGCGAGATCGGCCAGTCCACCCGCGCCCGGCTGCGCAAGCAGCGCCCGCGCGTGAGCCGCGGCGGCCTCTACCCCCTCGTGCGGGCCTTCGCGACCGTCGTCGAACGGGACGTCGTCGTCGCCGCCGTGATGGGCGACATGCTCGCCGGACGCACCGCCGTCTACGCCGACCTGGTGGCCTACGACGAGGTCGCCCACCACTCCGGGCCGTTCAGCCGCGACGCCGAGAAGGTCCTCGAACGCCTCGACCGCTCCCTCGCCCTGGTCGAGAAGATCGTCGAACACGCCCCGCGCCCCTACCGGATCGTGGTGCTGTCCGACCACGGCCAGAGCCCCGGCGAGACCTTCCGCGCCCGCTACGGCCTCACCCTCGGCGACCTGGTGCGGGCCGGCTGCGGGCTGCCCGTGCCGCGCCGGGCGCGGCGCACCCGCAGCGATGCGGAGGCCCGCGCCGCCGTCCGCGCCGCCCTGCGCATCCCCGTCGAGGAGGCCGGCGAGCAGCACCGCCCCGCGCGCCGCTCGGAGCCGATCGTGCTGGCCTCCGGCAACCTGGGCCTGGTCTCCTTCCCGGACGTGCCGCACCGCATGAGCAAGGAGGAGATCGACGCCCGGCACCCCGCCCTGCTGCCGACGCTCGCCAACCACCCCGGGATCGGCTTCCTGCTGGTGGGCAGCGAACGGCACGGCGGTGTCGTCCTCGGCGCGTACGGCGCCGAGATCCCCCTGGACGAGCTCGACGAGAACCCGGGCCCGCTCGCGCCCTTCGGGCCGGGCGCCGCCGACGTCGTGCGCCGCACGCACACCTTCCCGCACACCGCCGACATCATGGTCAACTCCTTCTACGACCCGGCCGACGGCGAGGTCCTGTCCTTCGAGGAGCAGATCGGCTCGCACGGCGGCCTCGGCGGTGCCCAGACCAGACCCTTCCTGCTGTCGCCCCTGGCGCTGTCCGCGCCGGTCGACGAGGGCGGGGAACTGTCCGGTGCCGAGCACGTCCACCAGGTGCTGAGCCGCTGGCTGCTGGAGTCGGGCGGCCCCCAGGTGCCGCTGACCGCCGAGCAGGAGGCCTCCCAGGAGCGCGCGGCCTGAAAATCGGCTGCGTGTTCGGGGCCGTACGCACACACTGGTCGGGCACATCCTTCCCGAACCACCGCAAGGAGCCCCTGCGTTGCAGGCCGCCGTCACCGTCACTCCCGCCCGCGTCCCGGAGCTGCTGCTCGGTCTCGCGACCGTCCGGCCGGTCTTCCTCTGGGGCGCCCCCGGCATCGGGAAGTCCTCCCTGGTACGGGAGTTCGCCGAGTCGCTGGGACTGGAGTGCGTGAGCCTGCTGGGCACCCAGCTCGCCCCGGAGGACCTGATCGGCGTCCCGCAGATCCGCGACGGGCGGTCCGTGTTCTGCCCGCCGGAGGCCATCGCCCGTGACGAGCCGTACTGCCTGTTCCTGGACGAGCTGAACGCGGCCACACCGGATGTGCAGAAGGCGTTCTACTCGCTGATCCTGGACCGCCGTATCGGCACCTACGAGCTGCCCGAGGGCTCGATCGTCATCGGCGCCGGGAACCGCGCCACCGACAACGCCCTCGCCCGCCCGATCGCCTCCGCGCTCGTCAACCGCCTCACCCACGTGCACCTGGAGGCCTCCCCCAAGGACTGGCTGACCTGGGCCGCGAACAACGGCATCCACCCGTGGATCCTGGACCACCTCACCGACCGGCCCGACCACCTGTGGTCCAAGCCGCCGAAGACCGAGGAGCCGTTCTCCACGCCCCGCTCCTGGCACATGCTCTCCGACGCGCTGCACTCCTTCGGGCAGGGCCTCGACGAGGAGACCCTGAAGGTCCTCGCCCACGGCACGCTCACGCCGGCGCACGCGACGGCCTTCTGCGGCTACGTCAAGATCGTCCGTAGCCGGTACGGCATCGAGGCCATCCTCAAGGGAGACGCCCGCTGGCCGCACCGCCTTCAGGACCGCGACCTGCTGTACTACCTCGCCGAGTCCTTCCGCGGCGGCTCATCAAGGAACTGCCCGCCTCCAAGGAGCACATGTCGGCGAGCGGCCGGCAGACCGCGTACCGCGCCAAGTCGCTGCTCGTGCAGCTCGCCGAGATCTCCGTCGAGGTCGCCCAGAGCGTCATCGCCTCCGACGCCGACGGCAACCCGGTACTGCCCGCCTGGTTCCTCATCGAGGCGGCCCGCGACATGCCCCGCCTGGTGGAGGCCCGGCGGTGAGCCGCGCCCGGAAGAAGAAGCCGGACCCCGCGACGGAGGCGTGCGCCGACGGCCTGCGGATGGTGTGGGCCAACCCCGCGCTGGCGGCGCTGGAGGCCACGACCTGCCGCTCCGAGGACTGCGACGCAGGACCCCGGCACGGACTGGTCCGCATCGATTCCAACGGCCGCCTCCACCTGCACGCCACCCGCCTCGCGGCACCCGCCCAGTGGGCGTGGGCCGTCGCCCACGCCCTCATCCACCTCGGCTTCGGCCACGTCCCCGCGGCGGCCGGCCCCCGCGTACAGCCCGACCGGTACGACCTCGCCGCCCGCTGCGTCGTCGTCAACCGCTTCCTGCAGACCCTCCCGGTCGGCAGCCCCCCGGACGACCTGCCCGCGTCCTACCCCGACGGCGACGAGGAGCAGCTCGCCGCCCGCTGGCGCCGGGACGGCATCCCGGCCGCCTACGAGCGCTGCGGCACGGCGGGCGGCGAACCCGATCAGCTGCTCGTGCCGTGGGCCCGCTGGAGCGGGCAGATCCCCGACTGGCAGCTGTCGTTCGCGCACGCCCTGACCCGCACCATGTCCACCGCCCTGGACATGGCCGGTGGCCGCCGCGACTCCATGTCCGGCGAACCCACCCGGCTGCGCCCCTGGGAGCGGGCCCTGAGCTGGTTCGTCTCCTCCTACCCCCTGCTCGGCGGCATCGCGGTCGGCATCACCCTGGTCGCCGACGCCGAACTGGCCCGCGCCCACGGCATCTCCGTCGCCGCCGTCAACGCGGAGGCGGGCGAGATCTACATCAACCCCGTCCGCCAGTTCGAGGACGAGGAGTGGCGGTTCATCCTCGCCCACGAGATGCTGCACGCCGCCCTGCGCCACGGCGACCGCTGCGGTACCCGCGACCCGTACCTGTTCAACATCGCCTGCGACTACGTCATCAACGGCTGGCTGCGCGAGATGCAGGTCGGCACCATGCCCGACGGGCTGCTGTACGACCCGGAGCTCGCCGGCCTGTCCGCGGAGGAGGTCTACGACCGCATCGCCGGCGACCTGCGCCGCATGCGGCGCCTTGCCACCCTGCGCGGCAAGGGCGCCGGCGACATCCTCGGCGGCCCGCTCGGCAGCCCCCGCGACCACGTCGACCTCGACGGGTTCTACCGCCGCGGCCTCGCCCACGGCCTGGACCTGCACCAGCGGCAGGAGCGCGGCTTCCTGCCCGGCGGCCTGGTCGAGGAGATCCGCGCGCTCAGCCATCCCCCGCTGCCGTGGGACGCCCGGCTGGCCCGCTGGTTCGACGAGTTCGTGCCCCGCCCCGAGCCCGTACGGTCGTACGCCCGCCCCTCGCGCCGCCAGGCCGCCACCCCCGGCATTCCGCGCGCCGGGCGGTACTTCCCGCCCGAGGAGGTCGCCCGCTGCACCTTCGGCGTGGTCCTGGACACCTCCGGCTCCGTGAACCGGGGCCTGCTCGGCAAGGCGCTCGGCGCCATCGCCTCCTACGCCGAGGCCCGCGACGTACCCGCCGCCCGGGTCGTGTTCTGCGACGCGGCCCCGCACGACGCGGGCTATCTGCCGGTCACGGAGATCGCCGGGAAGGTCCGCGTCCACGGACGCGGCGGCACGGTGCTCCAGCCCGGTATCGACCTGCTGCACCGCGCCGGCGACTTCCCTCCGGGCGCGCCGCTCCTCGTCATCACCGACGGCTGGTGCGACGTGCTGCGGGTGCGGCGCGAGCACGCCTATCTGATCCCGCGGGGCGCGTGGCTGCCGTTCACCGCGAGAGGACCCGTCTTCCGGGTGAGCTGAGCCGGAGTGTGATCGGATGGGGGCCAGGAACCCGGACACGGGAACCGATGACCACGTACAGCCGGAAATCCGAAAGGATGCGTCATGGCAGCCACGCGCTCCGCACACACCGTTTGGGAAGGCAACCTGTTCAAGGGCAGCGGCGTCGTCACCTTCGACTCCTCCGGCATCCTCGCCGAGCAGCCGGTGACCTGGGCGGCACGCACCGAGGAGGCGAACGGCAAGACCAGCCCGGAGGAGCTGATCGCTGCCGCCCACGCCAGCTGCTTCTCCATGGCCTTCTCCAACATCCTCGACAAGGCGGGCAACCCGCCGGCCAGGCTGACGACCTCCGCCGACGTCACCTTCCAGCCCGGTGAGGGCATCACCGGCATCCACATCACCGTCGAGGGCACCGTGCCCGGCATGGACGAGGCCGCCTTCCTCGCCGCCGCCGAGGACGCCAAGGTCAACTGCCCGGTCAGCCAGGCCCTCAAGGCCGTACCGATCACGCTGACGGCGAAGCTCGCCTGACGACCGGCCCGTCACCCGCCACGTCGCGCAGGCCGCCCATCCCCCCGGGCGGCCTGCGCGATGTCGTCGGCCCCAGGGCACGGGTATGCCCGGGACCGGGACGAAGCTCTCCGTCGGCATCGGTCGGGCGACGGGCGGGCGACGGGCGGCAGCGCTGCCGCCGGCGGCGCTCGCCGAACGGCTCGCCCCGCCCCGCCCGCTCGCCTTCGGCCGCGCGTACGTGCCCCACTCGGCTTTCTCTGCGGCCGGTTGCGGCAGCGGCCGCCGCAGGCCACGGACGACGCCCGCCGTGCCGCTCATCTCCCGCCTCTCGGCGGGCGTCGACGAGCTCCCGCTCGATCCGGCCTTCGGCGTCGAGGCCCACGGCGGCAGCCTGCTGATCGCCGCCCGCATGGTCGAGCGCCTCACCTCGTCACCGACCACCGACGCCCGCTCCGCCGCCCGGCGACGACCCCGTTCCCGTGCCCGCACCACGCCCTTCCTCCGGGAGTTGACCCATGACGCGACCCGCCGTGTCCGCCCACCAGGGAGGAGCAGAACGCGTTCGCCCCGCCACCTGGAAGGCGTACGAGGACGCCCTGCACTCCGGCGCGGAGTACGTCGAGTTCGACGTCCGGCGCACCGCGGACGGCGTCCTCGTCGTCCACCACGACCCGCGCGTCCGGCACACCGGGCCACTGCTGTCCACGCTCACCTACGCCGAACTGTGCGAGCACGCCGGATACCCCGTGGCCGTCGTCGACGAGGTCATGGAGCTGATCGCCGGGAAGCTGCTGGGCCACCTGGACCTGAAGGAGGCCGGGTACGAGCGGGACGTGATCGACCGCGCGATCGCCCTGCTCGGCGTCGACGGCTTCGTCGCCACGAGCCTGGAGGACCGTTCCGTCGCCGCGGTCACCCGGGCCTTCCCGGGCGTGCGCACCGCGCTGTCCCTGGGCCGGGACCGCAGGGAGCTGGGGCCGGCCCGGCTGCCGGGGACCCGGCTGAGCGAGCTGCTGCCCATGCGCCGGGTCCGCGCCTGCGGCGCCCACGGGGTGGCCGTGCACCATCGGCTCGCGCGCGCCACCGTGCTGCGCGAGGCCGCCCGCGGCGGCCTGTTCACCCTGGTGTGGACCGTCAACGACGACGCGCTGATGCGGGCCTTCCTCACCGACGACCGCGTGGACGTGCTCGTCACCGACCGCCCCCGGCGCGCCGTGGACCTGCGCGGGCAGCCACCGGACCCGCGCGCCCCTTCCATGCGCCCCCTCGGACACCCCTCTCGTTGACAAGAACCCACTCAAGGGATTGACAACGGGCCACTCAAGTTTTGTGCTGGAGTTCCGGAGGTGCCCTGGCGGAAGGGGACAGCGATGGGACGTGCGGTCGGAATCGATCTCGGGACGACGAACTCGGTGGTGGCCGTGCTGGAGGGCGGTGAGCCCACCGTCATCGCCAACGCGGAGGGCCAGCGGACCACTCCCTCGGTCGTGGCGTTCGCGAAGAACGGCGAGGTGCTGGTCGGTGAGGTGGCGAAACGGCAGGCCGTGACGAACGTGGAGCGCACTGCCCGCTCGGTCAAACGCCACATGGGCGACGCACCCTGGCGCTTCCCGGACCAGGGCTCCATCGACGGCAGGCGGTACACCGCGCAGGAGATCTCCGCGCGTGTGCTGCAGAAGCTGAAGCGGGACGCGGAGGCGTATCTGGGCGAGGACGTCACGGATGCCGTGATCACCGTGCCCGCCTACTTCGACGACGCCCAGCGGCAGGCGACCAAGGAGGCCGGTGAGATCGCGGGCCTGAAGGTCCTGCGGATCATCAACGAGCCGACGGCGGCGGCGCTGGCGTACGGGCTGGACAAGGAGAACGACCAGACGGTCCTCGTCTTCGACCTGGGCGGCGGCACCTTCGACGTCTCCCTGCTGGAGATGGGCGAGGGCGTCATCGAGGTGAAGGCCACCAACGGTGACACCCACCTCGGCGGTGACGACTGGGACCAGCGGATCGTCGACCACCTCGTCAAGCGCTTCAAGGGGCAGTACGGCATCGATCTCGGGACCGACAAGATGGCCGTGCAGCGGCTGCGCGAGGGCGCCGAGAAGGCCAAGATCGAGTTGTCCTCGTCGACCGAGACCACGATCAACCTGCCCTACATCACGGCCTCCGCCGAAGGGCCCCTCCACCTCGACGAGAAGCTGACCCGCGCCCAGTTCCAGGAGCTCACCGCCGACCTCCTCGACCGCTGCACGAAGCCCTTCCACCAGGCGGTCCGGGACGCCGGCATCGAGCTCTCCGTGGTCGACCACGTGATCCTCGTCGGCGGATCCACCCGCATGCCCGCCGTCACCGACCTGGTGAAGGACCTCACCGGCAAGGACCCGCACAAGGGCGTCAACCCGGACGAGGTCGTGGCCGTCGGCGCCGCACTCCAGGCGGGCGTCCTGCGCGGCGACGTCAAGGACGTGCTGCTGCTCGACGTCACCCCGCTGTCCCTGGGCATCGAGACCAAGGGCGGCATCATGACCAAGCTCATCGAACGCAACACGACCATCCCGACCCGGCGTTCGGAGATCTTCACGACGGCCACCGACAACCAGCCCTCGGTCGGCATCCAGGTCTACCAGGGCGAACGCGAGATCGCCGCCTACAACAAGAAGCTGGGCGTCTTCGACCTCACCGGCCTGCCGCCCGCACCGCGCGGCGTCCCGCAGATCGAGGTGGCGTTCGACATCGACGCCAACGGCATCATGCACGTCTCCGCGAAGGACCTGGCGACCGGCCGCGAGCAGAAGATGACCGTCACCGGCGGCTCGGCCCTGCCGAAGGACGACATCGACCGCATGATGCGGGACGCCGAGCAGTACGCGGAGGAGGACCGCAGGCGCCGCGAGGCCGCCGAGACCCGCAACCAGGCCGAGCAACTCGTCTACCAGACCGAGAAGTTCGTCCGGGACAACGGCGACAAGGTCCCGGCCGACACCAGGTCGGAGGTCGAGGCCGCCGTCGCCGAGCTGAAGAACCAGCTGGAGCAGCAGGCCGACACGGCCGCACTGCGCGCAGGCATCGAGAAACTCGCCTCCGTCAGCCAGAAGATGGGCCAGGCGATGTACGCCCAGGCCCAGACCCAGCAGCCCCCCACCGAAGAGGCCTCCGCCTCCTCGCCCCCGCAGGACGAGGAGAGTGTGGTCGACGCGGAGATCGTCGACGAGGAGAAGGACGACAAGGGCTCGAAGGGCGGGGCGGCCTAGGCCGCCCTTCGTCAAACTCCCGTCGTCCGCCTGGAGGACGGGCTTTGCGGCGTCAGGTGCGTGCTTTCGGCGTGCCGGGCCCTGGCCCACGTACTGGATGTACTTGGGCCGGGCCCCCGGTGCGGTGAGAGTGCGTGCATGGCGTCGCGGAGCAGGCGGGAGTTCGACGACAGGGCCTAGCGTCCGGGCGGGGCCGCCCGGGGTTCCGTGCGTACGGCCGGCAGAGTCGCGCACACCGCGTCGAGGACGGACGCGTACGGTGTGCCGATGCCGACGAGCCGGGAGTGCAGGCGCTCCAGGCCGTCGCGGTGCTCGGTCAGCAGGTCGGTGTCGCCGGTGCGGGCCGCCAACTCCAGCACCGCGGGCAGGAAGTCGGGCGGCTCCTCCCCGGTGAACTCCAGGCCGTGGGCCCGGTACGGCTCCCTGAACGAGGCCTGCGGCCGCGAGTCGCCGCCGCGCCACGCGCTCAGGTACAGGCTTGGGCCGTTGTCCGCTGCGAAGACCTCCCCATAGTGCGCGGCCAGCTCCCCGGCCGGGGTGACGGCCGCGTGATCGGTGAACTCCCGCAGCTGCGGGGCGGCTTCGCGCAGCAGCGGCAGCCGGGCGCGGAAGTCCTCGCCGGGGTACATCAGACACAGCGCGGCCGCCTGGTACAGCACTTCGAAGCCGGGCATCGGGCCTCCTTCGCGTGCGCTCCCCTGCCTCGCCTCCGCTCCGACGCTAGGGGCGGACAGCGGAGCGCACCCGCCGACGGGGCCCGTACGGGTCAGTGGGCCGCCACCGGCCCGTACGGTCAGGGGTCTTGCGGGCCCCTCGTACGGTCAGGGGCCCCTCGTACGGTGAGGCCTCGTGAGCCCCCCCGTACGGTCAGGACGGGCCCCTCGTGCGGTCAGGGTTTGCGGGCCACACCCGCGTACACCGGGACGATGCCCTCCGCCTGGGCCGCCACGTCCTCGGCCTCCGGCCGCCACCCGTGGACCGGGATCACACCGGGACCCAGCAGCTCCAGCCCCTCGAAGAAGCGGGAGAACCCGGCGAGCGAGCGCGGGTGGAAGGGGGTGCCGCTGCGCCGGAAGTGGTTCGCGGCCTGCTCGATCGCCTCCGGGCTGAGGTCCGGGGTGACCTGGGACAGGATCAGGCAACTGCCGGGAGCGAGCGCGGCGACGTACCTCTTCAGCAGGCCGTACACGTCGTCGCCGTCGGGGTCGTCGCCCAGGTAGTGGGTCAGCGCGACCAGCGACAGCGCGACGGGCTTCCCGAAGTCCAGCACCTCGCCGGCCCGGCGCAGCAGGATGTCGATGTCGCGGACGTCGGCGTGCACGTAATCGGTGCTGCCCTCGGCGGTGCCGTGCAACAGCGCCTCGGCGTGCCTGAGGACGATCGGATCGTTGTCCGCGTACACGACCTTGGACTCCGGGGCGACCGTCTGCGCCACCTGGTGCAGGTTCGGTTCAGTCGGGATGCCCGTGCCGATGTCCAGGAACTGGCGAATCCCGGCCTCGGCGGCGGTGCGCACGGCCCGGTGCATGAACCGGCGGTTGGCGCGCGCCCCGCGCAGCACGGTGCTGTCCACGGCGAGGATCTTCCGCGCCAGCTCCTCGTCCACCGGGTAGTTGTCCTTGCCGCCCAGCCACCAGTCGTAGACCCGGGCGGGATGCGGCCGGCTGGTGTCGATGCCGGCGGACACGGCGTCGGATCCGGTCATGCGCTGTCTTGTCCTCGAAGTTCGCTGTACGGGGCGAGGAACGGGTGTTCGCCCGGGAAAGGGGACGGCTGGTCGCCCAGGACGAGAACGGTCGGGTCGTCGGGAAGACGCCGCCCACGGCCCGGAGGTTGCCGCACACGCCTCAGAAGGTTTCGCGGTACTCCCGCAGGAGCTTCTCCGTGCGCTGGGTGGAGGCGGCGCGTGCCGTCATGTGATCCAGGACCTCCAGGTGCGCCGAGACCTCCCTGCGGGAGTCCAGGTACAGCGCTCCCGTCAGGTACTCCGTGAAGACCATGTCGGGCAGCTCCGGCTCGGCGAACCGGAACAGCGAGAACGGCGCGTACGTCCCCGGATGCGGGCCGTCCCGGAACTCGGCGACCTGGAGCGTGACGCGGTCACGCGCCGCGTACTCCAGCAGCTTGTCGAGCTGGTCACGCATGACCTGACCGTCCACGCTCACCGGGCGGCGCAGGACCGTCTCATCCATGATCACCCACAGGTGGGGCGGATTCGGGCGCTCCAGCAGCCGCTGCCGCTCCATGCGCAGCGACACATGCCGCTCGACCGTCTCCGGGCCCGCGGTGCCGATCGTCCCGGCCTCCATGACGGCTCGCGCGTAGTCCTCGGTCTGCAGCAGGCCGGGCACGAAGTGCGGCTCGTACGAGCGGATGATCCGGGCGGCACCCTCCAGGCTCACGTACAGGCTGAACCAGTCCGGCAGCACGTCGTGGTACCGCTGCCACCAGCCCGGCCGGTTCGCCTCCTCGGCGAGGTCGACGAACGCGGCGACCTCGTCGTCGGGCACCCCGTACGCGGTCAGCAGGATCTGCACGTACGGGATCTTCAGCGCGACCTCGGCCGTCTCCATCCGCCTGACCGTCGCGGGGGCGACCCTGAGGACCCGGGCGGCCTCCTCACGCCCGAGGCCCGCCGCCTCCCTCAGCTCCTGCAGCCGCTTTCCCAGCACCACCTGGCCCACAGTGGGCGCGGCCCGCCGATCACTCACGCCACGCCTCCCCAACGCGCCGAAGCATGCGATCAGTCTGTCATGTTCCGCCGACAGTCTCACGGGGTGGGAGGGAAGGAACCAGTCCCGCGGGCCCTGCGTGACGGTCGAGGAGCCGCTCGGCGCACGGAAGGGTTGTTTTGCGCGCCCTGCACGTTGCGGGGCCGCCCCCTGTCACCGCTGACGGCCCAGATCCGGCCGACCACGTGCCCCCACGGCATTACCTACGGCATTACCCCTTGGGTAATCGACCCGGCCCAGGCCCGGACGGGATCGTGGAGCCATCGGGTTCCGGGCCGGCGCACTCCGGCCCGGGATCCGGTTCCCGCTCTCGTGCCCCGGCCCCAAGGCCGACGCCGAACCCGAACCCGACGGAGGGTGATTCACCATGTCCGCGACCCAGCTTGCCGCGCTCGCCCGTACCTCCGAGCCGCAGTCGATGCTGCGCCGCTTCCTGGCGCTGGACGCGGTGGTGACCGGCGCCAACGCGCTCGCCTACCTCGCCCTCTCCGGCCCGCTCGGACGGCTCTTCGACGTCGACGGCACCCTGTTGCTCGAACTCGGCGTGTTCCTCGCGGTGTTCGCGGCGGGTGTGGGCCTGCTGGCCTCGCGGCGCCGGCCGTCGGCGCTCGGTGTGCGCGTCGTCGTCGAGTCCAACCTCGCCTGGGCGGCGGTGAGTTGTGTCGCCCTCGCGCTGTGGCTCACGCCGAGCACGGCGGGTGCGGTCTGGACGGTGCTCCAGGCGCTGACCGTGGCAGGGTTCGCGGTCCTCCAGTACACGGCCCTGAGGGCCCGTCAGGCCATGAGCGACTGAAGGTACTTCACCGTCGCCGGGTCGGCCGGGAGCAACGTCTCGATGGCCAGCTCGGCGACGGTCACGTCCATCGGCGTGTTGAAGGTGGAGATCGAGGAGATGAAGGACAGCGTCCGGCCCTCGTGCTCGATATGCATCGGCAGCGCGAAGTACGGCACCGGATCGGCGGGTTCGTCCGCCTGCCCGGGCCCCGCCTCCGGCACGGGGTACGCCGCCACCTCCTCGTACAGCGCGCGCAGCGGCGCCGAGCGGTGCAGCGCGATCTGCCGCTCCATCTGTGCCAGCAGGTGGCCGCGCCACTCGCGCAGGTTGCGGATGCGGGGCGCCAGGCCCCGCGGGTGCAGGGTGAGTCGCATCGCGTTCAGCGGCGGCGTGAGCAGCTGCTCCGGGATCCCGTCGAGCAGCATCATGACGCCCCGGTTGGCCGCCACGACGTTGTACGTGGCGTCCACGACCAGCGCCGGATAGGGCTCGTAGCCGCTGATCAGCCGCTCGATGCCCTCGCGCAGCGCGCCCAGCGCCGGATCGTCCAGCGGGGTCTCCGGGTAGCGCGGGGCGTAACCGGCCGCGAGCAGCAGCGCGTTGCGCTCCCGGACGGGCACGTCCAGGTGCTCGGCCAGCCGCAGCACCATCTCCTCGCTCGGTCGGGAACGGCCCGTCTCGATGAAGCTGATGTGCCGGGCGGAGGAGTCGGCGCGCAGCGCCAGCTCCAGCTGACTGACCCGGCGCCGCTCCCGCCAGGCCCGCAGCAGCGGGCCCACACCCTGGGCGGTGGAGACGGCGGAGGAGGCGGGAGTGGTCATGCCAGGACCGTAGTCGAGAAGTGGCCGAACCGGGGAGGCGCCGTCCCTGCCCAGGGCCTCGACGCGCCCGCTGTGGCACGCTGAAGGAGCACCCGCGCCAGGTCGCACGAGGGAAGGAGCGCAGCCCATGCCCGTCGAACCGCTGTCCCACAAGGAGATCGAGGACCGGCTGGCCGAGCTGCCGGGCTGGTCGCTCGACGGGGACCGCCTCACCCGCTCCTACCGGCTCGGCTCGCACTTCGCGGCGACCGCGATGGTCGTGCACATCGCCCAGGTCCAGGAGGAGCTCGACCACCACTCCGACCTCACCCTCGGCTACAACACCGTCTCCCTGTCCGTGCACACGCACAGCGCGGGCGGCGCCGTCACGGAGAAGGATTTCGAGCTCGCCCGCAGGGTGGAGGACCTGGCCCCGGGACACGGGGCACACTGAGGCGCGTGCTGGACTACGACAAGGAAGCGGAGCGCTACGACGCCTCGCGCGGCGGCGAGCCCCGGGCCGCGGCCGCCGCCGAGGCCGTGCTGAGCCTGGTGCCGCAAGGCGCGCGCAGCCTGCTGGACGTCGGCTGCGGCACCGGCATCGTGACCCGGCGGCTCGTGGCCGGGCGGGACGGCGTGCGGGTGACCGGCGTCGACCTCGCCCCCGCCATGACCCGGCAGGCCGCCGCCCGTCTGCCCGGTGCCGTGCTGCGCGCCGACAGCCGGTGTCTGCCCTTCCGGGACGCGGAGTTCGACGCCGTCAGCAGCGTGTGGCTGCTGCACCTCGCGGGCAGCCCCGAGGACGTGCGGACCATCGTCGGCGAGTGCGCCCGGGTACTGCGGCCCGGCGGGGTCTACGTCACCACGGTCGACAAGGGCCTGTCCCACAACGTCGGCAGTGACATCGATGTCGTCCTCGCCTCCCGGCCGCCGAGCCCGGTCCGGGACGCCGCGGCGGCCGTCGAGTCGTACGCCCGTGACCACGGCCTGGTCCCGGCCGGGCAGGCCCGCTTCCGGGGACACGGGCAGGGCCGCAGCCCGCGCCGCACGATCGCTGACCTGCGGCGCGGCTGGTTCATGACGCTGCCGCCCGATGGCCCGCTCGCCGACCGGTTCGCCGCGCGGCTCGCCGAACTGCCCGACCAGGACCGGCCCCGCCCCGACCCCGTCTTCACGCTCAGGGCGTTCCGGAAGCCGGTGGATCCCCGGCCGGGCCGTCAGGGCGCGTGAACTCCATGATCCAGTTGGTCAGCCAGGTGTCCCCGCCGTCGACGGAGAACGCCTGCTCCCAGCGGGCGAAGGTGTCCGTCGTCCCCGACCACACGAACCGCACCCGTACGTCCTTCCCGTCGTGGGTGTCGTCGCCGTGGAACTCGCCCCGGCCGTTCTCGAACCGGCCGACGACCGGCGGGAACAGCGTGCCGGTGCGGCTGGAGGCCCAGTTCAGCGACCATTCCTCGGCGACGGGATCGAACAGCCGCAGCGTCAGGCCCTTCGTTCCCAGGTGCGGCATGTCCATCTCGTCGATGTTGGCGGCCCCGTCGAAGAGAGGCCAGCAGCGGCTGGTGGCCGGGAACTCCTCCCACGCGCTGTCCGGGTCGAGGAAGTCGGTGCGGCGGCGGTTGCGGACGTGCCACTCGCCGTGGAAGAAGTCGAAGTCGTGCGGGCTGCTCATGGGCGGTCTCCGGTGGTTCCTTCGGGCAGGGAGTCGGCCAGGTAGGCCGGGAGGTCGGGGGTGCCGGGGGCGAGCATGTGCCGCACCCAGGCGTCGCGTTCGTGCAGGATCGGCGGCAGCTCCCAGACGCATCCGATCCACGGAAGGCCGGGCGTGACGAAGTGGGTGGGATCGCGGTCCGGGCAGCCGAGGACCGGCTGGCCCGCCGCGGCCCCGCGGAAGTGCAGGACGTTGTCCCACACCCAGCTGTACGCGTTCAGGTAGGCGCTGCCGTCACCGCCCCGGTGCAGGACGACGAACGTCGCCGGGGGAGTGGCGTCCGGCTCCGGGAGAAGGGTCGGCAGGATCCTGTATGCAGCCTCCTGTATGTCGGGTGCGATATCCCCCGGGTCGGCGGTGACGTGGTAGCGCTTGACCCACCGGCCCGCCACCTCGACGGGAGGTGGCACGGTCGACAGTTTCTCCGTGAAAGCCATGCCGGGACGTTAGGAGCACTTCACTGACATCCTGTGGCAGTGAAGTCCAGCCGACTCGTCTCGATCCTCCTGCTGCTCCAGACCCGCGGCCGCATGACCGCCGCCCAGCTCGCCGAGGAACTGGAGGTGTCGGTGCGTACGGTCTACCGGGACGTGGAGGCACTCGGCGCCGCCGGGGTCCCGCTGTACGGCGACGCGGGGCACGCGGGCGGCTACCGCCTCCTCGACGGCTACCGCACCCGCCTCACCGGCCTCACCGCCGGCGAGGCCGAGGCCCTGTTCCTCGCCGGCGCGCCCGGCGCCGCCGCCCAGCTCGGCCTCGGCTCCGTCCTCGCCGCGGCCCAGCTCAAGGTGCGCGCCGCCCTGCCGGCGGAGCTGCGCACCCACGCCGACCGGATCAGCGGCCGTTTCCACCTCGACGCGCCCGGCTGGTACACGGACACCGACGACGCCCCGTACCTGCCCGCCGTCGCCGACGCGGTCTGGAACAACCGTGTGCTGGATGTCGTATACCGTCGCTGGCGCGAGCCCACCGACGTGGCGCGTCGCCTGGAGCCGTACGGGCTGGTCCTGAAAGCGGGCCGCTGGTACGTCGTCGCCGGACCCGGCCCGCGCACCTACCGCGTCGACCAGATCCTCGACCTCACGCCCCGCGAGGAGGAGTTCACCCGTCCGGACGGCTTCGATCTGGCCGCGTACTGGCGGGCGTACCAGCGCGACTTCCACGGGCGTCTGTACCGCGCCGAGGCGGTGGTACGGCTGGCTCCCGGCACGACGCTCACCGGGCCCGCGGGGGAGGCGGTGCGGCGCACCGGACGCATGGACGAGGACGGCTGGACGCGGGCCACGGTCCCCATCGAGTCCGTCGACCACGCCCACGCCGAGTTCCTGCGGCTCGGCACGGGCATCGAGGTGCTGGCCCCGGCCGCGCTGCGCGCGCGGATCGCCCGGACCGCCGCCGAACTCGCCGAGAGATACGGCAACCCCCGTGCCGCCGGCGGCGACTGAGAGGCGGAACCCGCCCGTCCTCCCAGGAGGTCCGTCACGTGAAGCACCCGCACAGGCACCGCAGACGCCGCGTCCTGCTCACGGCGCTCGTCGCCGCGGCGGCCCTGACCGGCGCCGGACTGACCACGCTCGTCACCGACACCGCCGAGGCCGCGACCGCTAGGCAGGTCGAGAAGCTCGACCGCGGCGTCGTCAGCGTCCACACCGGCAGCGGAAACCTGATCAGCTGGCGCTGGCTCGGCACCGACCCGGACAACGTGTCCTTCAACGTCTACCGGGCCGGAACGAAGGTCAACTCCACCCCCATCACCGGCTCCACGAACTACTTCCACTCCGGCGCCCCCTCGCACGCCGACTACACGGTCCGCGCGGTCGTCAACGGCGTGGAGCAGGGCGACTCGGTCCACGCCGTCCAGTTCCGCACCGGCTACAAGGACGTGCCGATCAGCCCGCCCGCCGGTGGGAGGACACCCGACGGGGTGTCGTACACCTACGAGGCCAATGACGCCTCCGTCGGTGATCTCGACGGTGACGGTGCCCTGGACATCGTCCTGAAGTGGCAGCCCACCAACGCCAAGGACAACTCTCAGTCCGGATACACCGGCAACA
>NZ_BAAGRZ010000039.1:0-52937 GCF_054782695.1 Streptomyces deserti
TGGTGGCTGCGGCGGCACGGCGGGATCATGACGAGGCCGAACAGTTCGTGACGATGCTCGCGCAGGCGCACGCCGCCGGTGTCGCAGTGGACTGGAGCCCGCTGTTCGCCGGACGCGCGGTCTCGCGGGTCTCGTTGCCCACCTACGCGTTCCAGCACCAGCGGTACTGGCTCGAAGCCGACCTGTCCGCGACCGGAGACGTGAGCCGTGCCGGGTTGGCCTCGCTCGATCACCCGTTCCTGACGGCGGCGGTGCGGGTGGCGGGCCGGGACGAGTGGTTGTTCACCGGCCGGCTGTCCCTGCGCACCCACCCGTGGATCGCCGATCACGCGGTGTTCGGGTCGGTGCTGCTGCCGGGCACCGGGTTCGTGGAGATGGCCCTGAGCGCCGGCGCCCGCGTCGGTACGGGGATGGTCGAGGAACTGCTGCTGGAATCCCCGCTGCTGTTGGACGCCGACACCGCCGTGGACGTGCAGCTGAGCGTCGGTCCGGTGAACGCGTCCGGACGTCGTGAGTTCTCGGTGCACTCCAGGCGGGAATCGGCGACCGCAGATCTGGACACCGATGACGAGTGGCTGCTGCACGCCAGCGGTGTGCTGGCACCCGCCGACACGACCAGGGCCCCGGCCGGGACCTGGCCACCCGTCGACGCCGAGCGACTCGACGGTGAGTACCTGTACGGCCGCCTCGCGGATCTCGGTTTCGAGTACGGAACGGCGTTCCAGCGGGTGTCGGTGGCGTGGCAGCGCGGAGACGAGACGTTCGCCGAGGTGGCGTTGGACGACACCGCCCTCGCCTCGGCGGCGGGCTTCGCCCTCCACCCGGCACTGTTCGACGCCGTGCTGCACGCCGTGATCGACGGTCTCGCCCAGGCGATGCCGCCCGGACGACTGCCGCTGCCGTTCTCCTTCGCCGGGGTCCGGCTGCACCGCACCGGCGCGTCGGCCGTACGGGCCCGTATCGTCCGCACGAGTGGTGACGAGGCCCGGATCGAGCTGGTCGACGAGACCGGGGCGCCGGTGCTGACCGTCGAGTCGCTGCGCGCACGCCCGGTCGAGGCACACGCGCTCGGTGGCACGGCGCAACGCGTCAGCGGGTCGATGCTGGGAGTGGAATGGGTCGAAGCCGGCGCTGACCGTGCCCCGCAGGTGTCGGTTGCCGTGCTCGGGCCGGCGACGGCGGTCAGGGGCGCGGAACGGTTCTCCGATCAGGCGGAACTCACAGCGGCGGAGTCCGTTCCGGGCGCGGTGGTGTGGAGTGCCGACGCGGTGTGCCCCGAGGGTGACGAGACCGCCGGGACCGTGCGCGCAGCCGTGCAGGCGGCCTTGCGTGTGCTTCGGGAGTGGCTGGCCGAGAGCAGGTTCCTCGGGGTGCGGCTGGTGGTGACCACCCGGTGTGCGTCAGCGTTGCCCGGTGAGATGCCCAATCCGGCCGCGGCCGCGGTGGCGGGGCTCGTGCGCAGCGCGCAGTCCGAGCACCCGGGCCGCATCACCCTCCTTGATCACGACGGCGCAGAACTCTCCACCGATACGGTGACGCGGGTGCTGGGTGCCGAAGAGCCCGAGCTGCTGGTCCGTGGAGGGCGACTGCTCGCGCCGCGGCTGGCCCGGACCGGCGGAGCCGCCGGAGAGGTGTCGTTCGGGTCCGGCACCGTGCTGATCACCGGCGGCACAGGTGGCCTGGGTGCGGTGGTGGCCCGGCACCTCGCCGAAGCACACGGTGTGCGGCGGTTGCTGCTGGTGTCGCGGCGCGGTATGGCCGCCGACGGTGCTGCCGAACTGGTGGCCGTGCTGCGCGAGGCGGGTGCCGACGTGGAGGTGGCGGCGTGTGATGCCAGTGACCGCACGGCACTGCGTGACCTCCTCGCCGCGTTGCCCGACGAGCGCCCGCTGACCGCGGTCGTCCACGCGGCCGGTGTCCTGGACGACGGCACGGTGGAGACCCTGACCGCGGAGCAGGTGGACCGGGTACTGACGCCGAAGGTCGACGCGGCGCTGAACCTGCACGAGTTGACCCGGGACCACGACCTGTCGGCGTTCGTGTTGTTCTCCTCGGCGGCGGCTCTGCTCGGCTCACCGGGACAGGGCAACTACGTGGCGGCCAACAGCTTCCTCGACGCCCTCGCCCGCCGCCGGACCGCCGACGGTCTGCCCGCCGTGTCGGTGGCGTGGGGCCCGTGGCAGCAGGACTCGGGCATGACCAGCGGACTGGGCGAAGCGGGGCTGTCGCGGTTGGAGCGACTGGGTCTGAACGCGCTCGGCCACGAGGAAGGGCTGGCACTGTTCGACCTGGCGGTCGGTGCGGGTCAGCCGGTCGTCGCCGCGATGCGGTTCAGCCGGGCGCGACTGGCGGTGCAAGCCCGCGACGGGCTGCTGCCGACCGTCCTGCAGGGGCTCGTGCCCGCGGCCGCGCAGCAGGCGGGCGGTGCCGAGGAGCTGGCGGGGAGGCTCGCTTCGACGCCGCAGGACGAACGGGAAGCCGTCGTCGTGGACTTCGTCCGCGATCAGGCCGCGGCCGTGCTCGGTCATGCGTCCGGTGAGGCGATTCCCGCCGAAGCGCCGTTCACGGAGCTCGGGTTCGACTCGCTGGGCGGGGTCGAGTTCCGCAACCGGCTGGCGAAGGCGACCGGCCTGTCGTTGCCGTCGACCCTGGTGTTCGACCATCCGACCACGGCGGCGGTGGCGAAGCTGCTGCTGTCGCGCCTCGAGGACGGTGGACCGGACAAGTCCGTCGAACACCACGTCGAGTCGCTGAGGTCGGTGCTCTCGGGGATCACGTCCGGTTCGGAGAAGGCGCGCCTGGCACGGCAGATCCGCGCGCTCGTCGCCGAAGTGCTGGAGGAGCGTGACTCCACCGTGGAGGTCACGGCAGCCGCGGTCGAATCGGCCACGGCCGACGAGATCGTCGCCCTGATCGAAAAGACTCTCTCGTGATCGTCGACCTCTGATCCCCGACCTCGTGATCCCCGACCTCCTGATCGGCGACAGAGATTTCCTCCGAAAGAGAAGGCTGTGAGATGACGGAAAAGAATGCTCCGGCGGGAACAGACGATGACGCGAGGAGGCTCGAAGTCAGCTGGACCGATCCCCAGGTGGCGGCCATGCGCGCGTTCCAGATGTCGCGCGAGGAGCTGCTGAAGAGCATGGTCTCCGGGGATCTGCCGAATCCTCCCATCGGCCAGTTGCTGAACTTCAGGGTCGCGGAGGCCGAGCCCGGCCGGGCGGTCATCGAACTCCAGCCGGACGAGCGGCACGAGAACATCATCGGCGTGGTGGCCGGCGGGGTCGCGGGAACCATCCTGGACGCCGCGATGTGGATCGCCGTCCAGGCGTCGCTCGAGGACAAGTCGGTGGTTAGCACCGTGAGCATGAGCCTGAACTTCATGCGCCGGCTGTCCAGGGAAACGGGAACCGTGCGCGCGGTGGCCCAGGCGCTCCACGTGGGCCGGTCGACCGCGACCGCCGAATCCTGGCTGGAGGACGCGACGGGACGGCGATATGCGCAGGCCACCGCCAGCTTCCTGCGCATGGGCGGCCCGGAGTGACCGTGGCGTTGCGCCGGACGCCGAGGGCGCGCACGTGATCATCGCGACGCGTGCGTGCCCTTCCCCCGCCCCACCGCGCTCCCCGACACCGCCAGCACGGAAAGCAGCACGAGCGCACCGGCAGGACCCAGCACGGTCCAGGGCGCGAGCTCGGCGTACGGCTGGTTCTCCGACAGCAGCCGTCCCCACTCGGGTGTGGGCGGCTGCTCGCCCAGGCCGAGGAAGCCCAGCGAGGCCAGCACCAGGACGGTCGTGGGCAGCCGCAGCAGGGCGTTGCGCAGCAGGGCAGGTACGACCGCGGGCAGCAGGTGACGGCGCATCAGGTGCAGTCGTCCGGCGCCCAGCGCCACGGCGGCGGCGAGGTGACCGCTCGCGCGCTCCTGTTCGAGCAGCGCGGCGGTCTGGGCGGCGTACGGGCTCCAGCCGACCACGCACACCGCGCCCGCCGCACCCCACACCGACGGCCCGGTCACGCCGGCCACCAGCAGTCCCGCGAGGACGGCGGGCAGCGTCGCCACGACCTCGGTCGGACCGGCGCTCGCCCGCGGCACCATGCCGAGCAGGAGCCCGGTGACGGCGCTGACCACCGTCACCGCGAGCGCCACGCCCGCCGTGCGCAGCGCCCCGTGGCCCAGCCGGGCCAGCAGGTCACGGCCCAGCGCGTCCGTGCCGAGGGGGTGTTCGAGGGAGGGCGCCAGCAGCCGCGCCGCCGTGTCGACCTGCAAGGGGTCGCGCAGCAGCCCCACCGTGACGAGGGCGAGCAGGGCGACGGCGCACGTCGCCGCGATCCAGCGCAGGGCGCGTGGCGGGGTGAGGCGGGGCCGGTGCAGGGCGGGCAGGGCGCCGTCCCTGAGCGGCCGGCCGAGGAGCGCGTGGCGCAGGGCCCGGATCAGCACGCCGGCGCCCACGCCGAGCAGGACGAGCGCCAGCGTCGCGGTCTGCAGCACCGGAAGGTCCTGCGCGACGGCGGCGTCCAGGGCGAGCCGGCCGAGCCCCGGGATGTTGAAGATCTTCTCCACCGCCACCGCCCCGCCGACCAGGGCCACGACGGTCGGCAGCAGTTGCGGCAGGACGCCCGGCAGGGTGCGGCGCAGCGCGTCGCGGGCGATGTGACGGGGCGGCAGCCCGACGGCGTACGCGGTGCGCGCCCACGGTTCGTGGAAGGCGGCGGGCAGCGACTGGTCGAGCAGCCCGCCGATCATCGCGCCCGACGGGATGCCGAGGGCCAGCGACGGCAGCACCATCCACTGCGGCCCCTCCCAGCCGCTGGACGGGAACCAGCCCCACCACACCCCGCACACCGTGGCCAGCAGCGAGGCCAACAGGAACTTCGGCAGCGCGGCCAGGACGGCCGCCCCCGTACCCGCCCGGTCCTGCCGCAGCCGCCGCCGCGCACCGAGGCGGACGGTGCGGGCGCAGACCAGGGCCGCCACCGAGGCGGTGACCACCAGCGCGCCCAGCATCAGCGTCAGGGAGACCGACACAGCGGTGACCACCTGGGGCAGCACCGGCTCGCCCGACACCCACGAGACGCCCCCGTCCCCGCGCGGCAGCCCGCCCAGCCAGTGCGCGAGATGCGCGAGAGGCCCCTCGTCCAGGCCCAACTCCTCGCGAACGGCGGCCAGTTCGGCGGGCGTCGGATTCTGGTCGGCGGAGCGGGCCCGCAGCACCGTGCGCGCCGGGTCGGTGCCGGACAGCCACGGCAGCAGGGCCACCGCCGCCAGCAGCCCTGCCCCGGCGACAACGCGGCCGACCGCCGCCCGCCAGCGGTACGGGCGAGCGGCGGAAGGGGCGTGTGTGACGCTCATTCGGGGTTACTTCAGGCGCGTGCCGACATCGACCAGGGAGCGCTCGCGCGGGTCGAGGATCACACCCTCGACGTCCGTGGCGATGCCCTGCACGGCCTTCTCGTGGACCAGCGGCACGACGGCGTCGGTGCGCAGGATCTCCGCCTCGGCCCGCATGACCTTCTCCTGCCGCCGCTGAGGGTCGGCCTCCCCGGCGGCGGCCCGGATCGCCTTGTCGACGGCGGGGTCCTTCAGCCCGGCGATGTTGTAGACGCCGTTGCTCGTGAAGTCGCTGGCGAGGTAGTCGACCGCGTCGCCGGTGTCGAGGAGCGTGACCCGGGAGAAGACGAGGGCGTCGTACTTCCCGGCGAGGAGGTCGGTCTCCATCTGCGTGTACTCGCGCACGTCCTGCTCGACCCTGAACCCGGCCTTCTCCAGCTGCTGCTGGAGGACGGTCGCCGCCTCCGGCAGTTCGGCACGGTTGGTGTACGTGGCCAGGCGCAGCGTCCTGCCCTTCGTCTCGGCCTTGACCTGTGCGGCGGTTGCCGCCTTGGCGGCGCCGGTCACCTTGACGCGCTGGTCGGCGGCCCAGGGGACGGCGGGTCCGAACAGGCCCTGCGCGGGGTCGGCGTACCCGCCGAAGACGGAGTCGACGAGGGCGGAGCCGTCGACGGCCTCCCGGACGGCGGCGCGCAGGCCCGAGTCGGCGAGGAGGCCGCTGCGGGTGTTGAGGACCAGGCTGTCGGTGCGTACGGAGGGCACCTCGTGGCGGGTGTCCGCATCGAGCAGCTTCGCCTGGGCGGTGGGGATCCACTCGGCGATGTCGACGTCGCCGCCGCGCAGCGCGTTGGCGCGGGCGGTGCCGTCCGCGATCCAGGTGACGTCGATGCCGGAGGCCTTGGCCTTGCCGCCCCAGTAGCCGTCGAAGCGGCTGAGGGCGGCCTTGGTCTTGCCGCTCAGCCGGGTGATCTGGAAGGGGCCGGTGCCGGTGCCGACCGGGCTGACGGTGCCGTCCTTGGCGTACGCCTTCGCCGACAGCACGGCGAGCGCGGGGCTGGCCAGCCGCAGCGGCAGCACCGGGTCGGGGGTCTTGGTGGTGAGGGTGACGGTGTCGGCGTCCTCGGCCTTGGCGGTGAGGGTCACGTCGCTCAGGACGCGGGGCTTGGGCGTGGCCCTGCCCGCGTGGTCGAGCGCGTTGACCACGGCCTCGGCGGTGACGGCGGTGCCGTCCTGGAACTCGGCCTTGCGCAGTTCGAAGGTCCAGGTCGTGTCGCCGTTCCGCTTCCAGGACCTGGCCAGCGCGGGCGCGGCGACGCCGTTCTTGTCGAGGGCGGTGAGGCCCTCGGCGACCGACAGCTTGCTGAGCACGGTGGCGTCGTTGCTGTAGGGGGACAGGGCCTGCGCCGGCGGCACGGCCAGGGCGATCCGCAGCCGCCCGCCCGATCCCGCTCCGTTGCCCGAGTCCCCGCCGCTGCCGCTGTCGCTCGGGGCGAAGCAGCCGGCCAGCAAGGGGGTGAGGGCGAGTGCCGCGATGAGACCTCGGGAGGTGGTGCGCATGTCGATCCTGTCGTGCGATGTCACGTCGGCTTCCAACGCCCCCTGAGGGACGGACCGGAGGGGCGCCAGCATATAAGGGCAGCCTTACCGAACCTTCATCGGGTGGGTGAAATCTCAACGACTGGACGGTTCGGACGGAACGCGGGCCCGGCACTGTCGACCGGTTGTTCGAGCTGTGCCATCGTGTCGGACGGTGGACGGTGGACGGGCGCACGGGCGGACGGGCGGACGTGCGGTCTGACGGACGATCGGACGGGCGGAGGGAGCTGAGTCGCATGACCGGTGCGGACCCCGGACTGTTCGGGCCCTCTTCGGTGACCTGGCAGATGCACGGTGATCCCATGATGTGGATCGCCGGCATCCGGGCGCTCTACCTCCAGGCCCTGCACCCGCGCGCGGTGCGCGGCGTCATGCAGAATTCCGACTTCCGCCGTGACGCCTGGGGTCGCCTGATGCGCACCGCGAACTTCGTCGGCACGACGACGTACGGCACCACCGAGGCCGCCGAGCAGGCGGGCGCCCGCGTCCGGAAGATCCACGGCATGCTGACGGCGACCGACCCGGACACCGGCGAGCGCTACGGCGTCGACGAACCCGGTCTGCTCCTCTGGGTTCACTGCGCCGAGATCGACTCCTACCTGCACGTCCTGCGCCGCTCAGGGTTCCGGCTCACCGACGCCGAGGCCGACCGCTACATCGCCGAACACCGGGAAAGCGCCCGCCTGGTGGGCCTCGACCCCGCTGCCGTACCCGCGAACCGGGCCGAGCTGGCCTCCTACTTCGCGAAGGTGCGCCCCGAACTGGCCGCCGGACCCGAGGCACGTGAGGTGGACGACTTCCTGCTCCGCCCGCCGACGCATCCGCTGCTGGTCCCGGTGCGCGAGGTGTTGTGGCGGCGCGTGGCGGACCTGGCGTACGCCTCCCTGCCGCCGTACGCCCACGAGTTGTACGGCAGACCGGCCCCCGCACCCCCCGTCGTCACCCGGCGACTGCGTCTCACCGGCATCCTGCTGCGCGGCATTCCCGCACGTCTGCGCTGGCAACTCCCGCCCAAACACATCCTGCGCGCCATGGCGCGGCTCGGCCCGGGCGCGCGTCCGGCACCGTACAAACTCGGGCGAGAGGTCGCCATACTGGACGAGCCAGGGGAGGGCGCGGCGGACAGCGACGGGGGCGGGCGCAGGAGATGGGGGACAGCAGGCTGATCCACGGCCGGTACCGGCTGCTCGACCTGATCGGGCGCGGCGGCATGGGCGAGGTGTGGCGGGCACGGGACGAGTCCCTGGGCCGCCACGTCGCCGTCAAGTGCCTCAAGCCGCTCGGCCCGCACGACCACTCCTTCACCCGCGTCCTGCGGGAGCGGTTCCGGCGCGAGGCCCGCGTGGCCGCCGCGCTCCAGCACCGCGGGATCACCGTCGTGCACGACTTCGGGGAGTCCGACGGTGTCCTCTATCTGGTGATGGAGCTGCTGGAGGGCCGCAACCTCAGCCAGTTGCTGGAGGACAACAAGGCCCACCCGCTGCCGGTCGACGACGTCGTCGAGATCGCCGAACAGGTCGCTGCCGCCCTCGCCTACTGCCATGAACAGAGCATCGTGCACCGGGACTTGAAGCCCGCGAATATCGTGCGGCTCGGCGACGGCACGGTGAAGATCTGCGACTTCGGCATCGCCCGCCTCGGCCACGACATCGGCTTCACCTCCCGGCTGACCGGCACCGGCATCGCGATGGGCACCCCGCACTACATGTCCCCGGAGCAGATCAGCGGCACCGAGGTCGACCAGCGCAGCGACCTGTACTCGTTCGGGTGCGTGCTGTACGAGATCGCCACCGGCGTACCGCCGTTCGACCTCGACGACGCGTGGGCGATCCTCGTCGGCCACCGCGACACCCCGCCCCGGCCGCCGCGCGACCACCGCCCGGAGCTGCCCGAGTACCTCGAGCGGATCATTCTGGACCTGCTGGCCAAGGAACCGGAGCAACGCCCGGGCGACGCCCGCGAGTTGGCCCGCCGGATCAGCGCGCACCGCGCCGCGCCGGCGTACGTGCCGACCGTGGCGGCGCCCCGGCCCGGCCCCGAGACGGCGGTACGCGGGGCGCGGCTGCCGTCCTGGACACGGGGCATGACCACGGGCCGCAAGGCGGCCGGCGCCGGGCTGAGCACCACATCCCCGGACCCGGCGGCCGGCCTGTCCGGCGAGTGGATCGCGCGGCCCACGGCCAGCCGGCCGCAGGAGCCCGTACCGGACGAGCGGCCCACTCCGCCGCCGGAGGTCCTGACCGCCCTGGCCGGCCGGCACAACGCGGGCCTGAGCCTGGGGCGGCTCGGCCGCTGGGCGGAGGCGGGGGAGGTGCACCGCGCGGTCGCCGCCGAACGCGAGCACCTCCTCGGCCCGGACCACCCCGACACCCTCGCCAGCCGCTACGAGGTCGCCTTCACCCTCAGCCGCACCGGCCGGGCCGCCGACGCGCTGCGCGAGTACAAACACGTGGCCGAGGCCCGGATCCGGGCCCTGGGCGCCGACCACCCCGACACGCTCGCCGCCCGCCAGGAAATGGCCTACGTGATGGGGCAGTTGGGCCGCCCCTTCGACGCCCATCAGGTCTACACCTCGGTGCTCGCCGCCCGGGAACGCGCCATGGGCCCCGATCACCCCGACACCCTGCGCTGCCGCCACAACCTCGCCTTCAACCTCAGCCGGCTCGGCCGCCTGGAGGACTCGTACCGCATGGCGTGCGAGGTGGCCGCCGCCCGCGCCCGGGTGCTCGGCGCCGACCACCCCGACACCCTGGTCACCCGCTACGAAGTCGCTTACGCCCTCGGACAGTTGGGCCGCTGGGATGAGGCCCTGCGGACCTACCGGGAGGTCGCCGAGGCCCGCTCCCGCGCCCTCGGCCCGGACCACCCGGACACCCTCGCGGCCCGCTACGAGATCGGCATCAGCCTGGGCCGCCTCGGCCGCAGCGGTGAGGCCCTGACGCTCTACCGCGACCTGGTCGAGGACCGCACCCGCGTCCAGGGCCCCACCCACCCCGAGACCCTGCGCGTCCGGCACGGCCTCGGCGTCAACCTCGGGCGGCTCGGCCGCTGGGAGGAGGCCCTCGCCGAGTCCCGCGACGTGTGCGCGATCCGCGCGCGCGTCCTCGGCCCCGACCACCCGGACACCCTGGTCAGCCGCCGCGAGGTCGCCGTCGGCCTCGGCTGGCTCGGCCGCTGGGCGGACGCGCTGACCGAGTACCGGCGCGTGGCCGCCGCCCGCGAACGCGTCCTCGGCCCGGACCACCCCGACACCCTCGCCAGCCGCAACGACGAGGCCCACTGCCTGGAACAGCTCGGCCGCGCCGCGGAGGCCGCCGAGCTGTACCGCAGGGTGGCCGAGCTGCGGCAGCAGCGGGTGCCGGGCGGTCACTGACCGCGGCCGGCCGTCCGGCTCCCGCGGCCGCCGCCGGCAGGAACCACCTCTGGCTGACCTCGATCACCCCGTGTTACCAAGAACCATGACCGCACACGAGGGACCCCGGACAGACCGCACGTACGACGCCGTCGTCGTCGGCGGAGGCCACAACGGCCTGGTCGCCGCCGCCTACCTGGCCCGCGCCGGGCGCTCGGTGCTGGTGCTGGAGCGGCTGGACCACACCGGCGGCGCGGCGGTGTCGACGCGGCCCTTCACCGGGGTCGACGCACGGCTGTCCCGGTACTCGTACCTGGTCAGCCTGCTGCCCCGGAAGATCGTCCGGGACCTGGACCTGCACTTCCGGGTGCGCACCCGGAACGTCTCCTCCTACACGCCCACCGAGCGCGACGGACGGCCCACCGGCCTGCTCGTCGGCGGCGGCGAACGGCGGACGAGGGAGGCGTTCGCCCGGCTCACCGGCTCCGACCGCGAGTACGCGGCCTGGCAGCGCTTCTACGGCATGACCGGCCGCGTCGCCCAGCGGGTCTTTCCCACGCTCACGGAGCCGCTGCCGACCCGCGACGAGCTGCGCCGCCGCGTCGAGGACGAGGACGCCTGGCGGGCCCTGTTCGAGGAGCCGATCGGCGTCACGATCGAGGAGCACTTCGCCGACGACCTGGTGCGCGGCGTGGTCCTCACCGACGCCCTGATCGGCACCTTCGCCGACGCCCACGACCCCTCGCTCAAGCAGAACCGCTGCTTCCTCTACCACGTGATCGGCGGCGGCACCGGCGCCTGGGACGTGCCGGTCGGCGGCATGGGAGCCCTCACCGACGCACTGGCCGCCACGGCACGCGGTGCGGGCGCCGTGCTCGCCACCGGCCACGAGGCGCTACGGATCGCCACCGACGGCCGGACGGCCGAGGTCACCTACCGCACGGCCGAGGGTGAGGGGACCGCCACAGCACGCCACGTCCTGGTCAACGCCTCGCCGCAGGAGCTGGCGGCCCTGACCGGCGACGCGCCCCCGCCACCCGCCGAGGGCGCCCAGCTGAAGGTGAACATGCTGCTCAGGCGGCTGCCCAGGCTGCGCGACCACGCGGTCGACCCGCGCCAGGCCTTCGCCGGCACCTTCCACGTCGCCGAGGGCTACGAGCAGCTGGCCGCCGCGCACGCCCAGGCCGCCGCCGGTGAGCTGCCCGTCGCGCCGCCCTCCGAGATCTACTGCCACTCGCTCACCGACCCGACGATCCTCGGCCCCGACCTGGCCGAACAGGGCTACCAGACGCTCACCCTCTTCGGCCTGCACACCCCCGCCCGGCTGTTCGAACGTGACAACGACGCCGTACGCGAGGAACTGCTGAAGTCGACGCTCGCCCAGCTCGACGCCCATCTGGCCGAGCCGCTCGCCGGCTGTCTGGCGACCGACGCAAAGGGGCGGCCCTGCATCGAGGCGAAGACCCCGCTGGACCTGGAGCGGGACCTGCGGCTGCCCCGCGGCAACATCTTCCACCGCGACCTGACCTGGCCGTACGCCCAGGAGAGCACCGGCCGCTGGGGCGTGGAGACGCCGCACGCGAACGTGCTGCTGTGCGGGGCGGGCGCGGTGCGCGGCGGCGGGGTCAGCGGGGTGCCCGGGCACAATGCGGCGATGGCGGTACTGGAGGCACAGGGCGACTGAATGGCTGCCGCCGGGTGGGGCACTTAGACAGAGCGAAGGTTATCCGTACGATCCGGCCGCCCTCCGTGGACGGCCGTACACCCCCCACGGGAGGCTGCCATGGCCGACCTCAGCCCGATCGACCTCCAGAAGGCCCTCAGCGGCATGGACTACCCGACGGACAAGAAGCACCTGGTGGAGCAGGCCCGCAAGAACAAGGCCGACGAGAAGGTCGTCAGCCGCCTCGACAGTCTGAAGCAGGACCGCTTCGACGGACCGAACGAGGTGCAGAAGGCCGTCTTCAACCAGTAGGGCTTCCCTTCCCTAGTCGGCCGACGGCGCCCACCCCACGGCGTGGACGCGCGCTGCGTCCGCCGGGCGCGCCTCGTCGAAGAGGACGCCGTCGGCCGCCTCCACCCGCAACCCGTCGACATAGGCGCCACGGCCGACGTACAGCCGGTCCGTGGCGTACCGCCAGCGCAGCGTGAGCTGCCGCGCGGCGGGCAGGTCCGCCGTGAGCCGGTGCCAGACGCGGCCCGAGAAGCCGGTGAGCGAGCCCGACGGGTGCGGCCGAGGCTCCTCGCGCCGGCGCTGCGTCGTGAACGGCACGGGCTGCCAGGTCGTGCCGCCGTCCGTGGTGGCCTCCAGGGTGAGCATGTCGGAGCGCGGCTCGGTGTCCCACCACAGCGCGCAGCGCAGCCGTGCCCCGCCCGACGACGTGTCCAGCGCGGGCAGCGCGAGCGTCGCGGTGGTGGTGTTCGCCATCCCGGAGAACCAGGCCGTACGTCCCCGCACCGGGCGCACCGGTACGGCACGCGCCAGGTTGTTCGCGGCGGCGACCCGCGGCGCGGAGCCCGACCGCCAACCGCGCACCGGATGGACGGAGTTGCCGAGCACGACCAGGAACGAGTCGGTCGTCGGGTCCAGGACCAGCGACGTACCCGTGAAGCCGGTGTGCCCGGCGGCGCGCGGGGTGGCCATCGCGCCCATGTACCAGTGCTGGTAGAGCTCGAAGCCGAGACCGTGCTCGTCACCGGGGAACGCGGTGTTGAAGTCGGTGAACATCAGCTCCACGGACTCCGGTGTCAGGATGCGTGCCCGGCCGTGGACGCCGCCGTTGAGCAGCGTCCGGCCGAGGACCGCGAGGTCCCACGCGCAGGAGAACACGCCCGCGTGGCCCGCGACCCCGCCGAGGCTGTAGGCGTTCTCGTCGTGGACCTCGCCCCACACCAGGCCCCGGTCCAGCCCGGACCACGGTCGGCGCGCGTCCTCGGTCGCCGCGATCCCCGGCTTCCAGGAGGCGGGCGGGTTGTAGCGGGTGCGGCGCAGGCCGAGCGGGCCGGTGATCTCGTCGTGCAGGAGGGTGTCCAGGGTGCGGCCCGTGACCCGTTCCAGGACCAGCTGGAGCGAGATGAGGTTGAGGTCCGAGTACAGGTACGCGGTGCCCGGCGGGCTGACCGGCGCCTCGTCGAAGACGCGCTGGATCTTCTCCTGGTACGTCGGCGCGGTGTACAGCGGGATCCAGGCGCGGAAACCCGAGGTGTGCGTGAGCAGCTGACGGATCGTGATGTCCTGCTTGCCCGCGCGGCCGAAGTCCGGCAAATACGAGACGACCGGCGCCTCCAGCTCCAGCGCGCCGCGCTCCATCTGCTGCACGGCGAGGATCGAGGTGAACAGCTTCGACACCGAGGCCAGGTCGAAGACGGTGTCCTCTGCCATCGGGATCTGCTCGTCGGGCGGGAACTCGACGCCGGTGTCGGTCTTCTCGTCGTACGCCCGGTAACGCACCGCCATGCCGATGGGGTGGTGCAGTGCCACGGTGCCGCCCCGGCCGGCGAGCAGCACGGCCCCCGCGTACCAGGGGTGCTTGGGGGAGGGGCCGAGGAACGCCTCGGCGTCGGTGACCAGACGGCGGAGGTGGGCGGGGAGCAGCCCGGCGCGTTCGGCGCTGCCGTACCGGAGGGTGGGTTTTCCGGCCCTGTCCGCGGCGGCGGCCGGCCCGGCCGGGAAGGGGGCCAGGGCCAGGGCGCCGCCCAGGGCCAGAGCGTCCCTGCCGAGTTGACGGCGCGTGAACGTGCCGGTCGTCGTCGCTCTGTCTGCCGCGCCTTCGGTCACCGTCAAGTCCTTCCGCCGAGCCGCCCGGACGTCCCCGACAGTATGTCCACCGTGCGGCGCCCATACATCTGGCGGAGCATGAATCTGACGGAGCATCAGGAAAGGTCTTCCGTCCTCCCGAGGACTCCGGCATTCTGCGCGCATGCAGACGGAGCTGAGCAAGCAACTGGGAGTCGAGCACGCCGTCTTCGGCTTCACGCCGTTCCCCGCCGTCGCCGCGGCCATCAGCCGGGTCGGCGGCTTCGGCGTGCTCGGCGCGGTCCGCTACACGGCGCCCGACGAGCTCAGACGCGACCTGGACTGGATCGAGGCGCACGCCGAGGGCAGGCCGTACGGTCTGGACGTCGTCATGCCCGCGAAGAAGGTGGAAGGCGTCAGCGAGGCGGACGTCGAGGCGATGATCCCCGAGGGGCACCGGCAGTTCGTCAAGGACACCCTCGCCAAGTACGGCGTGCCCGAACTCGCCGAAGGGGAGGCGTCCGGGTGGCGCATCACGGGGTGGATGGAGCAGGTCGCCCGCACCCAGCTCGACGTCGCCTTCGACTACCCGATCAAGCTGCTCGCCAACGCGCTCGGCTCCCCGCCCGCCGACGTCGTCGAGCGCGCCCACGACCGGGGCGTGCTCGTCGCCGCGCTCGCGGGCAGCGCCCGTCACGCGCTCAAGCACAAGGACGCCGGCATCGACATCGTGGTGGCGCAGGGCTACGAGGCCGGCGGCCACACCGGCGAGATCGCCTCCATGGTGCTCACCCCCGAGGTCGTCGACGCCGTCGCCCCGCTGCCCGTCCTGGCCGCCGGCGGCATCGGCAGCGGCCGGCAGGTGGCTGCCGCCCTCAGTCTGGGAGCCCAGGGTGTGTGGCTGGGCTCCATATGGCTGACCACCACAGAAGCCGACCTCCACTCGCCCGCCCTGACCCGCAAGCTGCTCGCGGCCGGATCGGGTGACACCGTCCGCTCCCGCGCGCTGACCGGGAAACCCGCCCGTCAGCTGCGCACCGAGTGGACCGACGCCTGGGACGACCCGGCCGGGCCCGGCCCCCTGCCCATGCCGCTGCAGGGCCTGCTGGTCGCCGAGGCCGTCTCCCGCATCCAGACGTACGAGGTCGAACCGCTGCTCGGCACGCCCGTCGGTCAGATCGTCGGCCGGATGAACAGCGAACGCAGCGTCCGGGCCGTCTTCGACGACCTGACCCGCGGCTTCGAGGAGGCCGTCGACCGCGTCAACCGCATCGCCGGAAGGAGCGGCCAGTGACGAACACCCCTCCCGCGGGCTTCTGGGCCCAGGCCACCGCCGACCCCGGCCGCACGGTCCTGGTCGCTCCCGACGGCGAGGAGTGGACCGCCGGACGCCTGCACGCCGCCGCCAACCGGCTGGTCCACGGGCTGCGTGCCGCGGGGCTGGACCGCGGCGACGCCTTCGCGGTCGTGCTGCCCAACGGCGTCGAGTTCCTCACCGCCTACCTGGCCGCCACCCAGGCCGGTTTCTACCTCGTTCCCGTCAACCACCACCTCGTCGGGCCCGAGATCGCCTGGATCGTCGCCGACTCCGGCGCCAAGGTGCTCCTCGCCCACGAGCGGTTCGCCGAGCCCGCCCGCGCAGCCGCCGACGAGGCCGGCCTCCCGCCCACACACCGGTACGCCGTCGGCGCGGTCGAGGGCTTCCGGCCGTATGCCGAACTCCTCGACGGGCAACCGGAGTCCCCGCCCGCGGACCGCACCCTCGGCTGGGTCATGAACTACACCTCCGGCACCACCGGCCGCCCCCGCGGCATCCGCCGCCCGCTGCCCGGCAAGCCCCCGGAGGAGGCCTACCTCGGAGGCTTCCTCGGCATCTTCGGCATCCGGCCGTTCGACGACAACGTGCACCTCGTCTGCTCGCCGCTCTACCACACGGCCGTGCTCCAGTTCGCGGGCGCGTCCCTGCACATCGGGCACCGGCTCGTGCTGATGGACAAGTGGACCCCCGAGGAGATGCTCCGCCTCATCGACCGCCACCAGTGCACCCACACCCATATGGTCCCCACCCAGTTCCACCGTCTGCTGGCCCTGCCCGACGAGGTGAAGGCCCGCTATGACGTCTCCTCCATGCGGCACGCCATCCACGGCGCCGCCCCCTGCCCCGACCACGTGAAACGGGCCATGCTCGACTGGTGGGGCCCCTGCGTGGAGGAGTACTACGCCGCCAGCGAGGGCGGCGGCGCCTTCGCCACCGCCGAGGACTGGCTGAAGAAGCCCGGCACCGTCGGCAAGGCCTGGCCCATCAGCGAACTCGCGATCTTCGACGACGACGGCAACCGGCTGCCGCCCGGCGAACTCGGCACCGTCTACATGAAGATGACCACGGGCGGCTTCTCCTACCACAAGGACGAGACCAAGACCCGCAAGAACCGCATCGGTGACTTCTTCACCGTCGGCGACCTCGGCTACCTCGACGAGGACGGCTACCTCTTCCTCCGCGACCGCAAGATCGACCTGATCATCTCCGGCGGCGTCAACATCTACCCCGCCGAGATCGAATCCGTCCTGCTCGCCCATCCCGCCGTCGCCGACGCCGCCGTCTTCGGCATCCCGCACGACGACTGGGGCGAGGAGGTCAAGGCGGTCGTCGAACCGGCCCCCGGCCACGAACCCGGCCCCGCCCTCGCGGCCGGCCTCCTCGACCACTGCGCCCGCCGACTCGCCGGATACAAGCGCCCGAAGAGCGTCGACTTCATCACCGAGATGCCGCGCGACCCCAACGGCAAGCTGTACAAGCGGCGGCTGCGGGAGCCGTACTGGCAGGGCCGGACCCGGCCGGTGTGAGGCGGAGGTGCGGCTTCGGTCGCGCGGAGCGAGGGCCGACGTCATCCTTTCGCCGGGCCTCGCTCACCCTCCGGCCGATGTCCGGCCGGACATCGCCTTCCCAGCGTCGGCTCGTGACGATCGCGACCAAGGAAGGGCCGCTGCGGCGCGGGGCCGTGCGGCCGGGGAACGGGCGGCCGGGGGACGGGCGCTCGCCCCTGATCTCGGAGAGGCGGTGGAGAAGTGCGGAGAGGCGCGGCGGAGGGTGGTGGGGAGGCAGCGGGGAGGCTGCCTCAGCCGGGTTCCTCGCCGCCGACGGCGGCCTCGTACGCGAGCAACGTGTCGACGAACATCTGTCGCTGATGCGGCGTCAGGGGAGCCAGCGCCGTGCGCCAGGCGGCCGCGCCGGGGGCCAGCCAGGCGCTGATCGCGGGCTCGTGGGCGGGCGCGATGGCGATGATCCGCCGCCGCCGGTCCGCCTCGTCCTCCCGGCGCTCGAGAATCCCCTTCCGGCTCAGGTCGCCGATGAGCAGGCTCACCGTCGTCGGCGCCACCTCCAGCCGGGCCGCCAGCTCGTTCACGGTCATCGGGCCGTCGAACAACAGGCAGGCCAGCAGCGACAGGTGACGCGGTGCCAGCGAGAAGGAGCTCAGCGCCTCGGGTACCGGGATCCTCTTGGCGCGTCCCACCAACCGCGGCATGAGCAGCAGCAGGGCGCGGATGGAGTCGTCGACGCCGTCCGGCTCGTTTCCGCTGTTCTCCCCGGCGCCGCGCGCCCCAGGCGTTGACATCACGCACCCCTCGGGATTTACCTTTGTCGTCAAAGATGCTTTGCTTGTTTTAGGAACTGGAACTGTCCGCCATGGTACGCACCGGCGCGAACGGAGCCTAACCGGCCACGCCTGCCGCATCATTTCCGACGTCGCGCCCGCTCCCGGCGCCTCACGCCACCTCACCCGCGACTCCCGTACGTCCGGCGGGCACGCTGATCAGCTGTGCTTCGACGGTTCCGTCGAGGGCCTCTTCGCGGATGTGGACGGTGAAATGGGGCATGGCGGGATCATGCTGGACGGCAGCCCCGCCCGCTACAGCATGGGGCTGCAACGGGCCACGATGAACGGCGTGACGCTCTGGGGGAAGACCGGCCAGACGCACGGCTACCGCACCCGCATGATCGCCACCCGGGACCAGCGGCTCCGGTTCGTGCTGTCCTACACCCCGACGCCGCTGGAGTCGGCCGAGCAGATGACCGACCGGGTCGTCGCGGTCCTCACCTCGTGAAGCGGTCCCGCAACTCCCGTTTCAGGATCTTCCCGCTGGCGTTGCGGGGCAGTTCGGCCACGAACACCACCCGCTTCGGCGCCTTGAAAGGGGCCAGTTTCTCGCGGGCGTGGGCGATCAGTTCGACCTCGGTGACCTCGCCGCGCGGGACGACGACGGCCGTGACCGCCTCGATCCACCGTTCGTCGGGCAACCCGATCACGGCGGCCTCGGCGACGGCCTCGTGCGGCCCTGGCCGACGCGGTCGGCGCCGTCTACGGTCCCGAGTTCCGCCGGCTGGTCGGCGTCGACCTGATCGGAGTACCCCAGCACCGCCGGGGCGTCGGCGGTGTCCCGACCGACGACGACAACCCGCAGGTCACCCTCAGCATGCGGGAGGCCGCCTATCACCTGCCCGAGGTGCCGGACGCCCCCGCCCGCCTGGTCACCGCCACGACCGACGCGCTGGCCCGGGTGCTCGGCGAGAACATCCGCAAGCAGACCATCGTGACCATCGTCGGCGTGCGCACGCCGTCCGGCGGCAGCTCGAAGAGCCGGTCCATCGCCTGCGGGGGCAGCAGCGCGCCGGAGAAGAGGGCCTGCTGGAAACGCACGAGATCGTCGACGGTCGAGACCAGTTCGCCCTCGCCCCAGGAACTGGTCTGCTCGTGAACGGTGACGTCCCGCAGCGATCCGTCGGTCATGCGCAGATAGCCGTGCACATGCGAGCCGTGCAGCCGCGGGTCGCCGCCCGGCAGGAGCGTCCGGCGCAGGCCGAGGGGACGCAGGATGCGGGACACGATCGCCTCGCCGTATGCCCGGCCGGTCAGTTTTTCGACGAGCAGGGCGAGCAGGACGTAGTTGATGCCGCGGTACTCCTGCCGGGTGCCCGGCGCGAACTTGAGCGGGTCGTGCGTCACCGTCCGTGCCCACTCCCGCGGCGTCCAGCGGTCGAACCGGTGGCGCAGGACGGCTTCCGGAGTGCTCAGATCCGGCAGGCCGCGATGGTCGGGCAACCCACTGGTGTGGTTCAGCAACTGCGCCGGTGTGATGCGCGCGAACGCGGACGGCAGCAGGCCCGGAAGATGCCGCCCGATCGGATCGGTGAGCCCCACACGGCCCTGTGCCCACAGCTGCAGGACGACGGTCGCCACGAACACCTTGGTGATGCTGCCCGCGCGGATCCGGTCGTCCGCGCGCACGGCACGCCCGGTCGCCAGATCCGCCGTTCCCGCGGTGCCGTACCACCGGGCGCCGTCACGGACGACGTGTAACTGAGCGCAGACGGCCGGTGGATGGGACAGATCGGAGATCGCGGTGTGCAGAGCCTGAGCCTTCTCGGGCGGGAAGGAAACGGTGCCGGCAGTGCCGGTCCTGCCGGCGGCCTCGGCGGACCGGGCGGTCCGCGCTGTCGCGTGGGCGCCGGTATGCCCCTGCACGGCCAGGAGCGCGCCGGCGGCCGCGAGGCCACCGACCACAGAACGTCGGGAGATCCACGGGGATGTCATGACGCTCATGCTGTCAACGCAGCCACACCCGTCCCATCCGGGATCTCCCGGACACCAGCCCGGACCCGAACCCCTACGGAACCCGGCAGGTGGCCCGAACCCCACGCGTCCCGGCCCGCCCGAACCCTCTACGAGACCCGGCTTGGCCTAACGCGGACGCAGATCCACGATCCGCCGGATCTTGCCCACCGACCGCTCCAGCGACTCCGGATCGACGATCTCGACGTCGATGGACACCCCGATACCGTCCTTCACGGCCGCCCGGATGGACCGCGCGGCCGCCTCCCGGACCTCCCACCCCGCGTCGGGACGGGCCTCCGCCCGCACGGTCAGGGCGTCGAGGCGGCCCTCGCGGGTCAGGCGCAGCTGGAAGTGGGGCGCGACACCGGGCGTGCGCAGCACGATCTCCTCGATCTGGGTGGGGAAGAGGTTCACCCCGCGCAGGATCACCATGTCGTCGCTGCGGCCGGTGATCTTCTCCATCCGCCGGAACACCCGGGCCGTGCCCGGCAGCAGCCGGGTCAGGTCCCGCGTCCGGTACCTGATCACCGGCATGGCCTCCTTGGTGAGCGAGGTGAAGACCAACTCGCCCTCCACGCCCTCCGGCAGCACCTCCCCGGTGACCGGGTCGACGACTTCCGGGAAGAAGTGGTCCTCCCAGATGTGCAGCCCGTCCTTGGTCTCCACGCACTCCTGCGCGACTCCCGGGCCGATCACCTCCGACAGCCCGTATATGTCGACCGCGTCGATCGCGAGCCGCTCCTCGATCTCGCGCCGCATCTCCTCGGTCCACGGCTCGGCACCGAAGATCCCGACCCGCAAGGAGGTTCCGCGCGGATCGACGCCCTGCCGCTCGAACTCGTCGAGGAGCGTGAGCAGGTACGACGGCGTCACCATGATCACCGTCGGCTCCAGGTCCTGGATCAACTGCACCTGACGGGCTGTCATGCCGCCGGACGCGGGAACGACCGTACAGCCGAGCCGTTCCGCACCGTAATGGGCGCCCAGACCACCGGTGAACAGGCCATAGCCGTACGCCACATGCACCGTGTCCCCAGCTCGGCCACCCGCCGCCCGGATCGAGCGGGCCACCATGTCCGCCCACATGGACAGGTCGTTCTCTGTGTAGCCGACCACCGTGGGGCGTCCGGTGGTGCCACTGGAGGCATGGATGCGGCGCACACGGTCCCGCGGCACGGCGAACATGCCGTACGGATAGGTCTCGCGCAGGTCCGCCTTGGTGGTGAACGGGAACCGGGCCAGGTCGGCGAGCGAACGGCAGTCGTCCGGGCGTACGCCCGCCTTGTCGAAGGACTGACGGTAGAACGGCACGTTCTCGTACGCGTGCCGCAGGGAGGCCCGCAGCCGCTCGAGCTGGAGTGACCGCAGCGCCTCCACGTCGAGCCGTTCCCCCGAGTCCAGCAGGTCCGCCGCCTCCGCCATGAGGAGCCTCCCTCACCAACCGTGCCAATCCGGGCGACCGATCATTCGGTCGTTCTTCTGGAGATCAGTAATCCAGGAGAACGGCTCCCAGGCAAGGGCCCGGCCTGCACGATTTCGCCGAGTCGCAGAGTCACTCTGAGAGAACCGCGTTGCGGCCCGGCGCCGCGGCACGTGAGGATCGGCGGCATGTCGATCTTCAACGCCTGGGACGGGACCCAACTCGCTTGTCACGTCCGGGGTGACGGTGAACCCCTGGTCGTACTGCCCGGCGGGCCCATGCGGGCCTCCGCGTATCTCGGGGACCTGGGCGGGCTGAGCGCCCGTCGTCGGCTACGGTCGCAGCGGTGCGTCGCCGGGGTCGAGGACGTCGAGGCGCTGCGCGGCCACCTGGGTGTCGACCGGATGGACGTGTTCGCGCACTCGGCGGGCGGGAGCCTCGCCATGCTGTACGCGGCCCGGTACCCGGAGCGGGTGCGGCGGCTGGCCCTGGTCACCGCCACCCCGTGGGCCCTGGGGCTCCCGGCCACGCCCGAGGACCGGCTCGCCGCGGCCCGGCTGCGCGAGGACGAGCCGTGGTTCGCGGACACCTTCCCGGCGTTCGAGGCCTGGCTGGCGGGCACCGGGGACTTCGACCCCGCCTTCCTCCCCTTCTTCTACGGGTGTTGGGACGAGCGGGCCCGAGCCCACGCGGAACGCGACGAGGAGGAGACCAACGAGGAGGCGGCCGGCCGCTACGGCTCCCCGGGCGCCTACGACCCGCCCGCGACCCGGGCCGCGCTCGCCCGCCTCACCGCCCCCGTGCTCGTGCTCGCGGGCGAACTCGACGGTGGTCCGCGCCCCGACCTCGCCCGCCGCGCCGCCGACGCCTTCCCCGCGGCCGAGTTCGCCGTGCAGCCGGGGGCGGGGCACTACCCGTGGCTGGACGACCCGGAGTGGTTCGTACGGCCTGTCGCGGACTTCCTCTCCGGAGCACGGTGAGCTGCTCTGCCGTCGGCAGAGCGCCCACATCCTCCGCAGGCCTCGTGGGGCGGGAATCACGCCCGCGCTCGCCGCCGGGCCCCGCCGGTGTACGCGCCGTTACGCGCTCGGCCCGTACGCCGTCATGAACCGGTCGCGGAACTTGTCCATGCCCCACCGCGGAGCGTTCTCGGCCGGCTTGAGCCCGTCGGTCCAGCCCCAGTCGGCGACCCGGTCCAGCACCTTCTTGTCGTGGGCGACGATCGTGACGGGCACGTCCTTGCCGGTGTTCCCGGCGGTGACGGTGGGCACCGGCTGGTGGTCGCCGAGGAAGACGAGGACCGTGTCCTCGTCGCCGTACCGCTCGACCCACTCGATCAGGCTGCGCAGCGAGTACTCGATGGCGCGCCGGTACTCGGTGCGCACCTTCTCCGGGTCCTTCCAGACCTCCTTGGGGTCCGTGCCCTCCTTCTTGATCCGATGGAACACCGAGCCGTCGCCGAGGTCCTCCCAGTCGATCATGCGGGCGATGGGCGACCAGGGGTTGTGGCTGGAGGCGAGGATGATCTCCGCCATGATCGGCTCGCGGTCCTTCTTGCCGTGCTCCAGGCGTTCGAAGGCCTCCAGGCTGAACTGGTCGGGCACCGGCGTCCAGCTGAAGTACGGGCCGTGGTAGCCGAGGTGCTCCGAGTCGTAGATGTGGTCGAGGCCGAAGAACTTGCCCTCCGGCCAGGCCCGCCGCACGCCCGGCACGATGCCGACGGTCCGCCAGGCACCCGTCTTGCCGAAGTACTTGGTGAGGGTCATGCGGTCGCTGGTGGTCAGGCTGCGGTACCGCTGCTGGTTCTTGATCCACAGGCCGGACAGGAAGGTGGAGTGCGCCAGCCAGCTGCCGGCACCCGTCACCGGTGAGGTGAGCCAGCCGCTGCGCGACTCGAAACCGGCCGCCTTCAACGAACTCGTGCCGTCCTTCAGGACCGCGTCGACCTGATCGGCCATCGCCGGGTCGTCGATCGCGACACGGCCGTAGCTCTCGATGAAGGTGAACAGGACGTCCTTGCCGCGCAACCCGGTCAGCAACTGGTCGGGCGGGGTGTCCGCGAAGGCGTCCACGGCGGCCTGCTTCTCGAAGACCTTCGCGTCCCTGATTCCCGCGCGCACCTGCTCCACACGGTTGCCGAGGAACTCGGCGTTGCCCTTGGTGGCCACGGGGACGCTGGTGACCTGCACGCCCAGCGTCATACAGGTGATCCACGTGGTCCCGAGGATCAGCGTCGTACGGGTCGCGACGGGACGGTGGCGGACCATCAGGTTCGTCAGCCGCACCGTCGCGAGCGTCATGAGCACGAGCACGGCGACGAACAGGACGATCACCCCGACCACGGCGAGCACCTGGCCGGTGCGGCCGAACGTCTCCCGGAGGAAGTCCGTCGCGTGGCCGATCAGGATCCAGTCCAGGACCAGATCGAAGGGCCGGGCCAGCACCTGGTAGAAGCCCATGTCGACGAACTTCAGGACCGTGAGCAGACCGAGGAACACGCCCGAGACCACGGCTGTGATCCGCCGGAGCAGCGGCGGCAGCGCGAGCAGCAGGCCCGCGAGCAGAATGCCTTCGGCGGGAATACGGAGGAACGCGTCGACGGTGAGCCGTTCGAGGCGGTTCGGCACGAGCAGCGCGAAGAGCACGAGCGCGCCGGCCAGAACGGTCGTCCCCACGGTGACACCGCGCGCCGTACGGGGGTAGCGGCGCCGCCAGCCGAACCAGCCGGGGGGCTGGGAACCCGGCGCCTCCTGGGCACCTGCTGCCCGCACAGCTTCTTCTGCGCCGGTGCCGCGGTCTGCTTGCGTTGCGACGCTGTCGCCGTCTGCTTCCGCTGCGGCGCGATCGCCGTCTGTCCCCGCTGCGGCGGTGTCGCCGTCCGCTCCTGCTGCGACGCTGTCGCCGCCTGCTTCCGCTACAGCGGTCTCACCGTCCGGCCCCCCTGCACCCCTCTCACCGTCCCCCTCCGCTACAACCCTGTCGCCATCCGTGCCCGCCTCGCCCTCGGTGGTGTCCGGCAGCTGACGAGAGCGAGTGAAGAGCGACACCCGGAGGTCCTTCCGTGCGGTCGTGCAATGGCATGGCAAACAAGGCCCGGTGACCGAGCCTGCCACCACCAGTACGTCCGCACGTCACCTTCGGTTCAATCAGACTGGACCTCGGTCCCATCACACTGGACCTCGGTTCAATCGCGCTGGAACCTCGGTTCCCTCGCACCGGCCCGGATTCACCCGTCCACCGCCACGGCCACCTCCCGCGCCCACCGGTAGTCCGCCTTGCCGCTCGGCGACCGCTGGATGGCGTCCGTGATCACCAGCCGGCGCGGGATCTTGTAACCGGCCAGCCGGGCCCGGCAGTGGGTCTGGATGTCCTCCAGGGACGGCCGGGCCGCACCCTCGCGCAGTTGTACGACGGCCGCGACGTGCTGGCCCCAGCGGGCGTCCGGCACCCCGGCCACCAGTGCGTCGTACACGTCCGGGTGGGACTTGAGGGCCTGCTCGACCTCCTCCGGGTACACCTTCTCGCCGCCGGTGTTGATGCACTGGGAGCCGCGGCCGAGGACGGTGACCACGCCCTCCTCGTCGACGGTGGCCATGTCGCCGAGCAGCACCCACCGCTCGCCGTCCTTCTCGAAGAAGGTCTCGGCGGTCTTCGCCGGGTCGTTGTAGTAGCCGAGCGGCACGTGCCCGCACTGGGCGATCCGGCCCACCTCCCCGGCCGCGACCGGCTCGCGCGTGGCCGGGTCCACCACCTGCGTGCGGGAGTGGACGCGGATCCTGAAGCCCCGCTCGGGGCCCGCGTCCTCGGTCGCCGTGCCGTTGAAGCCGGACTCCGAGGAGCCGAAGTTGTTGAGCAGCAGCGCGTTCGGCACCAGGGCCTGGAACTGGCGGCGCACCGTCTCCGACATGATCGCGCCGGACGACGACACGCTGAACAGCGACGAGCAGTCCGTGCCCTTCATCGGTCCGCCGAGCGCGTCCACGAGCGGCCGCAGCATCGCGTCGCCCACCAGCGAGATGCTGGTGACCTTCTCCTTCTCGACGGTCCGCAGCACCTCCTCGGGCACGAACCTGCGGTGGATCACGACGCGTTGGCCGAAGCCGAAGCCGATGAACGCCGTCAGCGTGGAGGTGCCGTGCATCAGCGGGGCGGTGGGGAAGAAGGTGATCCCGTCGCCGCCCGCCGCGACGCGTTCGGCCAGTTCCTCGGGCTCCTTGACCGGCTCGCCGGTCGGGGCGCCGCCGCCGAGTCCCGCGAAGAACAGGTCCTCATGGCGCCACATCACGCCCTTGGGCATGCCGGTCGTGCCGCCGGTGTAGATGATGAACCGGTCGTCGCCCGAACGCCGAGGGAAGCCCCGCTCCGGCGACCCGGCGGCCTCGGCGTCCCGGAAGCCCAGGGCGGGCACCCCCGGGGCGGTCACCCCCGGGGCCGGCGGCCCCACCCGTATCAGGTGCCGCAGCTTCTCCGCCCGCGGCAGCGCGGCCGCCACCCGGTCCGTGAACTCGGCGTCGAAGGCCAGCGCCACCAGGTCCGCATCCCGGTAGAGGTACACCAACTCCTCTTCGACGTAGCGGTAGTTGACGTTGACCGGGACGAGTCGCGCCTTCAGGCAGCCCAGGACCGTCTGTAAGTACTCCACCCCGTTGTAGAGGTGGAGCCCGACGTGCTCCCCGGGCCGGATCCCGCTGTCGAGCAGGTGGTGACCGATGCGGTTGGCCGCCGCGTCCAGCTCGGCGTACGTCATCCGGCGCTCCGCGCCCGTGCCGGGGTGGTCGACGTACACGAGCGCCTCGCGGTCCGGCACCACGTCGACGACCGACTCGAACAGGTCGGCAAGGTTGTACTCCACCGCTCCTCCTGACCTTCGAGGGTCCGGGTCGCACCGGTTCGCGGTCATCAGAGCAAAGGGCCCCACAACTGTGAAGAGCCCGCGCAGAAGAAATCTGACTGACTGTCAGAAATCCCTTGAAGTGCTTCCCCGCCTCCTGCAACCTGTTCTCGTTCCTGCAGAGGGGAGACGGCGATGGGTGGCACCGAACACCTCACCGTGCAGCGCGAGGGCGCCACACTGGTGCTCACGCTCAACAGGCCGGACGCGAGGAACGCGCTCTCGCTGCCCATGCTCGTCGGCCTGTACGACGGCTGGGTCGAGGCCGACGAGGACGACGAGGTCCGCTCGATCGTGCTGACCGGCGCCGGCGGCGCGTTCTGCGCGGGCATGGACCTCAAGGCCCTCGCCGGGAACGGCATGGCGGGGCAGCAGTACCGGGACCGCCTCAAGACCGACCCGGACCTGCACTGGAAGGCGATGCTGCGCCACCACCGCCCCCGCAAGCCCGTCATCGCCGCCGTCGAGGGGCACTGCGTCGCGGGCGGCACGGAGATCCTCCAGGGCACCGACATCCGCGTCGCGGGCGAGTCCGCGACCTTCGGGCTGTTCGAGGTGAAACGCGGGCTGTTCCCGATCGGCGGCTCCACGGTCCGGCTGCAACGCCAGATCCCGCGCACCCACGCCCTGGAGATGCTGCTCACCGGCCGCCCCTACAGCGCCCACGAGGCCGCCGCCATCGGCCTGATCGGGCACGTCGTCCCCGACGGCACCGCCCTCACCAAGGCCCTTCAGATCGCCGAGCAGATCAACGCCTGCGGCCCGCTGGCCGTCGAGGCGGTCAAGGCGTCGGTGTACGAGACGGCGGAGATGACCGAGGCCGAGGGCCTCGCCGCCGAACTCGCCCGTGGCCGGCCCATCTTCGACACCGCCGACGCCAAGGAGGGCGCCCGCGCCTTCGCGGAGAAGCGACCGCCCGTCTACAAGCGCGCCTGAGCCGCACCGATCGCGCGCCCGACCCTCCGAAGGAGGCAGCGCCCCATGGCCGACGTCCTCAAAGGTCCCGTGCCCGACGTCCTCAGAGCTCCCCTCGTCGTCGAGTTCCCCTTCACCCGCTCCCTCGGCCCCGTCCAGAGCGCCTTCCTCACCGGCCTGCGCGAACGCGTCGTCCTGGGGGTGCGCACCAGCGACGGCCGTACTCTCGTCCCACCCGTCGAGTACGACCCCGTCACCGCCGAGGAGATCCGCGACCTCGTCGAGATCGCCCCCACCGGCACGGTCACCACCTGGGCCTGGAACCACGCCCCCCGCCGCGGCCAGCCCCTGACCACGCCCTTCGCCTGGGCCCTCGTCCGTCTCGACGGCGCCGACACCGCCCTCCTGCACGCCCTCGACGCCCCCGGCCCCGACGCCGTGCACACCGGCATGCGGGTCCGCGTCCGCTGGGCCGAGGAGCGCTCCGGCGCCATCACGGACATCGCCTGCTTCGAGCCGTACGACGGCGAACCGGCCCGACCCCCCGGCCACACCGGCGAGTTCGAGGACCCGGTCACCGGCATCGTCGCCCCCGCCCGCCTCGACTACACCTACTCGCCCGGTCGCGCCCAGTCCGCCTACATCCACGCCCTCGCCGGGCGCCGCACCGTCGGCGAACGCTGCCCGTCCTGCCGCAAGGTGTACGTCCCGCCGAGGGGTGCGTGCCCCACATGTGGGGTGGCCACAGCGGAACAGGTCGAGGTGGGGCCGCGCGGCACAGTGACCACCTTCTGCATCGTCAACATCAAGGCGAAGAACCTCGACATAGACGTGCCGTACGTCTACGCCCACATCGCCCTCGACGGCGCCGACCTCGCCCTGCACGGGCGCATCGGCGGGATCCCGTACGACCAGGTGCGGATGGGGCTGCGCGTCGAGCCCGTGTGGACGGAGGGCGCCCGCTACCCCGACCACTACAGGCCCACCGGCGAACCCGACGCGGAGTACGACACTTACAAGGAGCTGCTGTGACCCGCGAGATCGCCGTCGTCGCCTTCGCCCAGACCGGCCACCGGCGCAGCAGCGAGGAGTCCTCCGAGGTCGAGATGCTCATGCCGGTGCTGCACGAGGTGCTCGACCGGACCGGCCTGAAGACCGCCGACATCGACTTCGCCTGCTCCGGCTCCAGCGACTACCTCGCCGGGCGTGCCTTCTCCTTCACCCTCGCCCTCGACGGCGTGGGCGCCTGGCCGCCGATCTCCGAGTCGCACGTCGAGATGGACGGGGCGTGGGCGCTGTACGAGGCGTGGACCAAGCTGCTGACCGGCGACGCCGACACCGCGCTCGTGTACGCCTACGGCAAGTCCTCGCCCGGCTCCGTACGCGACGTCCTGACCCGGCAGCTCGACCCGTACTACGTCGCTCCCCTGTGGCCCGACTCGGTGGCCCTGGCCGCCCTTCAGGCGCAGGCGCTCATCGACGCGGGCGAGACGGACGAGCCCGCGCTCGCCGCCGTCGCCGCTCGCAACCGGGAGGCGGCGGCCACCAACTCCCATGCCCAGCTGAGGGGTTCGGTACCGCACGGGGAGTACCTCGTACGGCCCCTGCGCACGGGCGACTGCCCGCCCATCGGCGACGGCGCCGCCGCCGTGATCCTCGCGGCGGGGGAGCGGGCCCGGGACCTGTGCGCCCGGCCCGCCTGGATCCGGGGCATCGACCACCGCATCGAGGCACACGGCCTCGGCGTGCGCGACCTGACCGACTCGCCGTCCACCCGGCTGGCCGCCGACAAGGCCGGTGCCTTCGAACGGCCCGTCGACACCGCCGAGTTGCACGCACCCTTCACCGCGCAGGAGGTCATCCTGCGCAAGGTCCTCCGGCTCGGCGACACCGTGTGCGTCAATCCCTCCGGCGGTGCACTCGCCGCCCACCCGATCATGGCAGCCGGTCTGATCCGCATCGGAGAGGCCGCCGCCCGCATCCACGAGGGCGCCTCCGACCGCGCGCTCGCCCACGCCACGTCCGGTCCCTGCCTGCAGCAGAACCTGGTCGCCGTCCTCGAAGGGGATCCCCGATGAGCAAGGAGCCCGTGGCCGTCGTCGGCGTCGGCCAGACAAAACACGTCGCGGCACGCCGGGACGTCTCCATCGCCGGGCTCGTACGGGAGGCCGCCGGGCGGGCCCTCACCGACGCCGACCTGACCTGGTCCGACATCGAGGCCGTCGTGATCGGCAAGGCGCCCGACTTCTTCGAGGGCGTCATGATGCCCGAGCTCTACCTCGCCGACGCGCTCGGCGCGGTCGGAAAACCGATGCTGCGGGTGCACACGGCCGGCTCCGTCGGCGGATCCACCGCGCTCGTCGCCGCCAGCCTCGTCGCGGCCCGCGTCCACGGCACCGTCCTGACCCTCGCCTTCGAAAAGCAGTCCGAGTCCAACGCCATGTGGGGCCTGTCCCTGCCGATCCCCTTCCAGCAGCCCCTCCTGGCCGGGGCCGGCGGCTTCTTCGCCCCGCACGTGCGCGCGTACCTGCGACGCAGCGGCGCGCCCGACACGATCGGCGCCCTGGTCGCCTACAAGGACCGGCGCAACGCGCTGAAGAACCCCTACGCCCACCTCCACGAGCGGGACATCACCCTCGAGAAGGTCATGGCCTCGCCCATGCTGTGGGACCCGATCCGCTACTCGGAGACCTGCCCCTCCTCCGACGGCGCCTGCGCCATGGTCCTCACCGACCGCGCCGGGGCCGCCCGGGCACCGCGCCCGCCCGCCTGGCTGCTCGGCGGCGCGATGCGCAGCGAACCGACCCTCTTCGCCGGCAAGGACTTCGTCTCGCCCCGGGCCGGCCGGGACTGCGCGGCCGACGTCTACCGGCAGGCGGGGATCACCGACCCGCGCCGCGAGATCGACGCCGCCGAGATCTACGTGCCGTTCTCCTGGTACGAACCCATGTGGCTGGAGAACCTCGGCTTCGCCGCGGAGGGCGAGGGCTGGAAACTCACCGAGGCCGGGGTGACCGAGCTGGACGGGGACCTGCCGGTCAACATGTCGGGCGGCGTGCTGTCCACCAACCCCATCGGCGCCTCCGGCATGATCCGCTTCGCGGAGGCGGCGCTCCAGGTGCGCGGACAGGCCGGGGAACACCAGGTGGACGGCGCGCGCAGGGTGCTCGGCCACGCCTACGGCGGCGGATCCCAGTTCTTCTCCATGTGGCTCGTGGGATCCCAGCCTCCGGACGCCTGAGGGGCCGCACTCCTGAGGCCCGGGACAACGTCCTCTTCACGTGGCCTGTTGAGGTCAGGAGCCGATCGCTAGGCTGGCCGCGGACGACGAATCGGGAGGAGCACGGACGTGGCCGAGACCACCACCCAACAGCGCCCGCTCACGGGCTGGGACAAGCCGGAGCTGGACCTCAGCAACGCGCAGTGGCAGTCCAGCAGCCGCGGCCTGGGGGATGTCCAGATCGCCTTCGTGGAGGGGTTCATCGCCATGCGGAACAGTGCCCGCCCGGAAAGCCCCTCGCTGATCTTCACACCCGCCGAATGGGGCGCCTTCGTGTCGGGAGCACGGGAAGGGGAGTTCGACCTCACCTGATGCCACCTGTTCTCACCTGACCTCACCTGATCCGACCGGGGGTGTTCCGCCCGTTTTTCCGGACACGCGACCTGCGGCACCCACCCGGGGCCGACGCCTGAGCCAGGCTGGCCCCGGGAGGGGAACGGTCGTACTCCGGAGGTGAGGAACCCATGAGCGCCCTGCCGGTCATCGCGGCGGTCGACGGTTCGGACGACAGCCTGCGCGCCCTGGAGTGGGCCCTGGACGCCGCCCGCCGGCGTGCGGCGCCGCTGCGGGTGGTGCACGTACGGCAGTACGCCCCCTGGGTGCTGCCCGAGGCGCTGGCCGTCGCGCCGCCGGTCCCGGAGGACGACCCGGTGCTCGACCAGGTCCGCGCCCGTCTGGCGGGTCGCACCGACCTGCCGGTGGTGGAGTACCTCGGCCTGGAGGGCGCGCCGAGCGCCGTGCTGCCGGAACTGGGCGCCTCCGCCCAGCTGTTGGTGCTCGGCTCCCGGGGCCGGGGCGGCTTCGCCAGCCTGCTGCTCGGCTCCAACGGCATGGCCTGCGCCCGCGACGCCGAGTGCCCCGTCGTGGTGGTGCCCCGGCCCGGGCGCGAGGTCCACGGCGAAGCACCGGCCGGGCCCGGCCCCCGGGTGGTCGTCGGCCTGCAGGTCGACAGCCCCGACGAGGCCACGCTCGCCTTCGCCTTCGCCGAGGCCGCCCTGCGGGGCGCCCGCCTCCAGGTGGTCGCCGCCTATCCGTGGCCCGCACAGGCCTGGATTCTGCCCGCCGAGCTGCCCCCGCCGATGATCGACCAGGACGCCGTCGAGAACGACACCCGCACCCTCACCGAGGGCTTCCTCGCCCCGCACCGCGCACGGCACCCCGACGTCCGGGCCGAGGCCTACGTGGCTCCCGGCGACGCGGCCGGGCACCTCGTGGCGGCCTCGAAGGACGCCGAGCTGGTCGTCGTGGGCCGCCACCGGCGGCGCCTGCTGGCACCCGCCCGCATGATGGGTTCCGTCACCCAGGCTGTCCTGCTGCACGCGGCCAGCCCCGTGGCGGTGGTCCCGCCGACCCCACCGGAGGACTGAGCAAGCCGGTCGGAGGAGGACTGACCGCTCCGGTCACTGGAGGACTGACCGGGCCGGTCACTGGAGGACTGACCGGGCCGGTCACTGGAGTACCGACGAGGCCGGTCACTGGAGGACTGACCGGGCCGGTCACTGGAGTACTGACGAGGCCGGTCACCGGAGGACGACCGCGCCGGTCACGGGCGGACTGGCCGCGCCGCTTAATGGATACCGGCAGCCCTATCATCAGCCCATGCGGGACTCGACCAGCAGGGACGCCCGCCCGCACGCCGACCGTTCCCGTCCTGAGCTGGGCGGAGAACGCCGAACCCGTCCTGGACCGGCGGCCCGTGCGCGGCGCGGACGACCTGACGGCCGCGCTCGCCCAGGCCGCGATCGCCTTCCTCGCGAGCCCGGACCGGGAGCGGCTGCGCGCCTGCCACGCACCGCGCTGCGCCCGGTACTTCCTCAAGGAGCACCCGCGCCAGGAGTGGTGCGAGCCGTCCTGCGGCAACCGGGCCCGGGTGGCCCGCCACCACGAACGGCATCGCCGGACCGCGTAGGGGTCACGAGTGCCGCCCCCCCGACACGCGGCACGCCCGGGCACGTACCATGGCGACATGTCGTTCCTCCGCCGCCGCAGCGCCACTCCCGCCGGGCCCGACTTCGACGTACTGGCCATGGACCCGGGCGACTGGCCCGGCAATCTGGGCGCCGGGCTGCTGCCCGCCCCCGACGGCACCTGCCAGGGCGTCTTCCTGCGTTACGACCTGTTCGGCGGCCGCGGCCCCGCGATGATCATCGGCAACCTGCCGGAGGGCTCCCCGGCCCGTGACGTCCCCGAGGGACAGGTCCCCTTCGAGGTCGCCCAGCTGCTGCTGGCCATGGAGAACGACGAGGAGGTGACCGTCGTCGGGACCGAGGACGTGCCGGTGATGCAGGGCGACAACCTGCTGATCGTGCGCCGCGTCAAGCTCTCCGAGAGCCGGATCTCCTGCGTGCAGTTCGACCGCAGCGACGGCGTCCTCGTCACCATCGCCGCCTGGGACCGCCCCATCACCGACGACCTGTACGCCCTCCTGAAGCCCCTCCCGGCGGAGCTGTTCCAGCAGGGCTGAGCCCCGGCGGGCCGCTGTGAACCCTCGCGGCCCCCTGCGGTCGCTTCTGGTCTCGTTCGGTCCTTCGCACGTTCTGTCATGACCCTTGTCGCTTGAGTCATCGGACCATTAGCGTCGAGGGTCATGTCGCATGAGCCGCATGACATCTCCCGAAGAAGCACCCTCAAAGCTGCCGTAGCCGGGGCGGGTGGCCTTGCCCTGAGCGGCCTCGCGCTGAGTTCCGAAGAGGCTGTCGCCGTGGAGTCAGCCGTGGAGTCATCCGATGTGTCGGTGGGGGCCTCGGTGCTCTGGTACGCCGCCCCGGCCACCGACTGGGAACGCGAGGCCCTGCCCATCGGCAACGGCGCCCTGGGTGCCATGGTGTTCGGCACTGTCGCCTCCGAGCGGCTGCAGCTCAACGAGAAGACGCTGTGGACCGGCGGCCCCGGTTCGGCCCAGGGCTACGACTTCGGCAACTGGCGTGCGCCCCGCCCCGGAGCCCTCACCGCCGTCCAGGACGACCTCGACACACGGACCCGGCTCGACCCCGACGACGTCGCCGCCCGGCTCGGCCAGCCGCGCGTGGGCTACGGCGCCCACCAGACCTTCGGCGACCTGCACCTCGACTTCCCCGACGCACCGGCCACGACCCCCGCCACCTACCGCCGCGAACTCGACCTCGACAACGGCGTCGCCTCGGTCGTCCACACCCACCGACAGGTGCGCCACCAAAGGGACTTCTTCGCCTCCCACCCGGACGGTGTGATCGTCGGGCGGATCAGCGCCGACCGGCCGGGCAACGTCACGTTCACCCTGCGCTACACCTCACCGCGCAGCGACTACGAGGCCGCCGCGGCGGGCGGCACGCTCACCGTGCGCGGCGCCCTCAAGGACAACGGCCTGCGCTTCGAGACGCGGATCCGGGTACGCAGCAAGGGCGGGACCGTCTCTTCGCACGCCGACGGCACGATCACGGTCACCGGAGCCGACAGCGCCTGCTTCGTGCTGGCCGTCGGCACGGACTACGCCGACACCTACCCCGACTACCGCGGCGAAGACCCGCACGCCGCCGTCACCCGCGCCGTCGAACGGGCCGGCGACCGCTACGAGTCCCTCCTGGTCCGCCACGTCCGCGACCACCGCGCCCTCTTCCACCGCGTCGTACTGGACATCGGCCAGTCCCTCCCGCCGGACGTCCCCACCGACCGGCTCCTCGCCTCCTACACCGGCGGCTCGAACCAGGCCGACCGCGCCCTGGAAGCCCTCTTCTTCCAGTACGGCCGCTATCTGCTCATCGCCTCGTCCCGCCCCGGATCGCTGCCCGCCAACCTCCAGGGCGTCTGGAACCACAGCACCAGGCCCCCGTGGTCGGCGGACTACCACGTCAACATCAACCTGCAGATGAACTACTGGCTCGCCGAGGCCGCGGGCCTCGCCGAGACGACCGCCCCGTACGACCGTTTCGTCGAGGCCCTGCGCGCCCCGGGCCGCCGCACGGCGCGGGAGATGTTCGGCTCGCGCGGCTGGGTCGTGCACAACGAGACCAACCCCTACGGCTTCACAGGCGTCCACGACTGGCCGACCGCGTTCTGGTTCCCCGAGGCGGCGGCCTGGCTCACCCAGCAGCTCTACGAGCACTACCTCTTCGGCGGCTCCACCGACTACCTGCGCACCACCGCCTACCCGGTGATGAAGGAGGCCGCCGAGTTCTGGCTCGACAACCTGCGCACCGACCCGCGCGACGGGACGCTGGTCGTCACGCCCAGCTACTCGCCCGAGCACGGCGACTTCACGGCGGGCGCGGCCATGTCCCAGCAGATCGTGCACGACCTGTTCACCAACACCCTGGAAGCGGCGCGGATCCTGGGCGACTCCCCGGCCTTCCGGACGGAGCTGGAGCAGGCACTGGACCGGCTGGACCCGGGCCTGCGCATCGGCTCCTGGGGCCAGCTCCAGGAGTGGAAGGCCGACCTGGACGACCCCACCGACACCCACCGGCACGTCTCCCACCTGTTCGCCCTGCACCCGGGCCGGCAGATCCGGCCCGGCAGCCCCTGGGCCGAGGCCGCCAAGGTCTCCCTCACCGCACGCGGCGACGGCGGCACCGGCTGGTCCAAGGCCTGGAAGATCAACTTCTGGGCGCGGCTGCGCGACGGCGACCACGCCCACAAGATGCTCGGCGAACAGCTGAAGTCCTCCACCCTGCCCAACCTGTGGGACACCCACCCGCCGTTCCAGATCGACGGCAACTTCGGCGCCACCTCCGGGATGGTGGAGATGCTCCTGCAGAGCCAGCACGGTGTCATCGAGATCCTGCCCGCTCTCCCCGCCGCCTGGCCCGACGGCTCGGTGCGCGGCCTGCGCGCCCGGGGCGGAGCCACCATCGACGTCGACTGGTCGCGGGGCAGGGCCACCCGCATCGCGCTGACCGCCGTACGGACCCGCGAACTCACCCTCCGCAGCGACCTGTTGAAGGGCGGAGAGGTGATGTTCAAGGCGATCGCCGGACGGCGGTACGTCTGGGGGCACTGAGCTGGCACTGAGCGCGCACACCGAGGGCCGGGCGGCCTTGAGAGCACCGCCCGCACACACGAAGGCCCGCGGTGCGCCCCTGTCCAGGCGCACCGCGGACCGCCGTCCCCGTCAGCGAGTGCCGACCGCCGCGCGCACGGCCCGCCGGGCCATCTGGCAGTCGTCGTGCAGCCGCCGCAGCAGCAGCCGCTGTTCCTCGCCCGTCGGCGCAGCACCAGGGTGGGCCGCTCCCGGTGCCGCCGGGGTCGTGTCGTGCATCGAACGCTGCACGGCCGTCTCGTAGGTCCGGATCTCACGGGTCAGCACGAGCATCAGGTTCACCAGGAACGCGTCCCGTGAGGCCGGGCCCGCCGACTGGGCGATCTGACTGATCTGACGGCGTGCCACCGGTGCGTCCCCGAGCACCGACCACAGCGTCGCCAGGTCGTACCCCGGCAGGTACCAGCCCGCGTGCTCCCAGTCCACCAGCACTGGACCAGCCGGTGAGAGCAGGATGTTCGACAGGAGTGCGTCGCCGTGGCAGAACTGGCCCATGCCCTGCCGCCCGGCCGCCTGCGCGATGCCGTGCAGCAGTTTCTGCAGGTCGCCCATGTCCCGGTCGGTGAGCAGGCCCAGCTCGTGGTACCGGGAGATCCGCGCCGCGTAGTCCAGCGGGGCGTCGAACGTGCCCGCCGGCGGCCGCCAGGAGTTCAGCCGGCAGATCGCGCCGAGTGCCGCCCTGATGTCCGCCCGCTGCGGCGCCTCCGCCGGGTGGCGCTGCAGTGCCGCCACCCGTCCGGGCATCCGCTCGATGACCAGCGTGCAGTTGTCCGGGTCCGCCGCGATCAGCCGGGGCGCCCGCACGGGCGGGCGGTGCCGGACGAACGTGCGGTAGGCCGCTATCTCGTGGCGGATCCGCTCGGCCCACGCGGGGGAGTGGTCCAGTAAACACTTGGCGACCGCCGTGCTGCGTCCGGTCGTACCGACCAGGAGCACGGAGCGTCCACTGCGGCGCAGCACCTGCACCGGAGCGAACTCCGGGCAGATCCGGTGCACCGACGCGATCGCCGTGCGCAGCTGGGCGCCCTGAGGGCCGGACAAGTCGAGTCTCCCGCTGAGGGGTTGGGTGCCGGGACCCGCGGCGCGCCGCGGCCTGCCCGCGCCGAGCACGGGCGCCGCCGGGCGCGCGGGGGCGAGGTAGGGGCCGCTGTCCGTGGGACGGGGGCGCAGCGACCGGGGCGGGGCGGACACGGAGGACGATGCTGCGTACATGGGCGATACAGATCCCTTCGTGTGCCTGCGACGTCATACGCCCACCCGGCCCGGCCGCCCAGGCGCACCCTGGGGAATGTCCCTGGGGCGACCGGGTCGGGGTGGCGCGTTCCTACCTGACACCCGATGCCCCGTGGCACACCATCTGGCGCACCCTGGCGAACCCTGGCGAATAGTCGCCCGGCAAGTCTGGCCGGGCTACTGTCAACTCAGCCGAGAACCTGGGGGCTTGACGTGAGCGGACAACCCAACACCCGGCTCGCGGACCTGTTCGGCCTGGCCGGCTGGTCCAAGGGCGAACTCGCGAGGCTGGTCAACAAGCAGGCGGCGGCCATGGGCCACCCCCAGCTGGCGACCGACACCTCCCGGGTGCGGCGGTGGATCGACATGGGAGAGATCCCGCGCGATCCGGTGCCGCGTGTGCTGGCGGCTCTGTTCACCGAGCGTCTCGGCCGTGTCGTGACCATTGAGGACCTCGGTCTGGTCCGGCACGGGCGTGCGGGGAAACGGCAGGGCGGCGGGAGTGCGGAGCATCCCGACTCAGTGCCGTGGGCGCCCGAGCGGACCGCCGCGGTCCTCACCGAATTCACGGGAATGGACCTCATGCTCAACCGACGCGGCTTGGTGGGCGCGGGCGCCGCGCTCGCCGCGGGATCCGCACTCAGCAGCGCCATGCACGACTGGCTGCACACCGACCCTGCCCTGGCTGCCGACGCTCCCGACCTCCACAATCCCCTGCACGCCGACACCGCCGGGTTCGACCGCTATGAGGCCGCCCCCATCGGGTCGCAGGAGATCGAGGAACTGGAGCGTTCGGTCGAGGTGTTCCGCGCCTGGGACGCGGCCCGCGGCGGCGGGCTCCAGCGCAAGGCCGTGGTGGGCCAGCTCAACGAGGTGGGCGGCATGCTCGCCTACCGACACCCACCCCATCTCCAGCGGCGCCTGTGGGGCGTCGCCGCCAACCTCGCCGTCCTCGCGGGCTGGATGTCCCACGACGTCGGCCTCGAACCCACGGCCCAGAAGTACTTCATCATCGCCGCCCACGCGGCAAGAGAGGGCGGCGACCGGCCACGCGCCGGCGAGGCCCTGTCGCGGGCGGCCCGTCAGATGGTGCACCTGGGCCGCCCCGATGACGCCCTCGACCTCATGAAGCTCGCCAAGTCCGGCTCCGGCGACGAGGTCCTGCCCCGCACCAAGGCCATGCTCCACACCGTCGAGGCCTGGGCACAGGCCTCCATGGGCAAGGGCCAGGCGATGCGCCGCACCCTCGGACAGGCGGAGGACCTCTTCGTCTCCGACAAGGCCGACGTGCCGCCGCCGGACTGGATGCAGCTGTTCACGGAGGAGGACCTCTACGGCATGCAGGCCCTGGCCTACCGCACGCTGGCTGAGTTCGAGCCCGGTGCGGCCGCGCACGCGCAGCACTACGCGGAGAAGGCCCTGGCCCTGCGGACCGACGCCCGGCAGCGGTCGAAGATCTTCGACTACCTGTCCATGGCCTCGGCCTGCTTCATCGCGGACGATCCCGAACAGGCGGACCGGTACGCACGGCTGGCCCTGATGTCGATGGGGTCCAACTCCTCGCACCGCACCTGGGACCGGCTGCGTCAGATGTACCGGCTCACCGCCGAGTACGCCGGCTATCCGAAGATCGAGGAGCTGCGGGAGGAGATCAGGCTCGCCCTGCCGAAGGCGAGGAACGGCAAGAGCGGCACCAGCGCACAGACGTAAAACGACTGCGCGCTGCCTCTCGTCACCTCACCTCTCATCACGTCACCCCGGCGCGGAGACAGCACGTCACCCCGGCGGGGACCTGGCACGCCACCCCGGCGGGGAGCTATGACGCCACCCTGGCGATGAGCACGCAGGCGTCGTCCTCGCGTTCGCTCCCGCCGAACTCCTCGACGACCGTCCGCAGGCAGTCCTGTGCGGTACGGCCCTCGGCGAAGCGTGGAGCCAGGTCGATCAGGAGGCTCGCGGCCCCCGTTCCGCTGCGCCCGGACACCAGTCCGTCGGTGTGCAGGAGCAGCAGGTCGCCCACCTCGAGGGTCTCTTCGGCCTGCCCGTAGGTGGCGCCGGTGGTGGCGCCGAGCAGGACGCCGTCCGGTGCGTTCAGCGCGCGCCCCGTCCCGTCGCGGAACAGCAGCGGGGCGGGGTGTCCCGCCTGGGCCCACACCAGTGTGCGGGTGTCGGGCCGGTAGCGGCAGCAGACGGCGCTGCCGAGGGCCGGCTCCGCGGTGGCGTCCACTAACTGGTTGAGCCAGGCCAGCAGCTGCCCGGGCTGGGTGCCCGCCATCGCCATGCCGCGGACGGCGCCCAGCAGCATCGCCATGCCCGACGCGACGCCGACGCCGTGTCCGGTCAGGTCGCCGACGCTGAGCAGCGTCTCGCCGTCGGTCAGTTCGAGCGCGTCGTACCAGTCGCCGCCGATGAGCGTGCTCACCGACGACGGCAGGTAGTGGGCCGCGAGGTCCAGGGTGCGCGGGCCGCGGTGCGGGAGCCGCAGGGAGCCGCGCCACGGTGGCAGCACGGCCTCCTGCAGCTCGACCGCGAGCCGGTGCTCGGTCTGTGCGACGTGCCGCCGGCGGGCGAGCGAGTCACGGGTCTCGCTCACCTCCCGCTGGCTGCGCCGCAGCTCGCTGACGTCGCGCAGCACGGCCCACATCGAGGCCGTGCTGCCGTCAGTGTCGAGTACCGGTTCGCCCATCATGTGCACGGTCCGTACGTCTCCGTCGGGCCGCAGGATGCGGAACTCCCCGTCGATGGGCCGGGCGTCGACGAGGCAGTCCGTGACCATCGCCGTCAGTTTCGCGCGGTCCTCGTCGAGCACCAGCGAGGGCAGCTCGTCGAGGGTGAGCGGGGCGGTGGCGGGGTCGCGGCCCAGAATCCGGTAGAGCTCCCCGGACCAGTCGGCCTCGTCGGTCAGCAGGTTCCACTCCGCGCTGCCGACCCGGCTGAGCAGCGAGCCGTGCCGGGGGACGGCGGGCGGCGCTTCGGCTCCGGCATCCTCGGGCGCGGGCAGCGGGCCGTCCCGCAGCTGCGCCAAGTGAGCGTCCAGGTCGTTGAGTTGGTGCAGCGCCAGGTCGCACAGTGCGCGCTGCCAGCGTTCCTGCGGGTCCGATCCGTCGCCCTGCGCGTCGCGCCGTACGGCGTCGACGTCGCCCTTGAGCCGCCGCGTCTGCGAGATGAGCGCGTCCACCGAGCCGCGTCCTGGCGGCTGGGCGGCTGGGCGGTCCGCGGAGAGATGGGACGGCATGACGCACTCCGATGCGGGACGGTACGACCAAGGCGAAGGGAGGGACCGTTTCGACTGTGGCACAGCCCGCGACGCCCTGTAAGGGATTTGGCACCACACGATACGGTGGTGCTTCTGGCATATGCCACAGTCTTCACGGAGTGACTCCGGGGTCCGTTCGGAGTACCCCCTTGGATGGGTCAAGTCGTAGGCATCGTACGTGAGTTGAGGGACCGCAGTGGGTGGTGGTGTCGCGCTCATTCGCGTGTTCGACGGGCTGGTGTTCCCTTGTCGATGGTGAGGTCGACGGCGAGGGCGTCAGTACCGCAGCACTCCCGCGATCCCGTCCGCGTCCCCCAGCGTCCCGTCGGGTACGAACCGGACGTCGGCGCCGGTCTCGAGGCACTTCTCGACGATCTCGTCCACGATGTCCTCGCGGGCGTCGGGGTCGCCGCTCTCGGCGGGCACCAGATGGTCGCCGGCGTCGACCACCGTCACCCGGTAGTTCTCCTCGACGGCCAGGAGTCGGACGCGGCCCTCCCGGGCGCTGTGCCACAGTTCGTCGACACCCGCCGCGAACTCCCGGCGGCTGCGGGCCGATTCCAGTGCCTGGGTCACGGCCTCGGTGTTCCTGCGCTCCTCGGCCTCGATCACCGGCCGCAGGGCCTGCCACACGGCCTCCGGAGTGGCGTGCGCGAGCCCGCCGCGCGGGACGTGCACCGCGCGCTTGGCGACACCGCCGACCTCCTCCAGCAGGGACAGGGCGGCCGGCTCGCCGGTGACGTACACCGGCCGCGGGTGGTCGCGCAGGATCGCGCCCATCGCGGTGTCGGCCTCGCGCAGGAACTGGCGGGTGCGCTCGTCCCGGAACGCGCTCGGCGGATCACCGACGCGCTCCAGCCGCTCGGGGTCGAAGTTCTCCACCCGCCTGGTCACCGGGAAGCCGCCGGTGCGTTCCTCCACGACGTGGCCCGCCCCGCCGTTCCACAGCGTGACGCGGTCCGCGGCGAGCGAGAGCGCCCAGAACGGCCGCTCGGCGGTCTGCGCGGAGACGAGGTTGCGGGTCAGGAACGTGTCGGAGAGCACCACACGCTCGGGCACGGATCGGGCCAGCGACCACACCTGGTGCTCACCCGGAGCGGCGAAGATCGCCAGGCCGTCCTCGGCGTGCGTCAGGTCGACCTCGGTCAGGGCCCGGTCGAGTTCCCGGGCGACCTCGGTACGCCGTTCCCGGGTGACCGCGGGATCGGCCTCCAGCTGCTTCTTGGCCTCGGCCACCACATTGCGCAGCCGGACCTGGTCCTGGGCGTGGTAGGGCTCGCGGCGGTGCGTCGGCGTCAGCACGGACACCGCGGGGTAGGGGCGCGGGCGGCGCAGCTCGGCGAGGGTCGTGGGACTCAGATCGTGCTCCATGACAGCACCATAGGACTGATTCGCCGGTAGGGCATTTGGGGCAATTCACCGCCCGGGTGGAGTACTGGCTCGGTGGAGTGCCGGCCGGTGCGGTGGCGGTGCAGGCTGGTGGAGGAGGTGACTGCCGATGGCGCGCCTGGCCGTGGACGGGGAGGACGTCGTCGTCCGGCTGTCGTGGCGGGAGCGGCTTCTGGCGCGGTGCCGCGAGGTGCGGGTGCCGTTGGCGGACGTGAAGGGGGTGCGGGTCGAGCCGGACTGGTGGCGTGCCCTGCGCGGCACGCAGCTCACGGGCCGCTGCCGTTCCGGCCGGTACTGCGTGGGCGAGCGGTGGCATCCCTCCGGCCGGGACTTCGCCGCGGTCCGTGCGGGGGTGCCCGTCGTGACGGTGGAGCTGTGGCGGCCGGTGCCGTACGCCCGTCTCGCCGTCTCCGTACCCGACGCCGAACGGGCCGCCGAGCGGTTGCGCCGGCAGGCCGGGGCCTGACCCGTTGGGGAAGTTTTTGCCCGTGGCCGATTTCCGGTGCCGAGCCCCCGATGCGGCGCGGCCGCCAGGTATTGCGTTCGCAAAGTCCGGCCGAAAGTGAGGGGGTGGTGCCGGGCGTCCGCGCTACGGGCGTGTTGACCCGTCCTCGGCGCATGTCGCACGCTCGCCATATAGATGTCCTATGCAACTAGTTCGCCGAGGGTGGCGTCCCCACGGGAAACCGCAGGTGACGGGCGCCTCCACCGGCGGACCGGACACAGCAGGTACGTATGTCGAACAGCGGCAGGACGCAGCCGCAGCCCGCGGTAGGCGACGGCGCCGCGCGGCCGCGCACGGGGACCCCCTCGGCCACCCCACGGTGAAGCCAGGCGCGCCGCGCCTCACTCGTCGTCGTGCTCGGAGCCGCAGGAACTGCCGTCGCGCGGCAGGGAGCCGTACAGCAGGAAGTCGTCGATCTTGCGGCGCACGCACTCCGAGGACGCGTATCCGGTATGACCCTCGCCCCGGTTGTCGAGCACCACCGCCGAGGAGCCGAGCCGCTCGGCCGTCTCGACGGTCCAGCGGTACGGCGTCGCCGGGTCGCCGCGGGTGCCGACCAGCAGCATCTTCGGCGTGTCGACGTCCTTCACCTTCTCCCGGATGAAGTCGGTGCCCTTGGGGCGGCCGTAGCACATCAGCACCTGGGTGAGCCGGTACCGGCCGAAGACCGGCGACGCCTTCTCGTACCTGGCGCGCAGCCGGCCGAGGTCCCGCTCGACCTGTGCGGCGGTAGGGCGGTCGGGATCGTCCGCGCAGTTGACCGCCATCAGCGCCGCCGGCAGGTTGTCCAGCGGCACGTCCTCCTCGTCGACGAGCCCGCTGTGGGGCCCCTTCCGCACCGGGACGGTCACGCCGCCGGACGCGAAGGCCTCCACCCGGCTGGTGTCGCCGTCCTCCAGCAGTTGCGCGAGCGCCCGCTCCAGCGAGGGCCACAACTCCCGGCTGTACAGCGCCTGTCCGATGGCGCCCGCGAGGTCCTGGCCGGAGAACTCGTTGCCGAAGTCCGTCGGCACCGGGTCCTCGTCGAGGGAGCCGACCAGCCGGACGACCTGCTCGCGGGCGTCGCGCGGATCCTGCCCGAACGGGCAGGCGATGTCCTTCGTGCACCAGGTGAGGAAGTTCTCCAGCGCGGTCTGCTGGCCCTGCGCGCTCGCCACCCCCTGCTCGGACAGCGGTTCCGTCAGCGTGTCCACGCCGTCCAGCGCGAACCTGCCCACCTTGTCGGGGAACTGGGCCGCGTACACCGCGCCGAGCCGGGTCCCGTAGGAGAAACCGAGGTAGTTGAGCTTGTCGTCGCCGAGGGCCTGGCGCATCACGTCCATGTCGCGGGAGGCGTTCACCGTGCCGATGTGCGGCAGGACGGGGCCCGAGTGCTCGGCGCACTCCGCGGCCGCCTTGCGCAACGTGCCGAGCGCGGCCTGCGGATCGGCTGTCCCGGCGTCGCCGTCGGTGGCCTCCAGGGCCGCGTCGGAGGCGTCGCCGCAGCTGACCGGGGACGACCGGCCGACACCGCGCGGGTCGAACGCCACCACGTCGTAGCCGTCCGTCAGGCCCATGAAGTCCTCGCCACCGATGGCCAGTCCGCTCACGCCCGAGCCGCCCGGTCCGCCGAAGTTCAGCAGCACCGAGCCGCGTGAGGTGCCCGTCGCCCGGTACCGGGCGAGCGCCAGGTCGAGGGTGCCCTGCTCGGGGCGGGCGTAGTCGAGCGGGACGGTGACCTTCCCGCACTGGAGATCCTTCGGCATGTCCGCGCCCTCGCACGCGGACCACCTGACCTTCTGGCGGTAGAACCGGGTCAGGTCGGGCCGCGTTTCGTCGGCGGCCGACAGCCCCGCGCCGAGCAGGGCCAGCCCGACCGCACCGGTGACCGCACAGCGCCCCACCGAGGGTCGCGTCGACAGCTTGGCCAGCATCGATGCCTCCAGGGACGCCCCACAGCGGGCCGGGAACCGGCGTCCTCGATCACCATAAGTGGACCCCGCGGACCGCGCCTGTCGGGCGAGCGGGACCGTGCCACCTGCCGTACTCTGTGCGCCCTGCCCGCACATGCGACGGTTTTTACCGTTAGTTCGACAACCGTGCCGCTCGATGGAGTGAAAGGCCGATAAGCCATAACTCGGATGGCGCGCCCGCGTTCTACCCGGTGCGGGCGAGCGCCCGCGACCATGTCTGGAAGGCAGGGAACCTATGAGACGGGTTACCCGAAACGGTGTGATCGCCGTCGCCGCCGCGTCGGGCGCGATGGCCGTGGCAGTGCCCGCGTACGCCGACTCCTCAGCGGCCGGCTCCGCGGCCGGTTCGCCCGGGCTGATCTCCGGCAACACCATCCAGCTCCCGGTGCACGTCCCGGTGAACGTGTGCGGGAACACCGTGAACGGGGTGGGACTCCTCAACTCCGCCGCGGGAAACACGTGCGCGAACGAGGACGGCGACGCGCGCGGTACGTCCGGCGGCTCCGGCGGGGCGGCCGCCGAGGGCGGCGGAAAGGATTCACCCGGTGTGGGCTCCGGCAACGGGGTGCAACTGCCCGTCCATGTCCCGGTGAACGTCAGCGGCAACACCGTGAACGTGGTCGGCATCGGCAACGCCTCCGACGGCAACGACTCCGTGAACACGCCCGGCGACCGCCCCGGAGCGCAACCCCGCCCGGAGCGGCCGGACCCGGAGCCGTCCGCACCGCCCAGGAACCACCCGGCACCGAAGCCGGCCCCGCACCACCCGGCACCGAAGCCGGCCCCGCACCACGCGGCTGCGGCCACGGACTCCCTGGCCCGCACGGGCACGGACCAGGTCCTCCCGGCCCTCGCGGCGGGCGCGGCGCTCGTGGCCGGAGGTGTGGTCCTTCGCCGGCGTTTCCGGCCGCGGGCGGACAGCTGACCGATCCCCGAAGGCCCCACCGGCCGCGCGTGCGTCACCGGTGGGGCCTCGATCCTCTCGTGCGCGATGTCCTCGCCGTGTCCTCGCGATGTCCTCAGGCACCCGGCCCGGCCAGCCCCGTCAGCAGCACCATCCCGGAGTCCCTGTAGCCCGGCAGCGTCGGATCGGCGTCGATGTGGGTCACCTCCAGCTCCCGGGTCAGCGGCGCGAACACCTTCCGCACGGCCTGAGGACTGACCGGGCAGCCCGGCCAGCGCGACGCCGGCCCGATGCGATGCGTCGGCATGTTCTCCATGAAGGCCGCCACCAGGTACCCGCCCGGCACGACACTGCGGACGAACACACGGCAGAAGTCGGCGAACTCCGCGAAGTCCTCGGTGGCGCCCTCGGCGACGAAGTGCATGGACGCCAGGTCGTACGTCCCCGGCGGCAGCGTACGGACGTCGGCGTGGACGACGTTCACCGGCGCCAGCGCCTTGGCCAGGGTCGCGGGGACGGCCGGGTTGAGCCGCCGGCACAGGGCGTGGAACGGCAGCCAGCTCGCGTCGATCCGGTGCAGGATCTGCTCCTCGAGATAGGCGACGTTGCCGGACCCCGCCTCCACGGCGTCGATCCGGCGGCTCACGGCGGACATCAGGATCAGCGGATAGAGGTTCGGCCCGGCGCCGAACTCCACGGAGTGGGCGAGGCTGCCGGGCGCGAGGCGCCGGTAGAAGGCGGAGTGGTGCGCGATGACCGCCGCGTCCGAGGGGTGCACCTCGCGGTAGTTCTCCGCGAGGTAGTCCGCGACCGGCCAGCGGTCCCAGTCCACGTCGTCGTTGTGCGTCGTCATGGCCATCTCAGCCCTCCAAGCCGTGTCAGGCCATCGGCCGCAGCGCAAAGCGCTCGAACAGCCGGGACAGCACACCGGTCAGCCGGTCGATGTCGATGTCGATGTCGTCGTCGGAGTCGAGCGCCGTGACCTGCACGCGGAAACCCACCCGGTCGCGCGGTACGAGCGGGCAGGGGACCAGCGTCATGCGGATGCCCTCCTCCCACCGGAACGCGGCCACCGCCTCGAGATCGGCGGCGTGCGCCAGGGGGGTCTCCACGATGGGCGGCCGGTCCGTGTCGAGGGGGCTCACTCCCAGCGCGTCGAAGTGGTCCAGGACGGTGCCGGTCAGCACGGCGCCGACACCGGCGAGGCCGATGACGGCCCACAGGGGGGTGCGGGTCGCGGTGGCCGTCATGCAGACGACCGCGGCGACGCTGACCAGTGCTGTATGAGCGGCCATCAGCCGGCGTGCGGGCCGCACGGGTATGCGCCTCCCCCCGCTGGGGAGACCGGGGCGAACCCTGGTCCGGGTCTTTCTCGATCGTAGGCACCGCCCGTTCGGCCCTGCATCTCGAGCGGCCCGCAGCCGGGTGGGCCGGCCGCCCCGGCCGTCGGTCAGCCGCGCCCGCGATGGAACCGGACGTGCAGCCGACGGACCTGCTCCGTCAGCTCGGGCACCGGTCCCTCCACGACCACGCCGGGTGCCACCTCGTGCACGGGCAGCGTCCGCACCGGCGGCTCGGGCACCCCCACTCGGCGAGCCGGGAGGCGAGCTGCGCGGAGGAGGCGACGTACACGATGCGTCCCAGGCCCACCCAGGCATGTGCCGCCGCGCACATCGGGCAGTGCTCGCCCGACGTGTACACCGTCGCCGCCGCCCTCTCCCCGGGCGTCAGACGGGCGGCCGAGAAGCGGGCCAGCTCGAACTCGGGGTGCCTGGTCCGGTCGCCCGAGGCCACCCGGTTGTGGTCCTCGCCGAGCACCGTGCCGTCCCCGCCCACCAGGACCGACCCGAACGGCTCGTCACCCGCCTCCAGAGCCTCGGCCGCCAGCTCCACGCAGCGGCGCAGGTAGGGCAGTTCGGTGTCCTTCACGACCATGGCGTACGGCCTTCCTCGTGACGTGTGACCCCGCACGAACGTGGTGGTCACTGATGGGCATGGGGGATCCGGCCGCGCCGGAAACCCGTTGTCTCCCCGACCCGCACATGCTGGAGTGAGCCCATGGATCATGCAACGGTGCTCGCCCTCTTCGACCGCGACGTGCGTGAGGGAGCCCGGCCCGACGGCCCCGACACCCGTGTCGAGCGGACGGGCGACGTGGTGCGTCAGGTCGCCTCCGCGCAGGGCTGGAACGGGGTCGTGTGGTCCGCCCTGGACGCGGCGGACGCGGACGCGGCGATCGCCGAGCAGATCGCGTACTACACCGGGCTCGGCCTCGACTTCGAGTGGAAGCTGTACGGGCACGACCTGCCGGTGGACCTCGGGCAGCGGCTCGGCGCGGCCGGTTTCACGCCGGGGCCGGAGGAGACGCTGATGATCGGCGAGGTCGCCGCCCTGACCCTCGACGCGGAGCCGCCCGAGGGCGTCCGCGTCCTGCCCGTCACGGACCGGGCGGGCGTCGACCTCATGGCCGACGTGCACGAGAAGGCGTTCGGCGCCGACAGCTCATGGCTGCGCCACCAGCTCCTCGCCCGGCTCACGGCCGCCCCGGGCACCGTGGTCGCGGTCGTGGCCCTCGCCGGGGAGGAGCCGGTCAGCGCGGCCCGCATGGAACTCGTGCCCGGCACGCAATTCGCCGGGCTGTGGGGCGGCGGCACCGTCGAGGCCTGGCGCGGCCGGGGCATCTACCGCGCCCTGGTGGCCCACCGGGCCCGGGCCGCGGCGGCACGCGGCTACCGCTACCTCCAGGTCGACGCCTCCAGCCAGAGCCGCCCCATCCTCGAACACCTCGGCTTCGCACCGCTGACCACGACGACGCCGTACGCGTACGTGCCGTAGGCGCCCCCTTCTGGCCCAGGCCTGGCTCGGCCGCGCCTGACGCACGTCACCCGCACCGGGATGTCACATCCGTGGCCGCCCGATCCGTCGCATGGGTATGACCACGACGCACAAGAGCCAGAGCATCCTCCTCGCCGGCGCGAGCGGAGTCCTCGGCCGGCATGTCAGCCGCGCCCTGACCGAGGCGGGCCACAAGGTCACCGGGCTCGGCCGGGGCAGGCAGAACGGTATCCGGGCCGACCTGATGGACCGCGACGCGCTGCTGCGTGCCGTCGACGGACACCACTTCGACACGGTGATCCACGCCGCGACCGCCCTGCGCAAGCCGCCCCTGCGGCACCGCGACATGCACGCCACCGACGCGCTGCGCACCGACGGCACGGCCCACCTCGTCGAGGCCGCCCAGCTCACCGGGGCGCGCCGCTTCGTGGCGGAGTCGATGGTCTTCGGCTACGGCTACGGAGACCACGGCGACCGTGACCTCACCGAGGACGACCCCTTCGGCCCACCCGGCACCACCCCGGAGCTGGAGCGGCACATCGCGGCCATGCGCACCAAGGAGCGGCTCACCTTGGCAACACCGGGCCTGGAGGGCGTCGCCCTCCGCTTCGGCCTCTTCTACGGCCCCGGCGGCACCGACGCCGTGCTGCCCCTGCTGCGCAAGCGGCAACTGCCCGTGCCCGGCGACCGCGGCCGGGTTCTGCCGTGGGTGGAGCTCACCGACGCCGCCCGCGCGGTGGTCGCCGCCGTGGAGCGCGGACGCCCCGGCCAGGCGTACAACATCGCGGACCGCACCCCGCTGGGCTTCCGCGCCCACGTCCTCTGCGTGGCGGAGGAGTTCGGGGTGCCCAAGCCCATGACCGTACCGCTGTGGCTGATGAGGCCGATGCCGTACTTGCACACGGTGATGTCGACCGCGCTGCGGGTGTCCACGGCGAAGGCGGGGCGGGAGCTGGGGTGGGTGCCGGTGTACGCGTCCAGCCGTGCGGGCCTCGCCGCGATGCGGGCGGCCGCCCGCTGAGGGCCGTACGACAGGGCGGCCGGTTCTCGCGGGCGGCACGGCCACGGCAGCACGGTGACCGGCGTGCCGGACGGGCACCCCGGTCACCGTGCCGTATGGCGCTGTATGTCAGCGGCGTGCCCGCGAGCGGTCCAGCGCTGCGACGCCGAGCGCGGCGAGGCCGATCTGGATGAGCCACTCGATCCAGTCGACGCCCTTGGTGTCGGCCACGTCGAACGCGCCGGCGATCGCGGAGCCGATCAGCGCGGCAATGATGCCGACGGCGATCGTCCACAGGACGCCGATGCGCTGGCGGCCCGGGATGACCAGGCGGCCCAGAACGCCGATGACGATGCCGATCACGATGGCACTGATGATGCCGTCGATCTCCATCTCCGCCCCTCTTTCTCGTGACCCCGTGCCAGTGCGTGTGCCCGCTGGAGACGGGGACAGTCCGTCCCCGTGCCACCACTGGCCGGACCGGCGCGGCGCACCCGTCGACGAAGCGGGTCGGCAGCCCGAAATCCTTTTGCGCTCCCCGATTCCGTGTGCTGCGCTGATCCGATCGGACAGGCGCGGCGGGACGGCGGGACGGAGGCGGACAGGGTGGAGGAGTCGGCGGGAGCGGAGTCGGTTCTGGAGGGGGGAGCGGTCGGCGAGGTCGTGCGCGTCGGCGCCACAGTGCGGCGGACACCGTCGCGGCGGTCGGGTTACGTACGACAGCTGCTCGCGTGGTTCGAGCAGCGCGGGTGGCAGGGCGCGCCGCGATTCCTCGGGACCGACGAGCGGGGCCGGGAGGTGCTCGACCACGTCGAGGGCCGGGCGGCCCTGAGCCCGGCGGAGCGGGCCGCCGCCCGGACCGACGCGGCCCTCGTGCGCGTCGCCCGGCTCGTCCGCGAGTTCCACGACCTGACCCACGGGACGCCGCTGGCGCGGGGCCAGGACGTCGTGTGCCACAACGACCTCTCCCCGAAGAACACCGTGTACGCCGTCGACGGTGCGGACGGCGCCGGGTGGCGGCCGCTGGTCTTCATCGACTGGGACATCGCCGCCCCGGGAGAACGCGTCCACGACGTCGCCCATGTGTGCTGGCAGTACCTGGACCTGGGGCCGGGCGTGGCCGACGTGCCGGAGGCCGCGCGGCGGATCGGGCTCATCTGCGAGGCGTACGGGCTGACCGGGCGCGACCGGCTGCTCGACACGGTGCTGTGGTGGCAGGACCGGTGCTGGCGGGGCATCGACGCCGGCGCGCGACGCGGTGAGGCGGCCATGGTCCGGCTGCGGGCACGCGGGGTCGTGGACGAGGTGCGGGCCGCCCACGCCTGGGTGGCCGCCCACCGCCGCGAGCTGGGCGCCTGCCTGCGGTGACGTCCAGGGCCGGAGCCGGGCCCGGTTCCCGGCCTGGTGGCCGGCCCCACCAAAACGACCGGTCCGCGGAGCGCGGACCGGTCTGCGTGTCTTCTCGTCCTTTCCTGAGGTCCCTCCTACGGCTTCGGGGCGCTCTTCGCCGCCGTACCGGCGCACACCAGCCCGAGGACCACGGCCAGGGCGCCGATGATGACGTTGTTCCAGATCACTCCGGCGTCCGGGCCCTCGCCGACGATCCACGGCGAGATGATCATCCACACGCCCATGGCGCACATGGCCCAGCTCAGGCCGTACATACGCTCCGGGGCGCGCGTGAACCCGAGGGCCAGCAGCCCGATGGCGATGCCCACGATGAGGTTGTGGGGCACGAGGGCGGGCTGGCTCGTCGTGTAGTGGACCACCCAGGGGGATACGGCGCAGTACAGACCGAGCAGGAACACCGGTCCGTCCACGAGCGCCACATCGCGACCGCCGAGCACGCGGGCGTAGCGTTCCCGCATCTCGTAGGCATCAGGGTGGCTGGTTATGTCACCTCTGGTCGGCTGCACGTTGGCCATGACTCGTCTCCTTTGACTGCAGGCCTGACCGCGTCTGGTGCGGTTTGCGGTAAGCGCCGCGTATCTTCATTTTGCGCTTATTTCTCCTTTATGTGTAGAGGTCAGAGGTGCTGAAGAAGTCCCTGTGACGGAGGGGATCGGCCGGCGGGCCACCCGCGTCCCTTGGCATGTTCGAGCCGATCGAGGGCAGCCGGACGGTAGGAGAGAGAGATATCGGTTCGAGTGGAATGTCGACTCTGGAGGTGTCTGCCGCTATGGGCGCGAAGGTGTTGGAGCGTTTTCCTGCGGGAGCTCCGCGCGGATCGTGGCCGGCGGAGGAGTACGCGGCGGCGCGCCGCGCCGAGGGTGAGCCCGCGACGGTCGTCATGGACCTGAAGTCGGACGCGTTCCTCGTGGTGGTCCCGTCACAGGACGACGACTGACCGCCCCGCCGCGGAAAGCGGGCGAACTCGCCTGCGCTTCCCGGGTTCTGGCGGCCCGCCTGCGTCAGTTCGGTGGTCCGTCATCCGAGATGGGCCGGGTTTTCCTTGACGGCTTCGAGCCGTGGCTGCCACGATCGACGGCATGATCATGCGACTGGACCTCACGCGGCGACGCCACGTCGACCTCGCGCGCGTCTCCAGCGCATCCTGTCGCACCATGGCCTGATTCCCCCCGGCCCACCGCGTCTTTCTTCTCACGCCGCATCTGTCGTCGGACAGTCGTGCGCGCGTTCTCGTCTCACCGCCTGAGTGCGCTTCGCCCTGCCACGCCGTTCGCATCCGGCGTCCCCGGCCGTCACCCACTCACGCGTCCTCACCTGCCAGTCACCCGCGTCCGCGCCGAACCTGCCGGTGACTCCCACTGGTTGAACCCACCTGGCTCTCCACACCGCTCGGAGCGCCCGCCGACGCCCGCCTCTCCGAAAGAGGATCCATGGCCACCGTCCTGTCCGTCTCCGGCAGCCCCTCCGCCTCCTCCCGCACCAACCGCCTGCTGCGCCACCTGGACCAGCGGCTCATCGCACAGGGCCACGAGGTGGTCCCGCTCGATGTCCGTACGATCCCCGCCGAGGCCCTGCTCGGCGCGGACGTCCGGCACCCGGCGATCGTCGAGGCCACCGAACTGTTCGCCCGCGCCGACGGCGTCGTCGTCGGCACCCCCGTCTACAAGGCCTCGTACTCGGGTGTCCTCAAGGCGCTCCTGGACCTGCTGCCGCAGTACGCCCTGACCGGCAAGACCGTCCTGCCGCTCGCCACCGGCGGCACCACCGCCCATGTGCTGGCCATCGACTACGCGCTCCGCCCGGTCCTGACCTCGATGGGCGCCGCCCACGTCGTACAGGGCTGGTTCACCCTCGACCAGGACCTCACGTTCCACCAGGACGGCTCCCTCACCGTCGCGCCCGCCGCCACCGAGGCCCTCGCCCAGGTGGTCGACCAGTTCTCCGCGGCCCTGGGAGGCGTCCCGGTCCTGGCCGCGGCGAGCTGACCGGCGTCCCGCACCCGTCACGGACACCCTGATCGGAGAACCCCCGTGCCCCTCACCTTCCACTGGTTCCTGCCCACCAACGGCGACAGCCGCCACGTCGTCGGCGGCGGCCACGGCACCCCGGCCACCGCCTTCGGACAGGACCGGCCGCCCACGGTCGCCTACCTGAGCCAGATCGCCCGCGCCGCCGAGGACCTCGGCTTCGCCGGCGCGCTCACCCCGACCGGCGCCTGGTGCGAGGACGCCTGGCTGACCACCGCGATGGTCAGCCGGCACACCGAACGCCTGAAGTTCCTGGTCGCCTTCCGGCCGGGCCTCGTCTCGCCCACGCTCGCCGCGCAGATGGCCGCCACCTTCCAGCGGCAGTCCGGCGGACGGCTCCTGCTCAACGTCGTCACCGGCGGCGAGAGCCACGAGCAGCGCGCCTACGGCGACTTCCTCGACAAGGACGCCCGCTACCGCCGTACCGGCGAATTCCTGGGGATCGTACGGGAGTTGTGGGCGGGCCGGACCGTCGACCGGCATGGCGAGCACCTGCAGGTGGCGGACGCGAGGCTGGCCCGGGTGCCCGATCCGGTTCCCGAGGTGTACTTCGGCGGCTCCTCGCCCCTCGCCGGAGACGTCGCGGCCCGCCATGCCGACGTGTACCTCACCTGGGGCGAGCCGCCCGCGCAGGTCGCCGACAAGATCGCCTGGATCCGGTCGCTGGCGGCCCGGGCGGGCCGCACCCTGCGCTTCGGCATCCGGCTGCACGTCATCACCCGTGACACCGCCGCACAGGCCTGGGCGGAGGCCGACCGGCTCCTCGACGGATTCGACCCGGAGAGCGTCAGGGCCATCCAGGACGGGCTCGCCCGCAGCGAGTCCGAGGGGCAGCGGCGCATGCTCGCCCTGCACGGCGGCGGCAACCGGGACAGCCTGGAGATCCACCCCAACCTGTGGGCCGGCATCGGCCTGGTACGCGGCGGCGCGGGCACCGCCCTGATCGGCAGCCACGACGAGGTCGCCGAGCGCATTCGGGAGTACCACGCCCTCGGCATCGACGAGTTCATCCTCTCCGGCTATCCGCACCTGGAGGAGGCGTACTGGTTCGGCGAGGGCGTGCTGCCGCGCCTTGCCGCGCAGTGCCTGTGGCGGCATCCGTTCGCCACACGGGAGGCCGCGCCGGCACCAGTGCCGTTCGCGAGCTAGTGAGCCGGTCTTGATGTCTCGCTTCGCCACGTTGCGGATCGTGCTGATGTGTGCCCGGGGTCTGAGCAATACCGCCGTGGCCGCGCGGCTGGACACCGACCGCGGGACCGTGGCCCGGTGGCGGACGAGA
>NZ_BAAGRZ010000040.1:0-52107 GCF_054782695.1 Streptomyces deserti
AACGGATCAACGTGCTGTTCGCGATGCTCCGCGACGGCACCTTCTACGAACCCAGAACCCCACGCCTCGCTTGACGAAAGACATAGAGGCACCCCCCACCATCCGATGACCGAGTCCAGGGAGCAGACGATGACCGAGCCGGGCTGCGAACTCTTCGACGCGATCCGCCGCGATCACCGCGCGGGCGAGAGGCCGCCCGCCACGGCGTTGACCGCCAGACAGTCTGTGACCTTCAGGACTTCACGGCGCCGAATCTTCACCGGTATCTGGCGTCGTAGCCTCTGCTCTCGCCGCGGACTATTTGGGGTCGCTGACGGTCATGTCAATCCCCGCTGCCGCGACAGAGACAACACCATCCCCAACCCTGGACTCGCCCCAACCACGCCTGAACGGCAGAGTCCGGTGGAGAGCCCGGTACTCGGAGAGTATTGCGCAAGCTCGGAGTGGCCCCAATGCCCGGCGTGCGCGCAGAATCGGCAACCATGATGGCCAGTACGCCAGACCACAGGAGGGCTCGCGTGAGTGAGAGCGCCGCGGTTTCCGTATCTGCTGTCGAGTCGCGCATGACGTCCTGGGACTGCCGGAAACCTTGGCCAATGTGACCCCGGCTGGTGGACAGCGGACATGACACAGCAACCCGCGAACTCCCCCGGGCCGATGAGTTCGGCCTTCATACCCGGCCTAGCGAAGGTGAACGCCGAGACACCCCCCGTACTCGTCCTCGTCGGCCCGGTCACCCGGGACGAGGTAAGCAGGCTGTGCGACGAGGTGCGGGAGTTGCTGGAGGAGACCGGCGCGGGGTTCGTCGTATGCGACGCCGGGAGACTGGGGCGGCCGGGGCTCGGGGGCGTCGATCTGCTCGCGCGGCTGCAGCTCGCCGCCCGGCGGGCCGGCGGGCGGATCCGGCTGCGTGATCTCGATCCGGCGCTACACGCCCTCCTCGATCTAGTCGGTCTCCGCTTCGAGGTGGAGGGGCAGCCCGAACAGCAAGAACCACCTCTTCGTGTCGAAGAAGAAGCGGAGCCCGGTGAGCCAGCCGTCTGATATCACCGGGACCAGCCGTGAGCTTTCGCAGGCTGCGCCGAGGGCCGCCATGAATGTGATGTCCGCGTGGCCTGTCCGTCACCGTCAAGCCGTTGGGCTGGATGGCCGTCGGCATGGTGCCCGTGTCGGCCGCCTACGGAGTGATTGTGGGGCTGGTTGGCACGCATATGCCACAGTTTTCCGACACCACGAAGCCCGTCGGAGGGATCTCGCCCAGGATCACACAGGCGATGATCACCTTCGGCTCCATCGGGGGCGTCGTGATCGTTCTGGGGCTGGCCGCTGCGGGCGTGGCCAAGGACCCGCTGGCCGCCATCTCCTGGCCCTTCCCCAACGCACCGCTGGTGCTGATGGGCGCGCTGGTCGGCGCGTTCCTGATCGGGCGGCCCTATCCGCTGTTCCACAGCCTGTTCCGGCGCACCGCGACCACCCGCGATCCGCTGTATGGCGCGGTCGCCTTCTCCCTGCAGTCCATCCCCAATGCGCTGGTCATGTCGTTGCTGTTCATTGTGCTGTCCTACGGCCTGGGCGGGCGACTGCAGCGCTGGCTCATTGCCAGGCCGGGCCGGGCGGCCACACTGACGGCCTCGGCCTTCCTGGTCACCGGCGTTTTCACATTCGTCTACTGGACCTTGCGCATTCTCGGCAGGCTCGACTACATCTGTTCCCGACCGCGCCGTGGAACAACTGAGCCATGTCTGGGGAGGGTTCGTCGTCGCTTCTACCCGAGTGAGGACGCCACGGCCATCTTGCGGAGCGTGGCCAGCAGTCTGTCTCCCAGTACGTTGCTGAGGACGAGGCACTCCAGCATGGTCGTCTCGTCACCGTGCTGCTGAAGGATGTCCAGGTCCGTGGCGGCGGCCCGGTCCGCCACCGCCGCGTACTCGTCGAGCCGGTCAGCGAATTCGCTGTGGCCCAGTTCACGGAGCGTGTTCAGAATACGTACGGCTGCGGTGAACTCCGCACTGCCCGAGGACACCTGCCAACCCCGGCGTTCCGCCACACCCAGGAGCCGGTCGGAGGGGGTGGGCGTCGAGGCCCACGATCCCACCAGCCCTCGGTGAACCCTGCCATCGATGAGGGTGGTAGCCGGGGGTGCAGCGGACACGCGGTCCGTGGGCCATCCTGTGGTGCGAGGCGGCGGTGTCCCAACTGATGGTGCTGCGGACTTCGTGGCGATTCAGCCCATCCGGATGGCAGCGTGGGCATGCGTGCGGCGGGTCGGACGCTCACCGCCCGGGATCAACGCTGTGGCGACACCGAGTCGGAGCCGGGCGGGGACGACTGTGGCCCCGCGGCACCTCGGCCCCCAGACCCGGTGAGCGCCCTCACGGGCCTGGGCGCCTCTGCCGAATCCTGACGCGACAGGGCAATCCGGAAGTAGCTCCGGCAGTGTCCGTGGCCCCACACTCGGCACTCGTGACTCCCCGACGCCAGGCCACAGGAGGGCTTTCGCGTGAGTGAGACGGCCGCGGTGCAGGCACCCACCGACCCGAGTAGAACATCTTTGTTCGTCTCCGGCAGCTTCCCGCGGAGGCGGGGACTGATCGTGTTGCTCAGCCTGGTGGGCGGCCTCTTGGCCGCCTACGCCTGGTCCGCCGAGTTCGTGGACCACGAGATCGGATTCAACACCGCCGACGCGCTGCTGGGGCACAACCCGGAGACCACACCGATCGGCGGAATCGCCGCCGGAGTGGTCTTCGCCTTCGTCACCGGCCTGGCGGGTTCCTTCACGGCATGCAACATCGCGGTCTTCGGAGCGATGGGACCGCTGGTCGGGCAGAAGGAGTCGCGGCGGAAGCGGTTCCTGCACACCGTCAAGCCGCTGGGCTGGATGGCCGTCGGCATGATTCCGGTGTCCGCCGTGTACGGCGTGATCGTGGGACTGGCGGGCACCCACATGCCGCAGTTCTCGGCCGCCAGGGGGGTCAGCGGAGGAATCTCCCCGCGGATCGCCCAGGCGATGATCACATTCGGCTCCATCGGACTTGTCATGATCGTCCTTGGCCTGGCGGCCCTGGGTCTGATCAGGGACCCGCTGGCCGCCGCCTCCCGGCGGTTCCCGAACGCGCCGCTGGTGCTGATGGGTGTCCTGGTCGGCGCCTTCCTGATCGGGCGGCCCTATCCGCTGTTCCGCAATCTGTTCCGGCACGCGGCGACCACGCACGATCCGCTGTACGGCGCGGTCGCGTTCACCCTGCAGTCCCTCGGCAACGTGCTGATCATGGCACTGCTGTTCATCCTGCTGTCGTACGTACTGGGCGGGCGGCTGCAGCTCTGGCTCGCCGCCAAGCCGAGCAGGGCGGCGACCCTGACCGCCTCGGCGTTCCTGGTCACGGGTTTCTTCACGCTCATCTACTGGACTCTGCGCATTTTCGGCAGGCTCGACTACATCTGGTTCCCGACCGCGCCCTGGAACAACTGACGGGGGCGCGGCCCCAGTGCGAGGTGCCGGAGCGCGGCCAGAAGCCTGTCGCCCAGGACGGCGCCGACGACCATCCGCTCCAGACTGATCGCGTCGTCGCCGGGCCTGCGGAGAAACCGCAGATCCGCGGAGGCGGCCCTGTCCGCCGCCTCCGCGTAGTCGTCCAGCCGGTCGGCGTAATCGCCGTGACCCAGTTCGCGCAGCGTGTCCAGGATGCCGACGGCAGCGGCGAACTCCGCGCTGCACGAGGACACCTGCCAGCCCTTGCGTTCGGCCACCGCCAGGAGCTCGTCTGCGGTCCGGGAAGCGGGCGGCTCCCCGCAGTCGTGGGGCGCAGGCTCCTGGATCGAGCGGGGCAGCCGTGCCGAGGCGGAGCCCTCGCCGTCGAGTGCGGCGAGTACGTCGCGAATCGCGGCGAGGGACAGTCCGCCGATATGCAGCAGCGCACGGATCAGAAGCAGACGGTGGACGTGGGTGTCGTCGTAGTGCGCCCGTGTACGGCCGGTGAGCTGTCCGGGCGTCAGCAGGCCCTCGCGCAGGTAGTACTTGATGGTCGGTATGGGGACGCCGGTGACCCGTGCGAGCTCCGCGATCAGCATGGCGTTCTCCATCGGGTCGTTGACGGCACCGGCCCGGGGTTCGTGTCGAGATCAGCCTCGGAGGTCACCCGGGTCGCCGTGACGGCATCGAGTGTCTCTCGTGGACGTGGGCGCGATCATCTTCCAGCGTGCGCTGTGCACGGACGTCTCCGCCGGCGGGAACGGGTAATGCGCCCAGCTCCACTGACGGTTCGTCAGGAAACATCGCTGCGTCATGCCTGGGGGTGCTTCTCGGGGTCGGCGGCCGCGGTCGGTTGCGGGGACGGGGCGAGGAGCGTGCCCACGCGGCGGGCGGCGGTGAAGGCCGACCAGGCGACCAGCGCCACGAGGCCGCGGTCGTCCGCTCCGTGCTGCCGCACCGCGGCGACGGCGGAGTCGTCCACCCGGTACGAGGCACACGCGGTGAGCAGGGCGAGCCGGCCGGCGGCGCGGTCGCCCGGTGGAAGTGCCGTCACCGCGGTGTCGAGCCAGCCGAGACCGATCCCCTTGTGGCCGCCGTCCCAGTCGGCCAGCTCCGCATCGACGAGCGAGCGGACCGAGGCCGGGACGGCGCGATCGGCCGCGTCCGAGACGGCCTCCGCGGCACGGGCGAACGCGCCGGCGACTGTGGGGGTGCCGCGGGCCCACTCGAGGTCGGCCGGGAGCGAAGCGGCGGGCAGCAGGTCGAGCGAGCGGCCCGGTTCCCGGTGGGCCCGGGCGCTCTCGCGCAGCGCCCGGGCGAACAGCCGGGAGGCGGTGCGCCGGGCCGCGGAGGGTATCCGGGCCGGGAGTGGCGACGGGCCGAGGAACACGTTCACCATGCGGTTGAGGTAGTGGAAGGTCACGGCCACACCGAGGGCCTCGGGCAGTTCCCGCGGCGCGGGCGGCTCGGGCCGCCCCTCCCGTGCCCCCTCCGCCCAGGCGGCGAGCCTGCGCAACTCACCCTCCTGGACGGCGGCGGCGCCGGCCTGCGGCACCAGGCCGTTCGAAGGGGCCCCGGGGACCAGGCCGTTCAGTGTGGTCCCGTGCACGTGGACGCAGTACGGGCAGGCGTTGGCCTGCGAGACCGCGGTCGCGACGGCCTCCTTGCGGACGCGCTCCAGCTCCCCGGTGGCGACGAGCGTCTCGCGGAGCACCGTCCACGCGGCGGCCAGCAGCGGTGGTTCGGGGGCGTGCAGCGCGACGGGAGGAGCGAGCATGCCGAAATCTCGCTCGACCTCCTCGTAGACGGCCGCCACCAGACCGGTGGCTTCGGCCGGCGGCACGCTCCGGACGTGCCGGACGTACGCGAGCGACCGCCGCGCGGCCGGACGGACGAGCGAGTACGGCATCGTTTCTCCCCTCTCCTCTTGCCTTCCGGGTCCCGTCGTTGTGGGTGCCAGGGCCTGTCTTCCGGAGCGTGCCGGCGTCGCGGGGCCCGGCACGCGCGTCCGCCGTCTCGCGGCCGCACGCACCGGGCCTCGCTCGGTCCGGTCGGGCGGCACCGGTTCGGCGCAGCCGGCCCGACCCGGAAGAACGGCGCTAGTCGCGTGTGAGGTACGGAATCTGCGTCCGGACGCCGCGCCGGCCGGCGGTGCCGCCGTCGGGGGCGGGCGCGCCGTAGGTGACGTCGACGCCCCGGTCGCGGGCCGCCTGGACGATCCCGGGTATGGCGCGTTCGGCCAGCGCGGAGATGGTGAGCGCCGGATTGACCGTGAGCGCGCCGGGCACCGCCGAGCCGTCCGTCACGAAGATGCCGGGGTGGCCGCGCAGCTCGTGCCGGTCGTCGAGGGCGGAGGTGTGGGGGTCGTCGCCGATGCGGCACGAGGCGAGCGGGTGGACCGTGTAGGCACCCACCACGTCGTTGGTCCAGGGCATCACCCGGGACAGTCCGTCGCGCTCCAGGATGTCCTTGACGACGGCGTCCGACTCGGCCCAGCCGTGCAGGGTGTTGGCGGTCGGCCGGTACTGGATCGGGCCGCGGCCGAGCATCTGCTGCGAGATCCGGACGGCGTTGCCGGTGGGCGGCGGCGGACCGAAGACGCCCTCGTTGTCGTCCTCCACCATCGTGAAGATCGTCAGCCAGGAGCGCCACTTCCGGACCAGCTCGGTCTTCTCCACGCCGAACCAGGTCGGCCCCTGGGCGTCGGGCACCTGGGCGAGGATGGTGCCGAAGCCGGGCGGGAAGTAGAGCTGCTCCAGGGAGAACCGGGAGTGCTCGGGCAGCCGGCCGTCGAGGTTGTCCCAGCTCGCCACGACCGGGCCCTTGCCGATCTGGTTGGCGAGGTAGGCGGTGCCGTCGCCGCGGTCCAGGCCGAGGAGGTCGCGGGCGCGGTCCTCGTCGATGACGGCGGTGTTGAGGCGCTCGCCGTTGCCGGAGAAGTAGCGGCCGACGGCGTGCGGCATGGCGCCGAGATCGGCGGCGGAGCGCTGCAGGATGACGGGGGTGGCCCCGGCGCCCGCGGCCAGCACGACGATCTTGGCATCGATGACGCCGCTGCCGGTGTGCACCCGGTAGTCGGTGTCGTCGATGACGTTGTAGTGCACGCGGTAGCCGCCGTCGTCGGTCCGGGTGAGTTTCTGCACCTCGTGGAGTGGCCGGATCTCGGCGCCATGGGCCAGCCCGGCGGGCAGGTAGTTCAGCAGGAGCGATCGCTTCGCGTCGAACCGGCAACCGGCCATCATCCAGTTGCAGTTGGTGCACCGGGCGGTGTCGACGGCAGTGGGCACGGGATTCGCGGTGCGCCCGGCGCGGTCGCAGGCGGCGGCGAACAGGCCGCCCGCGTAGGTGACGTCCTTCCAGCTCTGGGGGGTGACCGGAAGCGCCTCGGTCACCACGTCGTACCAGGGGTCGAGAGTGTCGCGGTTGATTGAGGCCGGCCACATACGGCGGCCGATGCTGCCGGTGCGCTCGAAGACGAACCGCGGAGCGCGGGGCATCGCGGCGAAGTAGACGACGCTGCCGCCGCCGACGCAGTTGCCGCCGAGCAGACTCATGCCGTCGCCGACGACGAAGTCGAAGATGCGGGTGTACGAGGAGCCCAGGAGGAAATCGTGCTCGAAGTCCTGGGATTCCAGCCATGGCCCCCGCTCGAGCACGGTGACCTTCGCTCCGCCCGCCGCGAGGTGGTACGCGGCGATGGCGCCGCCGAAGCCACTGCCGACGACGAGAACGTCGGTCCGTTCCGTACCGTTCATGCCAGGCTCCCGGAGGGCGCGGTGTCGGGATGGAGACGGGCGAGCGGGCGACCGTAGGAGAAGTCGGGGAAGCGCCACAGCCCGTCGGGGTCCGGAGCGGCGAAGCCCATGGCGGCCAGCCCCGGGTGCCCGGCGGCCATCGCCTCGGCGGTGTGCAGATGGGCGCCGGTGTCGAAGGCCATGTTGCTGAACAGGGCGAGGCTGACCCAGAGGTCGCGCTCGGGGTGGCCGGGGGCCGTCAGCACGGTCACCAGGCTGGTGCGGTCGGCGAAGGACAGGGCCACGAAGGGGGACACCTCGGAGTCGAGGGAGATCCCGTGCTCGGCGGCGTGGGCCCGGGCATGTGCGTTCAGGGCGCGGACGAGCTCGTCCAAGGACTCCGTCAGCCCGGTCGCGGGGTTCTGGAGCAGCTCCAGCGCGCCGGCCACCACGGCGCCGGGTCCGGATGTGGCGCCGGCGACCGCACGATCGTCCGGATTTCGCTTCTCCCCCGGGACTATGGTGTCGGCGAAGGCTTCCAGTGTGCTAATTGTGTCCTGTTTCGGGGCTGGTTGATCCAGTCTCATCGCTGCACCTTTTCGGCCTGCGGGACGTAAAAGCATTGTTGAGTTGCCTGAATCCGGCTCCATGGAGTGTTCCGCTGTGGTCGATCGTCCACCCTTGGGGTGGTTGCGGCATCTCCGCCATTGCTGTCGGCGGCTACCGGACAAAGTGGCGGTATATTCCCCACGCATGTACCGGTCAAACATCGGAGCCCTCCTTGTTTGAACCGTAAGCCGACGCTAATAATGACATTCGGCGGAGCCGCTTCCGCTAGACGGGGATGGTCGCTGTAAGCGCCACCGGCCCAAGTTCTGCCCATCCGCTTTTCATCTCGGATTCGTCGGGTTCGGAGGAAGAATGGCTAGTGTAGGGTGTGCGGTTACGGGGATCGAGAAGGCGGTGGAGCGATCGATCGAGAACATGAAGAGAAGACTCTCCGAGCCGCTGAGCATTGATGACATGGCACGTTTTGCCATGTATAGCAAGTTCCACTTTTCCCGGGAGTTCCAGCGGATTACGGGAATCTCGCCCAGGCGCTTCCTCTCTGCTCTGCGGATACAGGAGGCCAAGCGACTTCTCCTCACCACCGACTTGACCGTGACGGAGATCAGTTCCGCTGTCGGTTACAGCAGTGTCGGTACATTCAGTTCACGATTTGCGAGCAGCGTCGGCCTGCCGCCGTCGGCGTACCGGAAATTCGGTGGATTCGTCCGCAAGGTAAAATCCGCGAAAAGTGTTGAGGTCGGAGGCTCGGTGTACGGCTCGGTGAGCGCCCCGGTGGGCGCCGATCCGGGGCTCATATACCTGGGCCTGTTTCCCACCAGAGTCCCCGAGGGAAAGCCCGTCAGCTGTACCGTGCTGAACCGCCCCGGTCCCTTTGAGATTCGGGACGTGCCCATGGGGTCATGGTATTTGCTCGGGCACTCGGTGCCGGCCGCGGCGCATGAGGCATTGACCGACGACCAGGCCGTCCACGTCGGTTCCGTCGGCCCCCTGGAGATCCGCCCCCGGGCGACCCGTGACATCGATTTCCGGCTGCGGGAGGTGAGCGTTCTCGACCCGCCGGTGCTGATGGCGCTCCAGCGGGTGCGCTCGGGCGGTTACACGGCCGATCTGATGAAGGCGGCGGGGTGACCGGCCGGGTGCGGCGGGAGGAATCCCGCCGCACCCGGCGCGTCGCCGCACCGACGGTCCGTCACCGCACGGCGCGGACCGTCACCCGCAGGCCGCCGCGCACCCCGAGCGACAGCATCGGCTCCGGGACGACCCGGAGGCGGGCCACCTTCTCCAGGCGCAGCTCCCGGCACAGTAGGGCCACCGTGAACACGGCCTCCATCAGGCCCAGGCTGCTGCCGACGCACACCCGAGGGCCCGCGCCGAACGGGATGTGGGCGTACCGCGGGCGGTCGCCCCGCTCCCCGGGCGTGAACCGCTCGGGCCGGAACTGCCCGGGCGCCTCCCAGAAGTCCGGGTGCCGGTGCAGCGTGTAGGGACAGATCAGGACGTCCGCGCCGGCCGGTACGTGGTACCCGCCGATCTCGTCGGCGGCCTGCGCCTGCCGGGGCAGGATCCACACCGGCGGATACAGCCGCATGGCCTCCTCGACCACCATGGCCGTGTACGTCAGATCGCGCAGATCCTCGTAGCGGGGGAGCCGGTCGCCCAGGACCTCCACCGCCTCCTGGTGCAGCCTGTCCCTGACCTCCGGATGACGGTCCATCAGGTAACAGGTCCAGCCGAGGGTGGAGGCGGTGGTCTCGTGGCCCGCCAGCAGCAGGGTGATCAGCTCGTCCCGCAGCCGCCGCTCGCCGGTCCGCGGGTCGGCCTCCTCGCGCACCGACGCGATCAACCGTGAGAGGGCGTCGTCCCCCTGCCCCAGTCCGCCGCGTGCGACGCGCTGCGCCGCCAGCTGCTCCACCACCCGCTGGAGACGGACACGGGCCCGCCGGAAGCGCATCTGGTGGGGCAGCGGGAGCCACATCGGCACCGCACCCATGGTGATCATCTCGAACATGGCCTGTTCCTGGACGGCCTCGAAGGCATGGCCGAGGTCGGCGAACTCGTCCAGGCCGGTGTCGAGCAGCGTGCGGCCCAGCACGCCCAGCGTCAGTCCCGTCAGTTCCCGCGTCAGGTTGACCGGCCCGCGCTCTTCGTACCCGCACAGCCGCTCCACCAGAGCCGCCGCCTCCTCGGCGACGGCCCCCGCCTGCTGGGCGATCCGCCGGTGCTGGAAGGCGGGCTGGATGACCTTGCGCTGCCGGCGCCAGAGTTCGCCTTCACTGGTCAGCAGGCCGTCCCCGAGGGCCCGCCGGGCCTGCGCCAGGCCGATGCCCTTGTGGTAGTTGGCGGCGTTGTCCGCCAGCACGTGCTTGGCGTGGTCGGGATGGTTGAAGAAGTACAGCGTCTTCGGTCCGAGGGAGAGCCGCACCGCGTCGCCGTACCCGGCGGCGGCCGTCATCATCGCCAGACGGTCCCCGGCCAGCTGCCGCATCAGGGACGGCACGGCGCGCAGCGGCGGCGACGGGGGGACCCTCCGGACCGCCCGGGCCACGGTGGTCACCGGCGCTCCGTCCGGGACGCGATCCGCTCGGCGATCGCCTGCCGCCACAGTTCGTACGCCGGCAGGGAACCCGCCCCGGCCTCCCGCGGCCGGACCTCCTGGGTGATACGGGCGGCCTCCTCCGGCTCCAGGCCGCACAGCACTCGGGTGGCCACCGCCGTGTGCGGCATCAGCAGCCCCGCGCGCAGCCGGGCCTCCGCCGCGAACGCGCTGCCCTGCGCCAGCGCCCCCCGATGGGGTCCTGCCTGCTCCCGCAGCGCCGTCAGCTCCGCCTCGTCGCAGCCGCCGGCGTACGTGGCGGCGAGGCCCGCGCCGCTGTAGAGATCCGACCGGCGCTCCTCGGGGAACGCCTCGATCGTGGTCGCGACCAGACCGGCGTCGGTGCCGCACACGAACCACAGCGCACGGCCGATGCCCTGGTCGATCGCGCGCCCAATGTAGCCCGGGAAGTCGTGCGCCGGCCACGGGAACCGCTCGTCCCGGTACTTCTGGTGCACATACCGGTCGGTGCGGAAGTACGCCTGGTGGAACCCGTACCCGTCCAGGACCAGCCAGCGCAGCAGGGGGTCGAGCGAGTCGACCTTCGCCCACCAGAACCGCGGCAGCCGGCCCATGGCCCAGCCGATGCCGACGTACACCATGTAGATGTGCGCGCCGCCGCGGCCGGCCAGCAGACGGTCGACGCCGTTCCTGCCCCCTCCCGGCAACCCGTCGAGGACGGCGTACGCCATGCCCGCGCCCTCGTAGGCGAAGCCGCGGAACCGCTCCGGGACCTCCTCCAGCTGCTCCTCGGCCTCGGCCGTGGTGCGGGCGGCCATGGCGTGACCGTAGCCTTCCAGGAACCGCGCGCCGATCGTTTCCAGCAGGTTCTGGGCCTCGGGTGTCTTCCGGTGGAAGCCGCGGGTCTCCAGCAGGGTCTCGGTCACGTTCGGCGTCAGCAACCGGCGCCGCAGCCTGCCCATCGTGCTCGGCATCGAACTGTCCTTCCTGTCGGCTTTCCCCAGGGCCCGCGCCGAGGTGTCATCGGCGGGTGACCACTTGGGGACGAAAGTGCGCACGGATGGCGCCCCGCCACCGCTCGTAGGCCAGGACCGGCCCCCGGGCATCTTCCGGGAGGGCGCTGTCGTCGGCGAGCGCCACGGCCGCCTCGACCGAAAGACCGGTCAGTACCCGCGTGGCGACGGCCGAGTGCTCCGGCACGTACCCGGCGAGGTCCCGGGCGCGGATCGCGAACACCGCGCCCTGGGCCAGCTCCGGAGCGTGCCGCCCGGCCAGCCGCCGCAGCACCGCGAACGTGTCCGCCCCGCAGCCCCCGGCGAAGGTAGCGGCCAGCCCGGCACCGCTCCACAGGTCCGGCTGCCGGTGCTCGGCGAAGGCACGGATGGCGGCATCCACGCGCTCGGGCCGGGCGCCGTGGATGAACCACAGGGCGCGGCCGATGCCCTGGTCCACGGCGCGCGGGAAGTAGGCGGGCGCGCCCTGCCACGGATAACTCGCCGGAACCCGCTGCTCGTCCACCCAGCGGCGGGTGTGGAAATAGGCCAGGTCGAACCCGTAGCCGTCCACCGCGAGCCAGCTCATCACCGGGTGATAGGGCTGCCCCGTGAGTTCGGGCAGTACCTTGCCCCACGTCACGCGCGGCAGCCGCGCCATCGCGAAACCGATGCCGATGTAGGCGAGGAGGACATGCGGACGACCCGGACCGTTCAGCAGTTCCCGGGTGCGGTGGCCGCGGCCCATCACGTCCAGGACGGTGAACGCCATGGTGGCGCCCTCGTAGCCGAAGCCGCGCTGCTCCGGGTCCAGGAGTTCCAGGCGATGCGCGGTCTCCTGGACGCTGCGTGCCTCCATGGCCCACTCGAAGCCGCACACGACGGCGCGCGGGACGGCCTCCAGCCGGGCGGCGGGACTGTCGGCGGGCAGCGGCGCGAAGCCGCGCCGGGCGAAGGACACCTCGGCCAGGTCGGGGGCCAGCAGCACGCGTCGGAGCGATCTCAGAGTCCTCGCCACATTCGCCTCCACGAACGACTCGACGGCCACCACCATCATCGGCACCCCGGAACGCCGGTGCTTCTTCGCGGTTGCGCCTGCGGGCGCGTGGTGCGTCAACAGCACGGTCGGAGAAGTGGCCGGCCCCCGCCTCGCCCGAGACTGGCCCCGCGACAAGCCGCCCGGAGAGAGGAACGAGGCATGACACAGCACAAGGACGTCCTCAGCGATCTCGTGGAGGAGGGCAACGCCCTCGACGCCCTGCTGGTGGATGTCGACGAGGCCGGGTGGGCGTGGCCCACACCGGCCGAGGGCTGGTCGGTCCGGCACCAGATCGCCCATCTCACCATGGTGTTCGGCATGGCCGAGAAAGCGGCGGCGGAGCCCGCCGCGTTCAAGGAGTTCGTCGCCGGGGTCCGCAACTTCGGCGAGGCCGTCGAGAACGGGCTGAAGCCGTATCTGCCGCTGAACAGCAAGCAGTTGATGGACGCCTGGCGGACCCAGCGGGAGCGGACGGAGCGAGCCCTTCGGGCCGTACCGCCGGAGCAGCTGGTGCCGTGGCTGGTCCGGCCGATCCCGGCGTGGGTGCTGACGGCCGCGGGCATGATGGAGATGTTCGCCCACGGCCAGGACGTCACCGACGCGCTGGGCGTCGCACGCCAGTACACCGACCGGATCCGCCACGTGGCCGAATTCACCGCCCTGACCTGGGAGTTCGGCTACCAGTCACACGGTCTGCCGGAGCCGAAGAAGGGGTTCCGGTTCGAGCTGACGGCGCCCTCCGGTGCGTCGTGGACGCTCGGCGATCCCAACGCGGAGCAGCGGATCACCGGCCCCGCCGTCGACCTCTGTCTGCTGGCCACCCGGCGCCGGCACCGAGAGGACCTCGCGCTCACCGCGTCCGGGCCGGACGCCGATCACTGGCTGGACATCGCTCAGGCCTACCGGGGCCCGGCCGGCCCCGGACGCCGGCCCGGGCAGTTCGCCGCACTCGAGCGCTGACCGCGGCACACCCGCCGGCGCATCGGCGGCACCTGGACACGGGTGCCGCCGACCCGTCCCGCACGCCGAGCACCGGCTCGGCGAGCGCCGTGGCGGCGGCGTCCCGCTCCCCGCGTGCGGGCTTCGGCGGCCGTACCCGCACTCGGTGCACAGGCTTCGACGGGAGTCCCGCACCCGGCGCACGAGCTCGGCGCAGCCCCGCACCCGGCGACCCCGCAGAGCGTGCCACGGCGCCGGTTTCGCCGTCGTCTCCGAAGCGGAAGCAGGCCTTCGCGCAGCGCGGAGAGTTCGGCGAACATCCCTCTCCATTCCAGCGGCGCACGGCAATTCACGTATCGTCGACAGGACCGCGTCATCTCATCCGAATCGACCGATCCGGAAAGAGAATCGGGCGCGATTCCCGGCGCACGCTGGCCCCGGACCGAGGATTTTCGCGAGAGCCCTCACACGACGCTTCTTCGAGCTTGCCGACTGTCCTGACGTGCCACGTCTCAGCTAGCAAGCCGGGAGATGCCCGCCATGCGGCCATCCCGGATCGTATCTGTGGAATCGAATCTCGTGATTCGCACGCCGACCCTGACATCTACAGGAGAGAGGGGGAGCACCGTGGCGTACAGCCAGCGGATTCGCAGGCTCGTGCCGGGGCTGGTGACGGTTCTCATCGCGGCGTCACTGTTCTATGCGACCCGGGCTTCGGTGGCCGCGCCGGACGGCACGAAGGCGGCCGCCGCCTACCGCTTCAAGGAAATGCCCATCGCCATGCCGCCGGGCTACGACAAGCTGCCCAAGCGCACCGTGCGGACCGTCAACCCCGCCTACGAGAAAATCCGTTCCTGGATCTCGTCGGTGGGCGCGAGCATCGCGATCAACGACGTGACCGGGAACGGCCGGGCCTCCGGCATGTGCATCGTGGACACCCGCACCGACCAGGTCACGGTGACGTACACCCCAACGGCACCCCAGTCCGACCGGTTCACTCCGTTCCTCCTCGACGCAGCGCCGCTGCCCGTGGACAACACCATGGCGCCCACCGGCTGCACCTTCGGGGACTTCAACGCGGACGGACGCATGGACATCCTGGTCAGCTACTGGGGCCGCACGCCGGTCCTGTTCCTGGCCCGCTCCGACGCGCGCACCCCGTCGCCCCGGGCCTACGTGCCGCGTGAACTGGTGCCCTCCGAGTCGCAGGACGGCCGGTACCACGGCCCGCGCTGGAACACCGACGCCGTGCACGTCGGCGACCTGGACGGCGACGGCCATCCGGACATCGTCGTCGGGAACTACTTCCCCGACTCCGACGTCCTCGACCCCCACGGCCTGAACAACGTGGTGATGAACGACTCGCTGTCCCGCTCCGAGAACGCCGGCGGCGACCACGTGCTGCGCTGGACGTCCGCCACCGCCGGCACCGAGCCCACCGCCACCTACATCTCGGAGCCCAAGGCGATCCCGTACGACGCCGCCACAGGCTGGACGCTGGCCGTCGCCGGCGCCGACCTGACCGGTGACGTCCTGCCGGAGCTTTACATCGCCAACGACTTCGGCCACGACCACCTGCTGTACAACCGCTCCCGACCCGGCCACATCCGGTTCACCGAGGCCGTCGGGGAACGCACCCCCACCACGCCCAAGTCGTTCGTGCTCGGCCAGGGCTCCTTCAAGGGCATGGGCGTCGACTTCGGCGACCTGGACGGCACTGGCCGTTTCGACATGGTGGTCAGCAACATCACCTCGGCCTGGGGCCTGGAGGAGTCCAATTTCGTCTGGAAGAACCGTGCCGCCGACGAGGCCGAGATGGCCCGCAAACTCGGCGACGGCGTGGCCCCGTTCACCCAGGAGGCCCGCGAGTACGGCCTGGCGTGGACCGGCTGGAACTGGGACGTCAAGATGGGCGACTTCCGCAACTCCGGCAACCAGGACGTCGTCCAGACCGACGGCTTCGTCAAGGGCGATATCGACCGCTGGCCGTGGCTGCAGGAAATGGCCATGGCCAACGACCTCCTGCTGTCCAACCCGGCCATGTGGCCGAACGTGCAGCCGGGCGACGACATCGCCGGCGACGACAAGCTGGCCTTCTACGCCCGCACCGACGACGGCACGTTCGCCAACATCAGCGAGCAGCTCGGCCTCGCGGTGCCCACCCCCACCCGCGCTCTGGCCACCGGCGACACCACCGGCACCGGGGCTCTGGACTTCGCCGTGGCCCGGCAGTGGGGACCGCCCGCCTTCTACGCCAACACCGCCCCGAAGCTGGGCCATCACCTCACCCTGACCCTGGTGCGCCCCTCGGTGGTTCCCGCCGCGAAGGGCTCCGACGACGGCCTGGCCGCCGCCGGCAGCCCCGCCTACGGCGCCACCGTCCGCGCCACGACACCCAACGGCACGGAGATCGCACAGCTCGACGGCGGTGGCGGACACAGCGGCTTCCGCAGCTTCGACGTCCGTTTCGGACTCGGCGACTACGACGGCCCGGTGGACCTTGAGCTGCGGTGGCGCGACGCCGACGGCAAGGTCCACGAACAGGAACGCCGCCTCAACCCCGGTTCCCACACCCTCATGCTCACCGGCGACGCGCAGGAGGTACCGAGCACATGACCGCGACGGTCACCCATTCCTCCGCGGGGCAGGCACCGCAGACCGGAGCGCCGCGCCCCGCCACCAAACGGGACGCGCGGTACCTCGCGCTGCGCAACTTCGCCATCTCCATCAGTGTGTTCAACGTCTTCGGCTACACGCTGCTCGGCTTCGAGCAGCCGTGGCTCTGGCCGATCCTGGCGGTCCTGTGCGGATACGCCACCGAGATCGGGCTCGAACTGGTCAGCGCCTGGGCGTACCAGCGTGCCCCGCGCTTCCGCGGGCGGGGCGTGCGCGGCGTGTACGAGTTCCTGCTGCCCGCCCACATCACCTCGCTGGCCGTGTCGATGCTCACCTACGGCAACGACCTGTTCCTGCCGGTGCTGTTCGGCGTGGTCATCGGCGTCGGCGGCAAGCATGTGTTCCAGGCGCCGATCGCCGGCCGGATGCGGCACTTCATGAACCCGTCGAACTTCGGCATCACGGTGTCGCTGCTCTGCTTCGGCACCTGGTTCAGCATCGCGCCGCCGTACCAGTTCACCGAGAACGCCAACAATTTCTTCCGGATGGCCATCCCACTGATCATCGCCACCGCGGGGACCGTCATCAACGCCATCCTGACCAAGCGGGTGGCACTCATCGTCGGCTGGCTCGGCGGTTTCGCGATCCAGGGCGTGATCCGCCACTTTGTGTGGGACGTCGCGGTGTACTCCGCGGTCGGCGCGATGAGCGGAGTGGCCTTCGTGCTCTTCACCAACTACATGATCAGCGATCCGGGGACGACGCCGACCAAGGCTCGCAACCAGTTCATGTTCGGCGCGTCGGTCGCGATGGTCTACGGGGTACTGATGGTCTTCAACGTCGTCTACACGCTGTTCTTCGCCACCTCGATCGTGTGCGCGCTGCGCGGCATCGGCTGGTGGGCGGCCCACCTGATGAAGCGCCGGCGTGAGCGGACCGCAGCCGCTCCGGCCGTGACCGCGGGCACCACCACGGGACCCGAGGCGGTGGCGGCATGAGCGGCACGCCGTCGCGTATCGCCGTCGTCGGCATGGCCTGCCGCTACCCCGACGCCGACACGCCCGAGCAACTGTGGCAGAACGTCCTGGCCGGGCGGCGCGCCTTCCGCCGCCTCCCGGACGAGCGGATGCGCCACGAGGACTACTATTCGCCCGACCCCGCCGCCCCGGACCGCCACTACGCGCGCAAGGCGGCCGTCCTGGAGGGCTACGAGTTCGACCGCGTCAAGCACCGTGTCGCCGGCAGCACCTTCCGCGCCACGGACATGACGCACTGGCTGGCCCTGGACACGGTCGCGCAGGCCCTCGAGGACGCGGGCTTCCCCGACGGCGCGGGCCTGCCGGCGGCCACCACCGGCGCCGTCCTCGGCAATACCCTCACCGGTGAGTTCAGCCGCGCCAACCTGATGCGGTTGCGCTGGCCGTACGTACGCCGCACGGTCGGCGCGGCGCTGCGTGAGCAGGGGTGGTCGGACGGGGAACTGGCGGAGTTCCTGGCCGGTCTGGAGGAGCGGTACAAGCAGCCCTTCCCACCGATCGACGAGGACACCCTGGCCGGCGGTCTGGCGAACACCATCGCCGGACGCATCTGCAACCACTTCGACCTCGGCGGCGGTGGCTTCACGGTCGACGGCGCCTGTTCCTCCTCGCTGCTGTCCGTCGCCACCGCGTGCAACGCGCTGGCCTCAGGGCAGTGGGACGTGGCCGTCGCGGGCGGTGTGGATCTGAGCATCGACCCCTTCGAGGTGATCGGATTCGCCAAGACCGGAGCCCTGGCCACCGGGGAGATGCGCGTCTACGACCGTGGCTCGAACGGTTTCTGGCCCGGTGAGGGCTGTGGTGCCGTGGTGCTGATGCGGGACGAGGACGCCGTCGCGCAGGGACGTTTCCGCTATGCGGTCATCGCCGGCTGGGGCTGGTCCTCGGACGGCCGCGGCGGCATCACCCGTCCCGAGGCGAGCGGCCACCGGCAAGCTCTCGACCGGGCCTACCGTTCCGCGGGGTTCGGCCTGGACACCGTCTCCTACCTGGAAGGTCACGGCACCGGCACCGCCGTCGGCGACGCCACCGAGCTGCGCGCCCTGTCCGAGGCGCGCCGCGCCGCCGACCCCTACGCGCCGCCCGCCGCCCTCGGCACGGTCAAGGGCAACCTGGGACACACCAAGGCGGCGGCCGGGATCGCCGGTCTCCTCAAGGCGGTGCTCGTGGTGCGCCACCAGATCATCCCCCCGGCCACCGGGCACCGCGACCCGCACCCCGAACTCCTCGGCGAACGCCCTATGTTGCGGGTGCCCCGAGAGGCCGAACCATGGCCCGAGGGCACCCCGAGGCGGGCCGGCGTCTCCTCTATGGGCTTCGGTGGCATCAACGCGCACATCGTCGTCGAGCACGCCGACGGGGTGCCCCGCACCGCCCTGCCGCGGTCCGCCGTCCGCCTGGTCCGGTCCCGGCAGGACTGCGAGCTGCTCCTGCTCGACGCGGACGACACCGCCGGCCTGCGCGGCCGGCTGACCCGGCTCGCCACCCTCGCCGGGCGCCTGTCCTATGCCGAGCTCGGCGACCTGGCCGCCTCACTGGAGACCGAGCTGGCGGGCCGTCCCGTCCGCGCGGCCGTCGTGGCCTCCTCCCCGGAGCAGGCCGAGGAGCGCTTCACCCAGCTGCTCGCCAGGGTCGACGGCGGCACGCGCACGGTCCTCGACCCGGCCGCGGGGCTGTTCCTCGGCCACCGTACCGGGGCACTGCCCCGGATCGGCCTCCTCTTCCCCGGTCAGGGCGCGGGCCGCAGCGGCGATGGGGGCGCGCTGCGTGCCCGCTTCGCCTTCGTGGACGAGCTGTACCGGGAGCAGGCCCTCCCGACCGACGGCGACCAGGTGGCGACCGAGGTGGCCCAGCCCCGGATCGTTACCGCCTCGGCGGCCGGGCTCCGCGTGCTGGACGCGCTGGGCATCCAGGGCACGTCCGCGGCGGGGCACAGCCTCGGCGAGCTGACGGCCCTGCACTGGGCCGGCGCCATGGACGAGGCCGCGCTGCTGCGTACGGCGGCGGCGCGCGGCCGGGTGATGGCGGCGGCGAGCGACGGCGGGGGCGCGATGGCGAGCATCGCCGCGGGGCCCGGCTCGGTGGAACCGCTGCTCCACGGTGAGCCCGTGGTGATCGCCGGGTACAACGGCCCTCGCCAGACGGTGGTCTCCGGGCCCGCCGACGCCGTCGACCGGGTGAGCGTACGAGCCGTCGCGCAAGGGCTCGGCGCCCAGCGCATCAACGTCTCGCACGCCTTCCACTCGCCCGCGGTCGCCCCGGCGGCGCGCGCGTTCGCCGAGCACCTGGCGCAGGAGCGGCTCGCTCCCCTGGCCCGGCGGGTGGTCTCGACGGTCACGGGCGCGCCGCTTGCCCAGGACACCGACGTGGCGGAGCTGCTCACCCGTCAGGTCCTCGCCCCCGTCCGCTTCACGGAGGCGGTGAACGGCGTGGCGGCGGAGAGCGACCTGCTGCTGGAGGTCGGCCCGGGCCGCATCCTGAGCGGTCTGGCCGCGGAGACGGTGGACGTCCCGGTGATCGCCCTCGACACGGACAGCACGTCCCTCGCCGGGCTGTTCCACGGTGTGGCGGCGGCATGGGTGCTGGGCGCCCCGGTGCGCCACCGGGAGCTGTTCCGGGACCGCTTCACCCGGCCGCTGCCGCTGGACAAGGAGTTCCGGTTCCTGGCGAACCCGTGCGAGTCGGCACCGGACGGGGATCTGCCGGCCTTGGTGGAGGCGGGCACCGCCGTGGGCGCCGGCGCGGACGCCCAGCGGCCGGGAGCCGCGGGGGAGCCCGCCGGCGCGCCGTCGGATTCCGCCGGCGACGGCGCGACCAGCCTGGACATCCTGATGCGGCTGGCCGCGGCGCGTGCCGAGCTGCCGCCCTCGGCCATCTCGCCGGACACCAACCCGCTGGACGAGCTGCACCTGAGCTCCATCACGGTCGGCCAGATCATGAATGACGCGGCCCGTGAGCTCGGGGTCGAGGCCATCGCCACGACGTCGGCGTTCGCCACCTCCACGCTGGCCGAACTGGCGGGCCTGCTGGACGAGTTGTCCGGCACCGCCCTGCCGTCCGACGCGGACCGTACGCCGGTGGCGGCCGGGGTGGCACCGTGGGTCCGCGCGTTCTCGGTCGACCTGGTCGAGGCGGAACCCGGCGAGGTGCCGGGGCAGCCCGGACCCGCCGGAGGCGGCGGCGCGGACTGGACCGTGTTCGCGCCCGACGGGCATCCGCTCGCCGAGCCGCTCGCAGCGGCCCTCCGCGACGCCGGGCTGGGCGGTGGCGTGCTGCTCTGTCTGCCCGCCGACTGCGACGACGAGCATGCCGCGCTGATGCTGTCGGCGGCCCGCGCCGCCCTGCATCCCACCGCACCCGCCGCCCGGTTCGTCGCCGTCGGCGATCGGCGCGGCCCCGCCGGGCTGGCCAAGACGCTGCACCTGGAGGCGCCCGCCACCGCGACCACTGTCGTCACGGTGCCCCTCAACAGCCTGCCGGCCCCGGACGGGATGGCGCGCCGTATCGTCGCCGATGTCGCGGCCACCAACGGGTTCAGCGAGGTGCACTACGACGCCGCGTGGGTCCGCCGGGTCCCCGTGCTGCGGGCCCTGCCGCCCACCGCGGCCACCACCGGCACCGGTGCCACCGCCCGGACCCCGCTGACTGCCGCCGACGTCGTCCTGGTCACTGGCGGAGGCAAGGGCATCACCGCCGAATGCGCCCTGTCCCTCGCCCGGGAGACCGGCTGCGCCGTCGGCCTGCTCGGCCGCTCCGACCCCGAGACCGACCGGGAACTGGCCGCGAACCTCGGCCGGATGGCTGCCTCGGGCGTCCGCTTCCACTACGCCCGGGCCGACGTCACCTCGGCCGGTGACACCAAGACCGCCGTCAACGAGATACGGGAACGGCTCGGGCCCGTCACCGCCGTGCTGCACGGCGCGGGACGCAACGAACCGCGTGCCCTCGCCGACCTCGACGAGGCGGCGTTCCGCCGAACCCTGGCCGTCAAGATCGCCGGTCTCGAGGCGGTGCTCGCCGCCGTCGACCCGGCCGACCTGCGGTTGGTCGTCGCGTTCGGCAGCATCATCGGCCGCGCCGGGCTGCGCGGCGAGGCCGACTATGCGACCGCCAACGACTGGCTGACCGAGCGGATCGCCCGGCTGCGCCAGGACCTCCCGGGCTGCCGGTGCGTCGCGCTGGAGTGGTCGGTGTGGTCCGGCGCCGGTATGGGGGAGCGGCTCGGCGTGCTCGAATCGCTCCTGCGGGAGGGCATCGAGCCGATCCCGGCCGACGAGGGCGTGGCGATGCTCCGCCGGGTGCTGGCCGACCCGGAGATGCCCGACGCCCTGGTCGTCATGGGCCGTGCCGGCAGCCTGCCGACCATCGCCCTGGAGGACCGCGAACTGCCGCTGCTCCGGTTCCTGGAGCGGGTGCAGGCCCACTACCCCGGCGTGGAACTCGTCGCGGACTCGGAGCTGTCCGCCGCCACCGACCCCTACCTCGCCGACCATCTCCTGGATGGCACCCTGCTGCTCCCGGCGGTGCTCGGCATGGAGGCCATGGCCCAAGCCGCGGCGGCCCTCACCGGCCGCACGGGGGGCGACGCGGTGCCCGTCCTGGAAGAGGCCGAGTTCCTGCGTCCGGTGGCGGTTCCGCCGGACGGCTCGACCACCGTGCGGGTGGCCGTGCTGGCGACCGGTCCCGACACCGTCCGCGCGGTGATCCGCAGCAGCGAGACCCATTTCCGCGCCGACCACTTCCGCGCCGTCCTGCGCTACGGACCGCACCCGGAGCCGCCGCACGCGCCGAACCCGCCCGAGGGCGTCGCCCCGCCGCTGGACCCGGCGCGGGACATGTACGGGCCGGTGCTGTTCCAGGGCGCCCGCTTCCAGCGCCTGACGGGCTACCGGCATCTCGCCGCCAGGGAATGTGTCGCGGACATCTCCACGTCCGCCACCGCGCCCTGGTTCGCCGGTTTCCTGCCGCCCGACCTGGTGCTGGCCGACCCGGGCGCCCGCGACGCGCTGATGCACTCCATCCAGGCGTGCGTGCCGGACGCTACCCTGCTGCCGGTGGGCATCGAGCGGCTGCACCTCGCCGACCCGGCCGTGGCCGCCCGCACCGGACGTATCCTCCTGCACGCTGTGGAGCGTTCCCGGGACGGCGACACCTACGTCTACGACCTCGACGTCCGCGACGAACAGGGTGCGGTCGTCGAGCGCTGGACGGGCCTGACGCTGCGTGCCGTGCGCAAGCTGGACGGCTCCGGTCCCTGGGAGCCCGCGCTGCTCGGCCCGTACCTGGAGCGCCGCGTCGAGGCGGTGCTGCCCGCGCCGGTGCGGATCGCTGTCCACCCGGACGGCGACGGCGCGGACGGTGCCCGCAAGGCCCGCCGGGCCCGCACCGCGCACGCCCTCGGCCAGGCGCTCGGCCGACCGGTGACGCTCCGTCATCGCCCGGACGGGCGGCCCGAGGTGGACGGCGGCCCGCATGTCTCCGCCTCCCACGGCGCCGGGGTGACCCTCGCCGTGGCCGGGGAGCGGCCCGTCGCGTGCGATGTGCAGCGCGTCGAGAAGCGCGGCCCCAATGAGTGGGAGGGGCTGCTGGGCGCCGGCGGTCTCGCGCTGGCCCGGCTGATTGCGGCCGAGCACGGCGAGGATCTGTCGCTCGCCGCGGGCCGGGTGTGGGGCGCCACCGAGTGCCTGCGCAAGAGCGGCCGGACGCACGTCGAACTGACGGTGGACGGCGGCCCCGGGACCCCGGACCGGTGGGTGGTGCTGCGCTGCGGACCGGCGCGGATCGCCACCGTCCCCGCCGTACTGCGCGGTGCGCCCGAACCGGCGGTGTTCGCCGTGCTGACCGAGAAGGAGGGGTGAGGGACCCATGGGCGGAGAACGCCCCTACTACGAGATGCGCCACCTGGTCGGCTTCGAGGAGACCAACCTGGTGGGGAACGTCTACTACGTCAACTATGTGCGCTGGCAGGGCCGGTGCAGGGAGATGTTCCTGCGTGACCGGGCCCCGGCCGTGCTGGACGACATCCGAGGCGATCTCAAGCTGTTCACCCTGTCGGTGGGATGCGAGTTCTTCGCCGAGATCACCGCTTTCGACCAGCTGTCGATCCGGATGCGGCTGGAGGACCTGACGCAGACCCAGATCGGGTTCACCTTCGACTACGTGCGGCTGCGCGGCGGGGACGGCGAGGGCGATGCCGACGGGCCCGTCACCGAGGACCTCGTCGCCCGGGGCAGGCAGCGCGTGGCCTGTATGCGCGGGCCCAACACCGACACCCGGCCGACCCGGGTGCCCGAGGCGCTGCGCCGCGCGCTGGAGCCGTACGCGCTCCTGGCGGCCGGCTCGGCGCCCTCTGGGCGGCTCGCGGCGGCGACGGGCGGGGGGTGACGGCGTGGCCGACGGCCGCGCGGACGGCCCGCGCCCGCCCGCCCCGGACAGGGCGCCCGCGCTGCTGGACAACGATCGCCGCGAGCTGCGCGGCGTGCTGGGCTCCTTTGCGACCGGCATCACCGTCCTGACGGCGGGCCGGGAGCTGCCGAGGGGCATGACGGCGAACTCCTTCACCTCCGTGTCGCTGGATCCGCCGCTGGTGCTGGTGTGCGTGCTGCGCACGGCGGCACTGCACGACCTGCTGCTGGACGAGAAGGCGTTTGCGGTGTCCGTGCTCTCCGCGGACCAGGAGCCGATCGCGCGCCGCTTCGCGGACCGCGGGCGGCCGCGTGGCGCCCGGGAGTTCGAGGCGGTGGAGACCGAGCCGGGCCGCCGTACCGGCGCGCCGATCCTGTCGGGTGCCCTGGCCTGGCTGGAGTGCGGTGTGGAGGCGGTGTACGACGGCGGGGACCACTCGATCCTGCTCGGCGCCGTGCTCGACGCGGGCCGCGGGCCGGGCGGCGACGCCCTGCTGTTCTACGGCGGCGCCTTCCACCGCCTGGCGCCGTCCACCGTCTGAGTCCGCCCAGGGCTGTACCCGCCGGGCCGCGGTCGCCGTTCGCGACGACCGCGGCCCGGCGGCGTCTTCAGCCGTGGGCGTTGTCCGCCGTGCCGTGGTGCCGCCTTCCGTGCCCGGGCAGCGCCCCGCCCGAGTTCACCCCGCGCCGAGGAGCACCCCGAGGCGTTCCAGGGAGCGCCGGGCCCGCGCCGGATCGTCCCCGGCGCCCACCAGCAGCCCGTGCACCTGTGAGGCGAAGCAGCTCTCCGCGTCGTAGGGCGGGACCAGGAAGCCGCCCAGTTCCAGCGTGACGAGCCCGTGCAACGCGATCCACATGTGATGGGCCACCAGACGTGCGTCGCCGTCCCGGAAGCGGCCCGCCGCCATGGCCGCCGCCACCGCGCGGGTCACGGGTTCGAGGGTGTAGCGGCCGTGCTGCCGGTCCTCCTCGGTGAGGCTGAACCCGCCGAACCCCACCCCGCCGAACATCACGCCGTACAGGTGCCGGTGCTCGAGCGCATTGCGGCGGTAGGCGAGCCCCATCGCCGCGATGTCGGCCACGGGGTCGTCGCTCGGAGTGACCTCGCTCATCCGCCGGTCGAGCCGGGCGAAGCCCTCGTGGACCATCGCCCGCACCAGATCGTCCATGCCGCCGAAGTGGGTGTAGACGGCGGTGGTCGAGGAACCCACCGCGGAGGCGAGCCGGCGGGTCGTCAGCGCCCGGGGTCCCTCCTCGGTCAGCAGCTGCGCAGCGGCCTCCACGAGATCGGCCCGCAGCCTCGGATTTGCCTGACGTGGACTCACCCTTGACGCCCCCTCAGTCGTTCGACACGCTATACCGTAACTATGTTACATAACGGTGATACGCTACGGAGGGCGGAACGATGATCGCATCGAAAGCCGAACTGGCCGGCCTCTCCGACGCTCCCCCCGTCACACGGGAGGTGGTCGTCTCCGCGCCCCCCGTGCTCGGCGCGCTCCCCCCGGAGCTGGACGGCACCTTCCTCACCATCGGCCCTCACCCGCTACGACGCCCGTCCGGCGAGCACCTGTTCGCAGGCGACGGCATGGTGCACGGCGTACGGCTGCGCGACGGCCGCGCCGAGTGGTACCGCAACCGCTGGCTGCGCACCGACCGCGTCGCCCGCATCCTCGGCGAACTGCCGGCCCCCGGCCCCCGGCACGGCCCGAACGACAACGCCAACGCGAACATCGTCCGCCACGCCGGCCGCACCCTCGCCCTCGGCGACGGCGGCCCGCTCCCACTCCAGATCGACCCCGCCCTCGACACGGTGGCCCGCGTCGACTTCGACGGCACGCTGCGCGGCGGATTCTCCGCACACCCGCAGCACGACCCGGTCACCGGCGAACTCCACGCGATCACGATGTCGCTGGAGCCGCCGTACGCCACCTACCTCGTCGTCGACGTGCACGGCCGGGTACGCCGCTCGGTCCCGGTGCCGCTGAAGCGTCCGGTCATGACGCACGCGTTCTCCCTGACGGAGCGCTACGCGCTCGTCTACGACCTCCCCGTGGTGTTCAGCCCCGCCGCCGCGGCGGTGGGCTCACGCGTCCCCTACGCCTGGAACGACGGCCATGGCGCGCGCCTCGGGCTGCTCCCGCGCGACGGCGGCCCCAACGACATCCTCTGGGTCGAGCTGTCGCCGTGCTTCGTCTTCCACCCCGTCAACGCCTACGAGGCAGGCCGGCACCTCGTCGTCGACGTGATCCGCCATCCGCGCGTCTTCGACCGGGACCCGCACCGCCCCGGTGAGACGCCCCCCGCCCTGGTCCGCTGGACGGTGGACGCGGCGGCGGGCACGGTCGTCGAGGAAGGACTCTCCGACCTGGTCCAGGAGTTCCCGGTGATCGACGACCGGGTGCGCGGCACCCGGCACTGCATCGCCTTCACCACGGCCCTCGCCCCGTGCGGCGGTGAGCTGCTGGGCGGTCCGGCGCTGCTGCGCCACGACCTCGCCGCCGGGCGGACCGACACCCACGCGCTGCCCCCGGGCCGCACGAGCGGCGAAGCCGTCTTCGTCCCCCGCGAGCCGCGCGCCCCCGAGGGCGACGGCTGGCTGCTGAGCATGGTCACCGACGCCCGGACGGGGCGCGGCGAGCTGATGGTCCTCGACACCGCCGACTTCACCGGCCCCCCGACCGCCGTGGTCCCGCTGCCGGTCCGGGTGCCGCACGTGTTCCATGCGGTGTGGGTGGACGGCGGCTGACCGCGGCGGCGCGGGTCCGGCAGGTCAGCGCCCGGCGGTGTACCCCCGGGTGGTGACCCGCTTCGCCGCCTCCTCGAAGTAGCCCGGATCGTCCGGGAGTCCGGTGTCGAGGCCGGTGACGTAGCGGTTGTACATGCAGAACGCGGCGGCGATCAGCACGGTGTCGTGGATCTGCCGGTCGTCGGCGCCGGCCGCCCGCGCGGCCGCGACGGTGCCGGGCGCCACGGGCCGCACCGGGCCCCGCACCTCGGCCGCCATCTGCAGTAACGCCCGCAGCCGCGGCGTGATCGGCGCGGTGTCCGGATCCGCGAGCACGGCGTCGACGACGGAGCGTCCTCCGTCGAGCTGGGCGGCGGCGAACGCCCCGTGCGAGCGGGCGCAGTAGGGCGTGGAGTTGAGGTGGGACGTGTAGGCGGCGATCAGCTCCCGCTCGCCGCGGGTCAGCGACATGGGGGAGCGCAGCAGCGTCTCGGCCAGGTGACCGAGCGGTGCCGCGGTGTCGGGCCGGTGAGCCATCAGCCCGCGAATGCCGGGCTCGTCGTTGTCCAGGTCGATGTGCGGCATGGTGGTGTCCTCTCCCGAGCGGAACGGCGTGGCCGTGGTCCCGCGGCCGCTTCATGCTCCGCCTCCGACGGGGGAGCGGGCCACTCCCGGCGTGCGGAGGGACACGAGGCCGGAACCACCGGTGCGCCGCTGCCACCGGAGCTCAGCTCCCGCCCGCCTCCCCGGCCCGTGTGTCGCTCGCGGTGAGCGGAGGGGGCCCGTTCCCGTCCGGCGCCGTACGCCTGCCGGGACGGCGCCCCGGGGCGGGCGGCGGCATGAGATGGCGCCTGGCCAGCAGGGCGAGCATGCCGTAACCGCCGACGAGCAGCAGACCGGTGAAGATCCATTCGCGGGATCCCCCCGGGCCGTAGACACGCCCCGGGTTCCCGACGTCGACGGCCGCGACCCGCTGTCCGGCGGTCAGCGAGGCGCGGCCGCGTCCGTACATCCTGACCTGCTCGCGCACCTGTGTGCCGTCGGCGGAGCGGAAGGAGCCCACCCACTCGCATGTCTCGTGTCCCGGATGCCGGACGCAGGACACCTGCTCGGCGGTGAACGTCCCCGGGACGCCGTCGCCCGTCGCCGCGCGCAGCACGTTGCCCACATTGGGCAGCGAGACCCCCAGCAGCGCGCACGCGGTCACCAGCAGCACGAGAGACACGAAACCCGACGGTCGCCTCGCCCCAGGGCCGCTCAACGGGTCCGTTCCCCCGTCACGCCTGGGCCGCGCAGGTGCAGCGCGCTCCCGCGTTGTCCGCCCTGTCCGCCCGAACGTGCAGGACCATGGCGACCACCATGGGCAGGGTGACGAGCGCGTTGTAGAACAGGTGCAGTTCCACCCGCGGCGCGACCAGCTGGACGATGCTCGTGGGCACGGCACGGCCGGCCAGATACGCCCCGGACATCGCCTGGACGAGCAGCAGCAGGTGCTCGAAGTGGTGCCACACCTGCACGCCGAGGGTGATGTTCCACCATGTGCGTGAGCTCCCGGTGAATCCCGGGCGCAGCAGCACGAACCCGACGAGCATGATCAGGGCGTAGCCGTAGTGCATCCACTCCGAGGTGACCAGCCAGGGGAACGGGATCCCGAGGACACCCCGAGCCTCGGGCACCGGCCAGCCCATGACGTAGATTTGCACGGCCTGGGCGAGGTGCTCCGCCCAGTGGGCCAGGACGATGACGAGGAAGACCCTCAACCCGATCTTGTGGAGCCGGCCGTTGAGGACGTCGATGCCGTCGCGCATCCGGTACAGCGCTGCGGTGTTGGCTGACATGGGAAACCTCCGTGGTCCACGGTCAGGGGTCATCACAGCAGTGCACCCGGCGCCAAGCCTTCTTCGTACGTGCCCAGTTGGGCCACAACCGGCTCAGTGCTGCGGCTGGACGAGCACCTGCCGGAGCTCGGCGGTGCACATCATGTAGCCGTCGGGGGTCGGCAGCTGCCCGAGGTAGTGGGCGAGGTCGGCACCCAGCGCGAACACCCGCACCGGGGTGCCCGCGGCACGCGCCGACTCCACCACCTTGCGCACTGCGTCCATGACGGCCGGGTGCCGGGTCTGGTAGGTGCTGGCGACCAGGTGGTTGCTCCGGTCCGCGGCGAGATAGAACTGCACGAGGTCCTTCATGCCGACGAACAGCTCGCTGGCGCCCGCGGCGCAGAGCGCGGTGGTGGCGTGCACGGCCGAGGGCGTCTCGATGAACGCCGACAGGGGCACCTCGGCCGGCACCTCGAGGTGTGTCCTGAGCCGGGCGAACTCCTGCTCGTCGGTGAGGAACGGAGCCGCCAGATGCACGCGGTCCGCGTCGTCACCGAGCCGTTCGCGCAGCGACCCGAGCACGGTGTGCAGCGCGTTGCGGTAGGCCGCCGAACCCAGCAGCCAGCGCGCGCCGTGCAGGCCCAGCTCGGGGTTCGGCTCGACCGCGACCGGGGTCAGCTCGGTGACCTCGGCGGCGTGGTCGGAACGGAGGTCGAGAAGCCTCAGGATCAGCCGCTGGCCGGGCAGGAGCGCCTCGACGAAGGCGCACAGCCGGTCGGCGATGGACCGCCCGTAGACCGCGATGTCGGCGGGGCCGCCGGCCAGGGCGTCGAGCGGACGCAGGCCCGCCGCCAGGCAGAGGAACTCCTCCCGGATGAAGAAGGAGTCCACCCGCTTCGCGTTCGGCCCGCACGTGTTGATCTGGTGGATGTCCTGAAGATCCGCGATGACCGCGCAGGCCGAGCCGAGATCGTCCGGCGAGGGACTGCGCGGACTCGGGTCGGACCCGACGGTGATCGACTGGCTGTCCAGATGAAGCGTCACTTCGCCGACCAGGTGGGCGAGATCCGCCTGGTCGACGCGGAGCACGGGGATGCCCCGGCCACGGCAGATGGACTGCATGTGGCCGGTCAGCCCGCCCGCACCGCAGACCACCGCCCGGGCCGCCACGATCGCGTCGTACAGACCCGCTTCGAGAGACGGGGCGACGAGAATTGTTCCCTCGAGTGGATTTCTTGTGCGGTTACAGATACCTCTCAGCACACTCTGTGTACCACCGGCCAGAAGGAATCCCTGAATTCGTCGCCCGTTCAACTAGCCCTCCAGGTCTTCGCGGTTCCCGATCTTCAGTTGTCGGCGCAGCTGCCGTGGCGTGACGGAGACGTCGGTGAGCCGCCGGACGGCGGCCCGGTTGACGACGGTTCTCAGCAGACGGTCGCGCCGGGAAGCATCCATGGGAAGGGCCGGCATTTCACCCAGGGACCGCAGACAGGTCTCCAACCGGGAATCCAGCAGTTCCCGTTCATTTCGCGTACGCGCGGCCAGCCTTCGTGCCTCCAGTACCACAGCCTCCTCGAATCGGCCGCGGTACGCATCCTCGACATTGCTGCCCTCGCTCCCTGAGGGGGATTTGGTCCGAGCCGAACCGTCAGGTGATTCCAGTTGTTCGATCACCCGTGCGGCGACCGAGACGGACTGGTTCTTGATGGCGGCGAGATTGAAGGCGAACGCGCCGGTGCGGCCGTTGCGCACGATCTCGTCACCCTCCCTCGGCACGCCGACCGCGCAGATCGGACCGGTCGGCTCTCCGCCGGGGCCCAGCAGCGCCCCCGCCCCGTCGACCTCCAGGCCGCGCCCCGTGCGCTCGTGGGGCACCGCGATGCCCTTGCGGAGGATGTTCTCCCACAGCGGTCCGCCGACCCTGCTGTAGTCCCACTCCCTGCCGAAGTTGGCCACCACCAGGTCCGCCTCGACGGTCTGCGTCTGCCTCCGGGCCGCGACCGAGACGAGCAGTCCTCCGGACGCCGTCGGCGTGATGCGCTCGACCCTGCCGACCACCAGCCGCACCGCCCCGTTCGCCGCGCGCATCGCCCGCTCGATGACCGCCATCGTGTACTCCACCGCACCGACCCGGAGCGCGGCGATCGCGGTACTGAACTCGTCCAGCAGGCTGCGCAGTTCGGTGGTGGGAATCCGCTCGATGGCCTCGGGAAGATACGGCTCCCACGCCTTGGCCACCCGCTCCGCGACCACCGCCGCGTCGACTCCGGGGTGGGCCCGGACGACCGTCGCACACGCCGTCTCCCACTCGTTTCGGACCCGGGCGAGGAACTCGGCACGGTTCCGGTACGGCTCCAGCAACGATTTCGGGCAGGGCAGCGGTAAGACCTCGTGCTCATGGCCGTCCGGGTACGTGCGGAACATCGTCCCGCTCCTGGAGATCAGATGAATCGTCCCGGTGTGGCCCCGGCGCAGCAGCAGGCCCGCCGAGTCGTAGGCGCTCAGCACGGATCCGACGATCGCGACGGTCGCCTCGGGCGGCAGGGACTCGAGTGTGCGGACGCCGGCCGCGGAGTACGGCTCCCGGACGAATGACGGATGCCCGAGCACCTCGGCGGCGAAAGGCGGCTGCCTCAGTTCCAGGCCGGTCGCGAGCACGACGTGCTCGGCGGGCAGCACCTCCGTCTCCGGCTCCCGCCCGGCCCGTGGACCGCCCGTGGCGGGCCGTCGCACGGTCACCTCGATCCCGGAGCGGCGGACGTCCATGTCGACCGCCTCGCCGTCCGCTTCGACGAGCACGGCGCCGGGACGGGCCTCCCGCGCGGCCTCGGCCAGCCGGTCGGTCAGGTAGTCCTGGAATATCCGGCGGGGCGCCGGGCCCTGCTCGACGAACTCGAACCCGGCCCAGGGCGCCGGCCAGTCCCGGCGGTCGGCCTCGTGATTGGCCCAGCGGACGAAGTCGAGAACGTCCTCCCGGAATACCGACATGCGGCCCGCCTGGATGTTGAACACATGGTCCCAGGGATTGCCGTCCCGGTGATAGGCGATACCGGCGGACCGATATGCGGAACGCCGCTCGAGCAGGACGATCTCGAGCGGCTGGCGCGCGAAATGGAGCAGCCGAATCGCCGTGGCGGTGCCGGCCAGTCCGGCGCCGACTATGAGTACTCTTGGACGTTCATCTGTTCTGTTCATGATGGACCTCCCCGTTGGGTGATGAAAAAGGCTCGCCGGTGCTGCTGTCCGCTGCCGAAAGCAGGGCCGGCTGACGTAGTGTGCTGCGGAATTGGGCGGGTGCCGTTCGGGCCGAGGCGTTCCGTCCTTTCCGGCACGGGCATCGGCGATGCGGCCGCGCGCCGGACCGCGCGTGCTCAGCGGGGCAGCCGGCTGCTCGGCAGCGCCCGGAGCCGTGACGGCGGGGTCGCGCCGGGAGTGCGCGAAGGCGGGGCGCGCCGCCGGATGCGGCGCGCCCCGGCAGGAGCCGATGCGTCATCAGGAGAGGATCGGACGGTCGATCGTCGCGCTGAGGTTCCGCCCTTGGTCCATGGCGCAGAGGACGGGGAGGACGGCGACACCGTGCGCGGCGGCGTGTTCGGCGAGTTCCCGGTACTCCTGCTCGGATGCGCCGGTCACCGACATGATCACGATAATTCCGTAGCCCTGGACCACCATCCGCTCGGCGACCGTTCTGGCGGCGGTCAGCTGGGCTTCGGTGCCGTGGTCCCCCAGTGCCACGACGGCGACGTCGATGCTGCCGGTCCACTCCACCAGCTCGGCTGTGTACTCCTCGAGTCGGCCACGGTCGAAAAGGTCGACTTCGACGGCCTCGGCGACCAGCCCGGCATCAATTATCTGGCGAGCCGCAGCTTCGGCTCGGTCGCGTGAAGAATCTGCAAAGAAAATGAGTGCACGCTGGCTGGCAAACGCCCTGACCATCGCGGCACTGTAGGCCGAAGTGACACCGTATACGACCACCGTCTTGTCCTCAAGGAGCACGAAACACTTCCTATCCATGTCCTGTAGTTGCGAGAAGCGCACCACCCTGGCTTCGGGAACAACGGCTACCCTCCCATGGGATGTCGCGGGTCTTGCTCCTTTTCGGACGGCCTGCTGTCCCGCCTCCCTTCGAATGGTCGTCGGAATACATCGGAGCAGGTCGGCTCGGCGTGTCGGGAGATGCTGGTCACAGGCGATCATGACGGAGCCGCGCGCGGCGCATCGGCCGGCGCGCGGCGGTCGGCGGGGGAGCCGGAAGGAGACCGAATCAGCACCCGCCGGGCATCGGGGATTCGGGGCAGCTCAGACCGAGCAGATGATCTTGTGCGCTATCGACGCAATACGGGAGAACCTGGACGAGCCGCTCGTTGTGAAGTGCATATTCCTGTGTGCGGGACCCCATGACACAGCGAAGCTCCGGTCGGCGGGGTGACTGGACGTCACCCCGCCGACCGGAGCTTCGCTTCGGGCCGAACCGTCCTGGCTACCGCACCAGTCGGGCTGCCTTGGGAGCCGTGCGATCGAGCCACCAGTGGGCGATCAGGAGGTTGATCACCCAACTGCCCCAGGTGGAGAGTTCGAGCATGAACGACAGACTGACCTCGAACCCCGGGAAGGCCTGCATCAGCTCGGACAGCACCCGGCCCCAGGTGGTGCCGAGGGAGATGGCGAAACTGTAGATCATCCAGCGGCGGTGGTCGATGTACCGGCGCCGGCGGGCGGCCCGGTAGCCGAGCAGCGTGGTGACGATCCACAGCACCCCCGACAGCATCAGACCGAAGGCGCCGAACGGGGCCTGGCTGAAGGGCACGAGGGCGAACGCCAGCACCGTCGTGGGCAGTGCCGCGGCGAAGAGGTACACCCGCCCGCTCACCCGGTGCACCCGCGGGTGATGGCGGCGTATCCAGGGCAGCACCTGGAGGAGGACCGTCACCAGGGCGAGATTGCCGAGGACCGCGTGCAGCACCACGACCAGGTAGTGCTGTGAGAAGCCCGGGTCCAGCGGGATGCGGGACTGCTGCGGATCTCCGCTGAGGTAGCGGGGGAAGGCGTACAGCAGGTTGAACACGACGACGACGGCGAGTGCGGCCATCCACGGGCTGTGCCACCAGCGTCGCTCCGGTCCCGCCGCGGGCCGGGCGCTCGGTGCGCGGTGCCCCACCGTGGTGGCCGGAGCACCTGTTCCCTCTCTGTTCTGTGTCACCGCGGAGCCTCAACTTTCCTCTGGGGGCGGGGAGTGCTTCCGGGGCATCCCGGTCAGTGGTGGAACTCGCCGGCGTTGGCGTCCAAGCAGTGACCGGTGACCGCACGGGACATGTCGGACAGGAGGAAGAGCACGACATCGGCGATATCGTCGGGTTCCGGCAGCCTGCCGAGGTCGAGGGTGGCCGCCACCTCGTCGTAGATGTCCTGCACGGTGACCCCGCGCTGCTGCGCCCACTGGCCGAAGCCCTCGCGCAGGGCGTCCGCCCAGATGTAGCCGGGGGCGACGGTGTTCACCCGGATGCCCTGGGGGCCGAGTTCGGTGGCCAGGCTCTGGGCGAGGGACAGCAGGGCTGCCTTGCTCATCTTGTAGGCGCCGAAGAGCCGCTTGGAGTGGCGCAGCACGGCCGAGTTGACCATCACGACCGATCCGCGGCTGCCGGCCAGCGCGGGTGCGAACAACCGGGTGAGCCGCAGTGCGGCGTACACGTTGGTTTCGAACCCGGCGCGGACGTCGGTCAGGTCGACGTCGAGCAGGTCGGTCAGCGGGGGTACGGCGAAGGCATTGTTGACGAGGGCGTCGACCCGGCCGAAGGTGTCCGTCGTCACCTTGGCCAGGGCGGCGGCCGAGGTTTCGTCGGTGATGTCGGTCGGCACGGCCAGGGCTCGGCGCCCGGTCTGCTCCACCTCGGCGGCGATCTCCGCGAGCCGGGAGTCCGTTCGGGCGGCGAGCACGACGTCCGCCCCGGACCGCGCCGCCCGCAGGGCGATCGCCCGCCCCAGGCCCGGTCCGACTCCGGAGACGACGACGACCTTGTTCTCGAGCATGGTGATCCTCCGACATCGGGGCCTATGCGGACGGGAGTTCGATCGACAGCGAGTGGCGGAACACGTTGCGCGGGTCGTAGCGTTGCTTGACCTGCTGAAGGCGCGGATAGTTGGCGCCGTAGTACAACACCGGCCAGGGCACACCCGAGGTGTTCCAGGCGGGGTCGGCCAGATCGACGTCGGGATAGCCGATGTACGCGCCGTCGTTGACGTCGTCGGGGACGGGCACCCCGCCGGTCCCGGCGTAGACGTCGCGGTAGAACCGCCGCATCCATGCGATGCGGGCCTCGTCCTGGTCCTCGGACTGCCACACTCCGCCGCTGTAGACGACCTTGAGTATCGAGTCCCGCTGGGCGGTGGCCGTGGCCTCGGGGGAGACGGTGTTGACCTTTCCGCCGTAGCCGGCGACCACCACGCACGTCGTCGGGTTGGACTGGTCCGGATCGGTCAGATAGCGGTAGATGACCTGTCGCTGATGTGCGGTGAAGCCCTTGCGGAAGTTGCCCGACTTGTCCTTGTAGCGGCCCTGGGGGTCGTTGGGAAAGCTGTACGAGGGCATCCAGGAGCTGAACCACGGGACGACCTCCGCGGTGTGCACCACCGGGTCGACACCGACGCCCTCGGTGACGGACACGTAGTGCTCGTCGAAGACGGCCTCGGCGTCCGGTCCGTCATGGTCGATCACCACCGTCATGCCGAACATCCCGGAGGACCGGTGGGTGGCGATCAGATTGCTCCAAAGGCCCGCCGCGGGACTGCCGGCGTCGTTGTTCTTCTCGTACCACTCCCCGTAGTTGCGCAGCAGCGCGCCGAAGGCGTCCTCCGTCATGCCGTCCCACGGCCACATGACGGTGCGCTTCCAGACCTGGGCCGGGGCCTTGGGCAGGAGCGCGGCGGGGTCGTCGGAGTCGGCGCCCGGCGTGCGCAGCCAGTACCGCGTCACGACCCCGAAATTGCCGCCGCCACCGCCGGTGTGCGCCCACCACAGATCGCGGTGCGGGTCGTCGGGGTCGGCGGTGGCCACCACGGCCCGGGCCCTGCCGGACTCGTCGACGACCACCACCTCCACGGCGTACAGGTGGTCGATCACCAGGCCGTGCCGGCGCGAGAGGTGGCCGTAACCACCGCCCAGGACATGGCCGCCGGCGCCGACGTCGAAGCAGGTGCCGCCGGGGATGGTCACCCCCCAGCGCTTGAACAGGGTGCGATAGACGTCGCCCAGCGTGGCCCCCGCCCCGACCTCGATGGCGCGGCGCCGCTGGTCGTGCGCGATGCCGTTCAGCTGGGACAGATCCAGCAGCACATCGATCTCGGGTGCGGCGGTGAAGTTCTCGAAGCAGTGCCCGCCGCTGCGGACCGCGATCCGCTTGCCGGCGGCCACCGCGTGCCCGACCGCCGTCAGCACCTCGTCGGTGTCCAAGGGAAGGCACACCCGTTCGGGCCGACCCGTGAAGCGGTGGTTGTAGCTCTGGACGAGGTTCTCGTAGCGGGCGTCCCCGGGCTCGATGACCAGCAGGGACGTCGGTCCAACGGCCGTGTCCGTCATGCTTGTTCGCGCCTTCCTGTGTCCGGTGCCGCAGCAGACGTTCGCACGGCGGTGGCACGGGCCACATCTCGTGGCTTGCGCAGCTCCTCCCGCGGCCCGTTCTGCGCACCGAGGGGCCGCGGCCGGCCGCCGCCGGGGGCGGTGCGCGACGTTGCCAGCGCGAGGGCGTCCGCGCGCATCCGGCCGCCGAGCCGCGGCCGCTGCCTGGTACCGGAGTACTCCCGGGGTGTGGCGCCACTGGTGCGGCGCAGCACGGTCACGCTGTTCTGCCGCAGCTTGTGGCTCTCCAGCAGGCTCAGCACCTCGAACTCGCCGGGACGCAGCCGCTGGCTCTCCGCGATGTACTGGAGGATCGCCTCCCCCTCCGGGTAGGTCATCAGGTAGTGCATGACCACGATCCCGCCGTCGGGATCGATCAGCTCCCAGCAGTTCTCGAAGAAGTAGAGGCAGTCCCAGGCGTCCACCCAGGCGAAGTCGATGGGCCGGAACTCGTCGGGCAGACGCTCGACGGCGCCGCGCAGGTCCGCGTTGACCACGGTGACCCGGTCGGCCAGGCCGAGTTCGGTCAGTGCCCGCGTCACCTGGGGGGCCGACGAGCCGGCGTCGGAGAAGTCGTCGATCGCGACGAGCCTCGGCCGGTAGGGCTCGAGATAGTGGGACGGCACCAGCAGCGCGGGCTCGGCCTGGATCCAGTCCTCGTCCAGCTCCCGGCCGTCCTCGAGGTACGGCAGGGTCTTGCGGGCCAGCCCGTCGGCCTCGGCCGCGGCGAGCTCCTCGGCCTCGGCCAGCGCGCGCGCCAGGAACGGGGTGGTGTGCCCCATCCCGATCTCCAGCACCCGGTGCGGCCGCACCAGGTGGATCAGGGAGGCGAGGAGCGGGGCCGCCGCCTCGGTGCCCATGCCGGGCATCCGCAGCCGCTCGACCACGGCCCGGAACCGCCGGTCGACCGCCGCGTCACGTGGCATTCCCGGCACCCCTGCCCTGCTCGTACTCGACGGCCTGGTAGAGCGCCTTGATGTTGCCGCTGCCGAACGAACGCGCCCCCATGCGCTCGATGACCTCCAGGAAGAGAGTGCCCTTCGGGTGCACGGACCGGGTGAAGATCTGGAACAGCTGCCCGTCGTGGTCCTCGTCGATCAGGATGTTCAGGCGTTCCAGCTCGGACACCGAATGCCTGAGCGGCGTCAGGCGCTCCGGCAGCACGCGGTAGTAGGCGGCGGGGGTGGGCAGGAAGTCCACGCCCTGGGAGGCGAGCGCATCCACCGAGCGCACGATGTCGTCCGTGGCGAAGGCGATGTGCTGCACGCCGGGCCCGTTGTGACTCTTCAGGAACTCGTCCAGATGGCCGGTCGCCTTGGACCGGTCCGGCGTGACCAGGGTGAAGGTGACCCCGCCGGAGCGGCTCTCGACCACCTTGGTGATCATGACCTGGTCGTCGACCTCGATCCGCTCGGTGAAGATCAGCTCGAAGTCGAGCACCGCCCGGTAGAACTCGACCGTCAGGTCCATCTCCGCGGGCTCGACGCAGATCGCGAAGTGGTCGATCTCCTGCAGGCCGCTGTCCGGGACACCGGTGTCCCGGACAGCCGGCGAGAGACCGGGCAGCGTGCCGTCGGCCCCGCCGTCCGCGCGCTGCACGAACGTGTGCGTGATGTCGCCGATCCCCGTGATGGCCGCGGTGACCAGGTCGCCGTGCGCCGTCGGCGCCGACACCGGCCGGGCGCCGCGGCGGACCGCCTCCGTGAAGGCGGCGGCCGCGTCCGGGACGCGCAGCGCGATGTCGGCCACCCCGTCGCCGTGCCTGTCCACGTACTCGGCACCGGGATGAGTCCCGGCGAGCGGCTCGCTCAGCAGCATCCGGATGTCCCGCCGGCCCAGCATCACCGAGCGCGCCCCGCCCGGCTCCGGCTCGTCGTCCGACCGCGCGTACACCGTGAGGCCGTACCCCTGGGCCAGCCAGTCGGTCGCGCCCGCGAGGTCCGTGACATAGAACCCGACATGGTCGACGGTCATCCCCGAGAAGGGCGTCGCGGCCGCTTCCGTCCGTCCGCTCATCGTCGTCTCCTTGTTCTTCCGCAGGCGCCGCACGAGCGTGCGCGGCCTGAGGTCCGTCCAGTGCTGGTTCACGTAGGCCAGGGACGTGGCGCGGTCGGCCGGCGGGTGGGCGACGGTCCAGCCCGCCGGCACCGTCGCGGCGGCCGGCCAGAGCGAGTGCTGGCCCTCGTCGTTGACCAGGACCGAGAACAGCGCGTGCTCGTCGTCGAAGGCATCGGTCATCGTTGCTCTCCTTCCGTCCGATCTGCCGTCGCCGGCCCGGGCGGCCCCAGGAGGGCGTCCAGGCCGAGCACCGTCGGCGCGTCGAAGAACTGGGTGATCGTCAGGTCCGTGTCGAACTCCGACCGGATACGGCTGAGCAGGCGCATCGCCGCCAGTGACTGTCCGCCCAGGTCGAAGAAGCTGTCGTCGATGCCCACCCGGGGCACCTCCAGCGCCTCCGCGAACAGCGCGCACAGCTTCTCCTGCCGCGCGTTCTGCGGCGCCCGGCCGGTGGAGCCGGTCTCCAGCCCGGGCTTCGGCAGCGCCCGCCGGTCCAGCTTCCCGTTGGGGGTGAGCGGCAGTTCCGGCACGGCGACGAAGGCGGCCGGCACCATGTAGCCGGGCAGCAGCTCCGCCAGGTGCGCCCGCAGGGCCGTGCCGTTGAGGTCGCCCCGCGCGGGTACGTAGTACGCCACGAGCTGCTGCTCCTGGGCCGACGCCACCCCCACCACCGCGGCGTGACGGACGCCCGGGAAGCGTGCCAGCGCCGCCTCCACCTCGGCGAGCTCGACCCGGAAGCCCCTCACCTTGACCTGCTGGTCGGCCCGGCCGAGATACTCCAGCAGGCCGTCGTGGCCCAGGCGCACGAGGTCCCCGGTCCGGTACATCCGCTCTCCGGGCGCGCCGAACGGGTTCGCCACGAAGCGTTCGGCGGTCAGATCGGGCCGGCCGAAGTACCCGCGGGCCAGTCCACGCCCGGAGATGTGCAGTTCACCGACCTCGCCGGCCGGAACGGCACGCAGGCCGGCGTCGAGAACGTGCAGGCGGACGTTGTCCATCGGCCGCCCCACCGGCACCGGGCCCTCGAGCCCGAGCGGGGCCGTCATCGGCAGATGGGTGCTGAACAGCGTCGCCTCGGTCGCGCCGTACATGGCCCGCACCACCAGGTCCGGGTTGTGCTCCAGCGCACGTCGGACGGCGCTCGGCGCGATGACGTCGCCGCCGGTCAGCACCTCCCGCACACCGGTGAGACACCCCGGGTCCGCCTCCATCAGGACCCGGAACAGTCCGGCTGTCAGATGAACGCCGGTGATCCGCTGCTCGGCGATCAGCCGGCGGATGACGGCCACGTCGAGGCCCCCCGCCGGGGGCACCACGGCGTGTCCGCCGTGCAGCAGCGGCACCCAGAGTTCGTAGGTGGAGACGTTGAAGGCGTAGGGCGCCAGCGTCAGCACCCGCTGGTGGCGGTCGCCGTCCCAGATTGAGTCGAGGGCCAGGCCCAGCGCCTCCTTGTGGGTGACGGCGACCCCCTTGGGCGCGCCCGTCGAGCCAGAGGTGTGGATCACATACGCCAGCTGGTCTGGGTCGACCGGGACGCCGGGGTCGTCCGCCGGGTATTCGGCGAGGCCCCGCTCGCCCTCGACGGTCACGACCTCGGCGCCCTCCGGGAGGCCGCGCCCGCGCATCTCCTCGTCCACCAGGAGCACGGGCGGGGCGCAGTGATCCATGATCAGCTGCATGCGCTGCAGGGGGTAGGCGCTGTGCAGCGGGAGGTAGCAGCCGCCGGCCTTGAGCACCGCCAGGATCGCCACCACCACGTCCACGGAGCGTTCCATCAGCACCGCGGCCGGTGTGTCGGTCCCTATCCCCAGCTTGCCCAGCCGGTGCGCGAGCCGGTTCGCGCGCTCGTCCAGCTCCCGGTAGGTCAGGCGGTGGTCGCCGGACGAGACGGCGACGGCATCCGGCGTCCTGAGTGCCTGTTCGGCGAAATTCCCGTGCAGGGAAGGGGAAGCCATGGTTCCTCTCCGGTGTGTGGAATCAGCTGTCGAGAAGTTCCTGAACGGATTGCCGCAGGTCGGGGAACGAGGAAAGATCCGGCACCGTCCAGCCGTTCAGGTCGTACTCCGCCAGGCACTCGTCGACGAGCGCCTTGTAGGAATCCACCTGTCCATTCGCCAGCTGCGCGAAGAGCAACTCGATACGGGTGTTCTCGTGACTTCCCGCATAGTTGCGCTCGTAGAGTTCATGGCGCCCGCCGAACTCGGTGCCCACGGCGTCCCACAGCAGTTTCATCAGCTTGATGCGCTCGACCGCGTCGACACCGCCGGACCCACGGACGTACTTGTCCAGGTAAGGCCGGATCTCCGGATTGGCGAAATCCCTGGAACTGGAGTTGACGTATATCAGCCCGCTGGCCACGTCCTGGAGCACGATCTCCCTGATCCGCGGATAACCGACCTGCATGAACCAGCGGTAGGCGAGACCGTACTGCGGATTGGGCAGCAGCGCGTCGTTGTGCCAGGCGACCGGGTTCCGGGCGGCGGCGTCCGACAGACCCCAGAACAGGTTGCGCCAGGCTAGTACCTCGCCGATACGGCTCTGCACACCGCGGAAGTCGCTCGCGCCGGTGATCTCCAGGGCCTTGGCCAGTAGCCCGGCGATGAACTCCAGCTTCACCGCGAGCCGGGTGCAGCCGTGGAAGGTGAAGCGCTCGATGAAGCCCGACTGGCCGGTGAACATGCGGATCTTTTCCGGCTCGCCGTAGATGAAGACGTTCTCCCAGGGGATGAGCACCTTGTCGAGTACCAGGATGGTGTCGTTCTCGTCCAGCCGTGAGGAGAGCGGGTAGTCGAAGGGGCTGCCCGTCGCCGCCGCCGTCGCCGTGTAGGACGGGCGGCAGATCAGTTTCATCCCGGGGGCGTTCATCGGAACCGTGGCGACCAGCGCGAACGTGCGGTCCTTGATCGGCAGGCCGTAGTGGGCGATGAAGTTGTAGTGCGTGAGCGCCGATCCGGTCGCCACGACCTTCGCCCCGGACACCACCAGGCCGGCGTCCGTCTCCCGCTCGGCGTGCACGAAGACGTCGGCGACCTGGTCCGGCGGCAGTCCGCGGTCGACCGGCGGGTGCACGATCGCGTGGTTCCAGTACAGGACCTGCTCCTGCGACTCGGCGTACCAGCGGCGCGCGTTGTCGGCGAACGGCTCGTAGAACTCCGCGTTCGCGCCGAGGGTGCCGAGGAACGACGCCTTGTAGTCGGGACTGCGGCCCATCCAGCCGTAACTCGCCCGCGCCCAGGCGGCGATGGCCTGCTGGGAGCCGATCAGGTCCTCGCTGGTGCGCGGGGTGGTGAAGAACCGGTGTGTGAAGCCGTCGCTCCCGGTGTCGGTCGGTGCCGTCAGCACCGGTTGCTGCCGCGGATCGTGCAGGGCGTCGTAGAGCCGGGCGACCATCCGGGCCGGATTGTGGAATGCGGGATGGCTGGTGACATCCTTGACGCGCTCTCCGTTGAGATAGATCACGCGGTCGTCGCGAAGACTTTCGAGATATTCCCGCCCGGTCAGCGGGCGGGTCTTCCGCCCGGTTCCGTCACTGGTATCACGACCCTCGGTCATCAGCCGCCTCCCGTTTCCGCCGTCTCGAAGGGAACACCTCAGAGCGTGGCATCCCGAACGGCTCCCGGGCTTCTCCCAACATGCGCGGCCCGGACGTCCATGACCGGCCGACTCGGCAATCCCGGAGATGCTCCGAACCGGAGCCGCACACATCATGGGCAGGGCCGTCCGGCAAGACATCTGAAGGAGAACACCCGAATGCGGAACCGCATCGACATTGACATCTGGGTGCCGCTCTACCCGTTCATGCCGTACTTCCTCGACCGGACCCGTGAGTTGGCCGAGCAGTTCACCTCCACCCATTCCGAATACCGGATCCAGGTGACGGGCGTGGACTGGTTGTCGCTTCCGCAGGCCGTGCACGACGCGGCCCGGCAGGGTGCCGCTCCGACCATCGCGCAGTACTTCTACACCTCGACCCGGGAAGCTCTCGACGCCCGGAAACCGAACGGGGAGCCGCTGTTCACCTCGGTGGAGCGAGCGATCGCGGGCCGCACCGAGATCCTGGGTGAGCCGGTGGTCCTCGACGACATCACTCCGGCGGCCCGCCGGTACTACACCTTCGACGGCGAGGTGGCGGCCATGCCCCCGCTCACCTCGACCACCCTGCTCTACGCCAACACCAGCCTCCTCGCCCGGGCCGGTATCGACGACGTCCCGCGGACCTGGGCGGAGCTGGAGGCCGCCTGCCGGGCCGTCGTCGCGCTGCCGGACGGGCCCGAGTACGGGGCCAACTGGCCCAACCACGGCTGGCTGTTCCAGCAGGCGGCGGCCCAGCAGGGCGCGCTGCTCGCCGACCACGACAACGGCCGGTCCGGCCGCGCCGAGACCATGCGTCTCGACTCGGACGCGATGCTGGCGTACTTCCAGTGGTGGCGGCGGCTGCACCGGGACGGGCTGTACCTCTACCGCGGCAGGCCGACGTCCGCCCAGAGCGACTGGGACGCCAACTTCCGAGCCTTCGCCGACCAGAGGGTCGCGTTCACCCTCACCACCTCGGTCGAAGCCGAACGGATGATCGGAGCCGGCCGGGACGGCGGCTTCACGGTGCGGGCCTGCCGGATGCCGTACAACGAGCAGGTGCCCTACGCGGGCAACGTGATCGGCGGTGACGCGCTGTGGCTGGCGGACGGCCTGGACGAGGCCACGCTGGACGGCGCGCTGGCCTTCATGCAGTACCTCAACGCTCCTCGGGCCGCCGCCGAGCGCCACCGGGACACCGGCTTCATCGCCGTCACCGACGCAGCGATCGAACTCCTCGACGAGGAAGGGTGGTTCAAGGAGAACCCGCACTTCCGCACGGCGCTGGACCAGCTCGCCGCCAACGACGGCTCGCCCGCCGCGCAGGGCGCGGTGCTCGGGGACTTCGCCGGGATCCAGCGCGTGCTGACCGAGGCCATGCACGACGTCCTGGTCTCCGAGGTGGACGTGCGCGACCGGCTGGCCCGGGCCAACGCCCAGGCGCAGCGGCTGCTGGACGACTACAACGCGGCTTGCCGCGGGCTCCGTACCAAGGGACCGATCACCGTCGGCTGAGCCGGGGGGCCGGGGGGCCGGGGGGCCGGGGGGCCGGGGGAGGGGGCGCGGGGTGACGACTCGGCAACCCCCGCACCCGCCTGGCGAACCTAGGGCTCCTGGCGCAGACCCAGCGCAGCGTCCGGCGCCGCGACCACCCCGGCCAGCACCTTGCGGAACCGCTCCACCATGGCGGCCACCGAACTCTCGTCGTAGAGGTTGCTGTTGTACTGGATGCCGGCCACCACATCGCCCGCCGGATCCAGATTCAGCGTCCACAGCGCGCCGTTCGGCACGTCCGAGCCCACCGGCTGGGAGTCCAGCCGGCGCCGGATCTCGGTGAACTCGACATCGCCGATCTTCTCCCCGTCCAGCACGAACGGGAACGGGAACACCTGGAAGACGCAGGCGGCGCGGGTGTCCTCCATGACCGGCAGCATCAGCTCCGGTGCCTGGGCCAGGATCTGCACGAACGGAATGTCGTGGGAATAGGCCTCCAGGCAGGTGGTCCGGATCCGGCCCACCACCTCGCGGAAGTCCCGGCAGCCGGCCAGCTCGGTGCGCAGCGGCAGCAGATTGAGGAACGGTCCGACCGTGTTGTGGAACTCCTCCTTCTGGCGCCCGGGGGAGAAGGTCGGCACCACGACGTCGGTGCTGCCGGTGGTCCGCTGGACCATGAGCGCGAACGCGCCGAGCAGCACCATGAACGGAGTGCTGCGCAGCGCCTTGGCCAGCTCCACCGCCCCCGACACCAGCGGTGCGTCGACGGTGAAGCGGTACACCGCCGTGGACTCCGGCAAACCCGACGACTTCGGCCGGTCGGTGGGAACGGAGATGATCCGGGCGCCCGCGAGCTTGCGCCGCCAGAATACGCGCGAGCGCTCCGCCTCGGCACTCGCCGAGAACGCGCGCTGCCAGGTCACGAACTCGCGGTAGGGAAGGGCCGGGGGCGGTTCCGGTACGGCCCAGCCGCGCCGCGCGGCATAGCGAACGGCCAGGTCGCGGATGATCCGCCGGACCGACCAGCCGTCCGCCGCGGTGTGGTGCACGATCAGCGCCAGGACCGCTGACTCCTCGTCGAAGCGCAGCAACGTCGCCTTGAGCAGGGGCAGTTCGCGCGCGTCGATGGTGCCGGACTCGACCTCGGTCAGCAGCCGCTGCGCGGCCTGTTCCCGGGCGCCCGCGTCGGCGGCGTCCGCCTCGCGCAACTCCAGCCGTACCGGGGTCGGTGGTTGGACGTGCTGATGCCACTCGTCGGCGTGCCGGACGACGACCGTGCGCAGTGCCTCGTGGCGTGCCACCACATCGTCCAGTGCCTGTCGCAGGGTGTCGACGTGCACCTTGCCGCGCAGCCACCAGCCGTGGACGATGTGAAAACGCGGGCCGAACGGCCCCTCGTCGTCCCCCCGGTCGAATCCGTAGAGGAATTCCTGGTTGTAGGAGAGCGGGATCCGGCCGACGGAATCGCCGGCCTGTGACGCGCTGTCAGGACTCATGGGGGTTTTGTCCTCCCACCGGGATCGGCCGAACTTTGCGGGGAACCCTAGCCTTTGCCCTTTCGCCGGGGGTTCTTCCAGCGTGCTGGCAATCCGAAAGATGTGCCGTCCCCCTGCCGCGTGTGACCGTGGCTGGCAGTCCATCCGTCCACGGAAAGTACGGCTGAGGAGCTGCGCTGGAATGACGGCCGCCACGATTCGCGCTTCCGAACCGCCTTCCCCGCCCGAACCCGGCCTCACCCCCGCCGAGATCATCGCCAGGGCGGAGGCCATGGCGCCGACGCTCGTGGCGCGCCAGGCCGAGACCGAGCGGCGCACGTACTACGCCCAGGACACCCATGACGCGTTCGCCGACGCGGGCTTCTACCGGATCCTGGTTCCCCGGCGCTACGGCGGCTACGAGTTCGGCATCGACACCTTCCTGCGAGTGACGACGACGCTCGCCCGGGGCTGCCCCTCGACCGCCTGGATGTTCTGCCTGGGGGCCACCCACGCGCTCCCCGTCGCATCGCTGTTCGGCGAACGCGCCCAGGCCGAACTGTTTCGTGGCGGCGACTTCATCTGCCCGGCGACCATCGTGCCGAGCGGCTCGGCGAAGCGGACCCCGGACGGGGACTGGGAGCTGAACGGCACATGGAAGTACTGCTCGGGCTCGCCGTACGCGACCCACTTCCTCGGCCATGTTCTGGTGCCCGGCGAAGCGGGGGAACCCCCGGCGCCGATGCTGTTCGTCGCCCCGCGCAGCGAGTTCCGCCGCCTCGACGACTGGGGCGGCCAGCTGGGCCTCAAAGGCAGTGGATCGCACAGCATCGTGATCGACAACGGCCGGATCCCGGAGCATTTCGCGTTCCCCGGGACGCACATGAGCGAGGTGGACACCACCGAGGGCACGCCGGGCAGCCGGCTGCACGGAAACCCGGAGTACGGCGGCGGCCCGCTCAGCTTCATGCTGCTGGAGGTCGCCTCGCTCGCCGTCGGCATGGCCCAGGGCGCCCTCGATGCCTACGAGGAGCTGATGCGCGAACGGACCACCCTCTTCCCCCCGGTCGTCACCCGCGCCGAGGACCCGGACTACCAGTTCTGGTACGGCGAGGCGGCCGGGCTCATCACGACGGCGGAGGCCGCCGTCCGGCAGGCGATCCGGCAGTGGCACGACCTGTGCGCCGCCGGTCCGGGCGCCTTCACCCGGGAGCAGGATCTGCGCCTCGCCACCATCTGCCGCGAGGTCATCCGGCTGTCCTGGCGCGCCGTGGAGGGGCAGCTGTTCCCCACGGCCGGTTCCAGCGCCGCACGCAACGGCGAGCGGATCGAGCGGGTGTGGCGTGACATGTCCACGCTACACAGTCATGCAGGGGTCGGCGTGCTGCTGAAGTCGGTGACCACTCGCGAGCTCGCCCGCGCCCGGTTCGGCGTCGCGTAGCCGTCGTCGAAGGGCCGCCGGAGCGCCGGCGGCATGACCGTCCGGACCGCCCCCCAGAGGCCGCCGGAGCCACTCACTCGACGATCGGGAACCATTGCATGACCGGGACCGAACTGCCCGCGGTGACCATCGCGCGCGCCGGAGAGGCGCCGTTCGCCGCGGCCACCGCCGTGTTCAACCTCGCCGCTCCGGTCCGGCCCGCCGCGGCGGTCACGGTCCGCACCGTCGAGGAGGTCCGGCGCGCCGTCCGCCACGCGGTGTCCGAACGGCTGTGGATCCGACCGCTCACCAGCGGACACGCCTCCTCCTCGGCCCGCCCGATGGACGACTCCCTGCTGGTCCGCACGGAGCCGGCGGGCCCGGTCGAGATCGACGCCGCCTCCCGCACGGCGCGCATCCCGGCCGGGACGCGCTGGGGAGCGGTCGTCGAGGCGGCCGCCGCACACGGGCTGGCGGCCGCCCACGGGACATCGGCGACCGTCGGTGTGGTCGGCTACCTGTTGCGCGGCGGTGTCAGCGTCTACGGGCGGCACACTGGACTCGCCGTCAACACCGTCCGCGCCGTCGAACTCGTCACCGCGGACGGTGAGCTGCACTGCGCCGACGCCGCGACGGACCCGGAGCTCTTCTGGGCGCTGCGCGGAGGGGGCGGCGGCTTCGGCGTGGTCACCGCGGTCGAGATCGGCCTGTTCCCGGCGGACCGGGTGATCACCGGTGCCGCGTTCTGGCCCGCGGCGCACGGTCCTGAGCTGTTCTCCCGGTGGATCCGGTGGACCCGCAACGCCCCCTCGACCGTCACCACGGCGCTGCGGGTGATGAATCTGCCGGACGTGCCCGGCATCCCGCCCGAACTGACCGGCGGACCGGTGGTGTGCCTGACCGGCACGGTGCTCGCCCGCACCGAGCACGACGCGGTGACCGCCGAGCGGCGCGCCGAGGAACTGCTCGGACCGCTGCGATCCGTCGCCGAGCCGCTGCTCGACACCTGGTCCGCCGCCGCGCCGCCCGCGGTGGTCGGCTCCCACATGGACCCCACCGATCCCGTGCCCGTGGCCGGCGACCATCTGTTGCTCTCCCAGCTCGGCGAGGACGGCATCGACGTCTTCCTCCGGCTGCTCGGCGAGGGATCCGGCTCGCCACTGGTCAACGCCGAGCTGCGCCAGCTCGGCGGCGCGCTGGCGGCGCACCATCCGGACGGCGGCGCGCTGACCCGCCTCGACGCGGCCTTCGCCTTCACGGCGGGCGGCCTGGTGACGGATCCCGCCGCGGAGTCCGCGATCCGCGCACACTGCGCCAAAGTCCGCTCGGGGCTCGCCCCTTGGGACACCGGGTGGACCGCGCCCACGCTGGTCGAGCACCTCGACCAGCCCCAGCGGCACCTCTCACCCGACACGGTCGCCCGCGTCGACCGTGTTCGCCGCCGGATCGACCCGTCCGGGATCTTCCGCCACGACATCCCCCCGGGTGCATCGGCCCGCTATGAGAAAGAGACCGACGCGTCAGCCGCACCGATGTCGAATCCTGGCCATCGGCACCGACTTACAGACGAGCGACGTCTGTAGGGGGCGTCCGCGACGTCAGGAGCGCAAGTGTGAAGTACATGCTGATACTGCACATGGACCCCGCGGCATGGGACGCCCTCGCGGACGAGGCCCGCGAGGAGTTCGTGCAGGGGCACCGCGCCTTCCACAAGACCGTCGCGGAGGCGGGTGAGCTGGTCGCCGCGCACACCCTGGCCCATGTGTCCCAGAGCACCGTGGTCCGCGTGGTCGACGACGCCGTGTCGGTCACCGACGGCCCGCTCCTGGCCCCGCCGATCCAGTTCTCCGGCTTCTACCTGATCGACTGCGAAACCGCCGGGCGCGCACACGAGCTGGCCGCTCTCCTCCCCGAGGCCCGTATGGCGGGGCTGGGCATCGAGGTGCGGCCGCTCATGCTGCCGTCCGGCATCGAGATGTGACCGGTGGGGCGCGCGTGCGCGCGGCGGCGTGCGCCCCAGCGGGAGACCGAACCGTGTCGCCCAGCCGTTCCCGTTCTGGAGAAAGAGGTTGCACATGAGTTCGCCGACGCCGGACCGGGCGGTCACCCTGCCGTCGCTGACGGGCTTGCGGGCCATATCCCTGCTCTTCGTCTTCATGGGCCACTCGCTCGCCCTCGGGGCGTTCTCCGACCCGGAGGCCGCCGCCGACTACAACACGCTGACGGGCAGCGGGCGCATCGCCTTCCTCGCCGTCTCGTTCTTCTTCGTCCTCAGCGGATTCGTGCTCACCTGGTCGGCGAAGCCGGAGCACAGCGCACGCGGCTTCTGGCGGCGCAGGCTGGTGCGCATCGGCCCCTGCCACCTGTTGATCGCGGCCATCGCCCTGGTCCAGTTCGCCGCCGCGGGTGAGACGCTCAGATGGGGTCCCGCGCTGGCGAACATCTTCCTGGTGCAGAACTGGTGGCCCGACCAAGACCTGATCATGTATCAGCTCAACGGCACGACCTGGTCGCTGTCGGTCGAATTGCTGTGCTACGCAATGTTCCCGCTGCTGTTCCGGCTGATCAGTCGTCTCGGCACCCGGGCGCTCTGGTCCTGGGCCATCGGCCTGGGCCTGGCCGCCGCTCTCATTCCACTGGTCAGCTACCCGCTGCTCTCGGGCTTCCCGCCGAGTGACTTCTACCCCCAGGGGTCCTGGCCCCAGCTGTGGGCGCTGTACTTCTTCCCGCCCGTCCGGGCGATCGAATTCGTACTCGGCATGTTCCTCGCCCGGATCATCGCCTCCGGGCGGTGGCCGAACATCGGGATCCTGCCGGCCGTCCTGCTCAACGTCGCCGCCTTCGTCCTGCTGTACTTCCTGCCCAGCCCCTTCGGGAACGCCGCGCTCTACCCGATCCCGTCCGCCCTGCTGATCGGGGCCGCGGCCACCAGGGACCTGTCGGGGCGCAGCTCGGTCCTCAGCGGGCGGTTCCTGGTGTGGCTCGGGGAGCTGTCCTTCGTCTTCTACATCTCCCACCTCGTCGCGATGTTCGCGGTGCACGCGGCCTTCGCGGGCGACGTGGTGGGCTACGCCCGCGCGTACGACCGGGTCACGTTCGCAACGCCCACCGCCATCGCGTTCATGGCCGGTCTCCTCGTTCTCTGCGTCGGCCTTGCCTGGGTGCTGCGCAGGACGGTCGAGCTGCCGGCCATGCGGCGCTGGAGCCGTCCGGCGGCGCAATACCCGACCCGCCGAACGGATCCCGAACCCCAGCCCCAACCCCAGCAGTGATCACCCACCTCACGATCGGAGACAGCCATGGCCGACGCGGCCGACACGACCGACTCCCCGCAGCCCCCGTCCTACCCGATGCGCCGCACCTGCCCGTACGAGGTGCCGGACGGATACCGCGAACTGCGTGACCGCCCCACCCTGGGCAAAGTGAGACTGCCCAGCGGCAAACTCGCCTGGGCCGCGACGCGCTACGAGGACGTCAAGGCGATGCTGGGCGACAACCGCTTCAGCTCGAACCTGCGTCACCCGGGATTCCCCCTGCTGATGGAGCACCAGGTGCCCGCGCCCGAGTTCTCCACCTCACTGGTGGGGATGGACCCGCCGGAGCACACCCTGGCCCGGCGCGCCGTGGCCGGTGATTTCACCCCGCGCAGCGTCGACCGGCTGCGCCCCCGCGTCCAGGAGATCGTGGAGGAGTACGTCGACCGGCTGCTGGACGGGCCCCGTCCCGCCGACCTGATCGACGCGTTCGCCAACCCGGTCCCGCTGCTGGTGATCTGTGAGCTGATCGGCGTGCCCTTCGAGGACCGCGAGTTCTTCCTGCGGATCTCCTTCACGGTGATGAACGCCACCACACCGGAGGCCGGCGCCCGCGGCATGGCGGAGCTGATGGGCTACATGGACAAGCTGGTGACCGACAAGGAGCGGGAGCCGACCGATGACGTGATCGGGCGGCTGGCCGCCCGGCGGGGCGAGCCGGGCGTCCCCGACCACCGCGACCTCGTGGCGATGGCCTTCATGCTGCTCATGGCCGGCCACGAGACACCCGCCAACATCATCGGGCTGGGCGCCATGCTGCTTCTCGACCGCCCGGAGCTGCTCCAGACGCTGCGCGACGACCCGTCCCGCTGGCCGGCGGCCGTCAACGAGCTGCTGCGGTACTTCACCATCGCGGAGATCGGCAATTCCCGGGTCGCCTTGGCGGACGTCGAGCTCGGCGGTGCCCGGATCGCGGCCGGTGAGGGCATACTCGGCCTGACGGTGGGCGCCAACCGGGATCCGGAACGCTTCTCGGACCCCGACGTCTTCGACATCGACCGGGCCGATCAGCGTCACCTTTCCTTCGGCCACGGCGCGCACCAGTGTCTCGGCCAGCACCTGGTGCGGATCGAGCTGGAGATCGCCCTGGCGACGCTGTTCACACGCATCCCCGAGCTGCGGCTCGTCGAGCCTGTCGAGAAGCTGCGGTTCAAGGAGGAGCACGTCAACTACGGTCTGCACGCGCTGCCGGTCACCTGGTGAGGGAGGAGCGCATGCGGATCCGGACCACCTCGGACACCTGCATCGGCGCGGGCCGGTGCTTCCGCACGGCGCCCGAGCTGTTCGACCAGAACGAGGCCGACGCGACCGTCGTCGTGCTCGTCGACCAGGTGACGGGCGACCGGCTGGAGAAGGCGCGGGAGGCGGTCGACGACTGCCCGACGCGCACGCTCTACCTGACCGAGGAATAGCGACCGGGGACGAGCAGCCGGGGAAGGAACGGTCGTGACCGGCGCGGGGCCCCAGGGCCCCGCGCCGGTCATCGGGTCATTCGGCGCCTGCGCGGCTCGCCCGCTGGAAGTAGATCCCCGCCAGGACCGCCAGCAGGACGAAGACGGCGATGCAGACGGCGGCGACGGCGTGCATCCCGCTCACGAACGCCGAGTGCGCCGCCTTCAGCATCGCCGCCGAGGCGTCGCTACCTAGGTGCGAGGCCTCGGCGGCGGCCCCGGCGACGGTCTCCCGCGCGCGATCGGCGGCGGCGTCGCCCAGCCCTGCGGGCAGCGCGTCGCTCACCCGGTGGCTGTACACCGCGGAGAGGACCGTGCCGAGGACCGCCAGCCCGAGCGCACCACCGAGGTAGTTCGCGGTCTCCGCCATCGACGCGGCGGAACCCGCGCGCTCCGGCGGCACCGAGCCGACCACCAGACCGGTGCCGAGCGCGAACATCGGACCGGCTCCCAGACCGATGATCGCGGTGCCGAGCACGGGCAGCCAGGCGCCGTGGTCGTCGTTCGCCACCATCAGCACTGCCGCACCGATCGCGGAGAGGAACATGCCGCCGATGATCGCGGTCCGCGGAGTGATCGCACGGGTCAGGGCCGGCGTGGACATCGTCCCCACCGCCATGCACAGGCCCATCGGCATGAACCACAGGGCCGAGGCCAGCGGGGAGTGGCCGAGCACCGTCTGGAGCAGCTGGGTGACCGCCAGGGCCGAACCCGCCAGCACCATCCCGGCCAGCGCCAGCGCGGTCAGGATGAGCGTGAACGAGCTGTTCGCGAAGAGCCGCAGGTCGAGCAGCGGGTCGTCGACGCGGAGCTGACGGCGCACGAACACGGCGCCGAACACGCCGCCGACCACCAGCGCCACCCCGGCGGACAGGGCGGTGCCGCTCCCCAGCGAGAACACCTTGATCGCGTACACCAGGGGCAGAATCCCGAGCAGGGACAGCACGACGCTGGTGAGGTCGGGACGCCGCGCCTGCTCGGGGCGGAACTCCGGGAGCAGCAGGGGCCCGGCGATCAGCACCACCGCCGCGACCGGGACGGCCAGCAGGAACACCGCGCCCCACCAGAACGGGACGAGCAGCACGCCGCCGAGCACGGGGCCGAGGGCCGCGCCCGTGAAGGTGCAGGTGGCCCAGATCGAGATGGCCTTTCCGCGCTGCCTGTCGTCCCGGAAGATGTTGGTGATCAGGGCGAGGGTGGACGGCATCAGCGTGGCGCCCGCCATGCCCTGCACGCCGCGCGCGATGATCAGCATGAGCGGACTGGTCGCCCACGCGCAGGCGAGCGAGGCCAGCGCGAACACCGCCATGCCGATCAGGAGAAGCCGGCGGCGCCCGATCCGGTCGCCGAGCGTGCCCATGGTGATCACCAGGCCGGCCACCATGAAGCCGTAGGCGTCGGTGATCCACAGCTGCTGGACGTTGCTGGCGCCCAGGTCGGCGGTGAGCGCGGGCAGTGCCAGGAGCATGACGTTCGCGTCGAGCGCGACCAGCAGTGTCGGCAGCGCGAGGACCGCGAGCGCCCACCAGGGCCGTGCTCCGGTTCGTGTGGGGCTTGTTACCGCCGCGGTGACGGTCATGTCGTGTACGTCCTCTCGCTCATCGGAGTGTCGTTCACGACGTCGTCGGAGCGAGGAGCGGAATCTTGCGCCGGATCGCGGAACTTTTTTCCCAGGAGGTCCCCGCGGCGCGACGATTCACCCGTTCGGCTTAGGGGTCCTTTCAGAAAGCCGGGATCTTGCGGGCGAGGGTCATGCAATGGGCGAGCTGGAGGAACGCGTCGTGCATGTCGTCCCGTGTTTCCCAGCG
>NZ_BAAGRZ010000041.1:0-44793 GCF_054782695.1 Streptomyces deserti
GCCAGCGTCCTGTGGGCACTCCTGCGTGATAACCGGGCATTCACCTCCGCCCCGCCGGTCACGCAAGCGGCTTGACTTGGTCATTGAGACTCCTGTGCTGCGGCCGTCCGCGCAGCGGAGCCTGCTGCCCGACGCGGACGGGCGAATAAGGGACGCCTTGTCGGCGCCGACGTCCACGGCGCCGACAAGGGGTGTCATCGGGTGTCATCGTTGACTTGTGTCATCGATGACATCAAGTGGGCCCGATAATGGGGGCATTCCGGCCGGTGCGTCAACAGTCCTGACGCGACGTAATCCCAGGCGGCTCACCTGACCGTCATCCGCGGCCGGCCGTGGCGAACGGCGCCAACTGGCTGCCACGGGGGTTGGGACCGGCGACCGAGCAGGTCAGGGCCGCGACCCGGGCGGCGAACGGACAGGCTTCCGCGACGTCGTCGAGACGGAGTTCCGTCAGCCGGCCGCCGAGGAGGCCCTGGGCGCCGAGGCGGTGCGGCAGCCCGGCTGTGAAGGAGTCTTCCGCCCCTACCGCGTCGGAGACGCTCGGCGGCACAGCGGACACCCGCAGCCGTTCGCCATCGAGCGAGGCCAGGACGCCGTCGGCGCCACGCGTGATCACGACGAGCCGCGCCCCGGCCGCGAGCCACCGGGAACCCGGCGCGGCGGTGAAGACCGCCGGCCTTAGGCCGAACCGGGCGCGTCAAGGCGCGGCTGCCGGACGGCTACGGGTGGGCGACGGCCGCGTACGTTGCCGATTTGTGACGAGTGCGAGGCATTGACGTTCCCGGGAGGCGGAGTCCATCATCCTCGCCATGCAGTGTCAACGATGACATAAGTCATCGATGACACCTCCGGGCGGCATGCTCTGAACCCGGCCCCGTGCCGCTCGCTATCCCACAGGAGTCGATCATGTCTCGCACCACTCGCCTGCCTTCTTCTCTCCTCAGAGCCGCCGCTGTCACGGGCATCGCGGCCCTCACCCTGACGGCCTGCGGATCCGGCTCCGGTTCCGGATCGGGTTCGTCCAGCGCCGGTTCGGGCGACGTCAAGGTAGGTCTGATCACCAAGACCGACACCAATCCGTTCTTCGTGAAGATGAAGGAGGGCGCGGAGAAGGCAGCGAAGGCCGAGGGCGTCAAGCTCATGACCGCGGCAGGCAAGTTCGACGGCGACAACGCCGGTCAGGTCACGGCCATCGAGAACATGGTCGCCTCCGGCGTGAAGGGCATCCTGATCACCCCGAGCGACTCCAAGGCCATCGTGCCCGCGATCGAGAAGGCTCGCGCCAAGGGCGTCCTGGTCATCGCCCTGGACACCCCGACCGAGCCGGAGAGCGCGGTCGACGCCCTCTTCGCCACCGACAACCTCAAGGCCGGTGAGCTGATCGGCGAGTACGCCAAGGCCGCCATGAAGGGCAAGGCGGCCAAGATAGCCACCCTCGACCTCGCGCCGGGCGTGTCCGTCGGCGTCCAGCGGCACAACGGCTTCCTCAAGGGCTTCGGCATCAAGGAGGGCGACTCCTCCGTCGTCTGTTCCCAGGACACCGGGGGCGACCAGGCCAAGGGCCAGACCGCCATGGAGAACTGCCTCCAGAAGGAACCCGGCATCAACGTCGTCTACACCATCAACGAGCCCGCCGCCCTCGGCGCGTACACCGCGCTCAAGGCCAAGGGCCGGGAGAAGGACGTTCTGATCGTCTCGGTCGACGGTGGCTGCACCGGCACCCAGGCCGTCAAGGACGGCAAGATCGCCGCCACCTCGCAGCAGTACCCGCTGAAGATGGCCTCCGAGGGCGTCAAGGCCGTCGCGACGTACGCCAAGGACGGCAAGAAGGCGTCCGGTTACACGGACACGGGCGTCACTCTGATCACCGACAAGGCGCAGGACGGAGTCGCGTCCAAGGACACCGCCTTCGGCCTGGAGAACTGCTGGGGCTGAGCCCTCCAAGGGCCGTACGCCCTCGCCACTCCCGTCAGCGGGGCGGCCGTCCCCTCCTCCCCGACCGGGGGCGGCCGCCCCCTCGTCCTCTTGTCCTCTTGTCCTCCTGTCCTCCTGTCCTGCGACAAGGAGCGCGAGGGCTTCTGTCTTCCGACAAGGACTTCGCATGACTGCCACGTCCACGCCCCCGTCCACGTCCACGCCGTACGCCGAGCTCAAAGCGCCGACCACGGTCCGCAGACTGCTCACGGCACCGACCACGGGCCCGCTGGTCGCCCTCCTCCTGGCCTGTGTCTTCTTCTCCTTCTCGACCGACCAGTTCCTCACGGGCGGGAACTTCTCGCTGATCGTGCAGCAGGTCATGGTCGTCGGCACGCTGGCCATCGGCCAGACGCTGATCATTCTCACCGCGGGCATCGACCTGTCCTGCGGAGCCGTGATGGCGTTCGGCAGCATCATGATCGCCAAGATGGCGGCCGAAGGCACTCTGCCCCCGCTCCTCGCCATCGCGCTGGGACTGGCCGTCTGCGGTGGATTCGGCCTGCTCAACGGGCTGTTGGTGCAGAAGATCCCGCTGCCGCCGTTCATCGTCACCCTCGGCATGCTCAACGTGGCGTTCGCGCTGACCCACATCTACTCCGAGGAGCAGACGGTCACCAACCTGCCCGGCCCGCTGACGGCCCTCGGGCAGACCTTCCCGCTCGGCCGCACCGACATCACGTACGGCTCGCTGGTCACCATCGCCCTGTTCCTCCTCCTCGCCTACGCGCTGAGCAGCACCGCTTGGGGCCGGCACGTCTACGCCCTGGGCAACAGCCAGGAAGCGGCACGGCTCAACGGCATCCGCACCTCCCGCCTGACCATCGGCGTCTACACCGTGGCCGGTCTCCTCTACGGCATCGCCGCCCTGCTGCTCATCTCCCGTACCGGAGTCGGCGACCCCCAGGCCGGCCAGACCGACAACCTCGACAGCATCACCGCCGTCGTCCTGGGCGGCACGAGCCTCTTCGGCGGACGCGGATCGGTGCTGGGCACCTTCATCGGCGTCCTCATCGTCGGTGTCTTCCGCAACGGCCTGCAGCTGATGGGCGTCGCCTCCATCTACCAGACCCTGATCACCGGCGTCCTGGTGATCCTCGCGGTGACCGTCGACCAGCTCTCCCGGAAGAAGGCCCGATGACCGCCACCACCTCCCCCACGCCCGTGTTGCAGGCCCGTGGTCTGGTCAAGCGCTACGGCCACGTCACCGCCATCGACGGTGCCGACTTCGACCTGATGCCCGGCGAGGTCCTCGCCGTCATCGGCGACAACGGAGCCGGCAAGACCAGCCTGATCAAGGCCCTCACCGGCGCGCTGGTGCCCGACGCGGGCGAGATACGCCTCAACGGCGAACCGATCCAGTTCTCCGGGCCGCAGAGCGCACGCGCCCACGGCATCGAGACGGTCTATCAGGACCTCGCCGTGGCCGCCTCCATGGACATCGCCTCGAACATGTTCCTCGGGCGCGAACTCCGCCGCCCCGGCGTCCTCGGCACTGTCTTCCGCATGCTGGACAAGAAGCGCATGCGCCAGGAGGCCGCCGAGCACATGGCCGACCTGAAGATCGGCCTGCGCTCGCTCACGCAGTCGGTCGAGACGCTCTCCGGTGGACAGCGGCAGGCCGTCGCGGTCGCCCGTTCCGTCGCCTGGGCCCGCAGCGTCGTCGTCATGGACGAGCCCACCGCCGCCCTCGGTGTGAAGGAGTCCGGCCAGGTCCTGGACCTCATCCGCCGTGTCCGGGACAAGGGCATGCCGGTCGTCCTGATCAGCCACAACATGCCGCACGTCTTCGAGATCGCGGACCGGATCCACGTCCACCGGCTGGGCCGGCGCGCCGCGGTGATCAAGCCGTCCGACTACTCCATGGCGGAGGTCGTCGCCATCATGACCGGCGCGCTCACCGTCGATGAGGCCGGAGGTACTGTCGTAGCGGATTCCGAGGCGGCGAAGGCCGCGGGAGTCCAGGCCACCTGACGACACGACAGAAGCACTCACGCGTTCCGGCCGGGGCCGCGGCCGGAACCGACGAGCACAGGAGTCTGTTTCCTCCATGGCAGCGAACCGCCGCCCGACCCTGGCAGATGTCGCCCGAGAAGTGGGCGTCAGCGCCAAGACCGTCTCCCGCGTCCTCAACGAGGACGGACCCGTCTCAGCCGAAACCAGGGGACAGGTGCTCGCCGCCGTGGCCAAGCTGGGCTTCCAGCCGAACCTCATGGCCCGCAACATCCGCGTCGGTGGCCCCGACACCACCATCGGGCTGGTCATCCCCGACCTCGCCAACCCCTTCTTCGGAGCCGTGGCCCGCGCCATCGAGGACACCGTCCGCGACCGCGGACTGACTCTGCTCATGGGCTCCTCCGCGGACGACGCCGACCGGGAACGCGCCCTGACGGACAAGTTCCTCGCCCGCCGCGTCAGCATCCTGATCGTCGTGCCGTCCGTCGGCGCCGACCACTCCCACCTCAAGCCGCATCGCACGGCGGGGCTGCCCGTGGTCTTCCTCGACCGGCCTGGAGTCGGCCTGTCCACGGACAGCATCGTCAGCTCCAACCGCGCAGGCGCCCACGACGGCGTCGCCCACCTCATCGCCCACGGGCACCGGCGCATCGGCTTCGTCGGCGACCTGCCCACCAGGCTCTACACCCGCCGCGAACGCCTCGCCGGATACCGCGAGGCCCTGCAGGAAGCCGGCATCCCCTACGACCGCGCGCTCGTCGCCAGCGCGCACGACCAGCAGGGCGCCGAGGCCGCGACCTCGAAGCTGCTCGAACTGGCCGATCCCCCCACTGCCCTGTTCGCCGGCAACAACATCATGGCGCTGGGCATAGTCGCCGAACTCGCTCGCAGCAAGCGCAAGGACGTGGCCGTCGTCGCCTTCGACGACGTATCGCTCGCCGAGGCACTGGAACCGGCCCTGACCGTCGTCGCCCAGGACCCCGAGGAAATCGGCAGAACAGCAGCGACCACCGCCCTGACCCGACTCGATGGCGACCGCTCCCGTGCGCGCACCATCACCGTGCCCACCCGATTGATAGTCCGCGGATCGGGCGAACAACCCGCGCCCGGAATGCGGGAGACATGACGGGCACGTCCTAGTCCATGGTCGAGCCGACGGTCGTCGACCCCGTCGCCAGGAACGTCGTCGGGGGCAGGGAGCCGTCCGCCGTCCGGGGCCCGTACGCCGTGGTCGCGTCCGTCGACGTGAAGGCGGGGGTGCCGACGCCCCGGTCCCAGTCGTTGCCGGCGGACACCGTCGAAGCGCCCAGCTCGGCCGGGCCGCCCTGGTTGGCCACGGCCAGGTTCCCGCCGAGTCGTGACGTGCCCGTGGGGAAGTGGAAGCCGGCGGCGGTGTTGGCGTACGCGGTGTTGCGGTTCAGCTGCGTCGCGCCGGTGTTGGCGTTCTCGGTGAAGCCGTGCAGGGCGTTGTGCCAGGCCGCGCTGCCGGTGACGACGTGCGCGGCCGAGGCGCCTCCGCCGCCCAGTTCGAAGCCGTTGCCGTCGCCCTCGAAGGCGGAGTCCTTCCAGCGGTTCCGACCGTTGTCGTAGGCCCAGGAATGCTCGACGGTGACCGGCGAGGAGAACTGCCACAGGTCGAGGCCGTCGTCGGAGTTGTGGTAGAGCCGGGCGCCCGTGATTCTGTTCCCTGTCCCGGAGCCGAACTTCACGGCGATGCCGTCCGCGTTCCGACCGTGGGCGGCCGGGTCGTAGTTGCCGTGACTGTCCAGGTTCTGCACGAGGTTGTCCGTGGTGCCGTCGCCGCGCAGGGTGAAGCCGGAGTCGCCGTTGTGCGCGGTGACGAGGTTCCGGAAGATGCCGCCGACGGAGGAGGTGGCGACGAAACCCTGGGCCGGGGAGTTCTGGAAGGTGAGGTTCTCCACCGTCCAGTGGTCGCCGTGGATTTCGGCCAGCCAGGAGCCGTCGGGCAGCCTGGACCCGTCGATCCGCACCTTCTCGCCGTTGTGTGCCTTCAGAATGATCCGCGCCGAACTCGTGCCGCTCGCCGAGGACTTGAGGGTGGCGGTCGGGTAGTACGTGCCGCCGCGGACCTGGATGACGGTCCCTGCGGAGGCGTTCCTCACCGCCGCCTCGAGCTGGTCGGTGGTGGAGACGGTGACCGTCGTGGCGGCGGCCCGGGCGGCGCCGTTCGACAGGCCGAGGTAGACGCCGCCCGCCCCCGCGGCGCAGGCCACCGCGGCGGCGATGGAGAGGGTGCGCGTGCTGCGGTGGCGTCCGGTGCTGTGCAGCACGGAGCGTTCCTTTCCTAGGGATGGGGACGGAAAACGGGGCCGGAGGGGCCCGCCCGGCCCGTTTCTGATCGCTGGTCGCCGCCATGACCGGAAGGGGTTGCCGCAGGTCGGCGGGAATCTCGAAAATTTCGGTCCCTCCCGCCCCGTGCACACCCGTTGACGCCCCCTCCCCCGATGGCGACACTCCGAGGGCACCCCGTTACCCAACAGAAACCCCCATATCCACACAGGAAGTGTCATGAGCCGCCACACCGCCCGCACGCTCCTGGTCCCGTTCCTCGCCCTCCTCCTCTCCGTGCTCGCCGTCCCGCCCAGTACCGCCCAACCCGGAGCAGAACCCGTGAAGCACCCCGAGTACGCCGGCTACCTCTTCGCCTACTTCACCGGCGAGGGCACCGCCGACGGCGAACAGATCCGCTACGCCCTCAGCCGCGGCAACGACCCGCTGCATTGGCGCGAGCTGAACGCCGGGAAGCCGGTGCTGAGCTCCACCATCGGCGAGAAGGGCCTGCGCGACCCGTTCGTGATCCGCTCCCCCGAGGGCGACAAGTTCTACATGATCGCCACGGACCTGCGCATGTACCGCAACAGCAGCGGCAGCTGGGACCACGTCCAGCGGCACGGCAGCAAGTCGATCATGGTCTGGGAGTCCACCGACCTGGTCCACTGGACCGACCAGCGTCTGGTGAAGGTCTCCCCGGACAACGCGGGCAACACCTGGGCGCCGGAGGCCTACTGGGACGACGCGCTCGACGCGTACGTCGTCTTCTGGGCGTCGAAGCTCTACGGCCCCGACGACCCCGACCACAAGGGCAGCACGTACAACAAGATGCTGTACGCGACCACGAAGGACTTCCGCACCTTCAGCGAGCCGAAGGTCTGGAACGACCCCGGCTACTCGGTCATCGACTCCACGGTCGTCAAGCACCAGGACACGTACTACCGCTACACCAAGGACGAGCGGGACCCGACCTCCAGCTCGCCGTGCGCCAAGTTCATCACCGGCGAGAAGTCGACGTCCCTGACGTCGACGAAGTACGACTTCGTCACGGACTGCATCGGCAACGGTGCCATGGACCGCGGTGAGGGCCCGACCGTCTTCAAGTCCAACACCGAGAAGAAGTGGTACCTGTTCATCGACGAGTACGGCGGTCGCGGCTACATCCCGTTCGAGACGACCGACCTCGACTCGGGCAAGTGGACCCCCTCCACGAACTACCAACTCCCGGCGAGCCCCCGGCACGGCACCGTGCTCCCCGTGACGCAGGAGGAGTACGACCGCCTGCTGGCCGCGTATCCGAGCGCCCCCACCTCCGTCGTGGACGCGACGGCGAAGGACCAGAAGGGGTACGCGGTCGTCACCGAGTCCTCGAGCAAGGTCGTGCTGCCCATGCAGCCCGACGCGGATCTGAGGAACCTGGCCCCGAAGCTGTGGGTCGCCGAGGGGGCCACGATCAGCCCGCGCTCCGGCACCCGCCGCGACTTCCGCAAGCCGCAGACGTACACGGTGACGGCGGCGGACGGCACGAAACGCACCTGGACGGTGGAGGCGGTCCGCACCCGCAGCCCGATCCTGCCCGGCCTCAACGCCGACCCGGACGTCCACTACCTGAACGGCGAGTACTGGATCTATCCGACGACGGACGGCTTCCGGGGCTGGAGCGGCACGCAGTTCAAGGCGTACTCGTCGAAGGACTTGGTCCACTGGAAGGACCACGGCGTCATCCTCGACCTGGGGCCGGACGTCTCCTGGGCGGACAAGTACGCCTGGGCCCCCGCGATCGCGGAACGGAACGGCACGTACTACTTCTACTTCTGCGCCGAGCAGCAGATCGGCGTGGCGGTGGCCGACTCCCCGGCCGGCCCCTTCAAGGACGCGCTGGGCAAGCCCCTGGTCGCCAAGGGCGGGTCCTGGAGCGGCCAGATGATCGACCCGGCTGTCTTCACGGACGACGACGGCCAGGCGTACCTGTACTGGGGCAACGGGCGCGGCTACGTCGTGCCGCTGAACGACGACATGGTGTCGTTCGACGCGTCGAAGGTGAAGGACATCACCCCGGCGAACTTCCGCGAGGGCTCCTTCGTCATCAAGCGGAACGGCACGTACTACTTCATGTGGTCCGAGGACGACACCCGCAGCGAGAACTACCACGTGGCCTACGCGACGGGCCCGTCCCCGCTCGGCCCGTGGACCAAGCGGGGCACGATCCTGCAGAAGCGACCGGAGTACGGCATCCTCGGCACCGGCCACCACTCCGTGGTGAACGCCCCCGGCACGGACGACTGGTACATCGTCTACCACCGGTTCGCCCTGAACGGCCCGGGCAGGCCGGGCGGGGACGGCACGCACCGCGAGACGACGATCGACCGCCTGCGTTTCGCGGCCGACGGCACGATCGAGCCGGTGGTGCCGACCCTGGAGGGGATCAAGCCCGTACGCCGGTGAGCCTCACAGGACGTCGTCGAGCCAGCTGAAGACCTCGTCCTGCATGCGGTCGGTGAAGACGTGGCCCAGGTCGGGCCACGTCTTCACGCGCAACCGCTCCTCCGCGCGACGCGACCGCCAGACGGCACGCAGCTTGTCGTACGCGACGCGTACCCCGTCGGCGGGGAACAGCGGATCGCGCCCGCCGTTGAAGAACAGCATCGGCCTGGGCGCGGCGATGCTCGCCACGTCGGGGATGTCGAGGTGCCGGGCGAGCCCGGGGTGCAGCATGTAGTACGCCGACTGCCCGCGCAGGGTGTTGTTGCCGGGCACCATCATCTCCTTCAGGCCGGTCATCCAGCAGACGGCGGCCGCGGCGGCGATGTCGTCGCTCAGCGCGGCCGCCTGCCAGGCGCGGTACGCGCCCATGGAGAAGCCGACGGCCGCGATGCGGCGGGCGTCCACGCGGGCGAGGCCCGCCAGGAAACCGGCGGCACGGGCGTCCTCACGGGCCATGAGCCCGGCCAGCGACGACCCCAGGTTGTAGAAGTTGCCTGCCAGGGCCTGCTGCTGGTCGTAGACGAGCGGCCCTCGGTCGCCCCAGCCGAGCGCGTCCAGGCACAGGACGACGTAACCGCGCCGGGCGAGTTCGTCGCCGACGAACCGGCCGCTGAAGTACTGGTCCGCCCAGGCCCGCGCGGAGGCGAGGCGCGTCTCGTCGTACCAGGGCCGGACCAGTTTCTCCTTCCCGATGTCGAACCTGGCTCCGTGGTCGTGCAGGAGCAGGACGGCGGGGAAGGGCCCGGGGCCGTGCGGGGTGAGCAGGGCGCCGGGGACGCGTTCGTGGCGGGTGAGGGAGACGGTCACCAACTCCCGTGTGTAGCCGTCGGCTTGGGACGGCGCACGGTACTCGGGTGCGTACGGCGTGCTGTCCTGCCGCTCGACGAGGAGGTGCTCCTCGACCTTGGCGCGGGCGGCGCGTCGCCATGCCCGGAAGTCGCGGACGGGTGACGTCCCCCAGGCCAGTGGGAAGGTCAGCTCGTCCTTGAGGGTCTGGTGGAAGCCGGGGAGGTTGCCGCCGACCAGGTCCATCGCCTCACTGGTGGTCATACGGCCTCCCGGCGCCCGCGTGGCGCAGGACGTACCGCTCTACCGCCGAGGGGGACCTCAGGACCCGGTAGTCGTAGACGTCGGCGGGGTCCCAGCCGACCTCGTCCGTGAGGCCGAGGCCGCCGGCCACCGCGTCCAGGCGGGCGGGCCGGCCGTTGAACCACGAGCCGGTGTCGCGGAAGTGCTCCCCTCCGTAGGCCGCGACCGCGAGGGACGGCCCAGCGCGCGGGTGGCGGAGCACGCTCACGACGTCACGCGGGTCACCGGTGGCGCCCCGCAGCGTCACCTCCGCCTTCTCGGCCGGGATTTCGATGACCTCTCGATACGTCCCCGGGTGCACGACGATCGTCCGGCCCGGCCCGTCGACCGCGTCCACGGCCGCCTGGACCGAGCCGCCGGGGCGGACGTGCAGGACGTGGCGGCGGGCCGAGGCGAAGGCGGGCTGGGTGCCGGCGGCGACCAGGCCGCCGGCGATGCCGGTGAGGAGGGTGCGCCGGTGCATCTCAGCAGGCCTCCTTCGCCGGCCGCCAGTCGCCCAGCCAGGCCGCCCGGGTCGTCGACTCGGCCTGCTCGGCGGTGAGTTGGGGCCGGTTCTCGGGGACGGTGATGACGGCGCCCGGGCCGGTGTTGCGGTACTCGGCGAAGCGCTGGTTCTGCCAGGGGAAGGCGTCCGACATGTTGGTGTAGGGCGCGACCGCGTCGATGCCGGGCCCCAGCCATGTCTCCCGGACGGTGAGCATCGGGCGGGCGGTGCGGTCGGAGCTGGGCACCCAGGGACGGGCCAGCTTGTAGTGGCCGTCGGGGGCCTCGCTGCTGACGCGGCTCTTCAGCACCAGGTAGCCGCGCGGGTTGGCGCCCGCCGTGGAGGGCGCGAAGACGAAGCCGTACGGGGCGCCGCCCAGGTCGGTGCGGTTCAGGGTGCGGAAGTGGCAGTGCTCGAAGACCGCCGTGGCCCGGCCGAAGACGAAGTCGACGTCGCCCTCGACGTAGCAGTGGGCGTAGTACTGGCGGGCGAAGGCGGTCAGGGCGATCGAGTCGGCGTACAGGGTGTCCTGGTGGCCGAGGAAGCGGCACTGGTGGAAGGCGGAGCGGTCGCCCTGCACTTTGATGGCGACGGCCTGGGTGCCGGTGATCTCGGGGTGGTCGGCGCGCAGCCAGTCGTTGGCGAAGGTGATCCAGCGGGCGGTGAAGCCGTCCGCCTGGACGGTGGTGGTGGCGGAACCGGTGGTGCCGTACGTGCCGCCGCCGGGCTTGGGGGTGCCGGCCGCGTTGTCGTACACGATGACGACGTCCCGGGGGTTCTCCGAGGCACCGATCCAGGACATCCCGGTGCGGCCGGCGTCGACGGCGACCGTCTCCCGGTAGATGCCCGGGGCGATGACCAGGGTGTATCCCGTGCCGTTCGCGGCGGTCACGGCTGCGGCGACGGTGGTGAAGTCGCCGGCACCGCCCGGGTGGACGTACAGGGTCTTCGGGGTCGGGCGGGCGGCCGGGGAGCCGTACCGGCCGAACGGGCGGGGCCGGGCGGCGGCCCGGGCGGGGACCGACGCCAGGCCGAGCGCGGCGCCCGCTCCGGCGCCGGCCCTGAAGAACCCCCTTCTGGACAGGGCGAGTTGGAGGTGGAGCGAGGCCATGCGGGTGCTCCTTCGATGTGCGGCTCGTGCGGGGTGGAAGGGCCGGGGCGGGAGCACCCCTGCTGGGGGTGCGGTGCGGGCCGCCCCGGCCGGTTCAGGGGGACGTCAGCACAGGCGGCCGGCGCCCGCGCGGGCACCGACGATGCCCGGGACCGCCTTCGGCGAGTCGGCCTTCGTGCGCAGGGCCGGGGACCAGCCGGCACCCGACTGGAGGGTCTCGCCGGGGATCTCCGCGTTGTGCACGGCGATCAGGTCGGTGAGCCTGCCGTTGACGTAGTTGTCCGCGGCGGTGAGCGGCGCCTCGTTCCACTTCTTCAGGATCTTCGCGGGGCTGATCCCGCCCGCCAGCGTGAAGGCGTTGTGCTCGGCGACGAGCCGGGAGTCCTTGCCGATGCCGTAGACGTAGCCGAACTTCTGGCCCTTGGTGACCACGAAGTGGTTGTTGTACGAGTCGACCTGCCCGAACCGCACGCGCGGCGCACGCTCGACGATGCCCTCGAAGCGGTTGTGGTGCAGCGTGACCCTCAGCTTGCCGGCGTCGGTCGCGGCGGCGCTGTCGCTGTTGCCGATCAGCATGGTCTTGTCGTGGTCCTTGAAGGAGTTCCAGGACACCGTCACGAGGTCGGAGCCGCGTACGACGTCGACCAGGCCGTCGTGCTGCTGGTAGGTCTTGCCGAAGTAGGACGGCAGGCCGCTGTCGGGGTAGCGGCCGTCGCTGAGCGTGTTGTGGTCGATCCACACATGGGTGGAGCCGTAAACGACGACGCCGTCGTACTCGGAGTTCCAGGCGCCGGTCTTGTTGTCGTCGGTCGGGTCCCACTGCGGGAAGCAGTCGACCGGGGCCTCGATGGTGAGGTTGCGCAGGATGACGTTGTCCACGCCCTTGATCTGCAGGCTGCCGCCGAGAATCCCGGAACGCTTCCCCACACCGACGATGGTGGTGTTCGCGGGAACGCTCGCCTTGATGACCTTGTCCTGGTTGGCGGCGGACGCGGCCCGCAGGTCCTCCTGCTCACCGCTTACCGGCTTGTCGTGTCCCCAGACGGCCGGGTCGTAGGCGGCGAGGTACTTCTGGAAGTCGTACCCCTCGGCCTCGAACGCCTCACAGCCCTGCGAGACGGCGTCGATCATCCCCTTGACCTTGATGATCTTCGGTGCCGATCCGCCGTCCTTGAGGGCGGCCTTGAACTCCTCCCAGGTGGTGACCGTGTAGACGTGCTCGGCGTCCGCGGCGGAACCACCTGTCGTGCCCGTGCCCTCGGAGGCCCAGCCGTCCTTGGCGGCGAGGACCTCGCGGCCGAGGTCGCGGCCCCCCGCCTGGGCGGCGGTACCGGTCAAGGACAGGACGAGGGCGGTGCAGCCCACCAGAGCGGCCACCCTCAACCTGCCATGATCATGACACTTGCGTACGTCCATGGTGCGGCTCTCTTCCTTCTCGGTCGGGGGGTGTTACGCGGCGGCCTCCGGCCAGGTGATCCAGGACTCGGGGATCTGCTCGTCCAGCCGGCGCACATCCCGCGGCGCCAGCACCCGTGTGCGCAGCAGCTCCCGCGCCACGAGCCGCGCCACCGCGATCGCACCGGGCGGATTGAAGTGCGTGTTGTCCTGCTCGGTGGCGGTCCAGTTGAAGTACTTCTTCGTCTCCTCGGCCCCGAGCTCCTGCCACAGCGCGAACGACAGCGCCTGGATGTCGAGCAGCGCGACCCGTTCCTCCTCGGCGAGCGCCCGCATCGCCGCCGGATAGTCGCCGTGCGACGGCACCGCGTCGCCGTCGGCGTCGAACCTCCTGCGCTCGACGGACGTGGCCAGCACGGGCCGCGCCCCACGCGCCCGCGCACCGTCGACGTACTGCCGCAGATACGCCTGGTACGTCGACCAGGGCTCGGTGTACCGGGCGGGGTCGCTCACCTTCTGGTCGTTGTGCCCGAACTGGATGAGGAGGAAGTCGCCCGGCTGGATCTGACCGAGGATGACATCGAGCCGGCCTTCGTCGACGAAGCTTTTCGAACTGCGCGCGTTGACGGCATGGTTGGCGACCGGCCGGTCCTTGTGAAGGAAGAACGGAAGCGCCATTCCCCACCCGGTCTCGGGAGCGGCGTCGGCGTATTTCTGTGCGGCGGTGGAATCACCGGCGATGTAGAGGGTGCGAGTACGCCGACCGGTGGCCTGTGCGGTACCGGTCATGGCGAAGGCGAGCGGAACAGCGGCGACGGCCGCCCCGGTGAGCTGTCTGCGACTGAGTGACACGATGAACGTCCCTTTCGCTGACGGACCTTGAGGGAGGCGCGGGGCTGTATCCATGTGCGGCACCGCCGCGTGGACGCGCCCAGCCACGGGACGGCCCGCAGTCCGCGAACCACGAACCGCCCCACGACGAAACCCGGCACAGAACTAACCGTTCTGCTGATTCCACTCGGCCTGAGCCTCGTTCAGCTGCTCAGCCAGCGTGTCCAGGAAATCCTTCGCACTCATCTTCCCGAGCAGCACCTTCTGGAAGTTCGGCTCATTGTCGGCCTTGGAAATGGTGTTCCAGTCCGGCAGGTAGTACGGCAGCTGCACGATCGTCGTCGAGCCGTCGCTCAGCGCGTCAGCGGCCAGCTTCGTGGGCTCGGCCTTCGAAATCCACGCATCCTTCGCCGCGTCCATGTTCGCCGGCACCTGCCCCGCCGACGCGTTGAACTTCGAGTTCTCCTCGTGCGAGAGGGCGAATTCGATGAACTTCCAGGCGGCCTCCTTGTTCTTCGAGCTCTTGAACAGCCCGAGCCCGTCCACCGGGTTGGACACCTGGACCCGCTTGCCGCCGGGCCCGGTCGGCTGCGGAATCCCCCGGAACTTGTCGACCCCGAGCGCCTTCACGTGGTCCTGGTACGAGCCCAGGTTGTGGTTGAGCATGCCGATCGTGCCGGAGTCCCACTGCGCGACCATCTTGGTGAAGTCGTTGTTGAGGTCGGCGGCGGGCGTGACCCTCTTGTACAGCCCGGCGTACTTCTCCAGCGCCTCGACGTTCTTCGGGTCGTTGACCGTGGTCTTCTCACCGCTCGCGTCCCAGAACGAGGTGATCCCGGACTGCCCGTACATGGCGTCGAGCGCCTGGGCGATGGAGCCGGCGCCACCACGGATGGTGTAGCCGAACTCGTTCTTGCCCCTGTCGGTGAGCTTCTCCGCGGCCTCGTAGAACCTGTCCCAGGTCGTCGGCTCCTCCAGCCCCGCCTTCTTGAACAGGTCGGTGCGGTAGTACAGGACGCCGTTGTTCGCGGAGGTCGGGATCGAGTACAGCTTGTCGTCGCCGCCGCCGGCGGCCTTCAGCGACTCGACCATGTCCTTGTTGAGCTTGCCGTTCAGCGACGACTTGGCGAGCCGGTCGTCCAGCGGCTCGAGCGCGTTCTGCGCGGCGAACCCGGCGAGCATCGCCGCGCCGACACCGCCGACGTCCGGCAGACCGCCGCCCTGGATGGCGGTGTCGACCTTGGACTGGTACTCGGTGGAGGCGATCCCGACGTACTGGACGTCGATGTCCGAGTTCGCCTTCTCGAAGTCGGCGATGATCTCCTTCCAGATCTCGGTGCGGACACCGCCGTTGTTGTCCCAGAAGACGATCTTGCCCTTGCCGCTGCCCTCGGCGCCCTCGTCGCCGCCCGCGCCGCTGCCGTCGTCACCGCAGGCGGTGGCGGTCAGCGCGAGCACGGCGCCCAGGGCGACGGCGACCGACGTACGGCGCCTGCCTGTGATGCTCCTGAGAATGCTGATCTTCATTGGTCGGCTCTCTTCTTCTGGATCCAACGGAATGTGAAGTTGTGGGGGGTCTGAGAGGCGCACGGACCTCAGTGGCGGGCGTGCGGGGCCCAGCCGTCCGATCCGCCGAGGTAGTCGGCGACGGTGTGCGACGCGGCGTCGGCGTCGGTCATCTGCGGCCGGTCCGCCGTGACACTCGCCCCGGGCCCGTGGTTCCGGTACTCGGCGAACCGCGCGTCCTTCCACGAGAAGCCACTCATGTCGGTCCACGGCGACGCCTTGATCGCGGCGGGCAGCTCGGTGTCCCGGATGAGCACCTGCGCGATCGCGTCGGGTTCACCGCCGGGATGCCAGGGCCGGCCCAGGTGGAAGGTCCCGGCAGGGGCGTCGCTGACGACCTTCGACCGGGTGATCAGGAACCCGTACGGGTTGCCCTTCCAGGTCGAGGCGGCCGTGATGTAGCCGTTGTTGGTCGCCGAACCCCGGCTCAGCGCCCGGATCACCGACCGCTCGATCACGGTCGTGGCCCGCCCGTAGATGAAGTCGACATCGCCCTCGATGTAGGAGTTCCGGATGTAGACCCGGCTGACGGTGGTCAGCTTGGGGCTGTCGGTCATCAGCGTGTCCTGGTTGCCCAGGAAGGCGGTGTCCTCGAAGACGATCCGGTCGCCGGTCGTCTTCATCGCCAGCGCCTGCTCGCCGCTGAGCTCGTGCGCGGCCTCGTCGAAGTCGTTGCTGAAGGTGAGGTTCCGCGCGGTGACGTCGTTCGCGGCGATCCGTACGGTCGCGCTCCCCGTGGAACCGCCGTACGCGGCGGGTGTGTTGTGGACGATGACCGTGTCGGAGCGGCGCTGTCCGGTCCCCCGCAGCGTGATCTGCGGCTTGCTCGCGGGGATGACGACCTTCTCGCGGTACGTGCCCGGCGCGATCGCGATCGTCACCGGCAGGTCGTTGCCGTCGGGCACGGCGTCCACGGCGGACTGCACGGTCGGGTAGTCGGCCGGGACGCGCAGCGTCACCGGGTCGCCGATCTGCTTCTGCGGGCCGGAGAAGCGCTTCACCAGGGCCGGGACGGCGGCCGCCGGGTCCAGCCGGTACCGGTAGAAGTCACGGGGGTCGAAGGCCGCCCCCCACTCGTCGTGCCGCCCCGTCGTGTTCTTCAGGATCGACCCGCGCTGCACCAACTCGGCGGTGGCATCGGCCTGGTAGGGGTGCTGGACGCCGTCGTAGTAGCTGTTCTCGATGACCATCCTGGTCTTCCCGCGCGACCAGTTCCCGTACGTCCACACGGGGTCGCCGTCCGGCAGCTGCTCCGACAGGTAGTTGTTGTACAGGTGCGCGTAGGCGCAGTTGTCGGCGGACGGGTTGCGCTGCTTGGTGCCCCGGAACCAGTTGTGGTCGACGGTGATCTGCGTCCTGACGTTCGGGGTCCAGCCGATGCCGAAGGTCTTGTTGTTGTTCGTGAACTGGTTGTAGGAGACGGTGACGTACTCGCTGTCCTTGCGGATGTCGAGCTGGCCGTCGCAGGTGCGCGAGAAGCGGTTGTGGTCGATCCACACGTGGTGCGCGGACTCCAGGCGGATGCCGTCGAAGTCGGTGTCCTTGCAGTCCCAGTTGCCCTCGATCGCCGTGTCGCGGATCGTGAGGTTGCGGATGATGACGTTGTGCGTGCCGGGGTCGAGGTTCAGCCCGCCGTGGACGATCTCGGCGCTGTCGCCGACACCGATGACGGTCTTGTTCGAGCCGACGGCGATCTCGCTGCCGAAGGGGTCCATCTCGATGGCCCCCTTGACGCGGATGACGTACGGCTCCTCGGCCGCCGCGTACTTCGCCAGCGAGGCCTGGTCGGTGACGGTGACGACCTTGCCGCCCGCCCCGCCGGTGGTGCCGCCGGCGAGGGAGGCGAAGCCGTGCGGCCGGTCGGTCCACCGGTCCGCGACCGGTGCCGGCTGAGCGGCGGGCAAGGCCTGGGCGTCCCCTATCGCCCCGAGGCCCAACGCGGCGACGAGACCCATCACGGCGGCCACGACTTTGCCGTGCCCGGGTCTCGGCAAGCGCTTGCTATGGAGGTGCGTCATTGCGGCTCCCAACAGGCGAGGTGAGTCAGAGGGCGCTGATCCGGAACTGTGTGAAGGTCGCCGCGCCGGCGTGTCCCTGACCGGCGGGCGCGAGGGCGACCAGGCCGAGCAGGGCGCCGACCCAGCGCCAGGGGGTGGCGGCGAAGACGGGGCCCGACGGCCGGAGTCCGTCCCCGACGTCGTAGCAGAAGCGGCAGCGCGCGCCGGTGCCGATCTCGATCCGCAGCCGGGCCCGTCCCTCGGGCGCGAGCCGCGGATGGCCGGCGTCGCGTTCCCGTTCCGCGACCGCCTCGGCGAACCGGTGCACGAGGTGCACGGTCCCGTCCGCGCCCCGCTGGAGCCCGATCCAGCTGAACGCGTCCCCGAGCACCGCGAGTCCGGCCCGCGCGCCCGGCTCCTCGCTGTCGAGGCGCAGCTCCACCTCGGCCGCGCAGGGTGTGCCGGGCAACCGCTGAGTGAGCACGTTCGGCAGTCTGCGCAGGTCGTGCGCGTCGGCCGAGCGCACGCAGGTCAGCCGGAGCCCGTCGCCGGAGTGCTGGGTGGCCCAGCCGTCCTGGGGGTTGGCGGTCCACTGCCACTGGCGGCCGTAGCGTCCGCCGGGGAAGTCGTCGTCGGTGGCGGGCGCGGCGGGCGGTTGCGGCGGCAGGCCGGGCCGCCGGTGTTCGGCGACGGGGGCACCGTCGTCACCGAGGACGGGCCAGCCGTCCGGGCCCCAGCGCATCGGCTGGAGGTGCACGACCCGGCCGTAGGCGCCGCGCTGCTGGAAGTGCAGGAACCAGTCCTCGCCGGACGGGGTGCGCACCCAGCCGCCCTGGTGGGGCCCGTTGACGTCGGTGTCCTTCTGCTCCAGGACGATTCGTTCCTCGTACGGCCCGAAGAAGCCGCGCGAGCGGAAGGCGCCCTGCCAGCCGGTTTCCACTCCCCCGGCGGGCGCGAGGATCCAGAACCAGCCGTCGTGCTGGTAGAGCTTGGGTCCTTCGAGGGTGAACCAGCCGGGGATGCGGTCGCCGTCGACGATCACCTTGCCCTCGTCCAGGAGTGCGGTGCCGTCGGGGTGCATGCGGTGGCCGGTGAGGCGGTTCTTGATGCCGGAGCGGGACTTGGCCCAGGCGTGCACCAGGTAGGCCTCGCCGGTCTCGTCGTCCCACAGCGGGCAGGGGTCGATCAGGCCCTTGCCCTCCTTCAGGAGGTGGGGGCGGGTCCAGGGGCCGCGTATCCCGGGTGCGTTGATCTGGAAGATGCCCTGGTCGGGGTCGCCCCAGAAGATCCAGAAGCGGTCGTCGTGATGCCTGAGCGACGGCGCCCAGACGCCGCAGTCGTGGCGGGGTGTCGCGAACTCGGCCGCCGGTTCGAGGCGTTCGAGGGCGTGGCCGACCAGGGTCCAGTTGACCAGGTCGCGCGAGTGCAGCAGCGGCAGGCCGGGGGCGCGGCCGAAGCTGGAGGCGGTCAGGTAGAAGTCGTCGCCGACGCGGATCACGTCCGGGTCGGACCAGTCGGCGTCGAGGATCGGGTTGCGGTAGGTCTCGGCGGTCATGGGCTCACCGCCTTGCGGACGAGGGCGGAGGCCGTGTCCCGGTCGAGGCGGCCGTCGGCGACGACGGTGACGACGCGGCGGACGACGGTCTCGCCGGGCGGGATCGGCAGCCGCTCGTCGTACGCCAGCGACGACCCCACCCCCGGGTACTCGGCGGTGCGCACGAACCACGGGTCCCGGCGGGTGGCGTCCGTGGCCCCGGCGAAGACCAGCGTCCAGGTGGAGCCGGCGAGCGCGAGCCAGTCGGCGCGCGTGCCGTGGACCTGGGCCTCGCCCTCGGCGTCCGCGGTGAAGACGTCTGGGGCGTCGGCCTCCTTGCGGGCGCGCCAGAAGAAGCCGCCGTAGGCCGCGCCGGGCCGTCCGTTCGTCGCCGGACTGCCGATGGACAGCGGGTCCGGGGTGACGTTGGTGAGGGAGAACGTCAGGTCCAGCGCCCAGGCGGCGTCGGTGAGTTCGGTGGCCGCGACCGTACGGCGCTCGCGCAGCAGCTCGGCGCCCTCGGCCACCCAGCGCAGCTCCTCCACGAAGCCGTCGGGGTCGCGCAGCTGGAAGGTGGTGTGCCGCTGGGAGCCGTGGTTGTCCAGCTCGGTGGGGCCCTGGTCGCGGACGAAGGTGCGTCCGCCCCAGAAGTTGTGCCCCTCGACGTCGGGAACGGCGACACCGACGCCGAGGTGGTGTGTGTGGTCGGCGGGGCTGAGCTCGGTGACCGCCGTACCGGCCAGGGTGGTGACGGGGTGCAGGTACGGGCGCGGGGACAGGCGCGCCGGAAGCTCGGGCCGGGTGACGTACCGGCCGACCGGTCGGCCCGCGACCCGCAGCACCGCGGTGTCGTTGCCGCTCATCGGGCGCTCACCTCTTTCGACAGGTGCTCCGCGGCCATGGCCCAGGGGGCGCCCAGCTCGGAGTAGAGGGAGAGGGTGTCGGCGGCGGCCGCGACGAGTCCGTCGATGCCGGGCACGACGCGACGGTTCTCACCGGGGATCCGGTGCCAGGCGCTCTCCGGCAGCGGGGCCGGGTCGGGGGCCTGCCGGATCGCCTCCACGACCTTCATGAAGGCGCCGGTCTCGTCGGGAGTCACCAGCAGGTCGGCCCCGGTGGTGAGGTGCGCGACGAGGTTCTCCAGCAGGTCGGTGCGGCCGTACTCGAACTCCTCCGGGCCGTGGTCCGCGCGCTGGAGCAGCACCCGGTCCTGCTTGTACCAGAAGGTGATCCGGCCGCTGCTGCCGTGCACGAGGACGTACGGCTCGTCGTTGCGCTCGGCGCACAGGGTCGCGGCGACGGTGACCGGGTGGCCCTGCGCGGTGGTGACGCGGACGCAGGAGGTGTCGTCGGACTCGATGGCGTTGGCGCGCAGCAGCTCGGTCTCGATGCCGGTGACGTCCTCGGCGCGGGTGCTGCCGCCGAGCGCGAGGGCGGTGGCGACGGCGTGCGCGAGGGGGTTGGTCAGCGCCCCGTCGACCACGTCTGCGCCGTTCAGCCGCCGTTTGCCCGCCCAGGGCGCCCGGCGGAAGTAGGCCTCGTCACGCACCCAGGCACCGGCCCCGCCGAGCCCGACCAGCTGGCCGATCGCGCCCTGGGCGACGAGCTCGCGGATCGCGGGCAGGGCGTGCGAGCCCAGCGACTGGAACCCGATCTGGCAGGCGACACCGGCCTCGGCGACCCCGTCGGCCATGCGCCGGAACTCGGCGTACGACGGCGCCGGGGGCTTCTCGAGCAGGATGTGCACACCCCGCTCGGCGGCCGTGAGCGCGAGGTCGGTGTGGGTCGGGATCGGCGTGCAGATCACGGCGATCCGGGCGCCGGTCGAGTCGAGGAGGGCGCCGAAGTCGGCGGACTGCTCGGGCGTGCCCAGGCCGTCGAGTTCCTCCGCGCCGAGCGGGGTGAGCTCGCAGACGCCGGCCAGCCGGACGAGGCCCTTCGTCTGCAGGCGGCGGATGTTCTCGACGTGCCAGCGGCCGTGGCCTCGGGCGCCGGCGAGGACGACGGGTACGGGCGTGCTCAGCGGTTCGCTCCAGGCTTCCCTCTGGGACTCGTTCTGGGGTTCGCTCATGGAGTCGATCCTGGGACCGGTCATGGGATCCTCCCCGCTCCCGCGCCGCGGGCCACGGCTCGGTCGGCCGCCGCGGCGCTGTCGATCGTCGTGTGCAGGGTCGGTGTCCAGCCGACGTCGGCCGTCAGGTCGCGCTCGCTGCCCGAGTTGTAGGCGTTGTGGATGGCGAGCAGGTCGACCTCGTAGCCGTTGAAGAGGGTGCCGGACTGGTGCAGGGCGCTGCCGTTCCAGCTCTTGACCAGGTCGGCGGCCTCGACGTGGCCGGGCGTGGTGAAGGCGTTGTTCTCGGCGTAGAGGGCGGATTCGGTCGAGACGCCGAGGGAGTAGCGGTAGTCGTGGGCGTCCTCGGGGACGACGTACCGGTTGTTGTAGAGGTGCACCTGGCCGAAGCGGACGCGCGGGGCGCGCTGGACGACGGACTCGAACTCGTTGTGGTGCAGGGTGACCCGGAGCCGGCCGCGGTCACTGGTCAGTGAGTCGCTGTTGCCGATGAGCATCGCCTTGTCGTGGTCGGCGAACCGGCTCCAGGACACGGTCACCAGGTCGGAGCCGTTGGTGATGTCCAGCAGGCCGTCGTGGCGCAGGAAGTTGCGGCCGAAGTAGGTGGGTTCCTTCTCGTCGGGGTGGCCCTTGTCGGAGAGCGTGACGTGGTCGACCCAGACGTGGGTGGCGCCGCGCAGCCAGATCGTGTCGTACGCGGACTTCCAGTCGCCGAGGCCGCCGGAGTTGGGCTGCCAGACGGGGAAGCAGTCGTAGGCGTCGCGCAGTTCGAGGTTGCGGATGATGACGTTGTGCGCGCCGTTGAGCCGGAGGGCGGCGCCCTTGAGGACGGCCTTGCCGCCGAGCCCGACGATGGTGGTGTGGGAGCCGACGGTGAGCTCGACGCGCTCGGCCTGCCGGGCCGCCGACGCCTGGCGGGCCTCCTCCTGGGGGCCGCTGGGCTTGGCGGAGCCCCAGGTGCGGGGGTCGTAGGCGGCGAGGTACTTCTTCAGGCTGTAGCCGCCGGTGGCGTAGTCGGCGCAGTCCAGGTGGTCTCCGTCGTCGTCGGTGTTGGCGTCGATGGTCCCGGCGACCTTGATGATCTTCGGGGTGTCGCTGCCGCCGTCGAGGGCCCGGACGAGCTCGGCCCGGTCGGTCACCGTGTACACGTGGGCGTCGTCGGCCGCGGCGCCGCCGGTGGTGCCGGTGCCGTGCGCGGCCCAGCCGTCGTTGGCGGGCAGGGTGTCGCGGCTGATGTCCCGGGCCTGCGCCTGCGCGGGGACGCACAGCACCCCCAACAAGGCGGTGGTCAGGGTGAGGTGACGGAGTCTCAACCCTTCACCGCCCCCGCGCTGAACCCGGTGATCAGCCACTTCTGAATGAAGGCGAACACGATCACGACGGGTACGGCCGCGATGATGCCGCCCGCGGCCAGGGCGCCCAGGTCGACGCTGTCCGCGCTCATCAGGGTGTTCAGGCCGACCGGGATGGTCTGCTTCTCCTGGTTGTTGAGGAACATCAGGGCGAACAGGAAGTGGTTCCAGGAGTGCACGAAGGCGAAGGAGCCGACGGCGATCAGGCCGGGCCGCAGCAGCGGCAGGACCACGACCCGGAAGGCCTTCATCCGGTTGCAGCCGTCGACCCAGGCGGCCTCCTCCAGGGAGTACGGCACGTTCTTGATGAAGTTGCTGATCAGGATCATCGACAGCGGCAGCTGGAAGACCGTCTCGGCGATGATCACGCTGCCCAGCGAGTTGATCATCTGCAGCTCGGCGAAGATCTCGAACAGCGGGACCAGCAGCAGCGCGCCCGGCACGAACTGGGAGCACAGCAGGCCCAGCATGAACGCCCGCTTGATCTTGAAGTCGAACCGGGCGAGGGCGTAGCCGCCGGCCAGCGCGACGACGGTCGTCATGAACAGGGTGGCGACGCCGACGAGCACGCTGTTCTGGAAGTAGGTGCCGAAGCTGCGCTCCGTCCACACCTTCTCGAAGTGGTCGAAGGTGATCGGCCAGGGCACGAGCGAGGTGGAGCCGGCCGGGCGCAGCGCGAACAGCAGGATCCAGTAGAAGGGGATCAGGGTGAAGACCAGGTAGATCCCGAGGGGCAGGTAGATCTGCCAGCGGGGAGCCTCGTCCCAGGCGCGGTGGTGCCTGCGCGCCGGGCGCGGCGGTTCGGGGGCGGCCCGCTCGGGAGCGGGCGCGGCCTTGGTGGCCTCCTTGGTGATCACTTGTTCTCGCCTCCGAACTTGCTCAGCCGCAGGTAGACGATCGAGCAGAAGAGCAGGATCACGAACGCGACCGTGGTCAGGGCCGACGCGTAACCGAAGTTGTGGGACTCGACCGAGGTGTTGGCGATGTACAGCGGCAGGGTCGTGGTCTCGCCCGCCGGTCCGCCGCCGGTCAGCGTGTAGAGCAGGTCGACGTTGTTGAACTCCCACACCGCGCGCAGCAGTGTGGACAGGATGATGGCGTCCTTCAGGTGCGGCAGCGTGATGTGCCAGAACTGCTTGATCCGGCTCGCCCCGTCGACCTCGGCGGCCTCGTACAGGTCCTTCGAGACGGACTGCAGGTCGGCGAGGATGAGGATCGCGAAGAAGGGCACACCGCGCCACAGGTCGGCGACGATCGCCGCCGGGAAGACGGTCGAGGTGTCCGACAGCCAGCTGGTGCCGTAGGAGCCGATGCCGATGTCCGCGAGGTAACGGGTGATGCCCGTCTGGGAGTTGTAGAGCAGCACCCAGATCGCGGAGGTCAGCACGCCGGAGACGGCCCACGGCGAGAACACCAGGGCGCGCCCCAGCCCCCGGCCCACGAAGGTCTGGTTGACGATGAGGGCCAGCGCGAGCCCGAACAGCAGCTGGAGGCCGACCTCGACGAAGACCCACTTGGCGCTGAAGACGAGGGTGTCCCAGAAGATGGGGTCGTCGGTGAAGGCGTGGACGAAGTTGTCGAAGCCCGCGTAGCCGTTCCGCCACGGCTTGGTGGGGTTGTAGTTCTGCAGGCTGTAGTAGAAGACGCTGATGACCGGGTAGGCGATGAAGCCCAGCATGAGCAGGGCGGCCGGGGCGATCAGCAGGTACGGCAGCCTGCGCGGCGTGGCGGAGGCACGGCGCCGCCTCGGTGGCGCGGGCGGTTTCGCCACGGCTGCGGCTTGGGCCATGACTGTTCTCCGTTCTCGTGCGTGCGTCGTGCGGTCTGGTGCTTCGTGCGGTGTCGTGCGTTGTGCTTTCGGTCTGGGTGAAGCGCTTTCTCATCGCGCAGAGTTCGGTCGGCCCGTGAGGTGGGGTGGGGAGGGTGGGCTCAGCCCGCGTACGGGTCGTGCACCGTGCCCGGCCGGGCCAGGAACTCGAAGTCGCAGCCGGTGTCGGCCTGGGTGATCTGTTCGTTGTAGAGCGCGCCGTAGCCGCGCTCGTACCGGGTGGGCGGCGGGGTCCACTCGGCCCTGCGGCGCTCCAGCTCCTCGTCGTCCACGTCGAGCCGGAGCATCCGGTTCTCGACGTCGAGCGTGATCGAGTCCCCGGTCCTGACCAGGGCCAGCGGTCCGCCGACGTACGACTCGGGCGCCACGTGCAGCACGCACGCGCCGTAACTCGTGCCGCTCATCCGGGCGTCGGAGATGCGGACCATGTCCCGCACGCCCTGCTTGAGCAGGTGGTCGGGGATGGGCAGCATCCCGTACTCGGGCATGCCCGGGCCGCCCTTGGGTCCGGCGTTGCGCAGCACCAGCACGCTGTCGGCGGTGATGTTCAGGGACGGGTCGTTGATGGTCCGCTGCATCGTCCTGTAGTCGTCGAAGACGACTGCGGGGCCGGTGTGCCTGAGCAGGTGCGGCTCGGCGGCGATGTGCTTGATGACGGCGCCGTCGGGGCACAGGTTGCCGCGCAGGACGGCGACTCCGCCCTCGTTCGCGACCGGGTTGTCGCGGGGCCGGATGACGTCGTCGTTGTGCACCTGCGCCCCGGCGAGCTGCTCGCGCATCGTGTCGTGACCGACGGTGGGCCGCTCCAGGTGCAGCAGGTCCGGGATCCGGGAGAGGAACCCGGGCAGGCCGCCCGCGAAGTGGAAGTCCTCCATCAGGTACGTCTGTCCGCCGGGCCGTACGTTGGCCAGCACCGGGACCGTGCGGGCGATGCGGTCGAAGTCGTCGAGGGTGAGCTTGACGCCCGCGCGGCCGGCCATGGCGATCAGGTGGATCACGGCGTTGGTGGAGCCGCCGAGACCGAGGACGGTGGTGACCGCGTCCTCGAAGGCCTCCGCGGTGAGGATGTCGCTCAGCTTCCGGTCCTTGTGGACCAGTTCGACGATGGTCATGCCCGCCCTGGCGGCCATCCGGTCGTGCCCGGAGTCGACGGCCGGGATGCTGGAGGCGCCCGGGACGGTGACGCCGAGCGCCTCGGCGGCGGCGGTGAGCGTGGACGCCGTGCCCATGGTCATGCAGTGGCCGGGCGAGCGGGCCAGGCCGCTCTCCAGCTCCTGCATCTCGCAGTCACCGATGAGGCCGGCGCGGCGGTCGTCCCAGTACTTCCACATGTCGGTGCCGGAACCGAGCACCTCGTTGCGCCAGTGCCCCGGCAGCATGGGCCCGGCCGGCACGAACACGGCCGGCAGGTCGACGGACGCGGCCCCCATGAGCAGCGCGGGCGTGGACTTGTCGCAGCCGCCCATCAGCACGGCCCCGTCGATCGGATACGACCGCAGCAGCTCCTCGGTCTCCATCGCCAGGAGGTTGCGGTAGAGCATCGGGGTCGGCTTCTGGAAGGTCTCACTGAGCGTGGAGACCGGGAACTCGAGCGGGAAGCCCCCGGCCTGCCACACCCCGCGCTTCACGGCCTGCGCGCGGTCGCGCAGGTGGACGTGGCAGGGGTTGATGTCGGACCAGGTGTTGAGGATCGCGATGACGGGCTTGCCCAGGTGCTCCTCGGGCAGGTAGCCGAGCTGGCGGGTACGGGCGCGGTGGCTGAAGGAGCGCAGCCCTTCGGTGCCGTACCACTGATGGCTTCTGAGCTCCTCGGGACGCTTCCTGGCGGTCGTGTCGGTCATATGGACCACCCGGCGGCGATGGCGGCGACCTCGGCACGATCGGGTTCGGGCAACGGCTTGCTCGGCGGGCGCACCTCGCGGCGGCACAGCCCGAGGGAGGCGAGGGCCTCCTTGACGACGGTGACGTTGTTGGCGGAGCCGTTGGCGGCACGCAGTTCCTCGAAGCGGCGGATCTGCTCCCAGACCTTCATGGCGGCCGGGTAGTCACCGGAGCGCAGCGCTTCGATCATGTTCAGCGAGACGGCGGGGGCGACGTTGACGAGGCCTGAGGTGAAGCCGGTGGCGCCCGCGGAGAAGTAGGAGGGGGCGTACGGCTCGGCGAGTCCGGCGACCCACACGAACCGGTCCAGCCCGGCGTCGCGCGCGAAGGCCGCGAACCTGGCGGCGTCGGGAACGGCGTACTTGACCCCGATGACATTCGGGCAGGCGTCGGCGAGCTCGGCGAGGCGGGCGCCGGCGAGCTGTGCGTTGCGGATGTACGGGACGACGCCCAGCTCGGGCACGGCCTCGGCGATGGCGCGGTGGTAGTCGACCCAGCCGGCCTGGGAGACGTACGGGTGGACGGGCTGGTGGACCATCAGCATCTGGGCGCCGAGGTCCCGGGCGTGCCGGGCGGAGGCGATGGCGGTGGGCACGTCGTGGCCGACCCCGACCAGGACGACGGCCCGGTCCCCGGCCTCGTCGACGGTCAACTCCGAGACCAGACGGCGCTCTTCGGGGGTGAGGGCGTAGAACTCGCCGGTGTTGCCGTTCGGGGTGAGGGTCGTGATGCCACCGTCGAGCAGACGACGCAGCAGGGCCCGGTAGGTGTCCTGCTCGACGGAGCCGTCCTCGGCGAACGGGGTCACCGGGATCGCCACCACGTCGGCCAGGGCCGCCCGCTGGGTCTCGAACGTCGCTGTCATGCCTGACCGTCCTCTCCCTGGGCCCCGACCTGCGCGTCGGGGAAGGCCCGTTGCACGAACGACGCGATGTGGGCGTGGAGGGCGCGCCCCGCACCGTCCGCGTCCCCTTCGAGCGCGAGCCGCAGGATCTCCCGGTGCTCGCTCGCCTCCCGCTCCCAGGAGGGGTTGGCGGCCCAGGCGACGGCGGAGACGAGAGCGGCCTGGTCACGGAGCTCGTCGAGCATCCGGCCGAGCAGCGGGTTGCCGCACGGCAGGTACAGGGCGCGGTGGAACTCCCGGTTGGCGAGGGACCGTTCGGCGGTGTCGGTGGCCGCGTCCGCCCGGGTCAGCGCGGAGCGGGCGGCATCCAGGGAGGCCCCGCGCCACACCGCGCGCTTGAGCGCCTCGGGCTCCAGCAGCAGCCGCACGTCGTAGACCTCGCGCGCCATGTCCGCGTCCACCATGCGCACCGTGACGCCCTTGTACTGGCTCATCACGACCAGTCCGGTGCCGGCCAGGGTCTTGAGCGCCTCGCGCACCGGGGTCTTGGACACCCCGAACTGTGCGGCGAGCTCGGTCTCGACCAGGGCCTGGCCCGGCGTCAACTGCCCGGTCAGGATGCGGCGTTTGATCTCCTCCAGCACGAACTGCGTGCGGGAGGGGATCGGCGTGGGCACAGAGGTCATGCGCGCCTCTCGGATCTCGTCGATCACATCAGCAGGTCGATCGCGTATCTGATCTCGCGTATCGCGTCTCATATATGACGTACGAAGTACGACGCGATGACCGTAGGAGCGGCCCTGTGTTTCGTCAATGCTTCTGACAAAGGAAGTTGTGGTTGCCTGCGGATGCGAGATCCATACGGCGGTGAGCCGCGCCCGGCCGGTGTGCCGCTGCAACTCCGCGAACGTCCCAGGCCCGGCCCTACGGGCGCCGGCTCACCCACGCCCCCACTGACCTACGCGGGCCGCGTCCAGGCCGGGTCCCGCCCGCTCAGCCCCACCGCCCGATCGAGGAGCGGGGCGTCGGCCTCGACGGGGACGACGGGGCCGAAGATGCCGCCGCCCCGGTCGGGGTCGTCGGCGGCCGCGGCGAGGAAGGCGTGGCACGCCTGGAGTGCGGCGGGATCGGGGGCGTAGTCCTGGCCGGTCGCGCGGGCCAGGTCCCAGCCGTGGATCACCAGCTCGTCGGTCGCCACGAGGCCCGCGACCTCGCCGGGCAGGTCCACACCCCCGGCGCGGGTCATGCCGGTCCAGGCGGCCGGGTCCCGCCAGGCCTCGGCGAGCTCGTCCAGCACCTTCGGCAGCTCCTCGCGCCAGCCGGTCCCGATGTCGGGCACGGCGACCTCCGGGCTGGTGTCGGTCGTGACCCCCAGGTCCTTGCGCCCGGCGTCACGGAAGGCGGCGGCCAGCCCGGCCAGGTGGCCCAGCAGGTTGCGCACCGCGTACTGCGGACAGGGCGTCGGGTCCGCCAGCTGCTCGTCGGTGACGCCGTCGGCGAGGCGGGCCAGGACCGCGGTCTGCGGTCCGAGGTCGAGGGTCGGGGTCGTGTCCGTCATGCGGGGCTCCTCAGGGTTTGCGGTCCTGAGGGGTGGACCGCCGGCGGCCGCGGAACTCATCGCCGGACCGAACCCGTCGCCGCCATGAGCGCCATCCGCTGGGTACGGTGCTCGGCTCGCCGGTGACCACGGCGGGTCAGTCCACACGGCGAGCAGCTCGGCGACGGCGGCCCGGATGGTCTCGTCCTGCGTGAAGCCTCGCCGGCCGCCGCTGCTGCGGAGCCGCCGGTCGAGGGCCGGTACGCCGCGCAGGAGGTGGGCGGCGGGCCGGGCGGCGCGGCCGATCCGGGTCAGGTGGCGCACCGCGGGGAGCGCGACCGGCAGGCAGGTGCCCTGGGCCAGGCCCCGCACGGCAGTCGTCAGGGCCGGGACGGTGCTCTCGGTGTCGCCGGTCGCGGCCCACAGGGCGTGCGCCGCCTCGACGCGGGTCCAGGGCTCGGCGTCGGCGGTCATCGTGCGGAGCAGGACCGCGTGGGCGGCGGCGTACGGGCCGAGGTCGGCGGGCCTGCGCAGGGCGGGGTGCGGCATGCGTCCCACGGTGGCGGCGCGGTCGCGCCGCCGTGAAGGCGCCTTTTTATAGGGCACCTGCCCGATCCCCACCCCCGCTCCTTAGCCCCACGATGACCAGGCATGACAAGGACGAACACGAAGACGCCCTGGGCCGTGGTGCGTGTCCTGCGGGACCGCGACGCGGGGCTCTACCTCTGCGGCGTGGTGGTCTCCGGCTTCGGCACCTCGGCGCTGTGGCTGGCGTCGGGGGTGTGGGTCAAGGACCTCACCGGCTCGGACGGGCTGGCCGCGCTGTGCATGCTGGCGATGTGGGCGCCGACCCTGGCGGGCCCGCTGCTGGGCACGATCGCGGACCGCACCCGTCGCAAGCCGCTGCTGATCGCCACGAACCTGCTCCTGGCCCTGCTCCTGCTCACCCTCTTCACCGTCGACTCCCCAGACGGCGTGTGGCTGCTGTTCGCCGTGCTGTTCGTGTACGGCGCGGCGGGCGTCGTCCACGACGCGGCCGAGTCGGCGCTGGTCGCCGCCGCCGTGGACCGGTCCCTGCTCGGCGACTTCAACGGGCTGCGGATGACGGCCGCCGAGGGTATGAAACTGTTGGCCCCGCTGGCGGGCGCGGGCGTCTACGCGGCGTACGGCGGGGCCGGTGTGGCCCTGCTGGACGCGGTCACGTTCGTCCTCGCCACCGCGCTGTACGCGGCCCTGCGCGTACGGGAGGACAAGCCCGGGCCGCCCGCCGACGGCCGCTGGGCCCAGACGGCCGAGGGAGCCCGGTACCTGTGGGAACACCCCACGCTCCGCGCCCTGGCCCTGGCCGGCGGCGCCACGATGCTGTGCGCCGGCGTGAGCGGGGCACTGAGCTACGCCGTCGTCGAGGCCCTGGGGCACGCCCCCACCTACGCCGGTGTGCTGTACGCCGTCCAGGGCGCCGGTTCCGTGGCGCTCGGCCTGCTGTCCGGTCCCGCCCTGCGCCGCCTGGGCGAGCGGCGTTTCGCGGCGTACGGCGTCGCCCTGCTGGCCGTGGCGATCGCGCTGCGGGCGGTGCCGTCCGACCCGGTGGCCCTGGCCTCCAGCGCGGCGATCGGTGCCGGGCTGCCCTGCGTGCTGATCGCCACGCTGACCGCCGTGCAGCGCCGGACGCCGGGGCATCTGCTGGGCCGGGTCACCGCCACCGCCGACACCCTGGTCCTCACGCCCAACGTGATCGGGCTGGCCGTGGGCGCGGCCCTGGTCGAACTCGTCGACCTCCGGCTGCTGTTGGCCGCCTCGGGAGGGGCGCTGCTGGTGACGGCGGTGGCACTGGCTCAGAGCCCGGCGAGCGCCGAGCGCACCGCCGCCAGGTCCCCGTCCGACGCCAACCCGGCGTGATACAGCCGGACCTCCGTCGCCCCGAGCCCACGCGCGCGTGCCGCGTCCGCCGCCAGGGTGTCCGGGCTGCCGCCCATTCCGGAGACGATCGTGAAATTGGCGGCGACGACGGCGCCCTCGCGCCCCTGCTCCACGAACGGCGTCAGCAGCCCCGTACCGCCCGCACAGGGCACGACCACGCCGTCCGCGACGGACAGGATGTGCGCCGGGTCCACGCCGGGGTTCGCGCCGCAGTGGTACGACACCGGGTCCGCGTGCAGCAGCACCTGGAAGCCTTTTGGTGCGGCCGCGCGGACCGCGGCGACCGCCGCCTCCTGGAGGGAGCGGGCGGTCTCGTCGCGCCACGCGCGCGTGGCGGCGGCCGTGGCTGTGCCCAGGAGCTTCTCGACGCCTGCCCAGCCCCCGTCCGAGGGCGCCCCCTGCCACACCGGCTCCAGCGCGGTCCGCACGTCGGCGGCCAGCTCGTCGGGGTCCAGGCCGTGTCGCCCGTACCCCTCCCGGCAGGCCGGGCAGAAGCACAGCGCCATCAGGTACTGCCCGGCGTCCCCGAGGCCGACCCCGCCGGTCTTGTCGTGGGCGTGCAGGTGCTGGAGGCCGTACCAGCCGAGGGACTCCAGCTCGGTGCCGCTCGCGCCGGGGCGTACCGCCGCCTCCGCCGCCAGATCGATCAGGTACGCGCGCGTGGCGGGCTGCGCGATGCACGGCGCCCACGGGTAGCGGTCGCCGTAGGCGTTGACGACCGAGGTGTGCGGATGCTCCGCGCCCAGGCGGGAGTTGTGCGCGAGCACGACCCAGGTGTGCACCTCCAGCCCGGCGTCCGAGAGCGCGCCGGCCGCCGCGCCGAAGGCGTCCCCGGGCGCCCAGTCACCGGCAGCGTAGGGGCGGAGCTCACGCCCGTCCCAGCGCTCGTCCGCCGGATACAGCACGGCGGTGTGCTCGGCGGTGACGACGCGGTGGCGCGGGTGGCGGGGCGTGAGCGCGCGCGTGGAGTGGTAGGCGGCGGCGAGCGTCACCTGTTCCACACCGAGCCCGGCGATCCGCGCGGGTGCCTCCGGGTCCCCGTTGACGTCCCAGGGGTAGACGAATGCCGACGCCTTCACATGGCCTCCTCGAGCAGCGCGTATCCACGCTCGATCACCTGAGCGAGCTGCTTGACATGATCCTCGGTCGGCTCGTGCAGCGGGGGCCGCACCTCCCCCACGTCCAGCCCGCGCAGCCGTACGCCCGCCTTGACGAGGGAGACGGCGTAGCCGCGGCCCTGGGCGCGCAGTTCGACGAAGGGCCGGTAGAAGCCGTCCAGGAGGCGCCGCACAGTGGCCTCGTCGTCGGCGCCCAGTGCCTCGTAGAAGGCGACGGCGATCTCGGGCGCGAAGCAGAACACGGCGGACGAGTAGAGCGTGATGCCGATGGCCCGGTAGGCGAGCTGGGTCTGCTCGGCGGTCGGCAGCCCGTTGAAGTAGAGGAAGTCGCCGGGGACCTCGGTGCGGACGGCGCTGACGACGCGCTGCATGAGGTCGAGGTCGCCGAGCCCGTCCTTGAGGCCGATGATCCTCTCGGTGCGGGCCAGTTCGACGGCGGTCTCCGGGGTGAACACGGCGTTGTCGCGCTGGTAGACGATGACCGGCAGGGAGGTCGCGGCGGCCACCTCGCGGTAGTGCCGCAGGAGCCCCTCCTGAGCGGCGACGACGAGGTACGGCGGCATCGCGAGCAGCCCGTCCGCCCCGGCGGCCTCGGCGAGCCGGGCGTAGCGCACGGCGAGCGCGGTGCCGTACCCGGCGCCCGCGACGACCGGGACGCGCCCCTCGGTCGCCTCGACGGCAGCCCGGACGCACGCCTCGAACTCCTCGGGCGCGAGCGCGTGGAACTCACCGGTGCCGCAGCAGGCGAACACGGCGGCGGCCCCGGCCTCGACCCCGCGGCGCACGTGCGTGCGGTACGTCTCGAGGTCGACGGAGCCGTCGGGGCCGTAGGCGGTGACCGGGAAGAACAGCGGCCCGCTGGGGATACGGAGTCGAGCGGCGAGAGGGGCTGACGTCACGGGCGCTCCCGGTTCCATATTCATGATCTGCGTCTACATTTCTGAACAGACTCACGCTAAAGCGCTCCCCTGAGGCCGGTCAAGCGCTCCAACCTGCGACACACCAGCGGATTCACCGCTTCCGCGACACACTTGACGGGTTACACCACCGCTCCTTAGCGTGTCCACGCATATGAATGCCGTGCGCACATGTGCACGGTCGCCGACCAAGGAGACCCGAGGATGCCCGCTCCCCGCACCGTTCTGCTCACCGGCGCCGCCGGCGGGCTCGGCACCCTGATGCGGGACCTGCTCCCGGACTACGGCTACGACCTGCGCCTGCTCGACCTGCGTCCCGTCGAGGGCGAGCCGGACGCCATCGTCGCCGACCTCGCCGACAAGGAGGCCGTGCGCGAGGCCGTACGGGGCGTCGACGCGATCATCCACCTCGCGGGCATCTCCCTGGAAGCCCCCTTCGAGAAGATCCTCAAGGCGAACATCGAGGGCACGTACCACCTGTACGAGGCCGCCCGCCAGGAGGGCGTGCCGCGCATCGTCTTCGCCTCCTCCAACCACGCGGTCGGCTACACCCCGCGCCCCCAGGGCGACGCGCCCCACGATGCGAGCGCGCTGATCCCCATCGACACCCCGCGCCGCCCGGACACCTTCTACGGCCTGTCCAAGTGCTTCGGCGAGGACCTCGCCCAGTTCTACTGGGACAAGTACGGCCTGGAGACCGTCTCGGTGCGCATCGGCTCCTGCTTCCCGGAGCCGACCAGCGTGCGCATGCTCTCGGTGTGGATGAGCCCCGCCGACGGTGCCCGCCTCTTCCACGCGGCCCTGACCGCCGAGCACGTCGGCCACACCGTCGTCTACGGCTCCTCGGCCAACACCCGCCTGTGGTGGGACCTCACCACCGCGCGGGCGCTCGGCTACGAGCCGCAGGACGACTCCGAGCCGTACGCGGAGAAGCTCATCGCCGAGCAGGGCGAGCTGGACCCGGAGAACGAGGCGCACGCGTACCTCGGCGGCCACTTCGTGACGGATCCGCCGATCTGGCCGTACTGACCGAATCCGATCCGGCCGTACTGACCGAATCACAGCGCAGCGACAGGCGGGCGGGCACCGAACGGGCCCGCCCGCCCCCGTGTTCGGGCACCACAGCTGCCCGCTCTCACGCCCGGCCGCGCGGCGGCGCAGGTCCGCGCCGGGCACACCCTGCGTCGAACGGGCCCAAACGGGCAGTATCGAGCCCGCAACAGACCTGGTCAGTGGCGCACCCCCGCTGTAGAACTTTCCCCGGCGGGCCCACCGGGCCCGAACGGGCAACCAGCAGTGAGGGAGGTGCGGCCATGGCGGCCAGAACGGCGGAAGAGCGCCAGCGGGAGATCGTGCGCGTCGCCCGCGCCACCGGCTCGGTCGACGTCACCGCGCTCGCCGCCGAGCTGGGCGTGGCCAAGGAGACCGTACGACGGGATCTGCGCGCCCTGGAGGACCACGGCCTGGTGCGCCGCACCCACGGCGGCGCCTACCCGGTCGAGAGCGCCGGCTTCGAGACGACCCTCGCCTTCCGCGCCACCAGCCACGTGCCCGAGAAGCGTCGGATCGCGGCCGCCGCGGCCGAACTGCTCGGGGACGCCGAGACGGTCTTCGTCGACGAGGGCTTCACCCCCCAGCTCATCGCCGAGGCCCTCCCCCGGGACCGGCCGCTGACCGTGGTCACCGCGTCCCTGCCGGTCGCGGGCGCGCTCGCCGAGGCCGAGCACACCACCGTCCTGCTGCTCGGCGGCCGGGTCCGCTCCGGCACCCTCGCCACCGTCGACCACTGGACGACGAAGATGCTGGCCGGCTTCGTCATCGACCTGGCGTTCATCGGCGCCAACGGCATCTCCCGCGAGCACGGCCTGACCACCCCCGACCCGGCGGTCAGCGAGGTCAAGGCCCAGGCGATCCGCGCCGCGCGCCGTACGGTGTTCGCGGGCGTCCACACCAAGTTCGGGGCGGTCAGCTTCTGCCGGTTCGCCGAGGTCGGCACGCTGGAGACGATCGTCACGAGCACCCTGCTCCCGGCGTCCGAGGCCCACCGCTACTCACTGCTCGGCCCGCAGGTCATCCGCGTCTGAAAATCCGCGTCTGACAGTCCGCGCTGAAAGTCCGCGTCTGACAGTCCAACCCACGTCCCCCACAGGGCACTTCCACAGGGCACGTCCACACCCGAAGCTGCCCCTTACCTCCCCAAATGTTCAGGAGCGATCCATGCGAACCCAGAGCCGACGACGACCGCCGCGAGCCACGCTCGCCGCGGCCGCCGCAGGGACGCTGCTCGCCCCGCTGCTCTCCGGCTGCTGGGTCGGGGCGGGCGGGGCGGGATCCGGCGGCGACTCCATCAACGTCCTGATGGTGAACAACCCGCAGATGGTCGAGCTGCAGAAGCTGACCCGAGCCCACTTCACCCAAGAGACCGGCATCAAGGTCAACTTCACCGTCCTGCCCGAGAACGACGTCCGCGACAAGATCAGCCAGGACTTCGCCAACCAGGCCGGCCAGTACGACGTGGCCACGCTGTCCAACTACGAGATCCCGATCTACGCCCGCAACGGCTGGCTGCGCGAGATGAACAGCTACGTCGCGAACGACCCGGCGTACGACGAGCGGGACATCCTGAGGCCGATGCGCCAGTCGCTCACCGCCGAGGACGGCAGGCTCTACGGCCAGCCCTTCTACGGCGAGTCGTCGTTCCTGATGTACCGCAAGGACATCTTCGCCGAGCAGGGCCTGACGATGCCCGCCCGCCCCACCTGGACCCAGGTGGCCGACCTGGCCGCCAAGGTCGACGGGGCCGAGCCGGGCATGAAGGGCATCTGCCTGCGCGGCCTGCCCGGCTGGGGCGAGGTGATGGCACCCCTGACGACCGTCGTCAACACCTTCGGCGGCACCTGGTTCGACCAGGACTGGAAGGCCCGACTCGACTCCCCCGCCTTCGAAAAGGCGACGAAGTTCTATGTCGACCTGGTCCGCGAACACGGCGAGTCCGGCGCCGCCCAGTCCGGCTTCGCCGAGTGCCTGAACAACATGACCCAGGGCAAGGTCGCCATGTGGTACGACGCCACCTCCGCGGCCGGTTCCCTGGAGGCGTCGGGCTCCCCGGTCAAGGGCAAGGTGGGCTACGCCCCCGCGCCCGTCGAGAAGACGAAGTCCTCCGGCTGGCTCTACACCTGGGCCTGGGGCATCCAGAAGGCGTCCCGCAACCCCGACAAGGCGTGGAAGTTCGTCTCCTGGGCCTCCAGCAAGGAGTACGAGCAACTCGTCGGCGACGAGATCGGCTGGTCCAACGTCCCGGCCGGCAAGCGCGCCTCGACGTACGCCAACCCCGCCTACCGCAAGGAGGCCGCCGCCTTCCAGGAGATGACCAAGGAGGCCATCGAACAGGCCCGGCCCAACGACCCGGGGGTGCAGCCGCGCCCCGCGCCCGGCATCCAGTTCGTCGGCATCCCCGAGTTCACCGACCTCGGCACCAAGGTCTCCCAGGAGATCAGCGCGGCCATCGCCGGACGCCAGTCCGTCGAGTCGGCCCTGAAGAAGTCCCAGCAGCTCGCCGAGAAGATCTCCGAGGAGTACGAGGGACGATGACCGCGACGACAACGGCCCCCGTGGCCACGGCTCCCCTGCACACGACCCGCAGGCCCTCGGCCCGCCTGCGCGCCTGGGCCACCAGGGCCCCGCTCCTCCCCGCCCTGATCTTCATGATCGCCGTGACCCAGCTGCCGTTCGTGGCCACGCTGGTGATCTCCTTCTTCGACTGGAACTCCCTCTACCCCGACGCCCGCCACTTCGCCGGCCTCGACAACTACCGCGAGGTCCTCACCGACGCGGACCTGCGCGACTCGGTGTGGACGACCGTGCTGCTGACCGTGGCGGTGGTCCTGGCCAGCCTGGTCCTCGGCCTGCTCCTGGCCCTGCTGCTGGACCGGAGGTTCCGCGGCCGGGGCGTGGTCCGCACGCTCCTGATCGCCCCCTTCCTGATCGTCCCCGTGGCGGCGGCCCTGCTGTGGAAGCACGTCCTCTACAACCCCGAGTACGGCCTGTTCAACGGCCTGCTGCACTACGTCCGCGGCCCGCAGCCCGACTGGATCTCCAACACCCCGCTGCTCGCGGTCGAGGCGGCCCTCGTCTGGCAGTGGACACCGTTCATGATGCTCATCCTGCTCGCGGGCCTGCAGAGCCGCGACCACGAGCAGATCGAGGCGGCCCGCGTCGACGGCGCGAGCGACTGGCAGATCTTCCGCCACCTCACGCTCCCGCACCTGCGCCGCTACCTGGAACTCGGCGCCCTGCTGGGCTCGATCTACATCGTCCAGAACTTCGACGCGGTCTTCACGATCACGTCCGGCGGCCTGGGCACCGCCAACCTCCCCTACACCGTCTACCAGAGCTTCTACCAGGCCCACGAGAACGGCCTCGCCTCGGCCGCGGGCGTCCTGGTGGTCATCGGCTCGATCGTCATCGCGACCTTCGCCCTGCGCGTGGTGTCGTCCCTGTTCCGCGAGGAGGTGTCCCGGGCATGAGTTCGGTCGCTGTGCGGGTCCGTCGTAAAGGTGTCGGTCTGGGTCTGCTGGCCTGGCTGGCCGGGATCGCGTTCTTCCTGCCCATCGCGTGGATGGCGCTGACGTCCTTCCACTCGGAACAGGACGCGGCGACCAACCCGCCGTCCTTCGCCGCGGCCCTGACCCTGGACGGCTACCGCGAGTTCTTCGGCACCGGCGGCGGCGCGAGCCCCTGGCCGGCGCTGATCAACTCCACGGTGGCATCGGTGGCGTCGACGCTGTGCGTCCTGCTCCTCGCCTTCCCGGCCGCGTACGCGCTGTCCATCCGCCCGGTGAAGAAGTGGACGGACGTCCTGTTCTTCTTCCTCTCCACGAAGATGCTCCCGGCGGTCGCGGGCCTGCTCCCGATCTACCTCTTCGCGAAGAACACGGGCCTGCTGGACAACATCTGGCTGCTGGTCATCCTCTACACCTCCATGAACCTGCCGATCGCGGTGTGGATGATGCAGTCGTTCCTCGCCGAGATCCCGGTCGCGGTGATCGAGGCGGCCCGGGTGGACGGCGCGCGCCTGCCGACGATCCTGGCGAGGGTGGTCGCCCCGATCGCGCTCCCGGGAATCGCCGCGACAGCCCTCATCTGCTTCATCTTCAGCTGGAACGAACTCCTCTTCGCCCGGGTCCTCACGGGCGTGGTCGCCGAGACCGCCCCCGTCTTCCTGACCGGCTTCATCACCAGCCAGGGCCTGTTCCTGGCGAAGGTGTGCGCCGCGTCGCTCGTCATCTCCCTGCCGGTGCTCGCCGCGGGGTTCGCCGCCCAGGACAAACTCGTCCAGGGCCTGTCGTTGGGAGCCGTCAAATGAAGGCCGCCGTCATAGAGTCCGTGGGCAAGGCCGTCGTCTCGGAGGTTCCGGACCCGACGCCGGGCCCCCGCGAGGTCGTCGTCGAAGTCGCGGCCTGCGGCCTGTGCGGCACGGACCTGCACATCCTCCAGGGCGAGTTCGCACCGAAGCTGCCGATCGTGCCGGGGCACGAGTTCGCGGGCGAAGTGGTCGGAGTGGGCACCCAGGTCACGGAACTGTCGGTCGGCGACCGGGTCGCGGTGGACCCCTCCCTCTACTGCTACGAGTGCCGCTACTGCCGCAACGGCCACAACAACCTCTGCGAACGCTGGGCCGCGATCGGCGTGACCACGGCGGGCGGAGCGGCCCGCTACGCGGTGGCACCCGTGGCGAACTGCGTGAAACTGCCGGACCACGTCCGCACGGAGGACGCGGCACTGGTGGAACCCCTGTCCTGCGCCGTACGCGGCTACGACGTCCTGCGCTCCCGCCTCGGCGCCCACGTCCTGATCTACGGCTCCGGGACGATGGGCCTGATGATGCTGGAGCTGGCCAAGCGGACGGGCGCGGCGAGCGTGGACGTGGTGGATGTGAACCCGGCCCGCCTGGAGACGGCCCGCCGGCTCGGGGTCTCGGCCTCGGCGGCGAACGCGGACGAACTGGACCGCCCGCAGGGCTGGGACGTGGTGGTCGACGCGACGGGCAACGCCGCGGCGATCCAGGACGGCCTGGACCGGGTGGCCAAGGCGGGCACGTTCCTGCAGTTCGGGGTGGCCGACTACGCGACCCGGGTCACGATCGACCCGTACCGCATCTACAACCAGGAGATCACCATCACCGGCTCCATGGCCGTCCTGCACAGCTTCGAGCGGGCGGCGGAGCTGTTCGCGAACGGGGTGCTGGATCCCGAGGTGTTCATCAGCGACCGGGTGCCGCTGGAGCGGTATCCGCAGGCACTGGAGCAGTTCGCGGCAGGGGTGGGCAGGAAGATCGTGGTGGTGCCGTAGACGCACGGGCCCCGTATTTTCGGCCCGGCTTCCCGGCCACCTGCTTTCGACCTCGGCTTCCCGGCCGACCGTCTTCGGCCCCGGCTTCCCGGCTGGCCGTCTTCGGCCCCGGCTTCCAGGCCAACCGCCTTCGACCTCGGCTTCCCGGCCGACCGTCTTCGGCCCCGGCTCCCCAACCAGCCGCCTCCAACCCCGGCCTCCCGACCAACCGCCTTCGACCTCGGCTTCCAGGCCAACCGTTTCGGGTGGTGGGCGGGCGAGGTCGGGGGTCCAGGGGGCGGAGCCCCCTGGCGGGGTCGAAGGGGCGGAGCCCCTGGGGGTGGGACGGGTAGGGGCGGCGGGGGCGAAAACCCCTGGGCCCCAGCCCACCCGCCCCCCACGATCCCGACATGCCGCACCCCCAAGGCTTCACCTACCAGGAACACGCCACCACCCCCGCGACAAACGCTGAGCCAACCGGGCGCGGGTAAGGGAACGGCAAAACGGCCTCGCTCGTTCACCGGGCATGACAGCTATGACCCCCGGCTCGAACATCCCTCTCTCCGCCACCCGCGTGACGGTGGACGTCGCCGCCCCGGTGCGGCTCGACGTATCGGGCCTGCTGCTCACCGCCGACGGCAAGGTGCGCTCCGACGACGACTTCATCTTCTACAACCAGCCGACCGGCCCCGGCGTGACCTACCGCTCGGGCGGCGGCACCGCCCCCGACGCGATCACCGTCGACACCACGGCCCTCCCGCCCGGCATCGAGAAGATCGTCGTGACCGCGAGCCCGGACGCCCCGGGCCAGACCTTCCAGGGCATCGAACCGACCGCCACCATCCGCAACGCGGACGACAACAGCGTCCTGGCCACGTTCACTCCCCCGCAGCTCGGCTCCGAGACGGCCCTGGTGATCGTCGAGATCTACCTGCGCAACGGCCAGTGGAAGGCCCGCGCGGTCGGCCAGGGGTACGCCAACGGCCTGGCGGGCATCGCCACCGACTTCGGTGTGACGGTCGAGGAGCCGGCCGCCCCGGCCCAGCCCGCAGCCCCGGCCCAGCCCGCCGCGCCGCAGCAGCCGGTCACCCCGCCCCCGGCCGCCATGCAGCCGCCGGTGGCCCCGCCGGCCCCGCCGATGTCCACCCCGCACACTCCCCCGGCGCCCGCCGTACCCCCGGCCCCGCCCGCGCCCGCTGCTCCCGGCACCGGCAAAATCAACCTGGACAAGGGCCGCGTAAGCCTCCAGAAGAACCAGACGGTCTCCCTCGTCAAGGGCGGCCGCCCCCTGCTCACCTCGGTCAAGATGGGCCTCGGCTGGGAGCCGGCGTACCGCGGCAAGGACATCGACCTGGACGCCTCGGTCATCGCCTACGGCCCGCAGCGCAACCACATCGACAGCTGCTACTTCGGCAAGCTCCAGATCGTGGGCGGCGCGATCCGGCACTCCGGCGACAACCTCACCGGCGAGGGCGGCGGTGACGACGAGGTCATCACGGTCGACCTCGGCCGCCTCCCGCAGGAGGTCACCGGCCTGGTCTTCACGGTCAACTCCTTCTCCGGCCAGAAGTTCACCGAGGTCGCCAAGGCCTACTGCCGCCTCCTGGACGGCACGACCGGCGAGGAACTGGTCCGCTTCGACCTCACCAGCGCCGAGCCGCAGACGGGCGTGATGATGGCGAAGCTGATCAAGCAGTTCTCCGGCGAGTGGGAGATGACCGCGATGGGCGACTTCGTGAAGTCGCGGACGGTGCGCGGGATGGTGAAGCCGGCGGCGCAGGCACTGTAGCCCCCGTACGACGCCGGGTGCCCTTTGCCCGAGGGCGCCCGGCGTCGGGTCGGCCTCAGCCACGATCAGTCTGTTCGGGGCCCTGCCACAGCCCCTCCATCAGCAGCGCCAGATACCGGCGGATGTGCTTCCCCTCCCCGTCCGCCAGCTCCGACGCCGTCACCACACCATGCGCCAGACGCAGTACGTCCACCGGCTCGACGTCCCGCCGCAGTGTCCCCTCCTCCTGCGCCGCCCGGACCAGCCGCCCCGCCGCGCCCCTCACACAGTCGCCGCAGGCGGTCTCCACGGCCGGGTCGCCGTCCGTGACGGCCGTGCCCAGCAGGGCCTTGAGCCCGCGGATCTGAATCATCCCGGTGCCGAGTTCGTTCAGCCACTCCGCCAGGGCCTCGCCGGGCGGCAACCGCACCGCGAGCTCGTCCGCGCGTGCCGCGATCGCCTCGATCCGGTCGAGGTAGGCCGCCTCCAGCAACGCCCGACGCGTCGGGAAGTGCCGGTACAGCGTGCCGGAGCCGACGCCCGCCCGCTTGGCGATGTCGTCGAGGGACGCGCCCTCCCCATGCGCGGCGAAGGCCTCCACCGCCGCCTTCAGCAACCGCTCGTAGTTACGACGGGCGTCCGCGCGCATGGCCCTGACCTGCGTCATCCAGCTCCTCCTCGCGGACGGGGGACCCTCTTCGTACCTTACCGAGCCAGGAACACAGGACACTCCTGCCGGAGACGGCCACCCGGGAGGGGGCGCTAGAACAGCGCGCTGTACGCGTTCAGCGCCGGCTGCCCGCCCAGATGGGCGTAGAGCACGGTCGAGTCGCGGCCGATCTCGCCCCGGGAGACCAGGTCGATCATCCCGGCCATGGACTTCCCCTCGTACACGGGGTCGGTGACCATCCCCTCCGTCCGGGCCGCGAGCCGCATCGCCTCCAGAGTGGTCTTGTCGGGGATCCCGTACGTGCCCGCGTGGTACCGCTCGTCCAGCTCGACGTCCGCCTGGGTCGACTCCGCCCGTACGCCGATGAGCCGGCCGGTGCGGTGCGCGATCCGGGCGATCTGCTCACGGGTGGCGGCGGGTTTCGCCGACGCGTCGATGCCGATCACACGCCGCGGCCGACCGCCCGCCTCCTCCAGGGCGCGGAACCCGGCGACCATGCCCGCCTGCGTCGACCCGGTCACCGAGCACACCACCACGGTGTCGAAGAAGACTCCCAACTCCCGCTCCTGTTCGGCCACTTCGTAGGCCCATCCGGCGAATCCGAGGCCGCCGAGCGAATGGTCGGAGGCACCGGCCGGGATGGCGTACGGCTTTCCGCCCCGCTCCTCGACGTCCCTCAGCGCCTGCTCCCAGCTCTCCTTGAAACCGATGCCGAACCCGGCCCGCACCAGCCGTACGTCGGCCCCGGCGAGCCGGCTGACCAGGATGTTGCCGACCTTGTCGTACACGGCGTCCGGCCAGTCGACCCAACTCTCCTGGACCAGCACGCACTTGAGTCCCGCGCGGGCGGCGACGGCCGCGACCTGGCGGGTGTGGTTGGACTGCACGCCGCCGATCGACACGAGCGTGTCGCAGCCCTGCGCGAGCGCGTCGGCGACCAGGTACTCCAGCTTGCGGGTCTTGTTGCCGCCGTAGGCGATACCGGAGTTGCAGTCCTCGCGCTTGGCCCACAGGGCGGCGCCGCCGAGGTGGTCGGTCAGGCGCTGCAGCGGGTGCACGGGCGAGGGCCCGAAGAGCAGCGGGTAACGCTCGTACGAGGACAGGGACGACGAAGGGGACGATGAAGGGGACGAAGAGGGGGATGAAGAAGGGGATGAAGAAGCGGACGAAGCAAGGGACATGAGGGGTCCTCCCCGGTCAGGGAACGTCGGCGAGCTCTTCCAGGCCTCGCCAGATCTGTGCCGTGACACGGACCGCTTCGTCCACGTCACCGGCCGCGCAGGCCTCGATCAGCCGCTCGTGCAGCCCGGCAGAACGGCAGCTGCCGCCCTCGCCGAAGCGGCGGCGCTCCAGGCGGCGGATCAGCGGGGTGTAGCGGGCGATGGTGGCGGCGGCCGCGCGGTTGCCGCCCACGCGTACGAGCACGTCGTGGAGTTCGTCGTCGGCGCGCAGGGCGGCGTCCACGTCCCCGGCGCGCACGGCCGCGGCGAACCGCTCATTGGCCGAGCGCATCGCCTCCACGTCCGCGGCGGACAGCCGGGGCACGGCGATCCGCGTGACGAGCTCGTGCAGGGCGCCGACCACGGCGGCGGCATCCCGTACGTCGGAGGCCACGAGCGGAGTCACCCGCGTGTAGCTCTGCGGCTTGCTCTCCAGCAGCCCGTCGTCCACGAGCCGCGCGAACGCCTCACGCACCGGCGCCCGGGACAGCCCGAGCCGCTCCGCGAGCTCGACGTCCCGCACCACCGCGCCGGGCTCGATCTCCCCCGTCACGATGGCGTCCCGGATCGCTTCGTAGGCGCGGTCCCTGAGCAGGGCGCGGCGTACGGGGCGGATGGCCTCCATGAACTGAAATGTTAGATGTCAATGCCCTCACGTACAAGAGTGCGGCACCCCGCGAAGACGGCGGCTCCCCCGCAGGCGAGGGCCGGCACCGGTGTGAGGAGGGCGCGCTGTGCGGCGACCCGTCCGATGGTGCGCAGGCTTGCGGCCAGTCCGCCCGTGAGGCGGAAAGGAGGCGGGTGGGACTCAGGAATCCAGCGCCATGGGCGCTGGAGCGCACACGGTGGACAGGGCGCTCACCGGTTGAGTGAGCAGGCATGGCGCCAGGGCCGCCCCCTCGCCCTGCGCGGACGCCCGCGCGGGGCGACTGCGCCCTTCGACGACCACCTCGGCCCCCGCCACCTGCTCCGGTCCTCGCTGCGCGACCGGCGAATCCGCCCCTGTTCCTCCAACTCGTCGAGCACCCGGGTCAGTGACTGGGCCCGCAGCCCTTCGATGGCGGCCGGCTCTCGGAGGGAGTCATCGCCGCTGCCGCTTCCAGGGCCCGGTGATGGCCAGCAGAATCCCCGGGTCCTGGATGTTCGCGAACAGGGTCTTCCCGTCGGGCGAGAACGTGACCCCGGCGAACTCGCTGTACTCCGGCTCCTCCTCGCTGCCGACGTTCAGCTCGTTGCGCGCGATGGGATACGTACGGCCGCTGTCCGTCGCGCCGAAGAGGTGCGAGACGCCCTCGCCGTCCTCGGCGAGGATCAGGCCGCCGTACGGGGAGACGGTGATGTTGTCGGGGCCGTCGAAGGCGCCGTCGGCGGAGGGGTCGGGGTTGACACCGAGCAGGACCTTCAGGGTGAGGGTGCGGCGCTTGGGGTCGTAGAACCAGACCTGGCCGTCGTGCGCGGTGCCGGGGCTCTCCTCACGGGCGTAGGAGGAGACGAGGTAGGCACCGCCGTCCCCCCACCACATGCCCTCCAACTTGCGGGCCCGGGTGACCTCGCCGGCGCCGAACTGCTTGCGCACGGCGACGGTCCGGGCGTCCCGGTCGGGTACGTCGACCCAGTCGACGCCGTACACCGTGCCGATCCTCGTGGCCCGGGAGAGGTCGTCGACGAACCTGCCGCCGGAGTCGAAGCACTTGGGGGCCTGGAGGACGCCGGCGTCGTCGGCGAGGGTGCGGAACGTGCCACGGCCGTACACGAAGCCCTTCGGCGGGGTCCAGCGGAAGAAGAGGCCGTTGGGGTTGGCGGCGTCCTCGGTGAGGTAGGCGTGGCCCCGCTTGGGGTCGATGACGACGGCCTCGTGGTCGTAGCGGCCGAAGAACTTCAGCGGCTTGGGGTCGCGGTTGGCGCGCCGGTCGACGGGGTCGACCTCGAAGACGTAGCCGTGGTCCTTGGTCATGCCGTTGACGCCGGCCTTGTCGGAGTTCTCCTCGCAGGTGAGCCAGGTGCCCCAGGGGGTGGTGCCGCCCGCGCAGTTGGTGGAGGTGCCGGCGATGCCCACCCATTCGGCGACCTGTCCGCCGGGGCGCACCTCGACCACCGTGCAGCCGCCGGAGGCGGCCGGGTCGTAGACGAGGCCCTCGGCGAGCGGCACGGGGTACTTCCAGTTGGCGCGCGGGCCCTTCAGCTCGTGGTTGTTGACGAGGAGGGTGGTGCCGCGCGGGCCGGCGAAGGCGGCGGTGCCGTCGTGGTGGGACGGGGTGAACTCACCGGACTCCAGCTTGGTCTTCCCGCTGTGGGTGAGGATGCGGTACGTGAACCCGGCGGGCAGGGCGAGGATGCCCTTCGGGTCGGGGATCAGCGGCCCGTAGCCGATCCCGCCGTAGGCGTCCGCCGACTCCTCCCCCTCGGTCTCGGTGTCCTTGGACGCGAGGGCGTGCGGAGCGGTGGCGAGGGCGCCGACACTGCCCGCCAGCGCGACACCGGCACCGGTGATCGCGGATTTTCTGGCGAAGTCCCTGCGGGTGAGCGACATGGTGTCTCCGTAAGTTGTTGGGTGGCCCGGGAGGGCCGGATGTGGCTGATGGGGTCTTGCCTTCAGTGGCTCCGCAGGAGTGGCCGTCCGGCTC
>NZ_BAAGRZ010000042.1:0-44599 GCF_054782695.1 Streptomyces deserti
TCCACTCGGTGAGCAACCCGAGCCGGACTTCATCGGATAACCCGATCCATGGATGCATGTCCGTGTCAACGAACCAGCACCCCGGCGGTCACCGTGCGAGGAGAGGAACTACGTGCACCTCTCAAGCAACGGCATTGCCCGTTGTCCACGAGATACCGGATCGCATCGAGTACCGCCCGGTGGCAGTACGCCTCCGGCCGGCCACCTCGACCCCGTAGCCAGCCCGGCACCGGCAGCAGCGGCCGGATAGCCGCCCACTCCACATCCGTCATGCCCGACGGATAACGCGGCCGCCGCATCCCGTTGTCCGCAGCATTTCCGAACCGGTGAGCCAGACAGTCACACTCCTGGGCGACCGAACTGGACCGCCCGGCCATCGACACGGAAGACTGCGGCACCGGGGCCTCCTGTTGTTGCTCGGTGATTCGACACCAACGAGCTGTTCAGGAGGTCCTACTCGTATGCGCCAAGCACCCCGCGGCCACCCGATCGAGACTCCCGTTCGACGCGCATCTCTCAAGATCGGAAGACAACAGCTTCTTATGCCAGCTGTGCGGAGGCGCCGTCCCGCATGTTGCTGCCGTTGCGCCGTATGGCCGGTTCGACCATCCAGGTGGGCTACAGCCCGGTCTGGCGGGATGCTGGCCACTGCAGGACAGATCACGCCCTGCGGTGTGTGCTTGCTGCCCTGGCGGGTGGCCGAACCGGCTCATCCCGTAGAGGGAGATCACGCGGACCACTGCCTGGCAGCCCATTGCCCTGGGACGAGAGAGATGACACCACGCAGGGCAGTGCGAGCACTGCATGGTGAAGATCTGGGAAGGATGCCGTCTCGAAGCTACTCGGAGGAGCCCAGGGATGCCGTACGTCGTGGCACATGACGGGACGAAGATCGCGTATCGCTCGCTCGGGCAGGGACCGCCGCTGGTGTGCCTTGCCGGTGGGCCGGGAACGGACGTGCGGAGCCTGGGGAACCTGGGCGGGCTCGACCGGCATAGGACGCTCGTTCTGGTGGACTCACGCGCGGCGGGTGCTTCGGATGTGCCGGCCGACCGGTCCGGCTGCGCCTACACCGAACAGGTCCACGATCTGGAGGCGCTGCGTCGTCACCTGGGAGCCGGACCCGTGGACGTACTGGCGCACTCGGCAGGTGCCCTGACCGCCCAGCACTACGCGGCCTCCTTCGCAGACGGGGTGCGCCGTCTGGTGCTGGTCTCGCCCGCCGGCCGCATTGGGCGGGAGGTCGATTCGACCGAGGTCGCCGCCCTTCGGGCGCGGCGCGCCGACGAGCCGTGGTATCGCCCCGCCGCCGAGGCCGCAGAGCTGTTGGCCACCGAAATCTCAGGCGTTGCGGCCGAAGACGCGCAACGGCGCTCGGCTCCCTTTCTGTACGGCAGGTGGACGGACGAGACCCGTGCTCACCATGAAGCCGACCGTGTCCGGCCTCCCGCCTGGCTCTACGAGGCCTTCTACCGAGGGAACCCTGCCGAGCACGCGACCGAGGAGCGGCTGAGGTTCCTGCGGTCGGTGGCAGTCCCGGTGCTGGCGCTGGCAGGCGCCGAGGACTGCGTCGCCGGTACCCGGCCGGCCGCGCTGACCGCGGCGCTTTACCGGTACGGCAGGCTCGAGACCGTTCCGGGCGCCGGCCACCATCCGTGGCTCGACGAACCGGAGTGCTTCCGCGACTTGATCGAAAGCTTTCTCAGGGACTGACTCCGGGCCCGGGGAGGTCGGCCTGCTCCCCCTCCGGGGCACCGCCCGTGGACCGGGCCGCGTGCTGCACCACCTTCAACGCCCCGAAGGACAACAGCCCTTGCGCGCCACCTTCATAGCCGTACCCGCTCGCGCCGCGTCCGCCCAGGGGCGCGTCGGGCGCGGCCCCCGGGGAGCAGTTGACGCCTACGCTCCCGGCGTCGAGTCGCCGGGCCAGCTCACGCGCATGGGCGGTCTCGCCGTAGACGTACGCGGACAGCGCGTACGCGGTGCTGTTGGCCAGCGCGACGGCTTCTGCGTCGTCGCGGTAGGGCAGGACCGGCGCGACCGGGCCGAACGGCTCCTCGTTCAGGATCCGCGCCTGCGGCGGCACGTCACCGAGCACCGTGGCCGGGTAGTGGAAGCCGGCTGTCTCGGGGACGCGCCCTCCGAGCACCAGGCGCGCGCCGCAGCGTACGGCGTCCTCGACCAGGGCGTGCACGGCGGCGCGGCGGCGCGCGCTGTTCAACGGCCCCATCGTGCCGCCCGGCTCGCTGTCCGGTGCGGGCGCGCGAAGCACCAGGCGTCGTACGAAGGCGTCGACGACCTGTTCGTGCACGATGAAGCGGCTCGGGGCGCCGCAACTCTGGCCGGCCGAGCCGAACTTGGCGACCGTGAGGGCGTCCACGGCGGTCTCGACATCCGCGTCCTCGGTCACGATCACCGGTGCGTGCCCGCCCAGTTCGAGGACGCACGGAGTGAGCTGCTCCGCCGCGGCGGCAGCCACCAGGCGGCCGACGCCAGTGGAGCCGGTGAAGGAGACGCGCCGGAACTCCGGGCGGCGCACCAGCGCCTCGGCCTCGGCCGGAGCCGCGTGCACCACTTGGACCAGACCGTCGGGCAGCCCGGCCTCGGCCGCCGCCCGAGCCACCGCGGCGGGGACACAGGGGGTCTCCTCGGGACCCTTGACGACGACGGAGCAGCCCATGGCGAGGGCTGGACCGAGCTTGCGGGCGAGTACCACGGCAGGGAAGTTCCACGGCACGATCGCCAGTACCGGGCCGGCCGGGTCCACCATGACCTCACGCACGATCCCGGCGCGTTCGGGCAGCGCGGTGGGCCTGGTGACCTCGAGAGCGGCGTCGGCGCTCCACCGCAGGGTCTCCACGGCGCGCTGGAGCTCCGCCAGGGCCTCGGCCGGCGTCTTGCCGTGCTCCTGGCTGAAGCGGGGCGCCAGCTCAGGCAGTCGGCGGTCCAGGACGTCGGCGAGGTCCCTGATCTTCCGGACCCGGTGCGCCACCGTTCTGTCCGCCCAGTCCGGCGACGCCTCCGCGGCCGTTCGCGCGACCCGGGGCACGTCCGCCGCGGACAGCAGCGGGACCTCACCGATGCGCCGTCCCGTACGGGGATCGACCACGGCCGCGACCGCGCCGCGTCCCGTCTCGGTGGCCATCAGATCGCCGGCCGGAAGAAGTAGGTACGACGGCCGACGATCCGGCCGTCGCGGACGGTGTAGGTGTCCGCGAACTGCTCGTCCAGGGCTTCACCGGACCGGCTCGTACCGGTGAACCTGCCCCAGCAGGCGGCGGCTTCCAGATCACTGACGATGTGCAGCACATGATGGCACCCGGAGGCGATGACGCGTTCGACGCGATAGAAACGCTCGATCCGCGCCAGGCCCCGTAGCGGCTCGTAGCCGGGGCGGTCGTACACACAGTCCTCGGCGAAGACACGGCCGAGGTCGTCCCAGCGTGCCGCGTCGATGATGGAGAAGAGCTCGGTCACCAGGCTCTCGGCCGACCGGGTGACCGTCGTCGGTGCAGCCATGTCGTCCTCTCTGCGCAGGGGTTCGTGAACCGGGTCAGGCCAGCAGGGACGCGGCGGGCACCCGGCGGATGCCGTCCGCGTCCTCGAATTCGTAGGTGAGAACCGCCAGGGCCTTCGCGATCACGGCGGTCATCGCGTCGTGGTCGTCGCAGGCGCCCCACAGGATGTCCATCTCGTGGGTCATCACCCCGCCGGGCAGCTCGTCGCCTGGCCGCACGAAGGTGCGGTACCCGGAGATCCCGTCCAACTGCCGCACCTCCCGCCGGCCGTGGACGGCGACGAACCGGCAGGGGGCGACCGGCGCGAGCCCGTGATGCTGGAAGTGCACGCGCTCCGGCCGCAGTTCGCCGGCCTCGACGTCCTCGCCCAGCGCCTGCCGGCCCGCGAGCCGCACCAGGTCGACTCCGCAGGCGCGCCGGGACAGCTCGTTGATGTGCCCGCCGACGCGCCCGTTGACCTCGATGATCCTCGGGCCCGCCGGGGTCAGCTTGATCTCGGTGTGGGTCAGGCCGGTGCGCACGCCCAGGGCCATGAGCGCTCGCGTGGTCAGATCGAGGATCTCCCGCCGTTCCGCGTCGGACACCTGGGCCGGCCAGTACTGGCCCGGCTCCCGGAAGGGGTGTGCCAGCGGGAACTTACCGGTCAGCGCCAAGTGGACGACCCCGTCGGGGCCGCACAGGCTCTCGACGGACACGTAGTCACCGGACGGCAGGCCGGGCCTGCCCACCAGCAGTTCCTCGACGACGAGCGGCGCTTCGTGGCCGGGGGACGTACGCACCGCGGCGAACAGTTCCGCCAGCAGGGCCGGGGCCACGGCCGCATCGTGCACCGCGTGAGTGTTGCGGCTGCCTTCGCCTCTGACGGGCTTCACGATCGCGGGGAGACCGACCGCCGCGACCGCCGAGGGCCAGTCCGCCGGAGCGCGCAGCGGATGGCTGCGCACCTCGTCGACGCCGGCCTCCCGAAGCCGTCGCCGCTGGCGCACCTTGTCGGTGAGCAGACGGGCCGTGTCCTCGTCGTGGAAGGGCAGCCCGAGATCGGCGGTGAGTCGGGCAGCGGTCCGCAGCATCGGTTCGCTGAAGGTGACCAGCGCCGACGGCCCGTACCCGCGCAGCGCTGCGGCGTCGGCCGCCGGGTCGCCCGTGAGCGGTAGTACGGCGCCCAGGGTGCCCAGTACCTCCGCGAGCCGCGCCACATGATCGGTGGGGGCCACGACGAACACGATGTCCGCGAGGTCGCGCAGACCCACGGCGATGTCCCCTGCGGCCACGGCCCCCTTGTCGTAGACGACGGCGATGACCGGCCGACCGCCCGTCATGCCCGCACCGCCCGCGATACGGACGGCCATCCGGCCGGGGCCGAGGGATCCTCGGCCGCGACGGCCAGCGCCTGTCGGTACAGCTCGGTGTAACGCCCCGCATGCTCCGGATCCACCAGGTCGGGATCGAAGTCCACGACGACGCGGCTGCCGCCCTCCAGCCCCTCGACCTCGAAGTCGACGCGGAACGGGAAACTGGGCTTGCCCGCCACCCACCAGCCGTCGGCCCGCAGGGCGGTCAGACTCGCGAGGCCGTCGTACAGGTGGAAGTCGGTGTAGTTGAACGTGACGTCGAAGGCCGGACGGCCGAGCCGTCTCTCGATCTCGGCCAGGGGAAACGCCCGGTGGGGTATGGACCGCCGCTCGGCCGTCATGGCGTCCCCGGCGAGGTCCGCCCACGATCGAGCGGTCCGCGTGAACCGCATGGGAAGCGTGTTCAGGTGCAGGCCGACCACCAGGTCGGAGTCCGCGGTCTCCGGGCGGGTGCTGACCACCACGCCGGTGACGATGTCCTGGCCGCGGCCGAGCCAGGCGCCGAGCGTCCAGGCGTGCACGCCGAGCACGAAGGCCTTCAGCGACGCCCCCGACCGCCGAGCCGCGGACCGCAACTCCTCGAGCAGCTCCGGCTCCAGGTTGAAGGCGTGCTGGCCGACCGCGTTCGCCGCGGCCGGGCGGGCGCCCGGGTCGATCAGCAGCACGGGCGCGTCCGCCTCGGCCCGCCAGAACTCCGCCGCCTCGAGGGAGGCGAGCGCCGCGGCCTCGGCGGCGGCGAAGTCCCGGTGAGCGGTGGCGGGCAGCTCCGGCAGGTCGGGGGTGACGCCGCGCAGCAACGCGTCGTACACCGTGAGCAGGTCCATGATCAGCCGTCCCAACCCCCAGCCGTCGGCGATGGCGTGATGGCAGGAGAGCGCCACCTGGAAGGAGTCCCGATCGGTGACGACATGGCAGCGCAGCAGCGGCGCCTTGCTCCAGTCGAAGGGCCGGTTCACCTGCTCCGCACTCCACCTCCGGGCGAGCTCGGCCGCCGTGTGCGGACCGTCCTCGTCGGCCGACTCGACGGTGAACCGTGGCTCGGCCTCGGCCCACACCAGTTGGACGGGCACCGAGAACGTGCCGAGTTCGAAGGAGGTGCGCAGCGCCGGGTGGCGGCGGCTCACCTCGGTCAGCGCCTGACCGAACAGTTTCTCGTCGAACGCCGCCCGGGTCCGCCAGCCCGTCCTGGAGTGGTACAGCTCGGGATCCCCACTGGCCTCGCACAGGTAGATCATCCCGACCTGGAGTGCCGAGGCCGGGATCGCCTCGGTCACTCCGTCGGGCACCAGGGCCCGGTCGGCCGGGTCGAGCAGACCGGCGGGAGCCGGCCCGGCAGCACCGGACGCGGACGCCCCGACGTCCTTCTCGGCGGTGGCCTGTTCGAGGTGGGCCGCCAGTTCGCGGGCCGTCGGGTAATACAGAAGGTCCCGCAGGGAGACGGACAGACCCCGGCTCTGCGCCTCGGTGACGACGCGCAGCGCGATGAGCGAGTCCCCGCCCATCGCATAGAAGTCGTCGTCAGGGCCGATGTCCTCGTCGCCCAGGTGCGTGCGCACGAGATCCAGCAGCAGGTCGGTGACAGAGGCAGTCATGGGCTCCCCTCAGAGCGGACGGGCCTGGCTCGGGACGCGGCGGCGTGCGTCCGCGCTCAGCCGGGTGCGGACGGGCAGTCGGGTGAACCCCGCCACGAAGTTGGACGCGAGCCGACGCGGCGGCCCGGCCGGCTCGAACTCCTCGACCAGGGCGACGATCTGCTCGAAGAGGACGCGCAGGGTCAGCCGGCCCACGGCCGCGCCCAGGCAGTAGTGGGGGCCGTAGCCGAACGCGATGTGCCGGTTGTCGGGCCGGGGCATGAGGAACCGCTCGGGGTCGGCGAAGACCGTCTCGTCACGATTGGCCGAGCCCACCCACACCGCCACCGCGTCCCCCGCCGGCACCACGCCGCCGCTGAGTTCGACGTCCTGGACCGCGTACCGCAGGAAAGAGCGGGCGGCGGACGTCCAGCGCAGTCCCTCTTCCACGAGCGCCGGGACGAGTTCCGGGTTCTCCCGCACCGCCCGGTACACCTCCGGGTTCCGGGCGAGGGCGAGCACGGTGCCCGCCGCGGTGTGCGGGGTGGTGGCGTTCGCGCCGAGCAGCACGCTGTAGCAGTTGACGACGACCTCGTCCCGGGTGAGCGCGGTCCCGTCGACGGAGGCGGCCGTCAGGTGGCGGATGAGGTCCTTGCCCTCGGTGCCCGCCCTCGACCGGGCTTCTCGCCCGAAGTACTCGAACAGCTCGTGGTGCGCGATGGCGAGCGTCGCGGCGCTGCTGCCCGTGCGGTGGACCGGATCCTCGGGCGCCGCCGCCATGCCCGTCCACCGCACGAGGTCCGGCCAATCCTCCTCGGGCAGGTCCATCAGAGCCGCGGCCGCCGCCATGGGCAGCAGCGCGGCATGCTCGCTCACATCCCACACCTGGTCGTCGGCGACGGATCGCAGGGCCGCGTCCACGGCCGTCCGGATCCGCTGCTCCGCCGCCGCCAGCGAGGCACCGCTGAACAGGGCCCGCAGCGGTCGGCGCAGTTCGCCGTGGCGGGGCGGGTCCGTGGCGACGAGCATCTTGCCCGCCGCGGCGTCACCCCGCCCGAGCTGCTGGAGGAGGCTGCCCCGCTCGGACGTGAACTCGCGGTGCTGACCGAGCACCCGGCAGGCGTCCTGGTAGCGGGTGACCGACCAGAAGGCGCGTCCGTCCGGCAGCTCCTGGCGGTGCAGCGGCGCCCGGCGCCGCATCGCCGCCCACACCAGATGGGGGTCGCCCACTGCATGGAAGCCCGCGTCGAACAGGTTGACGCCGTTCAGGTCGACCGCGTCGAGGTCGGTCACGGACCAGCCGCCCGCCAGGTCCTCCGTCACGATTCCGACCTCGCTTCCGCCACGGCTCGGGCCAGTCCGGCAGGGCTCGGGTCCAGATACAGAGAGCGCGGCGAGATGTCGACGCCGTACGACCGCCGCAGTTCGCCCAGGATCGTGACGGCCAGCAGCGAGTGCCCGCCGATCTCGAAGAAGTCGTCGTCCGCGCCGATACCGACGACGCCGATGTGGTCCGTCCACAGCTGGACGATCGCGCGCTCCAGCGGCGACTCGGGCGCCCGGTGGGGCGCGCTCAGCTCGGGCCTGTCCTGCACCGACGTGGCGGCCAGGGCAGCACGGTCCACCTTGCCGTTCGGGGTGAGCGGCAGTGTGTCGACGATCCGCACGAGGGCGGGCACGCAGTAGTCCGGCAGCACCCGCACCAGTCGCTCCCGCACGTCCAGCGCGGAGAGGGGACCTGCGTCGTCGGCGACCACATGGCCGATCAGCCGGCGTTCCCCGGACGGTGCCCGTTGGACGACGACCGCTGCCCGGGCCACGCCGGGCAGCGCGGCCAGCGCCGACTCCACCTCGCCGGTCTCGACCCGGAAGCCCCGGATCTTCACCTGGTCGTCGTCGCGCCCGAGGAACTCCAGCGTGCCGTCGCACAGCCGCCGCACCCGGTCTCCGGTGCGGTACATGCGGGCGCCGGGCGTCGGTGCGTACGGGTCGGCCACGAACCGCTCGGCAGTCCGTCCCGGGGCCCCGAGATAGCCGTGGGCCAGGCCTTCACCGGTGACGTACAGTTCCCCTTCCTCGCCGTCCGGCACGGGGCGCAGCCGCTCGTCCAGGACCCGCGCCCCGGTGCCCCTGATGGGCCGGCCGATCGGGACCGTCGCGGTGGCGGGCGCCTCCCGCATGGGGTGGCAGCAGCTGAACGTGGTGTTCTCCGTGGGTCCGTACCCGTTGACGACGGTGGTTTCGGGCAGGGCGGCGACGGCGCGGGCGACATGCGGCTCGGACAGCACGTCGCCTCCCGCCAGCAGACAGCGCAGGCCGCGCAGTTCATCCAGACCGGTGTCGACGACCTGGTGGAACAGGCCGGCGGTCAGCCACATCACCGTGACGCCCTCGCGGCCCGCGTACGCGGTCAGTTCGGCGGCGGACAGCTGCCCGGGCGGGGCGACGGCGAGCCGTGCCCCGGCCAGCAGCGCCCCCCAGACCTCCCAGGTCGACGCGTCGAAGGCAAGGGGCGCGAACTGGAGGAACACGTCGTCCGCACGGATGTCGGTGATGTCCGTCCCGACCACCAGGCGCAGCACCGCCCGGTGCGGAACGCACACCCCCTTGGGACGGCCGGTGGACCCCGAGGTGTAGGCGACGTAGGCGATGTCCTCCGGTCCGGTCCCGGCGTCCGGCCCCGCGGCCGGCAGGTCGTCGTCCGCCTGCTCGCCGCCGTCCGGGGTGAGCACCGTACGGCCGTGGGTCGACATCTCGGCCGCCAGGTGAGGTGGCGACAGCACCACCTTCACCGAGGCGTCGTCGAGGATCGTCTGCCGCCGTTCGAAGGGCTGTCGGGCGTCCAGCGCCAGGTAGGCGGAACCGGCCTTGAGCACGGCAAGGAGCATCACCACCGCCGCGGCGGAGCGCTCGGCGTGGACGGCGACGACGTCTCCGGGGCGCACCCCGTGCCGCCGCAGCCGCCCTGCCGTCCGGTCGGCTCTGGCGTCGAGTGCGGCGTAGGTCAGCTCGCCGTCGTGGGCGCTGACCGCGACCGCGTCGGGTGTCTCGCGGACCCGCTCGGCGAACACCCCGTGAATGGTCTGCATGATCAGCCGTGACCTCCTCCGTGACCGGTCCCCGCACCACTCGGCTCGGGGCTCCTCGGGTCGGCGAGCAGCGAGGCGAGGAGGTCCGTCAGCTGCTCCGGTGCGCAGAGGAAGGCGTAGTGCCCGCCGTCGAGCACGGAGAACCGGACGTCCGCCGAGTACTCCCGCCACGGCCGGATCTGCTCCAGGGTGATCTCCTCGTCGTCGGCCCAGTGCAGCGCGGTGATGCCGACGGGCAGGGTCAGTGGGCGCTGCCGACGGTAGACACGGTTGGCGTCGAGGTCCTGGTGCAGAACCTCCAGGGTCAGCTCGATCAGGGCGGGATGCGGATCGCCGCCCCGCTCGACGATGATCCGGCCCAGCTCCCGGCCGAGTTGCTCGTCGTCCATGTCCAGGAAGCGGTCCTGCGGACAGTGGTGCGGGGGCACCTGGGCCGAGACGACCAGCCGGTGCGGCAGTGGCAGGCTCCGCTCGGCCAGCAGGGCCGCCGTCTCGAACGCGGGCAGCGCGCCCGCGCAGTGTCCGAACAGCACGAACGGCCGGTCCAGATAGGGCAGCAGCTGCTTCACCAGGTCGGCAGCCAGCTCCTCATAGGTGCCGTAGTGCGGCTCCCGCACCCGGTTCTCCCGGGCCGGGAGCTGGATCGGGCACACCTCGGCGGTGCCGATCACGCGGGGCCACTGGCTGAACATCGAGCCGCCCACACCGGAGTACGGAAAGCAGAAGACACGGGCTTCGGCGTCGTCGGACGGCCTACGCAGCAGCCGGGTGGAGAAAGGGTGCCTGTCGCTCATGTCCACGACACCACGGTCCTGTCGTCGACGAAGCCGAGGATGCCCGCCAGCGTGGTGCGACGCAGCTGCGGATCGGTGTTGGGCTCGACCGCGTGGACGTGGGCGCCGTTGAAAACGTAGACGTCACCGGCGTGCACGTCGACCCACTTCAGCTCGACTCCCTCCAGGGTGTCCAGCGGGTAGGGCGAACCCGTGTAGTGCAGGCCCAGTGCCCGCTTGGACGTCTCGTCGGGCCGGATGTTCCAGTACGCGAGTCGGCCGCCGTCGCCGTTCTCCAGGCAGATGTTCAGTGCCGCGGGCTGGTAGCCGGCCACCTTCTGTATCTCGAAGTCGGCCTGCTGCGGTTCGGTGCACTGGGACAGGTCGTCGTGCGGAGCCAGCGCGTACTCGCCCTGGCCGTGCCAGGAGCGCAGCAGTCCGCGGCAGGCCTCCCGGCCCCCGTGTCGGGCCGGCCGCACCGTGGCGCCGGCCTCGGCCAGCACCCTGTCCAGCCCTTCGTAGAAGATCTTCAGGGGGTCGTCCGGAACGGCCAGCACGTCGTCGAGCGCCGCGGCCATCTCCGCGGTCTCGTCCAGGTACGCCGCGGTGGTCTTGTGGTAATGAAAGGCGCCCAGGAAGTAACCGGGCGCCTCCGCGCCGCGGGTCCTCCTGTCGGGGCTGGCCCAGAACCGCTCGGCCAGCTCGGCGCAGGTGTCCGGCTTCACCATGCCGCGGAACATGACTCCGGCGATCCGGCCGTGCAGGACGTCGAGGAGCGCCCTCGGCTCGAAGGTGTCGTACTCGCGGAAGACGAAGTAGTCGACGTCGCCGCTCCAGCCGGTCAGCCGGCGGCGGGACGCGGTGCTGTCGGTCGTGGCGAACGTGGTCATGATTCCTCCAAATGGTGATCGCCGCGGGCCGGTTCGCCGCCCGCTTCCGGGCGGTTCCCGGGCGGGCCGGAAGCCGGGACGGAGACCGCGGATGTCGCGCTCGCCGGGGACTGCCCGTCGTCGACCGCGCGCACCGAGGGCAGCAGCAGGACGAGGGGTCCCGCCAGCACGATCAGCACACCGGCCCACACCAGTGCGGGACCGACGCCGAGCGCCGCCGACGCGGGACCGGCGAGGGCGAGCCCGAGGGGAACGAACGCGAAGGAGCCCACGGCCTCGTACGACATGACCCGGGCGAGCTTCTCCTCGGGCACGTTCTTCTGCAGGGCGGTGTCCAGCAGCACTTCGTAGACGTCGATGCAGACGCCCGCCGCGAAGGCGAGCACGGCGACGGCGGCGACCGGCGCCTCGGCGGCGAGCAGGAACAGAGGCAGCGGGAAGCCCATGGTCAGCAGTGCCGCCAGCCGGATCGGGCGGCGGGTGCGCAGCCGTACGGCCGTGGTGCTGCCGACCACATAGCCGATGGCCTGCGCGGTGAGGATCAGACTCCAGGCGGGCGCCCCGCCCAGATGGTCCTTGGCGACCACCGGGCCGAGCACGTAGAAGCCGCCGGCCAGCAGCACGTTCACGACGCACAGCTGGGCCACCATCAGCCACACCCACTGGCGTGCCGTGAACTCCTTCCAGCCGTCCCGCAGTTCCCGCACCAGGGAAGCGGACGTCTCGGCGGCCGGGGTCGACTTCAGCCGGATCCCGAACAGGAGCGCGGCGGAGATGAGGAAGGAGGCCGCGTCGATGGCCAACGTCGGCCCGGCGCCGACCAGGGCGACCAGGATCCCGGCGACGGCCGCACCGATGATGTTCCCGCCGCGCATGGCCAGTTGCAGCAGGCCGTTGGCGGACTGCAGGACGTCCCCGGAGACGAGCTGCGGCATCACGGACCGGGAGGCCGGTTCGAAGAGTGCGGCGGCGGCGCCGTTGACGCAGGCCAGGAGGGCGAGGGAGAGCGTCGAGGCGTGCTCGGTGATCACCAGCGCGGCCGCGGCGCCCTGCGCGAGGCCGGCCACCACATCCGCTCCGACCATCACCCGGTACTTGGGCCACCGGTCGGCGACGACGCCGCCCAGCAGGACGAACACCACCTGGCTCGCCAGCCGGGCGGTGAGCACCAGACCGAGCCCGGTGGCCGACCCGTCCGGCAGCTCGAGAACGGTGAAGGCCAGGGCGACCGGAGCGATCGCGTTGCCGAGCAGGGAGACGGATCGGGCCGACAGGAGGCACAGCACCGAGCGATCGCGCAGGACCCACAGGTTCGACGACAACGGTCACCCACCCGTGCCCTGGTCCGGGCGTCCGCAGGCCACGAGGCCGGCCGGGCGCAGGTCGGTCCAGTGCTCCTCCACATACGCCACGCATTCCGGGCGGGGCCGGTCCGCGAGGACCATGTCCCAGCCCGGCGGGACCTCGGCGAAGGACGGCCAGAGGGAGTACTGGCCTTCCGCGTTGCGCAGGACCCGGTACAGCGCGTCCGGATCGTCGAAGGGGTTCGTCATCAGTCGTCTCCGTTCGCGGGGGCCGTACCGGCTCCCTGGGGGGATACCGGCCGCTCGAGGGCAGCGGAGAGATGACGGCCGATCTCCGCGAGCGGGGCCGGGTGGTTCATGTTCGTGTGGGTGGTCTCGATCGGGTGCCACATCACCTCGCCGTCCACGAACTCCTTCCAGACGTCGGGCGTGGGAGCTCCCTCGGTGCGGCCTTGTGTCGCCATGAAGAACAGCACGTCGCCCGTGATCCGCTTCGGCTCGTACGCGCCCACGATGTGCCGGTTGTGCGCCATCGCCGTCAGCAGGGCGACCAACTGCGCTTCCTGAAGGCTGGCGAGGGCTCCCGTGTCGTTCTGCAGGATCTCCACCGCCTTGGCGATCTCGGGCGAGCCCTCCTGCGGGATGGCCTGCGGCCGGGACGGGTCCAGCAGCGCCGCCAGCATCTCCCGGTCGTCCAGGCGGTAGTGGTTGGGCACGCCCGGATAGCAGTCGAGCATGGTCAGCAGCGCCACCTCATGGCCCTGCCGCTGGAGCTGTGCGGTCATCTCGAAGGCGACGATGCCGCCGAACGACCAGCCGAGCAGGTGGTAGGGGCCGGCGGGCTGGATGGCCCGGATCCGCTCGGCATAGTCGGCGGCCATCTCCTCCACCGTGGCGGGCATGTCGTCCGGGTGGAGCAGGCCCCGTGCCTGGATGCCGTAGACCGGGACATCGCCGGGGATGTGCTTCAGGAAGCCCGCGTAGCTCCAGCTGAGACCGCCGCCGGGGTGGATGCAGAAGAGTGGGGGCCGCGTGCCGACCGTCCGCAGCGGCAGTTCGATCTCCAGGGCGCTGTCCCCGTTGCCGATGCCGGCGTGTTCGGCCAGCCCGGCCACGGTGGGCGCCTCGAACAGGGTGCGCATGCCGATCCGCAGACCGAGGGTGTCACGCACCCGGCTGATCAGCCGGGCCGCCAGCAGTGAGTGCCCGCCGAGCTGGAAGAAGTCGTCGTCGATGCCGACCGAGGGCAGTCCGAGCACCTCGGCGAACAGTTCGGACAGCACTTCCTCACGCGGTGACCTGGGCCGCCGGGTGCTGACATGGTCGGTGAGGTCGGGCGCCGGCAACAGGTCGCGGTTGAGCTTGCCGTTGCCCCGCAGCGGGAGGGTCTCCAGGCTCACGAACGCGGCCGGCACCATGTGTTCGGGTACCCGCGCGCAGAGGTGGTCGCGCAGCTCGGCGGGACCGGGGCCGTCCGGCGATCCGGGCACCACGTAGGCGACGAGCCGCTTGTCGCCGGGCCGGTCCTCGCGTACGACGACCGCCGCGCGCGCGATCCCGGGATGTTCGGTCAGGACCGTCTCGATCTCGCCCGGTTCGATGCGGAAACCGCGCACCTTGACCTGGTCGTCGGCCCGGCCCGCGAACTCCAGGGTGCCGTCCCGTCGCCAGCGCGCCAGGTCCCCGCTTCGGTACATCCGCTCGCCGGGCGCTCCGAACGGGTTGGCGACGAACCGCGCGGCGGTCAGCCCGGGCTGCCCCAGATACCCGCGCCCGACGCCGGCGCCGGCCAGGTACAGCTCGCCCGTGACGCCCACGGGTACCGGGTTGAGCCACTGGTCGAGGACGTGGACGCGGGTGTTGGCCAGCGGCTGTCCCACGGGGATGACACCGTCCAGGTCCTCCGGGCGCACCCGGTGGACGACGCTCATCATCGTGGTCTCGGTGGGGCCGAGCTGGTTGACCAACTCGCAGCCCCAGCGGTCCAGCAGCTCACGCGCCTCGCCCGGGCGCAGCGTCTCCCCGGCGGTGCCGACCAGCCGCAGCGAGGAGAAGTCGGCCGGGTCGGCCCCGTACACGATGATCGACTCCAGCAGCGAGGGCACGACGCAGAGGATGACGGTGGGACGGCTGTCGCGGATGGCGCCGATGACGACACCGGGGTCCCGGCTGCCCTCCTCCGGCAGCAGGGCGACGGACGCGCCCACCGCCAGCGGCCCGAAGATCTCGCGCACCGGAGGCTCGAAGGCCAGGGAGGTGATCTGCAGGCTGATGTCCTGGGCGGTCAGACGGAACCGCCGTGCCATGTCGAGCAGCCGGTTCACCACACCGCCGTGCTCGATCAACACGCACTTGGGCTTGCCGGTGGAACCGGAGGTGTAGATGGCGTACGCCAGATCCCTTCCGCCGGTGTCGCGGTCGGGCCGTAGGACCGGGGCGGCGTGGAGCCGTGCGTCGGAGTCGACCCGGACCACCTCGGTGCCGGCCGGGGCGATGCCGTCGGCGAGGTCGCCCCGGCTGACCAGGAGGGCGGCCCCGCTGTCTGCGGCCATGTACCGCAGCCGTTCCCCGGGCAGCTCCGGGTCCAGGGGCACGTACGCGCCGCCCGCCTTCCACACGCCGAGCATGGCGGCCACGGCCTCCGGGCCGCGCGGCAGGCAGATCCCGGCGACCGTGCCCGGGCCCACGCCCAGGGCGCGCAGCAGGTGGGCATACTGGTTGGCGCGTTCGTCGAGCCGCCGGTACGTCCACCGGACATCCTGCTGTATCAGGGCCGTCGCGTCGGGGGTGCGGTCCGTCTGCTCCTCGACGAGGTCCGCCACGGTCTTCCGGCGTGGGAAGGGCGCGTCCGTGTCGTTGCGGTCCACCACCAGCAGCCGGTGTTCGGCCGGATCGAGGACCGCGAGGCAGCCGAGCCGTGAGTCGGGCCGCGCCACCACGTCCCGCAGCAGCCGGACCAGGCACGCGGCGACGTGCTCGGCGGTCTCCCGGTCGAAGAGGTCGCGGCTGTACTCCAGGTCGCCCAGAATGCGCTGCGGCGCGTGGGGCGCCCCGCCTCCGGTGTCGAACTTGAACGACAGGTCGAACTTGGCGGTGCCGGTGGTCACCGGCTGGGACGAGACCTCCAGTCCGGGCAGGGCGAAGTCGTCCGGGATGCCGTTCTGGGCCGCGAACATGACCTGGAAGAGCGGGTGACGGGCGGCTGAGCGGGGCGGGTTCAGCACCTCGACCAGCCGCTCGAAGGGCAGGTCCTGGTGGTCGTAGGCGGCGAGACTGCCCGTTCGTACCCGGCGCAGCAGCTCCGCGAAACTCGGGTTGCCGGAGGTGTCGGTGCGCGTCACCACCGTGTTGACGAAGAAGCCCACGAGATGGTGCAGCGCCTGATCGCCGCGGCCCGCGACGGCGTTGCCGATCGGGAGGTCGGTGCCCGCTCCCAGACGGGTCAGCAGCGCGGCCACCGCCGCCTGGAGGACCATGTGGACCGTACAACCGCTGCGCCGGGCCAGGGCGAACAGATCGGCGCTCAGCGTCTCGTCGAGGTCGACGGGAACCATGTCGCCGAGGAAGCCGGGATCGGCCGGGCGGGGACGGTCGGCCGGCAGCGCCAGCTCCTCCGGGGCGTCCTCCAGCGCCGCCCGCCAGTACGCGAGCTGCCTGGCCGCCAGGGTCCCGGGCCGGTCGTCGCCCTCCAGCAGACGCCGCTGCCACAGGGCGTAGTCGGCGTACTGGACGGGCAGGGGCGGCCACGCGGGCGCCGTGCCGGACAGCCGGGCCGTGTACGCCTCCGTCAGGTCCCGCATGAGCGGCTCGAGCGACCAGCCGTCACCGGCGATGTGGTGCAGCACCAGGAGCAGCACGCTCCGTTCGGCGCCGGTCTCGAAGAGCGTGGCACGCAGCGGCAGATCGGCCGCCAGATCGAAGCTCCGCCGCGCTTCCTCGGTGAGCAGTCCGTCCACCTGGCCGGGGGCGGCACGGCGGACGACCAGTCGCAGAGCGGCGTCCGCCGGGTCCAGGATCCTCTGGTACGGGGTGCCCTCCCGGTCGACGTACAGCGTCCGCAGGATCTCGTGCCGCCGCACCACGTCCCGCAGGGCCGCTTCGAGAGCCGCCACGTCGACGCGGCCGTTCAGGCGCAGGGCGTAGGGGATGTGATAGGCCGGGTTCTTGCCGTGCACCTGCTGCAGGATCCACAGCCGCTGCTGGGCGAAGGACAGCGGGACGTCACCGGACCGGTCCGTCGGGGTGAGGGCAGGCCGTGCGGAGTCCGGTCCCGTCTCCAGTCTGCGGGCGAGGGCCGCCGGGGTACGGGTGTCGAACAGGTCCTTGAGGGCGACCTCCACGCCCAGCAGGGCCCGGATCCGGTTGACCACGCGGATGGCTGTCAGCGAGTGACCGCCGAGCGCGAAGAAGTCGTCGTCGGGGGCCAGCCTGTCGCGGTCCAGCACTTGGGCGAACAGCTCGCAGATCAGCTCCTGGCGCAGGGAGCCGGAGAACGCGCCGCCCGGTGAGGGGGGAGCGTCGGCGGGGACGCCGGACAGGGACAGCCCTTGTGCGCCGAGCGCGTCCCGGTCCAGCTTCCCGTTGGCGGTGAGGGGCAGGGCTTCCAGGGTCCGCAGGGCGGCGGGCACCATGTAGTCCGGCAACCGCTCCAGCAGGTGGGCGCGCAGGCCGGGTTCGTCCAGGGGGACCGACGGATCGGGTATGACGTAGGCGACGAGGGTCGGCGTGCCGTCGGCGTCCTCCCGGGCGGCAGCGGCCTGCCGGACGGCGGGATGAGCCATCAACGCCGCCTCGACCTCGCCCAGTTCGACACGGAAGCCCCGAATCTTGACCTGTTCGTCGGCCCGGCCCAGATACTCGATGTCGCCATCGGGCAGTCGGCGCCCCAGGTCTCCGGAGCGGTAGCCGCGCACCGGGCGGCCGTCCGCGCCGGTGACCGTGACGAAGCGCTGGGCCGTCAGTTCCGGACGGCCCAGATAGCCCCTGGCGACGCCGGGACCGGTCACCACGATCTCGCCCGGCTGCCCGTGGGGGACGGGTGTCAGGTCGTCGTCGGTGATGAGCACACCGAGATCGGGCAACGGGCGGCCGATCAGGCTGCCGCCGCGGTCGAGGTCCTCGCGCAGCACGCGCCGGTATGTGGCATGCACGGTGATCTCGGTGATGCCGTACATGTTGACGAGCGCAGGAGTCCGGTCCCCGTACTTGTCCAACCACGGCGCGAGGTCGGTGAAACGCAGCGCCTCTCCGCCGAACACCACCCACTTCAGGGGCAGCCGCTCGTCGTGGCGGGCCTCCTCGGCGACCAACTGGGCGAACGCGGTGGGGGTCTGGCTCAGGACGGTCACCCTCTCCTCGGCCAGCAGCCGGCGGAACGCGGCCGGGTCCCGGGCGGTGTCGCCCGGAACGACCACGATCCGGCCGCCGTGCAGGAGGGCTCCCCACATCTCCCATACGGAGAAGTCGAAGGCGAACGAGTGGAAGAGGGACCACACGTCCTCGTGGCCGAAACCGAACAGGGCCTGGCTGCTGTGGAAGAGCCGCAGGACGTTGTGGTGGGTGACCTCGACACCCTTGGGACGGCCCGTGGTTCCGGACGTGAAGATGACGTAGGCACGGCTCGAGGGCGCGATGCCCGGTGCCGTGTACGTCCAGTCACCGGGATCGTCGGGGACGTCGTCCACGTACACCACGGGCACGCCTGTGGGGACTCGGCCGGACAGCGAGCGTGAGGCCAGGACGAGGGGCGGAGCCGCGTCTTCGAGGATCGCCTGTGTTCTGGCGCGGGGGGAGGCGGGATCGAGGGGGACATAGAAATTGCCGGTCTTCAGGACGGCGAGTGCGGCAGCCACCATGTCGGTGGAACGATTCATCATGAGGGCAATACCCTGATCGCCCGCCCACACGTGTAGCAGAATTCTCTTGACCAGCGAGTTCGCCCGCACGTCCAGTTGACGGTAGCTGAGGCTTTCTTCGCCGCAGCGTACTGCTTCCCTGTCGGGATACTTCTCCACCGTTGCCGAAAATGCCTCAAGGAGGTTTTCCGAGAAGGATGAAGACCTTCCGGAAAGGGCGTCTGGTATCGGCATCTATCCCCCGTACCCTCGCTTCACGCTTGAAAGGGCGGCGCGGATTCTGCATATGCAGACCGTGCACACACGAGGACGCTAGCCATCATCGGGGGAATGATCAACCACCCATCTCTGTATGACTGAAACAGATACATCGCCAGGGATACGGGATGACACGTTCCCGCAGCTGGAAGGGTTGCGGGCCGCCCTTCGGCAGCCCCGGAGCGTGGCTTGAACCGAGGCGTTTCTCCTCTGATACCTCGGGTACGGATAGAGATATTTCGACCCTGCCGGGCCGCGGAGAAGGGGCATTCCGGCGAGGAGTGCAAAGCTCATGGCAGCGCGATGGGCCGTCATACTCTTCCCCGTGTCCACAGGGCCCGCCGACGTTACGGCGGCCGGAGGTCGAGTCCGGTCTTGGTGACGATGCCGTCGGTGAGAGCGGGTCGGTGCCGCATCCGCTTGAGACGGCTTTTCACCAAGACGGTGAGCTGGTCGAGTCTGCGTTTGGCGAGGTGAGCCATAAGGAAGCAACTGCCTCCGGACGCCGGTTCTGGCCTGCCGGGCGGTGCAGCGCGCCGGTCGCCGACGCTCGTACGCTGCGCCCTCCGCGGTGACGAGGGAAAGGTGGGGCTATGTGGGCGCCTGGCCCTTGGCTCGGCAGGGCAGATCAGCTGAGTCTTGCTGCCGTGCCGCACCGTGAGCCTCTGGCACCGTACACAGGGGCCGATCTGCACGTCGGCCGAAACGGACTGATGCGTCACCGGGCCGGTGTGACTGAGCGCTTGAGTTGGCCTGTTGAGCGTCGTGGTTGGCCCACGGGGCCCGATCGAGCAGGTGAGTGCCGGTTCACGCATCGGTGGCGGATGCCGCTGATGCCCGGCGGGGTGGCGTGGTGGCTACTGGAAGCTCTCGCAGCGTACGGACGGGGGAGCAGAAGACTGGGAGGAAGGCGCCGGCCAGGCAGATCGCGCCCACCCAGACTGCCGCGCGGAGGCCTGCCGCCTGGCCGACAAGGCCACCGAGGGCGGAGCCGATGGCCAGGGCGCCGGTGAGCAGGAATCGGAAGGTGGCATTCATGCGGCCGAGCAGCGGATCAGGGGTCAAGTGCTGGCGCAAGGTGACGCCGAGGACGTTGTCGATGCCCGTCTTGGTCATGGACGCGAGCCACCCGGCACCGGCCACCCACAGCCACGGCCCCTCGCCGATCAGCGCGACAGCGAGTGCGGCGGGTGCGAACCAGAGCCCGGCCAACCCCAGGGTGCGGCCGTGGCCGAGGCGGGCGGCGAGGTGGTGGGCGAGGCCGGCGCCGAGCAGGATGCCCAGGCCGCCGGCAGCCCAGTACGTCCCGAGCGCCCCGGCGGACAGGTGCAGTTCGCGGATGAACAGCACTGGCAGTATGGCATTGATCATTTGTGCGCCGAGGTTGGTGAGGGTCGCGGTGAGCGCCAGCGCGCGTAGCTCGCGGCTGCCCAGGACGTGGTGCAGCCCATCCGCTATCTCGGCCCGCAGCCGTCGCCGGTCGGCCGGTAGCACGGCAGGAGCGTGTCGTCGGCCGATGCCCGTGAGGCCGGTGGCGGAGGCCAGGTAAGCGACGGCCCCGCCGAGGATCGCGAGGGGAGCCGTGAAGAGCTGGACGAAGAAGCCGCCGGCCCCGCGGCCGGCGATGTTGGCGCCGGCCATCAGGCTCACGAGGGCGGCGTTCGCCGGCACCAGGCGCTCGCGGCCGACCAGTTCGGGCAGGACGCTCTGCGAGCCGACGTCGAAGAACACCGTGGCGCAGCCGTTCAGCAGCACCACCGCGTACAGCTGCGGCAGTGACAGCACGCCCAGGCGACGGGGATCGAGGCGAACAGCGCGGCGCGGGCGGCGTCGGCGGCGACCAGCACCCAGCGGCCGGGCAGGCGGTCCACCCAGGCGCCCGCGGGCAGGCCGATGAGGAGGAAGGCGGCGGTGGACAGCGCGGCCAGCGCACCGGCCTGGCCGGGGCCGGCGCCGAGGGTGGTGACGGCCAGTAGCGGGATCGCCACATAGTCGACATTGCTGCCGAGGTGGCTGAGGGCGCCCGCGGCGAAGAGCACGCGGAAGTTGCGCAGCCGCCACGGGGAATGGGGCGCTTCGGTCATGGCCGGTACCGTGCGCGACCGCCAACCGCTCCACCTAGTGATTTGTCCTCAGCTAAATGATCGAGATCGAACTCGGCGTGGAGGACGTGGCCCGTACCCGCTTCGCGATCTCCCCGCTGTGGGAGGTGGTGGCCAGCGTCCGGGTGCTCAAGGGCGCGGACGAACACGGCCTGCATCGCACCTGGGCCGAACAGGTGCGCCCGAGGCTGGCGGCGGCGGACCTCGACCTGGGGCCACTGTTCGACCTCGTTCCGGTGTCGACGCGCTCGCCCTGGGCCGGCCGCATTCCGGGGTTCATCTGCCCGCCGCCCACGACGCCGCTGCCGTCACTGGATGTTGAGCTGGCCACGGTCGGGCCACCCCGCCGGCGCTCCTGCCCACGACGGCCGAGGTGCCGCCTGCGCGGATGGCGGCGCTGCGCGCCGACCCGGCAGCCGAGCTGGGGCGACTGGCCGACGTGTTGGAGGCGTATTGGGAGCTGGCTCTGGCGCCGTACTGGTCGCGGATCCTCACGCTGCTGGAGGGCGACATCCGCTACCGCGCCGGCCGCCTGGTCGAAGGCGGCGCCCAGCACCTGTTCGCAGACCTTGACCCACGGGTCACCTGGGCCGGAGGCACTCTGCACCTGAAGCACCGCACCGTGCGCGGAGGGCGCCGGCTCGACGGCCGGGGCCTGCTGCTGGTGCCGTCCGCCTTCGTGTGGCCGCGTGTGTTCTCCGTGCTCAACGAGCCATGGCAGCCCTCGCTGCGCTATCCGCCACGCGCCGTCGGCATGCTATGGCAGACACGGCCCGCGACCGTGTCCGATGCCCTGGCGGGGGTGCTGGGCCGCTCCCGTGCAACCCTCCTGACTGAGCTGACCGCTCCCGCCTCGACGACCGACCTCGCCCGCCGCACCGGGCTGACTCCCGGCGGCGTCTCCCAGCACCTGACGGCCCTGCGCACCGCTGGTCTGGTCAGCGCCCACCGTGCGGGCAGAGAGGTGCTGTACGCACGCACCCGGGCCGGCGAGGTCGTCGTGGAAGCCGCAGGCTCAGGATCACCGCCGTCCGCCGCCCAAGCGTGAACCACTCACCTGCGCGATCGGGCCCCGTAGGCCAACTACGACGCTCAGCAGGCCAACTGAAGCGCTCCGTCACAGCCGGCGGCTGGTGGAGGAACACTGCGGTGGGCATATCGCATTGCACCAACTTGCCCAGTTCAAAGGCCGTTTGTCCCGATGGCAGGTCGAACGGGGACAGCACAAGGGACTTATCCCCGCTCCGGCCCTGGACTCGGGCCGGTGGTCGGATGAACAGGCCGACGACGTCAAGGCACGCCGCGACCAGATCATCGAGGTGCTCGGCACACCCCCGGCTACGGCGCGAGCCGCGGCGCGCAGGCGCCGGATCTCGCCAGCAAGAAGCCGGAGGTGTGGGCGTGCGACGTCGAACAGCTCGCCGAGCAGGGCCCCCTGGAGCGCGTCGCCGAATTCGAGGGCTACGCGCTGTACGACGAGCGGCAGCTGACCTCCCCACCCCGGAGATGTGCGCGGCGCTCGAACAGATCGTGACCGAGCGGGCCGCGTGGCTTCAGGCCTCGGCCCGTACGGACGAGGCGGCCGGCCGGTGCGGCTGAGGTCGCCGAGTTCGAGAAAGCCGCCAAGGAGCAGGGCATCGCGCCGGGCCGCAATGCCTCGGATCGCCGACCTCTACCCCGGCGAGGCCAACCGATGCCAGGACGCGGCCCTCATCGCGGACGCCGCCCGCACCATGCCGCTCACTCTGCGCTCGCTTGAGCTGACCGACGAGATCACCACCGAGCTGACCATGCTGGTCGGCTTCGACCAGGACCTCGCCGCCGAGGCCACCCGCACCAGCAACCGCATCCGCGGCCTGCTCACCCAGTTCCACCCCAGCCTCGAACGCGTCCTCGGCCCTCGTCTGGACCACCCCTCACCTGGCTCCTCGAGCGCCACGGCTCCCCGCAGGCCCTGCGCAAAGCAGGCCGCCGCAGACTCGTGGCAAGAAGAACCGCGGCAGCCGGGGGATCATCGCCGCCGACGACATTGACTACTTCATCGAACGCGTCAACGCCCACGCCGACGCCTACGGTCTGGAACCCATCCCCACGGCGCACGTCCGCTCGCACATGTTCCGCCGCACGATGTGGGTGATCACCGGCCGTGAACCGGACTCCGAGACGCCCTCGGCCTCCAGCTCAAGCACGCCGCCCGCCGGGCCCTGGCCAACTGCACCACGCAGGGATACGCCCAGATGGACACCACATGGGCCAAGTCGAGAAAGGCCGACGCTCAACGCTCGCCGCTCTGAAGCCCATACCGGCCTGACCGGCGGAACGGCCCGCCTACGCTTCATCACGCCACATCGTCGGCATGCTCCTCCTTCGGCCGCTCCGCGGGGCGCTCCGGCACGGGGCCGGCCAGGCCGGGGATACGTCGGCCGACGAGCAGGTAGATGACCACACTGGCCAGGGCGAACGAGCCGACGCCGAGGAACATGGTGGTGCCGTCGTAGGCCGCGAGCAGGAGACCGCCGGTGTAGGGGCCGATGAAGACGCCGAGTTGGGCGAAGGTCTGCGCGCCGAAGTAGGAGCCGCGGCGGTCCTCGGGCGCGATCCGGTCGAGGATGGCGAACTCCGCTGGATAGATGAGGATCTCGCCGAGGGAGAACACCACCATCGCGGCGACGAAGTGCCAGATGTTGTCCGCGAACGCGAAGCCGGCCATGCCGAGGACGGTCAGCAGACCGCCAGCGACGATGGACGTCACGGGGTTTCGCTTGTCCATGAAGCGGGAGACGGACAACTGCAGGACCACCACGGTCACCGCGTTGGTGGTCAGCACGTAGCCCAGGATCGCGGTGCCGTCGGCGAACCCATCGGAGAGATGCTGCGCGAGCAGCGAGGAGACCCGGCCGTGCACGGCCTCCAGCAGCAGTCCGGCGAGGATGAGGAACAGCAGCCGCGAGTCGGTCGCCACGACCCGCGCGCTCTCCGCGAGCCCTTTGAGAACGCTGCCGGAGAGCTGTGTCTGGCCCTCACCGGTGGCCGTCCGGCCGGGCTTGCCGGCCGGCACCGGCGACGACGAGGTAAGCAGCAGGACTGTGGCCAGGCCGAGCAGGTAGACGGCGTAGCCGAGCGCGCCGACGAGGAATGCCGACCGGTCGCCGGCCAGACCGACCGCCGCGCCCACGACCGGCCCGACGGCGAACCCCATGTTGGTGGTCACGTACTGGTACGAGAACCACTTCACCCGTCGGCCCGGCGGGAGAAGGTCGCTCAGCAGCGCCTTGCCCACAGGCCCGAAGGAGCTGCTGCTCAACGCCATCGTCGCGTTGAGGACGAACACGGCCAGGACGTCGTGGCTGTAGTAGAGGCCCACGAACGAGCTGATCACCCCCACCAGGGAGATCAGCAGCAGCCGGGTCCGGCCGAAGAGGTCGGAGAGCGCCCCTGCGACGAACCCGGCGAAAATCGAGAAGAACACCGACGAGCCGATGATGAAGCCGATCAGGCCCGGCTGGAGCCCGATTTCCTTGTGGAGGAACACGGCCAGGAAGGGCACGGTGACCGAGTTGGCGAGGCTCATGATGCCGGAGCCGACGATCAGCGCCCGGGCGAGTGTGGGTGGCGACGCGGTGGTGGTGTTGGTCATCGCGCTGTCGCGCCCTTTCCGGTGTGGAACGTGCCCGGGTGGGCCGGCCGGTGTCGCCCGGCACCTCGTGCTCGGTGAGGAATCGTGCGTGCCCGTGGGGGCAGCCCGCCCAATGGAGGAAGGCCGTCCCTGTCGTGTGGCCCCGGGCTGTGACACCGCCCGGAAGCCGGCTAATTAGGAGGGGCCTTGGTCGTGCTGCCTCGGGCGGCCGGGGGTCATCCACGCGGCGGCGACGGTGGCGACCGCCGCCGCGACCGCCGCTACGGTGAACCCCTTGGTGAAGCCGTTCAACGTCGTCCCGGTCAGGCTCGCGGCGGCGACGCTGGACACTACGGCGGCGCCGATGGAGGCGCCGAACTCGTGGAAGGTGCTGACGATGCCGGAGGCGATTCCCGCCTCTTGGGGCGCCACCTGGCTCAGTGCGGTCGCCGAGGCGATGACGAACATCGCGCCGGTGCCCGCGGCAGCGACGGCCACACCGGCCACGACACCGGCCGGGTGCATGGACACCGCGGGAACGGCCATGCCGACTGCCGCGGCCGTCAGGCCCGCGACGGCCGGCCCGCGTGCCCCCCACCGCCCGATCGCTCGTCCGGTGAGGTGTGCCCCGAGCATCGTCGCCACTGCCACCGGCAGGAACAGCAGGCCGGTCCGCAACGCGCCGTACCCACGGGCATGCTGGAAGTAGAAGGTGCCCAGGAAGAACACCGCGATCATCAACGCCGTCGCCATCATGATGAGGAACGCGCCCGTCGCCACGGGCCGCCGCACCAGCAGTCGGACGTCCATCAGAGGTGACGCCGCCCGCCGCTGCCACACCACGAACAGCGCATAGCCGACGGCGGCCGCCAGGACGAGCGTGCCCGTGAGCGCGGTGAGCCATCCCCGTTCACCGGCAGCGATGAGCGCATAGATCAACGACGCGGTGGAGGCCGTCACCAGGATCGCGCCGAGGACGTCGAGCCCGGGCCGGCCGGCGAACGCCGTCCGCGCCGGCAGCAGAACGGCGAGCGCCACGGCGATCACCAGGCCAATGGGCACGTTGACGAGGAAGACCCACGGCCACCCGGGACCGGAAGTGAGCAGACCGCCGAGAAGGACGCCGAGGGCGGCGCCGCCACCACCCAGCGCGGACCACACGCCCAGGGCCTTGTTCCGCTCGTCCCCGTCGAACAGGGCCACCACCACCGACAACGCCGCGGGCGACAGCAGCGCCGCTCCGACTCCCTGCGCGACGCGACCGCCTACCAGCATGCCCGCGGAGTCGGCCAGCCCAGTGACCAGCGATGCCGCGGTGAACAGCAGGAGCCCGGCGAGTACGACCCGCTTGGCCCCGATCAGGTCCGTGAGCCGGCCGCCGAGCAGCATCAGCCCGCCGAAGGTGAGCGTATAGGCGCTGACGGTCCAGGTCAGCGCCTCGCGGCTGAGTCCGAGGCCGGTCTCGATGTGTGGCAGGGCGATGGCCACGACGGTGACGTCAAGGATCAGCATGAGCTGCGCCACGCCGAGGAAGCCGAGGATGCGCCACCGCGACGGATGCGGCTCATGAGGTGATCGCTGCCGGACTGCATGCTGGGTTACCAAGATTCCCTCCCCGCCCACAACTCGTACGCTCGTGTACGAGTTCTGTCCTCGACTATAAGCCGTATCTCCGTGTACGAGTTAGGGTTTCGGCATGGTCGCTCCCTCCACCCGCCCCAAACGCCGCGCCGACGCCGAGCGCAACATCGCCCGCATCGTGTCCGCGGCGCGCACGCTCCTGAGCTCCGACCCGAACGCCACCACCGACGACATCGCGCAGGCCGCGGGCGTGGGACGGATGACCCTGTACGGGCACTTCCGCACTCGCGCCGACCTGGTCGAAGCCGCGCTGAAGGACGCGCTGCGCGCCGGAGAGAAAACCTTGGCGGCCGTCGACCTGACCGGAGACGCCCGCGCGGCCATGTCACGCCTGCTGGCGTCGAGCTGGCAGCTCACGGCCGAGTCCGCGGCCCTGCTGGCCGCCGCCGGAGAAGTCCTCCCCACGGGGCGGGTGCGAGAACTGCACGACGAACCCGCCCAGCGCGTGGACCAACTCATCCGCCGCGGCCAGGAACAAGGAGTCTTCCGCACCGACCTGCCCACCGCCTGGCTGGTCAGCGCCGTCCACTACATCCTCGACGGCGCGGCGAAGGAGGTACGCGCCGGACGCCTGGCCGCACGCGACGCCGCCGACGTCGTGACGAAGTCCGTGCAATCAGTGCTGACCGGCTAGGTTCCACCGCAGGGCGATGTCCAGAGGTTCTGGCAGCACACGAAGGCTGGTGATGGAGAAATCGAAGTGCCTGCGGGACGGGGCCGCGATGGCGCCTCCCAAGGCCCAAGGACGACTTGTACGCGGCGATCCGCCGTGACGCACGGACAGGGATGCCGCACTGGGCTTCGAAGACGTGAGCACAAAGCAGGCTGCGGAGCGGCGGGCACGGAGCCCGCCGTCGGTTCAGTGGCCGGACTCGGCGTGAGAGCCGTGGTCGCCGAGCTGGGCTTCGAACCAGTCGTGCAGGGCGTCCGCCAGCGCGGGCTCCCTCGTGGTGTAGGTCAGTGTGGCGCCGTCCGCCCGCTCTTTGAAGCGCACCTCGATACGGTCGTGACCGTCTTGCAGCGCGGCAAGGCCGGGCATGTCCTCGCCGTGGATGCGGGCGGGGTCCCCGAAGTCTCCGCGGCCGAACGCCGTTGCTTCCTTGCGCAGATGGGCGCGTATCAGATCGATCTGTTCCGCGTCACCGGGCCGGTCAGCCACCACATCCTGGGTACCGCCCGCCGCGGTGGGAGTGAAGCGGTGGGTGGTCTGTTCGAGGTCGAAGGGCATCACACTCCGGCCCCGATCGGCCACCACCTTCTGTCGCTCACTCTGCCCCTCGCCCGGATCCTGCTGCGAGCCGCCGGCCGTCAGGGCGACAGCCGTCACTGTGCCGGCGACCGCCATACCTGCGGCCGCCCACAGGGCCCTTCGCCTGGTGCTACTCATCCAGTGCCTCCACCATCACGTCGAGGGCGTGGAGCACGCCCGCTCTCTCATGAGCCGGGATTGATTCAAGGAGCCGGGAGAAGCGCTCCCGTCGTGCCTGAGCGAGATTCTGCGCGGCTTGCCGTCCCGAAGCGGTGAGCCGCAGCACGACACCGCGTCCGTCGTCGGGGGCCGGGGCGCGCTCCACCCAGCCGCGCGAGGAAAGCTGCGTGACCAGCCGGCTCACGGTGCTCTTCTGCAACCGCAGTCGGCGTGTCAGCTCCACCTGCCGGAGCTCGCCCTCCTGCGCCAGCTCGCCCAGAGCGTGCGCCTCGGAGACCGGTACCGGCTGGCCACAAGGGGTTGTTTCCGGCTGGTGCAGCCCGAAGGCGCGAACGAAGCTCCCCAGTGCCTCCTGGAGAACGACCGGGTCATCAGCCCGTTGATCCCTGGACATGGTTCGACCGTACAACCAGAAGGTTCGATAGCACAACCAGGTTCCGGTGGTTGGGCAGAGGCACTGCTCAAGAAGTGATCCGGACAGTGGCAGAGGGACGACCGAAAGCGCCAACGCGACCGGGGCCGCGCATGGGTAGGCGACAGCTGAGCCGCATCAGTCGCACGAGGCACCAACAAGACACCCCACGGGATGGGACCGCAGGCCGCCGAACAGCAGCGTCGGACCGGGACCGATACTGAGCGGACGGCTCAGACGGGGGGGAAGGTGGACTGGTCAACGGGGACGCTTGGGTTCGCCGCGGGCGTGCTGATCGCACTCGTCACCGCACCGGTGGGAGTCTCCGGCGCCGTGTTCCTGCTGCCCGTCCAGCTGAGCGGCCAGGCCGAGCGAGCCCAACAGCTGCTCAACGAAGTTCTACGCCGCTTCCATCTCAAGACTCGGGCCGCCGCCCTCGCACTCGCCTCACCCCGGGCCGTCAGCCGCCCCAGAAAGCCCTCTACCCCCGACCGAACCTCAGCGGGCGGCCCCCGCCGCGTCTAGGGCATTTCTGTTGGCTGGGTGGATCTCGGGGTTCGCCGGGCAACAGCCCGCATGGTGCGGCGACACGAGCTGACAGATGCGCAGTGGCAGCAGATCCTGGCCGAGTTACAGATCGAGGCCGACGCCGCCGAACCCGACGGCCAACCGCCGGGGCCCGCCATCGCCTTCCGCGGGACTTCCCGCAAGAGGGGGCGGTGCGCGTGTGGAAGCCGATGGACGGCAGGCGCTGGGTCGCTCGCGGGGCGGACTGACCAGCAAGACCACTTGCTGTTCGACGACCGGGCCCGTCCGCTGTCCTGGCAGATCTCCCCGGGTCAGCGGGGCGACAGCCCCATGTTCATCCCCGTGCTGGACGGCTTACGGATCCAGCGGCGCGGTCCCGGCCGACCGCGCCGCCGTCCGGACCGCGTCCGTGGCGACAAGGCATACTCCAGCCGCGACAACCGCGCTTACCTGCGGCGGCGGGGGCTCAAAGCGACCATTGCCCAGCCCGATGACCAGCAGGACAACCGCAGGCGCAAGGGCCGGGCCGGCGGGCGGCCACCGGCCTTCGACAAGGCCCAGTACCGCCGCCGCAGCGCCGTCGAGCGATGCGTCAGCAAGTGGAAGCAGTACCGCGCTGTCGCCACGCGGTACGACAAACCCGACTACATCTTCAACGGCACCCTGGCCGTCACCGCGATCGTCATCTGGCTCGAGACATCGTCCAAGAGCCATCAGAAACGACCTAGTGCTGTGACCGGAAAGGTTTGCCGGAAAGCTCGCGGCGTCCGGTGCGGTGCATCGCAAGGCGGAGCATCGCCCGCGTACTGGATGTACTCGGGTGATGCGACAACGCGGCGAGGTGCCGTGCCGGGCGTCGCGAGCCGGTGAACATTTCCGGTCACAGCACTAGACGAACAGAAACCGAGTCGACCGCCCCAGTCCGGTCGTCCCACTCGGGTACAGCCACCGTGACCTGCGCCTGTGCCGCTCGGGGGCCAAGGCCCTGGGGGTGCGAGGCGAAACGCGAGGGCGAGGATCCGGGGCATCCCTGATGCGGTCGCGGCGTCCCCACCGGCACAATGCAGACCATGGCAGATCCACGTCCGGACTACCTCGCGCGCCTCGACGCCGCGCTCGTCGGCCCTAGGCACACCCGCCGCAGCCTGGTGCGCGAGGCGGCGGATCATTTGGATGACGCCACCGAGGCGCTCGTCGCAACCGGTCACGACGAGGAGTCCGCCGCACGCCTGGCGGTCGTCGACTTCGGCTCGGTGCCGGACATCGCGGCATCATTCCAGACGACGCTGGCCGTGGCCGCTTCCCGGCGTACGGCGTGGCTCCTGCTGCTCGTCCTCGGCTACCAACCACTCCTCTGGGACTCCGGTCTCAACCTGGCCTCGAACACCGCCGAGGCCCGATCCGACACATGGTTGTTCCACCTGCTTGACGACACGATCGAGACAGGCAGCTGGATCGTCCTGGCTGGCGCACTGTTCCTCCTCGTGGCCACCGGGATCGGCAACCGATGGTGGTTCAATGGTCGGGCCACAGCAAGGTTCACCGGCGCCTTCGCACTCGCCGCTACGACGTTCGTGCCCCTTACCAGTGTTGCAATGATCGTGACTGCCGACGGTGGTAATGCCGGGCTCTGGATGCTGGCGCTCACCCTGGTGGTGTTGCCGCTCGCCGGCGTCGCGGTATCTGCCCGGCATACCCTGGCGGCCAGCTGATACGTCCGTGAAAGCGCGCCGGACCGTGCTGATGCGATGCGGGGTCGGCATGGCGGAGAGGGACTCCGGCTCTGCGGGCTAGCCCGGGCGGAGCACGGCCTCGACGACACTGGCAAGGCCCCGCCAGGCGTCACGTTCAGCTCGCAAGGCCCTGTGGCCAGCAGGGGTCAAGCTGTACGTCCGGCGCCTGCGTCCACCGACCGTGCTCCACGTGCTGACGAGCAGGCCAGCGGCCTCGAGGCGCCGCAGTGCCGGGTACAGCGTCCCGGTGGCGAGATCGAGCGCGCCGTCGCTACGCGCCGCCAGGGCCTCGGAGATGGCATAACCATGCAGGCCGCCACCCTCCAAGATCGCGAGGATCAGCGCGTCCAGGTGCCCGCGTAGCGCATCCGCCTTCATGGCAGTAGCGTACGGGCTGCTTCATAAGTAGACAAGCTACATGTAGTGTGTTTACCTATCGCCCGCTGAAGCCTAGGCCGGCTCAACGGATGCGAAAGGACGAACAATGGTGACCACAACTCTTTGGCTGCTCCGGGCGACTCTGTTGCTGCACGCCGCCCTGGCGCTCGCGCAACCGGTGTCGGCCGGGAGCTACCTGTCAGGCAATTTCGACATCCTGGCGACGCACGGCAATAGCGGGATCCTGCTGGTGGTGGCCACTGCAGTGTGGGGCGCCGCGGCGCTCGGACACGTCGCGGCCAACCGGGGGGCCGGATGGCCGCTGCTCCTCCTCGTCCCGGTCGTCTTCATGGCCGAGGGGATACAGATCGGCATGGGACACCAGCGCAACCTGGCGGTGCACATCCCCCTGGGAGTGTTCATCGTGCTTACGGCGGTGCTCCTCGCCATCTGGTCCTTCACGTCGTGGGCACGCCCGCAGCGGCGTGTGACGCGAGTTATAACTGGAGAGGAACGATGACGATCTCGCGCCGGAAGTTCCTTGGCCTCGCCGCCGGCGGAGTGGGCGCCGCCGCCACCGGCTGCTCGACATCCACGCCGGCCTCGACCGGCCAGCTCTTGCCCAGCAGCATCGCGCTGCCCCGGCCGTTCACCGTGCCACTGCCGCAGATGCCAGTCCTCCGACCGACAGCGACGGCCCGCGGACGAGACGTGTTCGACCTCGTGCAGCGCCCGGCGACGCTTGAACTACTGCCCGGAGTCCGCACCGACCTGCTGACCTACGGCGGCACCTTTCCCGGGCCGCTGCTGGAGACGCGAAGCGGCCGGCCGGCAGTGGTGCGGCACCGCAACGCACTCGACGTACCGGTTTCGGTGCACCTGCACGGGGGCCACACGCCCAGCACGAGCGACGGCTACCCCACCGACCTGGTGCACCCCGGCGAAAGCCGCGACTACGCCTACCCAATGCGGCAGCGGGCGGCAATGCTCTGGTACCACGACCACCGCATGGACTTCACCGGCGAGCAGGTGTACCGCGGCCTTCTCGGGGTGCACCTGGTGCGCGACGATGAGGAGGACGCTCTGCCGCTGCCCCGCGGTGATCGCGAGGTGGTGCTCGCGATCGTGGACCGTTCCTTCGACGAGCACGGTGAGCTCCACTACCCGTCATCTGGCGCGGGCGAGCATGCCCACCATCACGCTGACTCCCCGGGTGTTGACGACGCCCACATCGAGGGGGTGCTCGGCGACGTGATGCTTGTGAACGGGGTTGCTTGGCCGGTGCTGGAGGTGGACGCCGCACGTTACCGGCTGCGGTTACTCAACGGCTGCAGTTCTCGTCGCCTCGACCTGGTGCTCGACCCACCGCCTGCTGCCGGCGCGGTTTTCACGCAGGTCGGCTCCGACGGTGGACTGCTCACCACGCCGATAGCACACGAGCATCTGGTGATGGCCCAGGCGGAACGGTTCGACGTCCTCGCGGACTTCTCGACGTATCCCGTCGGCACACATGTCACGCTGCGCAACCGGTTCGGCTCCGGCCCGATGGGCGCCGTGATGCGGTTCGTGGTCGCACGGCGCGCCAGCGACGACAGCGCACCAGCGGATCGACTGCCCGATCGACTGTCGGAAATCGAGCCCCTCGACACCACCGGCGCCCGGGTACGCGAGTGGTCCTTCACCCGTGGCGAGGTACACGGCAGGTCGGGCTGGGTAATCAACGGTGAGCCCTTCGACCCGGAGGTGATGGCAACCACGGTGCCACTCGGCAAGACGGAAATCTGGCGCTTCCGCACTGACCTGCACCATCCCGTGCACGTGCACCTGGACCCGTTCCAGGTCGTCGGGCGTGGGACGTCCCGGGGCCCAGGACCGTTCGACCACGGCTGGAAGGACACCGTCGACGTCCGGCCTGCCGAGCACGTCGACGTCGCAGTGCGGTTCACCGACTACACGGGCCGCTACCTCATCCACTGCCACAACCTCGAACATGAGGACCTGATGATGATGGCTGCGTTCGCCACCACCTGACCTTCACCGCGGGTGGCAGACAGAGGCGAGGACGCCCGGACCTGCTTTCGATGCGTCAGAGCAGCCGGAGACGAGACATCAGGCCGGAGCGCTCGCATGAACACGGCCGAACAGCTCGTTCAACAACTCCTGGGTAGGTGCGTCAACTCCGGTGACGGCTCGTCGAGGAGCAGGATGCACGGGCCGGCGGGCCAGTGCGCGGGCCACCAGGACCCGCTGCCGCTGACCGCCGGAGAGCTCACTGTGGTTGCCGCGCTGCTGCCAGGTTCAGGACGGTGTGACGGCCAGCACACGGTTGAGTGCGCCGTCGGTGCGGGCGGTGAGGTCGTCCCAGGTGCCCTCCTCCGCGATCCGGCCGGCCTCGAGGACGGCGATGCGGTCGGCGCGGCGGATGGTGGCGGGGCGGTGGGCGATGACGAGGGTGGTGCGGTTGCCCTGGGCGAGCGCGGCGGCGAGTTGGGCGTCACCGGCGTTGTCCAGATGTGCGGTGGTTTCGTCCAGTACGAGGATCCGAGGCTGGGTCAGCAGGGCGCGGGCGAGAGAGATCCGGGCGCGCTGGCCGCCGGAGAGGGTGGCGCCGCGCTCCCCGATGAGGGAGTCCAGGGGGGTGATCCGGTCGACGCCGCACAGCCGGGCCGTTTCGGCAAGGAGTTCGTCGTCCGCGTCGGGTGCGGCGAGGCGCAGGTTCTCGGCGAGGGTGCCGTGGAAGAGGGGGGCGTCCTGGCCCACGACGGCGACGGCACGGCGCAGGTCGGCGTCGGCCAGGTCGCGGAGGTCGACGGGACGGCCGGCGCCGGGCACCAGGTGGACCGCGCCCTCGGACGGGTCCCAGAAACGGGCCAGCAGGTGGGCGCAGGTCGACTTGCCGGCGCCCGAGACACCGACCAGGGCGAGCGTCTGCCCTGCGGGAACCGTCAGCTCGAGCCCGTTCAGCACGCGCCGGCCCCCGTAGTCGAAGTTCACCTGGTGCAGTCGGATGCCCAGGGGGCCCGGAGGGAGCGGGCGGGGTGAGGCGGGCGGCGGGGCGAGAGCGGGGGCTTTCAGGGCCGCGTGGACGCGGACGGCGGCGGAGCGCAGGCCGACGGCCTGGCTCAGTGCCCTGGCCGACTCGGCGACCGGGCCCAGCACCGACAGGGCGAGCGTCATTGCGGCCGGCGCCCATGCGCCGTGCAGCCGCCCGGAGGTCACGGACTGCGCGGCGGCGGCCACCACGCCGAGGACCGCGAGCACGATGAGGGCGTCGCGGACGGCGGCGGCCATGGCTTCCCAGGTGGCCTCGGCCCGCTGGGCGTCACCCACCCTTCGGCCCTGTGCGGCGAGGCGGCGGCGCCGTTCGGTCAGCCCGCCGAAGGCGAGCAGTTCGCGCAGCCCGTCGACGGCCTCCACGGTGTCGGCCGAGAGCTTCGCGGAGGCCGCCCTGGTGCGGGCCCCGCGCGCGGCGCGCCCGCGTGCGTCGGCGAAGGGCGCGACGGCCAGCAGCGCGGCGACCGGCAGCACCGCGACCAGCAACCACGGCTCCACCGTGGCCAGTGCCGCGGCTCCGCCGGTGAACACCACACCGGATGCGAGGAGTTGTGCCGTGGTGTGGGCGTAGAAGAACTCCAACGCCTCCACGTCGGCCATCGCCGTGGCGGCCAGGTCCCCACTGCGGCGGCCGGCCACGCGGGCGGGTGCGCTGCGGGCGAGCCCGTCGAAGACCCGTACACGCAGTTCGGCCAGTACCCGGTAGGCCAGGTCGTGGGAGAGGTCCATCTCGCGCCAGGTCATCAGGGCGCGTACGAGGACGAGGACGATCAGAGCGGTGACCGTGCCTGCCGAGGGGGCGCGGTCCTCGATGACGGTGGTTCCGACGGTGTGCGCGGCGAGCGTCAACAGCGCGACCAGGGAGCCCTGTTCGACGAGTGCGGCGGCGCAGGTGCGGGTCATCATGGCGCGGTGCCCGGCGAGTGCGGGCAGCAGGGCGCGCAGGGAGCCCCGCGCGGGCTCGGTCGCGTCGGCGGTGCTGCCGGGCGTGACATCGGTGCCCGCGTCGGTGGTGGTGCTCATGCGGCGAGCCCTCCTTCGTAGGTGTGGCCCGCCTTGACGAGCTCGGCGTAGACGCCTCCGGCCTCGACGAGGGCGGTGTGGTCGCCGACGGCGTCCAGGCGTCCTCCGTCGAGCACCACGATGCGGTCGGCGTGCCGGGCGGCGGCGAGCCGGTGGGCGACCACCAGGACGGTCCGGCCGCCGGCGGCGTCGAGGAGTTCGCGGACGATGTCCGCCTCGCGGCGTTCGTCGACCGCGCTGGTGGCCTCGTCGAGGACGAGCACCGGGGCGTCGGCCAGCAGGGCCCGGGCGAGGGCGAGCCGCTGCCGCTGGCCGCCTGACAGGGTGGCGCCGCGTTCGCCGAGGACGGTGGCGTAGCCGTCGGGGAGGGCGGCGATCTCGTCGTGGACGCCGGCGGTTCGTGCCGCGCGTATGAGGTCGTCGTCCGTGGCTTCGGGACGGGCCAGGCGCAGGTTGTCGGCGATGGTGGCGTGGAAGAGGTAGGTCTCCTGGGAGACGACGGCGATGCCCTGCCGCAGCGAGTCGAGCGTGTACCCGGTCACGTCGTGGCCGTCGAGGGTGATCCGGCCGTGGTGCGGGTCGTGGTGTCGCAGGAGCAGGGCGAGCAGGGTGGACTTGCCGGCGCCCGACGGACCGACGATCGCGGTGGTGCGCCCTGCCTCGGCGGTGAAGGTGACGCCGCGCAGCGCGGGAGCCTCGGCGCCGTCGTAGCTGAAGTCCACGCTCTCGAAGCGCACCTGGGGCGGTCCGGACCAGTGCGCTCGCGCGGTTCCCGTGTCGGGGACCGCGGGTTCGGCGGTGCGCAGCGCCCGGAGCCCGTCCGCGGCCGATACGCCCAGGTATCCGGCGTGCCACTCGCGGGACAGGTCGCGTACGGGCCGGAAACACTCGGAGGCCAGGAGCAGCACCAGGTACGTGCCGGTCGCGGTGGTGGATCCGGTGGCGGCCGACCAGCAGGCCAGCAGCGCGGCGGCAACGGTGCCGCCCTGGATGGCGAGGTCGGTGAGGCCGGTGTCGACGAGCGAGACGCGCAGCTTGGCGACGGTGGCCCGGTGCAGCGCCGCCGACCGCTCCTCCAGCCGCTCACGGGTGCGCCCGACGGCACCCGCGGCCCGCAACGCGTGCATGCCTTGCAGTGCTTCGAGGTAGTCGGCGCCCAGTCCCTCGTAGGTGTCCCAGTGTTCCTTGCCGCGCTTGGCGAGGAGCCGGTCCCAGGCGCGCGGCCCGGCCAGGGCGAGCAGCAGGGCCGGTACGAGGCCGAGGAGGGCGACCGGTTCCACTGCGGTCAGGGCGACGAGCAGCAGAGGCGGAACGGTGAAGGTGATGAGGAGCTGGGGGAGGTAGCGGGAGACGTAGGCGTCCACGCCCTCGACCCCGTCGACGAGGGTGGTGCGGACTGCTCCGGCGCGCGCGGTGGTCAGGTAGGCGGGTCCGAGCCGTCCGAGGTGGGCGAGGAGTTCATCCCGCAGGTGCACCCTGACCTGTGCCCCGGCGCGGGCGGCGGTACGCCGCTGCTGGTAGCCGAGCCCTGCACGGGCGGCGACGACGCCGAGCACCGCGCCGAGGAGCAGCGGGAGCCGGTCCGTGTCGCCCTGGGCCACGTCGGCGAGGGAGACGGCCAGCAGCACGGCCTGCCCGAGGTGGGTGACGGCGACGGCCCCCTGCAGGAGGGTGGCCGCGAGCAGGGGGCGCCGTGCGTGGTGTGCGGCGCGGCGCAGCTCGGGGTGAACGATCACAAGGACCCCTCTTCGGAGTGGGTGGTGCCGAGGGCAAGGCCGTGGACGATCCAGTCGCTGCCAGGCGGGGCGCCGAGGGCGGCGCCGAGGTCGGCCTGCTGCCAGGAGCCGACGGGGCGGCCGTACAGGCCGTGACGGACTGCGGCCACGTGGGCCAGGTGGACGGCGAAGCCCGCGCGCAGGTGTGTCCGGCGGATCCGCGGGGCATCGGCGTCCGTCGGACAGCCGTAGCCGAGCAGGACGACGCCCGCGTCCGCGATCCATGCCTGGCCGGCGGCCCAGACGGCGAGCGTCGGCCGGGCATCCCCCGCGGCAAGGCGTCGCAGGGTGCCGTCGGGCGTAGGCTCGACGAGTTCGGGCTCGGGTTCGCCGACGGCCGCGCACCAGGCGAGCTCACCGGCGCTCGCTTCGTCGGCGGTGGCGAGGACCGCACGCAAGGCGTCCCCGGGCGGGGTGCCACGCAGGGGCGGGCGGGCGCTGCGTCGGGCCAGCAGCTCGCCGGGCGTGGGCACGTCCGCGGCCTGGTGTCCCGCCTCTGGCGGGAGGACCTGATGTCCCCCCTCGGCCAGGACAACTGCGTGTGGCCCCCCGGGCAGGACGCCCTGATCTGCCCGCCCGGCCGGGGCATCCCGAAGCGCCCCTTCAGCCGGGGCACCCAGAAGCACTCCCTCGGGCTGGGAAGCCCGGCGCGCGCCCGCGGACAGGGGAATCTCGGGCACTGCCTCGGCCAGGGGATCCCGTCGCGCCTCCTCGGGCAGGGCGAAGTGCACCGTGGTGAGGGGGTCTTCCTCGCCTCCGTCCACGCGTACGGTCACGGGCCCCACGCCCAGTGCACGCCCCGCGAGCCACAGCGCCCCGGCGGCGTGCCCGGTGTCCAGCAGGATCAGCGGCCAGGCACGGTGACCGTAGTGGGAGACCGTGCGCTGCGGGGTGGCGGACAGTTCTACGGTGGCCCCGGGCGGCGCACCGTCGGGTTCCGGGCCGAGGCGGTGCACGCGGTGGCGCAGCGGGTCGTAGCCGTAACAGCCGGGCGGCAGCGAGCATCCGGTGCCCACGACGAGCCGGGCGTCCACCGGGTGCAGTGCGCCCGCGGACGGGGCGGGCCGCAGCCGTCCGGCGCCGTCCGAGGCCCCCAGGGAGAGCCGGAGCAGGCGGCCCAGGTCGAGTTCCCCGGCGCCCGCGTCCGGCAGGGGGCGCGGCGGTCCCGGCCATGGGCTGACGGCGGGCCCGGCGGGCGTGTCCGGTCCGGGCTTCTCGGAAGAACGGGCGCGGGCGAGCGCGGTGACGAGATCCACGAGGCCGCCCTCACATGTGAGGTGGAGGAGCCAGGGTGAAGTCCTCGGGGGCGCTCGGCGCGGTCGTGCGCCAGCCGCGGCCGGTGGCGGCGTCGGTGAGGCGCGGGCAACCGAAGTAGCCGAAGGCGGCCGGGGCGTTGGGAATGAGGCCGGAGACGAGGACCCGGGCGACGCGCAGCGGTGTCTCGGCCACGTCCTCGGTGGTGAGGTCGAACGTCATGATGCGGTGGCCGCCGGCGTGGAGGGCGCGCTCCAGCCGGTCCCGGCTGCCGGGCACGACCGCGTCGACGGGTATGACGCCGTGGGCGGGCTCGGTGAATCTCCGGGCCTCGGGGGCCATCCGTTCGTCCAGCCAGACCTGGACGTGTGCGCCCAGGTCCCGTACGTGCTCGAAGTGTTCGCCGCATGCGTCGAGGTAGCGGCGGTCCTCGCGGTGGTCCAGGTAGAGGCCGCGGGCGAGCAGTCCGGCTTCGACGGCCTGGAACACCCAGCCGTCGGGGTCGGTGAGGCCCTGGGTGAAGACCCAGGTGTGGACGGCTTCGAGCACGGCCTTGCGGGCGGCCTCGGCAGGGTCGTACTTGCAGGCGAATCCGGCGGCGTAGAGGCCGAGCCGGGAGTCGTGGACGAGCGCGGCCATGCAGGGGGCGAACTCCGAGGGCATCTCGACGAGATGGACGTCGAGCCCTGATCCGGCGAGGTCGTCGGTGAGGCCGGGCACGCTGACCGGGTCGATGCCGCGGGTCGGGCCGTCGAGGTGCCACCACAGTTCGAGCGCGTCACGTTCGACGAGCTCCAGCAGGCCGCGCTCGATCGCGTCGTCCAGGCCCTGTCCGGTGGCGATCCCCGCGTAGTTGAGGTGGTGGGTTCGGGGCAGCGAACGCAGCTCCCCCTGCCGCCAGTTGAGGTGGGTGAGCGCGACGGGTGCCCAGACCTCGGTCCGCTCCCCGCCGGGCAGCCGTTCCTCACCGCGCGTCCACAGGGACGGGGTGTCGGGGGTGAGGGGGCGGTAGGGGAACTTCTCGCGGGCGTACTGCCAGTCGGCGTAGGCCGGCAGTTCGTCCGGCCCGTACAGCCGCAGGCCCTTTCCGGTCAGCTCGGCGGCTGTGGCGCGCAGCGGGGCGTCGGGGTGGGCGGGGGGCGGTACGCGGTTGCCGCAGTACCGCTCGATTCCTTCCGCTATGGCGGCGATCCGGGCGCCCTCGGGATCGCCGAAGGTGGTGCCGAGCGACACCCGGTCGGCGGGCCACAGGCCGAGCTTGCGCGCGTCGGATATCTCGGCGGTGAGCGCGGTGTAGCGGGGTGGCGCGCCCGCGGGGTGCTCAACGGGCTTGACCCTGCGGACGATGCCGCAGACGGGGTCGACCAGGGCTTCCAGCGGCAGCGCCGTCATCGCAGGATCTCCTGTACGGGATCGGTGGGGGCGGGGCGGGTACGGAGCGCGGGCAGGCGAAGCGCCACGGTCCCGGGGTCGACCTCGCGCCGGGAGGCGAGCAGCCGCGTGGCCGTGACCGGGTCGTCGCCGGTGTGCGGGTTACGGGCGTGGGCCGGGAAGTGGTGCCCGGCGATCTCCAGGCGGAGCCGGGTGCCCGCAGGCAGCCGCCGTGCCAGTCGGCCGAGCGCCACGGTGAACTCTGCGGCCTGCCCCGGGGGGGCCTGGCGCCGGACGATGCCGACCGCGAGCCGCTCGGCCGTCCCTTCGGGGGTGACCGCGACGAGCCGGGCGGCCCAGTCGGCAGACGGGCTGTCGGCGCTGGCGCGCACCCGCACCTCGGCGTCGCCGATCACGTCCAGCGGGCGCGGGAGCGGTGGGGTGACCAGCAGGCAGCGGTCGGGCACGCCGTCCGTGGGCACGGACAACTCCTCGGAAGAGACGGGGCGTTCGGGGTCGGCCGTGAAGGACGCTCCGTGCAGCAGCCGGACGGCCTGAGTGTGCGGCTCGCCCTCCGTACCGGCGGGCACCCACAGGGGGCTGCCGCCCAACCCGACCGCGCCACGGTGCCCGGGCGTGAGGTCCCCGGTGAGGGCCAGGCGGGCCCAGCATGCATACAGCTCGCCGAGGCTGATCCGGTGTGCGGGCCGGGCGTCGGGTCCGGGCGTGGCGACGAGGCCGTGGCCCCAGGGGCCCAGCAGCAGGCGTGCCGAGGGTCCGCCCCAGCCGCGCCACAGGGTGACGGTGTCCTCGGCGAAGTGGTCGTGGTGGCCGCCCACGGCGAGCAGGGGCAGCCCGGCATCCCGCGCCCGCGAGCAGAGCCTGCCGCGCTCGCGGTGCCGCCATAGGCCCGGCCAGGAGGGGAGGCTCCTGCCGAGCCGGACCGGGAGGTCGCTCAGCGGTAGGTGGGCGAGTAGACCGGGATCCGCGGCGAGGGCCTTCTCCAGGGCGTCCTCGTCGGAGTCGTGCCGGTCTCCGTGGGCGGCCCACCACCCTGCGCGAGCCGACAGCCGTTCCGCACCCGAGGGTGCGCGAGCCGTCTCGGCGGTGCCCAGTGCGGGCACCGCGGCGATGACGGCGTCGGGGCGGGCGTCCTCGGGCGCGTCGAGCGCGAGGGCGAGTGCGCAGTGAGCGGCGTATGAGGCGCCGACCGCCACGATGCGCCCGTCGCTCCAGGGCTGTTGACGGATCCAGCGGACGGTCGACGCTCCGTCCGCGGCCTCCATCTCGTACGGGTGCCATTCCCCCGGCGATGCGTGCCGGCCGCGTACGTCCTGGGCCAGGGCGGCGAACCCGCGCCGGGCCCACCCGCGCAGTTCGGCGTGGTGGCGGCGCCGGTCGTAGGGCGTGCGGATGAGGACGGCCGGGAAGGGTCCTTCCCCGTCCGGGAGTTGAGCGGCGGTGGCAAGACCCTCGACGGCCACGGTGACCGGCGTCATCCGGCCTTCCCCGGCATCGGGTCGACGTCGGGGACGGGCAGCACGGGGTGCTCGGTGACGGTCAGCGTGCGCAGGTCGACGCGCCGGAGCCGACGCCGCGCGGGCAGCCCGCCGGAATGGGGGGCGCCGGTGGCCCACCGGGTGAGGTCGTCGGCGAGCAGAGCGACGAGCAACCCCGCTGCGGAGGGGGTAAGTTGCACGGTCGCACCGGATGTACGAGGTCCGCTCCAGTAGGCGGCCAGCTCGCGGTGCGCGGGTGTGGCGGCGAGCCGGCGGGCACGGACGTGCCTCGAGGTGACGTCCCCGGGGGCGGCCGCGAGCGGCTCCACGTACGCCTGCCAGCCCTCGCGGTGACAGCGCAGCCAGGCGATGCCGCGCTCCGGCAGCCGATCGGCCGCATCCCACAGCCCTTCGGGAACGGGCCCGTCGAGGCACCACACGGCAGCGGCGGGCTCGTCCCCGGCCGGAGCACCGGCCAGGTCGTCAGGGGCCGCGGACCGAGGGCCGGCGCCTGAGGCCCGGAGGAGCGCGGCCAGCGGCTCGGTCAGCGCGGCATCGCCCAGCAGCCAAATATGCCGGCGCTCGACGGGCCAGTGCGCGCGCTGCGGCCCGTCCGCCATGTATCCGGCGCTTTCGAAGGCCCCCAGGAGCCGGTCGAGTTCGGCATCGGGCTCGTCGGCGGCCGATGCGGAAAGCCGGGAGAGGAGGGCACCCTCGTTCGCGTCGCCCGTCCGTACGCTGAGGAACTCCCCGTCGGCCGTGCGGACGGCGAGTCCCCGCCCGGGTACGGCGACGACCTCGACACCGGGTGCGAGCTGGCTGCGGGACACTCGGTCCTCCTGTCGGGGAAGGGGCCTTGGAAGGGCGTGGGCCCGCCCGCCGAGTGACGGGCGGGCCCACAGTCGAGGGTCTTGACCCCCGCTCGCTCTCGCTTACTCCTCGGTGTCGTCGAAGGGGTTCTCGACGAGCGCGTTGGAGTGGGTGGCCGAGGCGTGGGCCAGCTGACCCGGGTCGGCGATCGGTGCGAAGACCTGCTCGTTGTCCATGAACTCTCCTTCATCGCAAGGGAGGTGCGGCGTTCGGGTGAGCGCCGACACGAGGACTCTAATGAATATGATTTTCATATTCTAGACCTGGGAGAGGGTGATCCGGGTAACACACCGGCCAACCGCCCTCGGGGTCCCGGCCGACCCGCCCCGCCACCTTGAGGACATCCGCCAGCAGCCCGGGCGTGACGACCTCCCGTCGGCCACCACGCGGCCTTCCCGCAGGGCGACGATCCGCTCGGCGAACCGGGCGGCGTGGGCCAGGTCGTGCAGCACCATCACCACGGTGAGGCCCCGCTCCTCGCGCAGCCGGACCACGGTCTGCAGCACGTCGAGTTGGTGGTGCAGGTCCAGGTAGGTGGTCGGCTCGTCGAGCAGCAGGACGCGGGTGTCCTGGGCGAGCGCCATGGCGAGCCTCACCCGCTGCCGCTCGCCCCCGGACAGGGCGTCGACGTCGCGCTCGGCCCACTGCTCCACGCCGACGTCGCGCAACGCACGCCGCCCGACGGGATCGTCGCCCTCGCGCAGCATGCCGAGGGGCCCGCGCGCCGCGTACCGCCCCTGCCGCACGAGATGCCGGACAGTCATCCCAGGGACGGCCGGGGCCGACTGGTGCAGCAGCGCGACCCGCCGGGCAGTGGAGCGCCGGGAGAGCCGGGCCAGATCGTCGCCGCTGAGCAGGACGCGTCCCTCGTCCGGTTTGCAGCCCGGCGGCCAGCCGCAACGGGGTCGACTTGCCGCAGCCGTTGAGGCCGATGAGGGCGGTCAGCTCGCCCGGTTCGACGCTCACGTCGACGCCGCGCAGCACGGGTCGGCCGGGGTAGCCGAAGTGGACTCCCTCGACCTGGATCCCCACGGGTTCGATCATGCTCTGTCCTTCGTCGACATCAGAACGTTCGGCTCGGCGTACGGCGTACGACGAGCAGCAGCAACCCGGCACCCACGCACGCGGTGAGGGCCCCGACCGGGAGCGTGAGCCGCCCGGAGTCCAGCGCGATCGCCAGCAGCTGCGACACCAGTTGTGCCGCCGCGTCCGCCCCGCACACCACGGCCGCACCCACGAGGGCGGCTCCGGGCAGCGTCATCCGCAGGTCCGCACCGAACACGGCCAGCGCGAGGTGCGGCACGAGCAGCCCGACGAAACCCAGCGCTCCGACGGCGGCCACCGCTCCCGCCGTCAGCGCCACGGCGCACACCAGGGCGAGGGTCCGGGCCCGCGCGGCGGACAGCCCTGCTGCACTGGCGATGTCGTCGCCGCAGCGCAGCAGGGTCAGGGGCGCGGCCAGCAGCCACGCCGCGGCACCCCAAGCAAGCGCCCAGGGCCAGAGCAGGTGCCAGTGCTGCCACACGCGGCCCTCGGTCGTGCCGACGAGCCACTGGACCACGCTGCCGAGCTCACCCGGCGCCACGAGCAGCACCATGGCCGTGAGCCCGCCGAGCACCGCCGACATGAGCACCCCGTGCACGGCCGTCTGCGCGGGGTCCCCCCGGCCACGCCCGGCGAGCAGCCACAACAGCCCCGCCCCTACGAACCCGCCCACGCACGCGGCGACGACGACGGCGAGGGGCGATTCCCACCCCGCGAGCCCGAGACCGCTCGCGGTGACGGCCCCAAGTACGCCGCCCGGAGTCACGCCGGTGACCTCGGGCCCGGCGAGGGGATTGCGCAGGGCGGACTGGAGGACCAGACCCGCCACGCCCAGACATGCCCCCGCACCGAGAGCCACCAGCAGCCGGGGCAGACGGAGCTGGAACAGGATGTGCCGTTCCGTCACGTCGCCGCCCCCGCCGAGGACGTCCCAGACCACAGCCGGGGACATGCCCCGGCCGGCCGCCAACTCGATGCAGGCGCACGCGACGACGAGTGCGGCGAACACCGCGAAACGCCGGCTCACCGGGACTCCCTCACTTCGGTCGGTACGACTTCCGGACCGCTCCCCCGCGGCTCCGGGCCCGCGGCACCGGAACCTGTCGATCGTCGCCGCGCCGTCGGCCTCCGCTTGCCCGACCGGAGCAGGGCGACGCCGACGGGCACGCCGAAGAGGGCCGTCCAGGCGCCGGCCGGTGTCTCCACGGGCGCCAGCGCGAGCCGGGCCGGGACGTCGGCCACGGCCACCACGACGGAGCCCCACGCCGCCGACCAGGGCAGCCAACGCACCGCGTCGCCATCGGGGTTGAGCCGTCGCGCCAGGTGCGGGGCGAGGAACCCGACCCACGCCACCGGCCCGCACACGGCCGTCACGGGCGCGATCAGGACGACGGCGATGACCAGTGCGGCGAACCGGGCCCGCTGGGCGCGCACGCCCAGCGCCTCGGCGTCCTCGTCTCCCAGCCGCAGCACCGACAGCACCGGCGCGCACAGCACGAGCGCGGGCACCGCCACGAGCAGCCAGGGCCACAGGCCGAGGACGTCGTCCCAGGTACGGGCGGAGAGCGAGCCGAGCAGGTAGCGGTAGATCAACTGGAGGTCGAGCTGGTCGGCCATTACCATGAGCACGAGCAGTGCGGCCTGGAGTGCGCCGGCGACCGCGGCCCCGGTGAGCAGGACGGCGGACGGGCTGCGCCCCATGCCGGCGGCGAGCAGCGTGAGCGCACCGCCGAGCGCTGCCCCACCGATGGCCAGCAGTGGCTGGACGGCGGCCGGGATCGACACGGCCAGCACCAGCGGCGCGGCCACCCCGAGCGCGGCCCCGGACGACACGCCCAGCATCTCGGGGACCGCCAGGGGATTGCGCAGCGCCTCCTGCAGGACGAGCCCTGCCGCGCCCAGGCAGGCACCGGCGACCAGCGCCAGCACCAGCCGGGGCACGCGGAGTTCGGTGACGACGACCCCAGCGAGCGTGGCATCCGCGTCCAGCAGTGCTCCGGGCAGCCGGTGCAGCGGGACGTACGGCGTGCCCAGGCTCAGTGCGCAGGCGGAGGCCGCGACCAACAGACCGATGAGCACGACAAGTTGCCACATCCTGCCGGATCGCGGGAATCGCCTGCCCGAGGCCGCCGCACCCACCGCGCTTTCCGTCGCGGTGCGTGCGCTCACCGCAGGGCGGCCGTGGCCTCGTCGAGGACGATGCCCAGCGATCGGGTGCCGCGTCCCTTGGCCCACACCTCGGAGTTCACCTCGTGGACGG
>NZ_BAAGRZ010000043.1:0-41998 GCF_054782695.1 Streptomyces deserti
CGGTTACATTCCGAACCCGGAAGCTAAGCCTTACAGCGCCGATGGTACTGCAGGGGGGACCCTGTGGGAGAGTAGGACGCCGCCGAACAATTCTTGATGAAAGCCCCGTACCGGGTTCACTGGTGCGGGGCTTTCGGCATGACATCTGGCCGTAATTGAGCATTGACATGCTCGGGACACGCCCTTACCTTCTAGGTCGTTCGGTGCTCAGAAAGCGCTTTCTATCTGCGGAGGTACGCCATGAGATCGTCCTCGTTAACGATGGCGCTCGTCCTTCTGCTAGGCGTATTGGGGTTCGGGGGCCAGGCGGGTGCGGTCGGGTCGGCCGCGGTGCCGCTGGCCGAGACCGCTCCGACCGGGTTCGCCGCCGTCAACGCGCTCGGCCAGAACGGGACCACGGGCGGGGCCGGCGGTCCGACGGTCACCGCCACCACGTCCGAGCAGTTCCTGGAGTACATCGACACCGTCGGGCCGCTGGTCATCAGGGTGCAGGGCACCATCGACATCACCAGTAAGCAGGGTGTGCGGCCGAACAAGACCATCATCGGGGTCGGTACGTCGGGCGTCATCAATGGCGGCGGGCTCGACTTCTACCGCTCGTACAACGTCATCGTGCGCAACATCAAGTTCACCAACGCCGAGGACGACGCCGTCAACATCGGGCGGGAATCGCATCACATCTGGATCGACCACAACGAGTTCGTCGCTCCGGTCGACGGGGCCCTCGACATCAACCGGGCGGCCGAGTACGTCACCGTGTCCTGGAACTGGTTCAACAAGACCGACAAGAACATGCTGATCGGTCACTCGGACGGCAACGGCGGCCAGGACGCCGGGAAGCTGAAAGTGACCATCCATCACAACTACTTCGACGGGTCGCGGCAGCGGAATCCGCGGGTGCGGTTCGGTGAGCCGGTGCACGTGTACAACAACTACTACCGGAACAACGAGCTGTACGGGATCGCGTCGACGATGAACGCCGGCGTGCTGGTCGAGGCGAACTACTTCGAGAATGTGCCTCATCCCTGCTACTCGGCCAGCGGGTATGCCGACTCCGGTCCGGGGCGGCTGGTGCAGCGCGGCAACCAGTTCGTCGGGTCCGGGACCTGTGAGACCAACGGCAGCGTGACCGAGCCGCGGACCTTCTACTCGTACACGCTGGATCCGGTGGCCGACGTGCCCTCGCTGGTGCGGGCCGGGGCCGGTGTCGGGAAGATCGGCGCCTGAGAGTCGTAGAGCCGATTCGGTGTCCTGGCGCCGCGTACTGGTCCGCCGGGTGGCTGCCCGTCGGGCTGTGCGCGGCGTCTAGGGTCGGGGGATGCGCTATGACCTCGTCATCTTCGACAACGACGGGGTGCTCGTGGACAGCGAGCCCCTCGCCAATGCCGTACTGGCCGCGTATCTGAGCGAGTTGGGGTATCCCACGACGTACGAGGAATCCGTGCGCGACTACATGGGCGGGTCCGTTCAGCGGATCCTCGACACCGTCCGGGAGCGGTACGGCAGGGAGTTGCCCGGCGAGTTCGGGGAGGAGTTGCTGGCGCGGACTCTTGCCGCGTTCGAGCGGGAGCTGCGGCCCGTGGCCGGGGTCGATGAGGTGCTCGGTGGGCTGCGGGACGGGGGTGTGGCGTACTGTGTCGCCTCCTCCGCGCGGCATGCGCGGATCCGGTTCTCGCACCGGACCACCGGGCTGGACCGGTGGTTCTTGGAGGCGTGGGTCTTCAGTGCCGAGGACGTCGGGCGGGGGAAGCCTGCGCCCGATCTCTTCCTGCACGCTGCCGCGGCCATGGGGGTGGCGCCGAAGAGGTGTGTCGTCGTGGAGGACAGTCCTCTCGGGGTGCAGGCGGCGCTGGCGGCCGGCATGGACGTCTACGGGTATACGGCGATGACGCCCGCGGCGCGGCTCGCGGGGGCCACGCGGCTCTTCTCCGACATGGGGGAACTGGCCGCTCTGCTCAAAAGCTGAGCAGAATTCAACTTCCTCTACCCCGGAGTAGGCCGGGGCCCTACGCTGTGCCGCCATGACAGACGGGATGGCCGGCATACCGGCCGGGCTGCGGCGCGGTCGGGCGGCTCTGGCGTTCAGCTTCCTCGCACAGGGGGTCGCCTTCGCGCTGCTCGTGACGCGCATTCCGGCCATCCAGGACCGGTACGGCGTCTCCGACGCACAGCTGCCCGCCTTCCTGGCCGCCGTGCCGATCCTCGCCGGTGCCGGGAGTGTGCTGACGGGCCGGCTGGTGCGGCGGGTGCCGCCGAGCCGGGTGCTGCGGTGGTCCCAGCCCGTGGTGCTCCTGGCGCTGCTCGGGGTCGGCGCGGGGGAGCGGATGGTCGAGCTGGGGGTGGCGCTCGCCGCGTTCGGGCTCGCCGTCGGTGCGCTGGACGCGTCGATGAACATGCTCGGGGTGAGCCTGCAGCGGTCGTACGGGCGCAGCATCATGCTGGGTTTTCACGCGGTGTACAGCCTGGGCGGGATCGTCGGGGCCTCGCTGGCGTGGGTGGGGGCGCACTGGGATCTGGCGCTGTGGGTGTCGTATCTGCCGGTCGTGCTGGTGCTGCTGCCGGCTGTTCTGGTGGGGAGTCGGTGGTACGTCGACGCGGACGGCGTCGGGCCCGTGGCGGAGGCGGTGGGTGAGGGCGGGGGCGTCGGCTTCACGTGGCTGCTGCCGTTCTGCCTGGTGATGACGTTCGCGTACATCGGGGACTCGACGGTCTCCAACTGGAGCGCGAAGTATCTGCAGGACGTGCTGGGGAGTTCCGAGCAGCTGGCGACCGTGCCGTACAACGTGTACATGGTGACGACCCTGCTGGGGCGGGCCGTCGGGGACTTCGGGGTGCGGCGGTTCGGGGCCGTGGCGGTCGTGCGGGGCGGGGCGCTGGTGGCGGCCTGCGGGTTCGCCGTGGTGGCGGGGGCGCCCGGGGCGTGGGCCGGGATGCTCGGGTTCACGCTGCTGGGGCTGGGGTTGTGCGTGCTGGTGCCGCAGACGTTCGCGGCGGCCGGGCGGCATGCCGCTGAGAAGCACGGCCCGGGGGCTTCGGATGCGGCCGTCGCGCGGCTCAATGTCTTCAATTATGTGGGGTTTTTGGTCGGTTCGCCGTTGGTCGGGGCGCTCGGGGACGCGTGGAGCTACCGCGGGGCCATGCTCGTACCGATGGTGTTGGTGCTGGTGACGCTCGTGTACGCCCGGTCGTTCGCTGCTCAACCGGACCGATACGGTGGCGGGCATGAGCGGCCGCGCACAGCTGATGTGGGACGAGGCAGTAACGGGCTATGACTTCGGCCCGGGCCATCCGATGGACCCGGTCCGGCTCGCCCTGACCCGGAGGCTGATCGACGCCTTCGGGCTGGACCGTGAGGTGGAGGTGGTCGCGGCGAAGGCGGCCGGGGAGTCGACGCTGCGGCTCGTCCACCGGGAGGACTACATCGAGGCCGTGAAGGCGGCTTCTGCCGATCCGCGGGCGGCGGATCAGTCGTACGGGCTGGGGACCCTGGACGATCCGGCTTTCGCGGGGATGCATGAGGTGTCCTCGCTGATCGCCGGGCAGTCGGTGGGGGCGGCGGAGGCCGTGTGGCGCGGGGAGGTGCTGCACGCGGTGAACTTCGCGGGTGGGCTGCACCATGCGATGCCGGGGGCGGCGTCCGGCTTCTGCATCTACAACGACGCTTCCTTGGCCATCGCGCGGTTGTTGGAGCTGGGGGCCGAGCGGGTCGCGTACGTGGATGTGGACGTGCATCACGGGGACGGGGTGCAGGCGGCGTTCTGGGACGATCCGCGGGTGCTGACGATCTCGCTGCACGAGCATCCCCGGACGTTGTTCCCGCAGAGCGGGTGGCCGGAGGAGACGGGCGGCGAGGCCGCGGAGGGGTCGGCTGCGAACGTGGCGTTGCCGGCGGGGACCGGGGACGCGGGGTGGTTGCGGGCGTTCCATGCGGTGGTGCCGGAGCTGATCGCCGACTTCCGGCCGCAGGTGCTGGTGACGCAGCACGGGGCCGATACGCACTTCGAGGATCCGCTCGCGCATCTGGCGGTGTCGTTGGATGCGCAGCGGGCGGTGCAGGCCGCCTGTCATGACCTGGCGCACGAGTACGCCGAGGGGCGTTGGGTCGCGCTGGGTGGGGGTGGGTATGCCGTGGTGGATGTGGTGCCGCGGTCGTGGACGCACCTGGTGGGGATCGCGGCGGGGCGGGCTGTGGAGCCCGAGGCGATGATTCCCGAGGCATGGCGGCAGGAGGTGTTCGCTCGGACTCGGCAGTTGGCGCCGGTGCGGATGACTGATGGGCGGTGGCCGGTTTCCTGGGCCTCGTGGGAGGTGGGGTACGACCCTGCGGATCGGTTGGATCAGGCGGTGGTGGCGGCTCGGCGGGCGGTATTTCCGTTGCGGGGGTTGTTGGCGTAGTGGTTGGGCGGAGACCCGTCCGTTGGCCAGGTGCCCGGCGTTGGGGCCGGGGTGGGCTGCGCAACCCGGCGCTGCGGGGTGCCGCCGCGCCCACCCGTGCCGCCCCAGGCAGCACGACTGCCCGCGGGGAGCGGACTCGGCCGTGCGTTGTGAGTGGGTGCGGCGCCGGGCGGTTGGCGGGCCGGGCGATGTGTCCTTCGCAGGTCGGGCTGTGCGCGGGGAGTGGATTCGGCCGTGCGTTGTGAGGGGATGCGGCGCCGGGCGGCTGGCGGGTGCCGCCCCGCCCGCCGTGTCGGCCAGCGGCGCGCAGGCCCGCGGGGTACGGGCCGCTGCCTGCAGCGGCGTCGGTGCCGACTGTGCGCAAGTGCCCCGACCGTCCCCCTGTTGCATGCCCGACGCGCTCAGCCCCCCGTTACGCCAAGCGTGCCCAGTTTCCCCGTTCCCCGGGTATGGCCAATGCCCGTCCACCACCATCAATCCGTGCTGACCCCCCAGGCCCTCCGCGCGCACCTCGTTGCCGCTAGGCTCGCCGGGACCGTGGCGACGCTTCGGGAGGAGAGTCTCCGCCGGTATCGGTTGTTCGCTGCTCGGGATCCTCGTGTGCTGATCGGGATCGACCCTGAAGGGGTATGGGGGCAGCGGGAATTGATCGAGTTGATGGCGGATCGGTGTGGGTTTTCGGCCGATCCCTGGCGGATATCCGGCCATGATGTGATCGATCCGGGGCGGACCCTGGCCGCTCTGGATGCCTTCGCGGAGCGGCTCGCCCTGGCCGCCGAGTGCCGTGCGCGCGTGCTGTTCGGCACCGGGCACCCCCATCGGCTGCTGGGTTTCTACGCCGCCCTGGCAGACGCCCTGTCGGCGGCGGGATGTACTGTCCTCACCCCGGCGCAGGGTCGCTGTGTCGACATAACGACCCGGTTCGGTCTACGTACGTACAACCTCACCTACGTACGAGGAGTCGCGCTGCTGCGAGAGCCCGGCACGGAACGCCCCGGTTGTGAGCCCGGCGCACACACGCACTCTCCCCTCCCGGTTCGTCTCGCGCTGGCCGCGGCCGCCGAGGCCGGCGAACCGCTGCCCGAGCTGGTGATCGGAGACCACGGATGGGTCTGCGGAGCAGGTCAGCTGGGGTTCGAGGCCATCGGGCTCGCCGATACGGACGACCCCGCGCTGTTCGTCGGGGAGGCGGAGGGGGTCGTGTCCCTCGTCGTTCCACTTGATGACGGCGTGCGGTCTGATTACTACCGGCCGCTGACCCGCTACGTACTCAATCGAGCGTGTCTGTCACAGTAGGCCGCCGATGGGTGCACCTCTTCCCCACTCGCATCACCCGCCCCTAGTCTGGGGAGTGAGCACGCAGCGACGAAGAGTCACCGGAAGGGGAAGCCGGTGGCCGTCGAGTGCGGAAGGTTCAGGTGTGTCATGGCTGCAGCTGACGATCAGAGGCCTCTGAACGAGGTTCAGTTCCTTACCGTGGCGGAAGTCGCCTCGGTGATGCGAGTGTCGAAGATGACCGTGTACCGGCTGGTGCACAGCGGTCATCTGCCCGCGATCCGGGTGGGGCGGTCCTTCCGCGTCCCCGAGCAAGCGGTTCACGAGTACCTCCGCGAGAGCTACGTGGGGGTGGAAACAGCCTGACGAGGATCCGGGGAGATCCGTACAGGGCACTCAAGTGGATCTCCCCGGATCTCTCCGACCCCCTCGATTACGACCTCAGCGCGCGGGCGGGTAGGCTAGCCCCTCGTAGGTCGTGTGGGCCCATGGCGCCCAAACAACCGAGTGATGAGAAGTGAGCGAGGGTAGTCGTGGGCTCTGTTATCAAGAAGCGGCGCAAGCGGATGGCCAAGAAGAAGCACCGCAAGCTGCTCAAGCGCACGCGTGTGCAGCGTCGTAACAAGAAGTAAGGTCGCGCGACGCGACACCGCGAGAGCGTGCTGTGGCCCCCCACCCACCGGTGGGGGGCCACATGTGTGTCCGGCGGCTTCGTGCGGCGGGTCGAACCCTGTGCGTACGCCTGGACGGGCACCCTGGCTGGTCTGGTCGTACGTCTGGCTGTTCTCGTCACTTCGTGCATCGGGCGGTCATCACAGCGCAACGACAACCCGCTAAGTTGGCCCCACAGGGGAACGCAGCGGAATACGACGTTCTGGAAGCGTTCTGGAAGGAAGGCGCTGATCTTGGGCAAGGTCGTGCTCGTGACCGGAGTGGCCCGCCAGCTGGGGGGCCGGTTCGTACGACGGATCCAGCGTGACCCCGAGGTGGACCGGGTCGTGGCCGTGGACGCGGTGCCGCCCGAGCACCACCTGGGCGGCGCGGACTTCGTCCAGGCCGACATCCGGCAGCCGACCATCGCGCGCGTGCTCGCCGAGTCGGGTGCCGACACGGTCGTCCATCTGGACGTCACGGGCACGCCGCTGGGCAGCGGGAGCCGGGCCTCGCTGAAGGAGACCAACGTCATCGGCACCATGCAGCTGCTCGGTGCCTGCCAGAAGTCCCCTGCCGTCAAGCGGCTGGTCGTGAAGTCCAGTACGAACGTCTACGGGTCCGCGCCCCGCGACCCGGCCGTCTTCACCGAGACGACCCCGCCCAAGTCCCTGCCCAGCGGCGGCTTCGCCAAGGACACGGTGGAGGTGGAGGGGTATGTGCGCGGGTTCGCGCGGCGCCGGCCGGACGTCGCTGTGTGCGTGCTGCGGTTCGCGAACATCCTGGGACCGGCCGCGGACACCCCGCTCGCCTCGTACTTCTCGCTGCCCGTGCTGCCGACCGTGTTCGGTTACGACCCGCGGCTGCAGTTCGTGCACGAGGACGACGTGATCGAGGTGCTGCGGATCGCCTCGCACGAGCCGCGGCGGGGCACGCTCAACAGCGGCACCTTCAACATCGCCGGCGACGGTGTCCTGCTGCTCTCCCAGTGCTCCCGGCGCCTCGGCCGCCCCACCGTGCCCCTCCTGCTGCCCGCCGTCACGTGGGCGGGCTCGTTGGTGCGTACGCTGGGCATGACGGACTTTTCGCCGGAGCAGATCCGGCTGCTGACCCACGGTCGGGTGGTCGACACGACCCAGATGCGCGAGACGCTGGGATTCCAGCCGAAGTACACGACCGCGGAGACGTTCGCGGACTTCGCGCGCAGCCGCGGACCCGGACTGCTTCCGCCGGAGGCCCTTGCGGGGGCCGTCGACCGGATCGCCGCGCTGCCCGTCCCGGGCAGCGGCCACCCCCCGACGCAGAGCGCCAACTGAGGAGCGCATCAACGATGGCGGACGCCAAGGTCATTCCGTTCGACGACGACCGGAGCCGCGGGAGCGCCGTGACGCGCCCGGCGCGGCGCCGGAGTGCGGGGAGCCGGCGCCAGGGCGGGGAGCCCGCGCTGGTACGCGAGGTCGGTGAGGTCCGCGAGGTCCAGCCCCTGCCCGGCAGGGCGTCCTCGCAGGATGATGTAGCTGTGACCCGTGAGGAACAGCCGCCGCCCGAGCCGGGGGACGAGGGCGGCCTGGAGCGGCGCATCGCGGGCGGCCTGGCCTTCCTGCGCCGCCGCCTCACCGGGGACTACGAGGTCGACGACTTCGGCTACGACGAGGAGCTCACCGACCAGGTCCTGATGTCCCTGCTGCGCCCGGTGTACGAGAAGTACTTCCGGGTCGAGGTGAAGGGCATCGAGAACGTCCCGTCGGAGGGCGGCGCCCTGATCGTCGCCAACCACTCCGGGACGCTGCCGATGGACGGCCTGATGATGCAGGTCGCCGTCCACGACCACCACCCGGCCGGCCGCCACCTCCGACTCCTCGCCGCCGACCTGGTGTTCATGCTGCCGGTGGTCAACGAACTGGCCCGCAAGCTCGGCCACACCCTGGCGTGCTCGGAGGACGCGGCACGGCTGCTGGAGCAGGGCGAACTGGTCGGGGTGATGCCGGAGGGCTTCAAGGGCCTCGGCAAGCCCTTCGCGGACCGCTACAAGCTGCAGCGCTTCGGCCGCGGCGGCTTCGTCTCCACGGCCCTGCGCGCCGGGACGCCGATCATCCCCTGCTCGATCGTCGGGGCCGAGGAGATCTACCCGATGATCGGCAACGCCAAGACGGTCGCCCGGCTGCTGGGCTTCCCGTACTTCCCGATCACGCCGACGTTTCCCTGGCTCGGCCCGCTCGGCGCGATCCCGCTGCCGACCAAGTGGACCATCCAGTTCGGCGAGCCGATCCCGACGGACGGCTATCCGCCGGAGGCGGCCGAGGACCCGATGCTGATGTTCAACCTGACCGACCAGGTCCGGGAACAGATCCAGCACACGCTGTACAAGCTGCTGGTGCAGCGCCGCTCGGTCTTCTTCTGACTTCTTCTGGGCCACGTCTTCCGTGGGTACGACAACGGGGGCGCCCCTCGCTCGAAGGGCGCCCCCACTGTCGTACGGGTGGCTAGTTCGCGTCCTCGCCCTCGATGCCCAGGCCGGGGGGCAGCAGGCGGGGGAGGAGCGGCGGGAGCGTGACGTCCGGCTCGGTGGTCGGCGTGCTGCCGCCCGTGGACGGCGACGCGCTGGCGCCGCTGTCCTTCGGCGGGTCAAGCAGGCCGCCGGTGTTGCCGCCGAGCAGGCCGTCGCTGTCGCTTCCGGAGCCGGCCGACCGGCTGGGGCTGCCGCTGCTGGAGCTGCCCGCGTCGGTGTGCCCGCTGCCGGTGCTCGGGGTCTGGGGACGGTCGGAGCCGGACGAGTCGGTGGACGCCGGACCGGAGCTGCCCTGCCGCCCGCCCGCTCCGCCGCTGCCCTGGGCCGGGGGCTGGGGGAGCAGGGACTGCAGCGGGGCGACGTCTTCGTCTATGGCGTCGAACACCGACGACACCTGCTCGCTGACGTCCCCGAGCTGGACGGGCAGCCTGTCGCGCAGTGCGCCCCAGGCGTCGCGGTGCGAGCGGGAGAAGGCGTCGAGGGCCTGGATGGGGCTCAGGGAGTCCGGGTCGCGTTCGTACGCCTCGCGCAGCAGCCGGTGGCCCTCCGACGCGTCGTGCCGCATGCCGGACAGGGCGCGGCGGATCTCGCCGAGGGATTCGTGGTCCAGAGGGCCGCCGCGGTCGCGCTCCATCAGCCGGCGGGCCTCGCTCAGGCGGGTGGACGCCTGGTCGAGGTAGACCCGGCCCCGCTCGTCGGACCCGTCGGCCAGGCCGCGTTTCACGTCCTCGATGCTGCGCTTGAGGCCGTAGAGCGAGTCGCCGGGCAGGGCGTCGGAGCTGGCGGCGGCGACTCCGCCGAAGGCGCCCGCGGCCACACCGACGCTGAGCCCGCCCGCGGTCAGGCCCTTGGCCAGCCGCGAACGCGGTCGGAACCTCCCCACCGGGCTCGCCCGGTGAGCACCCCGCGCCCGCGTCCGCTGCCCGGGGACCGCGGGATCCGCCGCCTCGCCTGCCGCGGTGCCCTCCTGCAGCATGGCCTCGAAGGCGGCCACCAGCTGCGCCCGCTGGACGACCTTGACCTCCGGGTCCAGCTCCGGTTTGGGCAGCGCGTCGAGACCGGAGGCGAGCGCCAGCAGGCGCGCCTGCTCGGTCTGTTCCGCAGCGGCCGGGGCCGGTGCCGATCCTTCGGACTGCTCGGCCGCCGGGCCCCGATCGGACTGCTCCTCCAGGGCCTGGGCGAAGGCGTTCGCCCGCCGGTGCGCCGATACGTTCGCGATCACTGGCGGCACCTCCTCTCGTCATGACGGTCGACTCCCCAGGGGGTCCTGAGGGTTCCACGCCCTGACCGGATCCACTCGATCGAGTGATCGAAGTCGGCCAGAGAGTGACCACAGGGAGCCTGCATCCCGCACAACGAGTGGCGCGGCACTTGGGTTACGGACGACGGTTGAGCGGATCGGGAGGCCAACGGACTTTCGCGGAACGTGAGTTGACCGTTGCCGAGCGTGGCTCCGGTCAGCGCGCGTCTTCGGGAAGGAGCCGGGCGAGGGTGCGGACGGCCCGGTACTGGAGGGTCTTGATGGCGCCCTCGTTCTTGCCCATGACACGGGCGGTCTCGGCGACGGAGAGGCCCTGGAGGAAGCGGAGCGTCACGCACTCCTGCTGCTGGGGGTTGAGCCGCCGTACGGCGTCGAGCAGGGCGGCGTTGGAGAGGGACTCGAGGACGGAGTCCTCGGGGGAGCGCTCGACCTCGTTGGCGTCGAGCATCTCCCCGGTGGTGACCTCGAGGCGGAAGCGGCTGGATTTGAAGTGGTCGGCGACGAGGTTGCGGGCGATGGTGACGAGCCAGGCGCCGAAGTCGCGCCCCTGCCAGGTGAAGGTTCCGATCCTGCGCAGGGCGCGCAGGAAGGTCTCGCTCGTCAGGTCCTCGGCGGTCGCCTTGCCGCCCACCCGGTAGTAGATGTACCGGTACACGGTGTCGCTGTACTGGTCGTAGAGACGGCCGAAGGCGTCGGCTTCGCCGGCCTGGGCCCGCTCGACGAGGTCCATCATGCGGGCGCTGTCGCTGTCCGCGGCGGGGCGGCGTGCGGTGGCCGCTCCGGACGGGCGGCCGCGTCTGCCCACCGCGGCGCTGCCGTCGGCGAGCGCGTAGCACGGGCCGACGGGGGCGGCGGTGGTGAATGCGGGGACGGCGTACGCGGTGGGGACGAAGCCGCGCAACAGGTCGAGGACCGTTGCGCGCAGCGTAGCCAGGCCCGAGGCGTCAACCCCGACGTGTGGGTACACGGGACTCCCAGAGGCAGAGCTTCCATCACGTGCAGTGCGGGACCTTTCACCCGTCGTAGCGACGGAGGGGTACCGGTTTGCGTCTGAGGAGAATAACGCTTCGTGCAGGCGCTGCTACACCCAGTTGCTCAAATCATCGATTACGTCGCTTCTGTAACCGATTGGCGCTCGATCAGGTGCCGGGTGGTGACCGATTGTTGACCGGATGAGTTCGTATTGCGGGTGGGTACGGGGCGTGTTGTGGCCGTGTGCAGCCAAGAGGACTGGACAGGGGGTTGTGGGGGTACGCCAGTTGGATTGGCCGGGTTTGCGGTGGGCGTGGCGATGTTGGTCCGGGGTCATCAGGTTGACCGCCGGGTTGACCGGTGTGATGAGTTGCCGGGTGGGTGCGTGGGGGCCGGGGCGGGGCGGGTCGCGCAGCTCGGCGCGGCCCCGGCCCACAACGCACCCGTGGGCGCTACCGGCGGCGTCGGTGCAGTGCGATCGCCGCTGCCGTGCCGCCGGCCACCGCGCCCACGCCCGCTGCCGCGGGGATGCCGACCTTCGCTGCCTTGCGGCCCGTGCGGTAGTCGCGTAGGCGCCAGTCCATCTGGCGGGCGTGCTTGCGGAGTTTGGAGTCCGGGTTGATCGCGTACGGGTGGCCGACCAGCGACAGCATCGGGATGTCGTTGTGGGAGTCGCTGTACGCGGCGCAGCGGGAGAGGTCCAGGCCCTCCGCCGCGGCCAGTGCGCGGACCGCCTCGGCCTTCGCCGGGCCGTGCAGCGGTTCGCCGACCAGTTTGCCCGTGTAGACGCCGTCGACCGATTCGGCCACCGTGCCGAGCGCGCCCGTCAGGCCCAGGCGGCGGGCGATGACCTGGGCGATCTCGACGGGGGCGGCCGTCACCAGCCACACCTTCTGGCCGGCATCCAGGTGCGCCTGGGCCAGCGCCCGCGTCCCCGGCCAGATGCGCTCGGCCATGTACTCGTCGTAGATCTCCTCGCCGATCGACTTCAGCTCGGAGACCCGGTGGCCCTTGACGATCGACAGCGCCGAGTCGCGTGCCTCCTGCATGTGTTCGGGGTCCTCCACCCCGGCCAGCCGGAACCACGCCTGCTGCCAGGCGAACCTCGCGAGGTCGCGCGTCTCGAAGAACTTCCGTTTGTACAGGCCCCGCCCGAAGTGGAAGAGCGCGGCGCCCTGCATCACGGTGTTGTCCAGGTCGAAGAAGGCGGCGGCCTTGTCGTCGCCGTGCACCGGGAACTGGGGTTCCTCGGTCGTACCGGCGGTCTCCTGCGAGGACTTGCGGGCTGCCTCCGCCGAGGCCTCGCCTGCCAACACGCTCCGCGCCGTGGCGGAGCGCCTACGGGGAGTGAGCCATCCGAGAGCGGCCATGGCGTGAGCATAGCCAGTCTGTTCGGTGGTTCCGGAGTCGAGAGGTTTGGAGGGTGTGAACTCTCCACGACTGTGTCGTTAAAGGGCAGATCCCGGGCGGCGTGTTGCCTGGCGCGTCGCCTGGTGCGGCGCCGGGCGCTTCCGAGGGTTCCCCTGCCGTGCCGGCGCGCGAGAATGGCCGACATGAGTCCCCTCTTCCGTCGCAGGCCCCCTCAGGACCGGCTCGTCACCCTCATCCGCAAGCCCGGCTGCCACCTGTGCGACGACGCGCAGGTCGTGGTGGAGAAGGTGTGCGGTGATCTCGGCGTCCCCTGGGAGCAGAAGGACATCACCCAGGACCAGGAACTCCACGACCGGTACTGGGAGCAGATCCCCGTCGTCCTCGTCGACGGCAAGCAGCACACGTTCTGGCGCGTGAACGAGGAGCGCCTCCGCAGGGCCCTGACTGACTGAGCAGTCCAAAGTGGCCGGAACGTCGCTTAGGATCGACGGCGGCTTGGTCTCGGGGGCGGGATGCGTAAGGAGAGTGTGCGATTTTGCCCCCAGAAGCGAAGGAACGATGGTGCTCGTGCGCCGGTTCCCTGCGGCTGCGCCGGGGGCGCGTGACCCCGGTCACTTTGGCCGGGCAAAACGGACACCATCTTTGTGCACGCGTTCACAAAGACATAGCCTGCATTCGACGGGGCGGTCATGTAGGGACGTATGACCGCCTACAGCCCCGCTCTACCCGCAGGAGCACCGTGGCAACTGGCCGAACTCACCGACCGGCGACCCGTAGCCGAGGGATTCCCGAGGCCACCGTCGCCCGGCTTCCGCTGTACCTCCGAGCCCTCACCGCGCTCTCGGAGCGCTCGGTGCCCACGGTCTCCTCCGAGGAGCTCGCGGCGGCGGCGGGGGTCAACTCCGCGAAGCTGCGCAAGGACTTCTCGTACCTCGGCTCCTACGGGACCCGGGGGGTCGGCTACGACGTCGAGTACCTCGTCTACCAGATCTCCCGCGAGCTGGGGCTCACCCAGGACTGGCCGGTTGTGATCGTCGGTATCGGTAACCTCGGCGCCGCCCTCGCCAACTACGGCGGTTTCGCCTCCCGCGGTTTCCGGGTCGCCGCGCTCATCGACGCCGACCCCGCGCTCACCGGCAAGCCGGTCGCCGGGATCCCGGTGCAGCACACCGACGACCTGGAAAAGATCATCAAGGACAACGGGGTGTCCATCGGGGTCATCGCCACCCCCGCCGGTGCCGCCCAGCAGGTCTGCGACCGGCTCGTGGCCGCCGGGGTCACCTCCATCCTGAACTTCGCGCCGACCGTGCTGTCCGTCCCGGACGGCGTCGACGTACGCAAGGTCGACCTCTCCATCGAGCTGCAGATCCTCGCCTTCCACGAGCAGCGCAAGGCCGGCGAGGAGGCCGCGGCCCAGGCGGCCATACCGGCCGCCGCCCGCAAGGAGTCCGCCGCCGACCAGGGGCCCGACGGGGACGTACCCGCCGTGATGCCGGCATGAGTCTCCTCGTCGTCGGTCTGAGCCACCGCAGCGCCCCGGTCAGCGTGCTGGAGCGGGCGTCGCTGAGCGCGGACGCGCAGACCAAGCTCCTGCAGGACACGGTCGCCGCCGAACCGGCCGCCGAGGCCGCCGTGCTGGCCACCTGCAACCGCATCGAGCTGTACGCCGACGTGGACAAGTTCCACGCCGGTGTCGCCGAGCTGTCCACGCTGCTCGCCCAGCACAGCGGTGTCGGCCTGGAGGAGCTCACTCCTTATCTCTACGTGCACTACGAGGACCGGGCCGTCCACCACCTGTTCTCGGTGGCCTGCGGGCTGGACTCGATGGTCGTGGGCGAGGGGCAGATCCTCGGCCAGATCAAGGACTCGCTCGCCCGGGCGCAGGAGCTGCACACCGCCGGCCGGCTGCTGAACGACCTGTTCCAGCAGGCGCTCAGGGTCGGCAAGCGCGCCCACTCCGAGACCGGCATCGACCGGGCCGGGCAGTCCCTGGTCACCTTCGGCCTGGAGCAGCTGGCCGTCGGTACGGCGGTCGAGCAGTGGGCCTCGGGCAAGAAGGCGCTGGTCATCGGCGCCGGTTCGATGTCCTCGCTGGCCGCCGCGACGCTCGCGCGGTCCGGGGTCGCCGAGGTCGTGATCGCCAACCGTACGTACGACCGTGCCGAGCGCCTCGCGCAGATCCTGGGCGAGGGCGACGACACCGGCGTGCCGGCCCGCGCGGTACCGATGGAGTCGGTGCCGGTCGAGCTGACACGTGCCGATGTCGTGGTGTCCTGCACCGGGGCGACGGGGCTCGTGCTGTCGGCCGACGCGGTCGCGGCGGCGGTGCAGGGCCGTACGGGCGAGCCCGTCGCCTTCGAGGAGAGCGGGCGTACGCCCGAGCGGCAGCTGCCGCCGACCGCCGTCGGCAGCGACGAGGGCTGCCCGCTCGACCTGTCCGCCGTGCAGCCCGGCTTCTCCGTGATGGGGGAGGCGGCGGTCGCCGGCATGGACGCCGCGACGCTGGAGCAGCACGCCGCGTGGGTCTCGGGCGGTGCAGTGGAGCGCCGCGAGGGGGCCCGTCGTACGCCCGAGGCGGACGCGGAGCTGATCAGCGCGCTGGCCGCGACCGCCGCGACTGTGGGCCGGATACCCGAGCGGCGCCGGCCCGAGCCGGTCGCCGAGCCGCCGCGTCCGGTTCCCGTGCTGTTCCTGCTGGACCTCGCGATGCCGCGCGACATCGACGCGGCCGCGCACCGGCTGGCCGGGGTGCGGCTGGTCGACATCGAGTCCCTCGCCGAGGCCTCCGCGGAGGCTCCGATGGCTGCCGATGTGGACCAGGTCAGGCGTATCGTCTCCGATGAGGTCGCGGCGTTCGGGGCGGCGCAGCGGGCCGCGCACATCACGCCGACCGTGGTCGCTCTGCGCACCATGGCCGCCGATGTCGTGGCCAGCGAGATCGCCCGGCTGGAGGGGCGGCTGCCCGGCCTCGACGACAAGCACCGCGCGGAGATCACGCAGACCGTGCGGCGGGTGGTCGACAAGCTGCTGCACGCGCCGACCGTACGGGTCAAGCAGCTCGCGGCCGAGCCCGGCGGCGCCGGGTACGCGGACGCGCTGCGGACCCTGTTCGACCTCGACCCCGAGACGGTGGCCGCCGTCTCCCGGGCCGAGGACAGCACCACCGAGAAGAACCGAGGGCCAGCATGAGCGACAAGGCACTACGGCTCGGTACCAGGCGGAGCAAGCTCGCCATGGCCCAGTCCGGGCAGGTGGCGGACGCCGTGAGCCAGGTGACCGGACGGCCCGTCGAACTCGTCGAGATCACCACGTACGGCGATGTCTCCCGTGAGGCGCTGGCGCAGATCGGCGGCACGGGGGTCTTCGTGACCGCGCTGCGCGACGCGTTGCTGCGCGGCGAGGTCGACTTCGCGGTGCACTCGCTGAAGGACCTGCCGACCACGCAGCCCGACGACCTGGTCCTGGCCGCCATCCCGGAGCGCGAGGACCCGCGGGACGTGATCGTCGCCCGGGACGCGCTGAAGTTCACGGACCTGCCGCGCGGGGCGCGCATCGGCACGGGTTCGCCGCGCCGCATGGCGCAGCTGAACGCGTACGCACGCGGCCACGGCCTCGACATCGAGACGGTGCCGATCCGCGGGAACGTCGACACCCGCATCGGATACGTGCGGGCCGGTGAGCTCGACGCGGTCGTGCTGGCCGCCGCCGGACTGAACCGGATCGGCCGCAGCGACGAGGTGACCGACTTCCTGTCGGTCGACACGGTTTTGCCCGCCCCCGGCCAGGGGGCTCTGGCGATCGAGTGCGCCGCCGACCAGGCGGACCTGATCGCCGCGCTCGCCGAGCTCGACGACCCGTTCACGCGGGCCGCCGTGACCGCCGAGCGGTCACTGCTCGCCGCCCTGGAGGCCGGTTGCAGCGCCCCTGTGGGCGCGCTGGCCGACCTTCCCCCACTCTCGGCTCCGCTCGAGCGGGGGGACCCCCAGGCCAACGGGCAGATTGTCAAGGAAATGCGCCTGCGGGGCGTCGTCGGCACGACCGACGGCACCTCGCTGGTGCAGCTGTCCACCACCGGTCCCGTGCCCGAGACACACGACCAAGCGCTGGCGCTCGGTCGCGAACTCGCCGCCGAGATGCTTGCCGCGGGCGCGGCCGGTCTGATGGGGGAGCGAGCACAGTGAGCCCCACCACCCTTCCCGCCGGTCCGGAACACGGGCACGTCACCTTCCTGGGTGCCGGACCCGGAGATCCGGGACTGCTGACACTGCGCGCCGTCGAGGCGCTGGCGAACGCGGACGTCCTCGTCGCCGAGCACGAGGTGCTCGACGTCGTCCGCAAGCACGCCAGGCAAGGCGTGGCCGAGGTGCACGCGGACGCGGATCCGTCGGATCCGCCGGGTTCGTCCTCGAACCCGGCTCCGGGCACAGGCACGCCTCAGCTCAAGGTTGTTGACGGCACGTCAACAACCGTCGCCGTCCCCGCTGTGCGGGATGCCGCACATCTTGTCATGGAGGCCGCGCGGGGCGGCAGGCGGGTCGTGCGTGCGGTGTCCGGGGACCCCGGGCTCGACGCGTACGCCGCCGAGGAGATGCTGGCGTGCGCCGCGGCCGGGGTGCCCTTCGAGGTCGTCCCCGGCATCGCGACCGCCGTCGGCGTGCCCGCGTACGCCGGTGTGCCGCTGCGGGACGCGCAGGGCGCGGACGTGCGGTTCGTGGACGCGCGTACCGCGTCGGACCGGTGCTGGACGGAGGTGGGCGCCTCGGACGGCACGGTCGTCGTGTCGACGACGCTGGACTCCGTGGCGGCGGCGGCCGGTGAGCTGGTCTCCGCGGGCCGCAAGCCCGATACGCCGATGACGGTGACGATCGCCGGTACGACGACGCGTCAGCGGACCTGGACCGCCACGCTGGGGACCATCGCCCAGACGCTGAAGCAGGCCAAGGTGCTGCCGTCGCCGGACGGCGGGCGGCCGGTGATAGCCGTGGTCGGTGAGCGCAGTGCCGCCGCCCAGCGCGACCAGCTGTCGTGGTTCGAGTCCAAGCCGCTGTTCGGCTGGAAGGTGCTCGTGCCGCGGACGAAGGAGCAGGCGGCGTCGCTCTCCGACCAACTGCGGTCGTACGGGGCCGTGCCGCACGAGGTGCCGACGATCGCCGTCGAGCCGCCGCGCACGCCCCAGCAGATGGAGCGGGCGGTCAAGGGGCTCGTGACGGGCCGCTACGAGTGGATCGCCTTCACGTCGGTGAACGCGGTCAGGGCCGTGCGGGAGAAGTTCGAGGAGTACGGGCTCGATGCGCGGGCCTTCGCCGGCATCAAGGTCGCGGCGGTGGGGGAGCAGACCGCCAAGGCGCTGATCGCCTTTGGTGTGAAGCCGGATCTGGTGCCCAGTGGGGAGCAGAGCGCTGCGGGGCTGCTGGAGGACTGGCCGCCGTACGACCCCGTGTTCGACCCCATTGACCGGGTGTTCCTGCCGCGGGCCGACATCGCGACGGAGACGCTGGTCGCCGGGCTGATCGAGCTGGGCTGGGAGGTCGACGACGTCACGGCCTACCGGACCGTGCGGGCCTCGCCGCCGCCGGCGGAGACGCGGGAGGCGATCAAGGGCGGTGGCTTCGACGCCGTGCTGTTCACGTCGTCGAGCACGGTGCGGAACCTGGTGGGTATCGCCGGGAAGCCGCACAACGTGACGGTGATCGCCTGTATCGGCCCCGCTACGGCCAAGACGGCCGAGGAGCACGGGCTGCGGGTGGATGTGATGGCGCCCGAGCCGTCCGTGCACAAGCTGGCGGAGGCGCTCGCCGACTTCGGTATGCGCAGGCGGGCTGCGGCGATCGAGGCCGGGGAGCCTGTTACCCGGCCCAGTGAGAGGCGGCCGGGGGGCCGGCGGAGGCGAACGACGACGTAGGCGTGGTCGTGCTGGGCTTCGGTGCCGGGGCGGGGTGGGTGCGCAGCCCGCCTCAGGGGCACGGCTGCCCGCAGCTGCGCTGTCAAGCGGGCGTCACCGCGTGGCCGAAGCGGAGCAGGTTGGCCGGGTCGTACCTGGACTTGTCGTGGCGTAGGCGGTCGTAGATCTCCGGGGTCCAGGCGCGGGCGCGGTCGGACTCGTCGCCCGGGGTGCCGTGGATGTTGACCATCGTGCGGCCGGTGCTGTACGGGGACATCGCGGCGTACAGGGACCTCGTGGCCCGTTCGACGGCTTCCCCGGCCGGTGGGGCCGCGAGGATGCCGACCGTGTCCAGGAAGTAGTTCGCGTCACGGGCGCAGATCGCGTCCGCCACGCGCGCGGGGCGTGCGAGGGCGCCGCCCATGTGACGGAGCTCGGCCATGAGCAGGGGGCAGTCGTCCACCGCGGGGCCGACCTGGTCGAGGAACGCCCGGACGGCCTCGGGGGGCAGGTCGCGCAGGAGGGCGCACGCCTCACGGGCCGGGAGTGGGTCCTGCGGGTCCAGGTGGATGCGGTCCAGGGCCGCGTACGGCATCTCCTCCACCGTGTCGACCGCCACCGGCGCGGCCGCGCGGATCGGGGCCAGGAGGCTCTCGCCCTCGGTCGGGTCGGCGGTGTAGGCGATGGCGACGCGGGCCCAGAAGCCGCCGCGCAGGGGCTCGGGGATCTGGGGGATGGGGGGCAGGCGGAGCACGGTGAAGGCGCTGCACATCTCCTCGGGGACGCGCCGGGTCCACTCGACCCAGGCCTTCAGCAGGGCCTCGGTGTGCTCGCCGGGGCAGTAGATGCCGCCGCCGAGGAGCGTGGACAGGGGGAACAGGTCGAAGACCATCGACGTCACGACACCCACGTTGCCCTTGCCGCCGCGCAGGGCCCAGAAGAGTTCGGGCTCGTGCCGGTCGTCCGTCTCGTGCAGCATTCCGTCGGGGGTGGCGACCTGGAAGGAACGGACCAGGTCGGTGGCGTAGCCGTACGTCCGGCCGAGGACCGGCAGGCCCCCGCCGAGTGTGTAGCCGATCACGCCCGCGTCCGTGGAGGTGCCGCAGAGTGCGGCGAGACCGTGGGGGGCCGCCGCGTCCAGGACGTGCCGCCACTTCGCGCCGGCGGCGGCGGTCGCGGTGCGTTCGGCCGGGTCGACCCGTACGTCGGTCATACGGCTGGTGTTGATCAGCAGCCCGTGGTCGATGGGGAAGTTGGCGCCGTGGCCGGTGCCCTGGACGGCGACGGGGGTGCCGGTGGCCGAGGCCCAGCGCAGGGCGGTGACGATGTCGTCGGTGCCGGTGGCCCCGACGACCACGTCCGGTGTGTGCAGGGCGGCCAGGTTGAAGCCGGTGACCTCCTCGGCGTAGCCGTCGTCGCCGGGGCGCAGCACCGGGCCCCGGATCTCGGAGAGGGCGAACAGGTCGGGGGTGTGGTGCGTGGCGCTCATCGCGTCCTCCGTGGCGGGCGTACGGAGGGACGGCGGCGGTCGGGGAGGCCGTCGGGTCCTTGTTTCTCCAGGATGGACCCGGGGGGTGCCGTGTGCATACGGGGGCCTGGGCTTGCGGGGTGCCTCCCCCGACATCGCGTCGGCATCGGGCCCCCTGGGGCGGGCGTAGCGTAGGTGGCATGACGACGTACGGATCCTTTCCCGGTACGCGGCCGCGGCGTCTGCGGAGTACTCCCGCCATGCGTCGGATGGTCGCCGAGACCCGGCTGCATCCCGCCGACTTCATCCTCCCGGCCTTCGTGCGCGAGGGCGTCAGTGAACCGGTGCCGATCGCGGCGATGCCGGGTGTCGTGCAGCACACGCGGGACAGCCTGAAGAAGGCGGCCGCGGAGGCGGTGGCGGCGGGGATCTCCGGGATCATGCTGTTCGGTGTGCCGGAGGAGTCGAAGAAGGACGCCGTCGGGACGCCGGGGACCGATCCGGACGGGATTCTCCAGGTCGCCATCCGGGATGTGCGGGCCGAGGTCGGGGACGAACTGCTCGTCATGTCCGATCTGTGTCTCGACGAGACGACGGATCACGGGCACTGCGGTGTGCTGGACGCGCAGGGGCGGGTCGACAACGACGCGACCCTCGAACGGTACGCCGAGATGGCGCAGGTGCAGGCCGACGCCGGGGCCCATGTGGTGGGCCCCAGCGGGATGATGGACGGGCAGATCGGCGTCGTCCGCGACGCCCTGGACCAGATCGGGCGGGAGGACGTGGCCATCCTCGCCTACACCGCCAAGTACGCGTCCGCCTTCTACGGGCCGTTCCGGGAGGCCGTGGCCTCGTCGCTGCGGGGGGACAGGAAGACGTACCAGCAGGACCCCGCCAACGTACGGGAGTCCCTGCGGGAGTTGGCCCTCGACCTGGAGGAGGGGGCCGACATGGTGATGGTCAAGCCCGCCGGCCCCTACCTGGACATCCTCGCGCGGGTCGCCGACGCCGTGGACGTGCCCGTCGCCGCCTACCAGATCTCCGGCGAGTACTCGATGATCGAGGCCGCCGCCGAGAAGGGCTGGATCGACCGGGACCGGGCGATCTTCGAGGCCCTGACCGGCATCAAGCGGGCGGGCGCGCGGAACATCCTCACCTACTGGGCCACCGAGGTGGCCCAGAAACTGAGTTGAGCCTCCGTACGCCAGGTCAGTGGGTGAGGGCCTCCGCCCTGCTCGGCAGCCAGTACGTCACCGACAGCGAGCTGTCGTAGTACACGCCCTTGGGCCGGCGGGGACGGCGTCGCGGCGGGGCCGCCGTCGCTGTGGGGGGTGGCGCCCTGGAAGCCGACCGTGAGCTTGCGGCCGGTCGTACCGCCGTCGCCGCTGCCGTCGGCGGCCGACAGCAGGACGCCCGCGTAGCCGGACTCGCCGGGCTGAAGTGTCGTCACCGCCTGTGGCTGTGACTCCTTGACCGGCTGCGGGACCCACCGCATCTCGTCGAAGCGGAGGACCGGGTAGTACGTCAGGTCGCAGGTCTTCGAGCCGGTGTTCTTCACCGTGATCAGCAGGTGGTTGAGGGGGCGGGGGACCGGCTGGACGGTGACGGTGGTGTGGGAGCCGTTGCACAGGACGCGGTTCGCGGGCGCTTCGGGGCCGGTGGCCCCGGTCCTGCCGGTTCCGGGCGAGTCCGCCCGTGCCGTCCTGACATGCCGTGCGGGCGGCGCGGTACGTGCGCATGACGGTTTCCTTTCGGACAAAGGGAGTGCGGAAGAAAGCCGAAGCCGTGCCGCTCGACCGGGGCGCCGGGAGCGGCGTGCTTGGATGACGAGAGCTTGTGCTGTGATCCGTCCCGGCTGCCGCACCCGGCGGACGACCAGGGACGCTGGAACGCCCGCACCGGCTTTGACCAGGGACATGACCATTCCCTGGGACGGGGGAACGGGACACGGGGGTGGGAGGAACAGTGTCGGAGGGCACTGCCGCGGCGGACTTCGCCGCGCTGCTGGGGGAGTTGAAGGAGCGCTCGGGGCTGAGCTACGGCGTGCTCGCGAGACGGCTCCACATGAGTACGTCGACGCTGCACCGGTACTGCAACGGGGATGCCGTGCCGGCGGATTACGCGCCCGTGGAGCGCCTGGCGCGGTTGTGCAGGGCGACGCCGGAGGAGCTCGTCGAGCTGCACCGGCGGTGGGTGCTGGCGGATGCGGTGCGGGGGCGGAAGGGGGCGGCCGGTCCTTCGGGGGCGCCCGTGGCAGTGGAGCCCGAGGCCTCGGACGCGGGAACTGCGATGGCGGAGTTGCCCGTTGCGCCGCCCGCCGAAGCAGAAGCGGAAACGGAAACCGGAGTGGTGGTGCCCGCAGTGGCCGCCCCGGTACCCGGGAAGCCGGACCGGCACCGCCGTACCCGTCGTCGTACCGCTGTCGTCGCAAGCATCGCCGTGGCCGCCGTCCTCGGTGTCGTCACGCTCGCCGTGAGTCTGCCGTCGGGCGGGGCGGACGCCGACGGCCGCCGGAGTTCCGCGGGAGCCGCACCGTCCGCCGACGGTGGGGGCGGCGAGGTCCTGTCGGCGTCCCCGTCTCCGTCCCGGAAGGAGGCCGAGCCGGACTCCCGGAAGCGCGACGACAAGGCCGGGGCCGCCGACCCGTCCGGCTCCGCGAGCGCGCGTCCCACCGGCCGTACCGGGGGCGGGGGTGGGGGCGGCGGCAGTGCGGCCGGTGCCGACACCCACGCCGAGGCCGCTCCGCTGACCGTGACCACGTACCCGCACGACTGGGAGGCCCCCTGCGGGCAGCACTACCTCGTCAACCGGCCGCCCAGCCAGGTGCCCGCGCCGCCGAAGGAGGAGGACGCGCCCGCCTGGGTGGCCAAGGCCGGCGCGGTGCCGTCGGGGCAGCAGTACGTGAAGCTCACCGTGCAGGGCACCGGCGAGGAGACCGTGGTGGTGCAGAAGCTCACCGTCCGGCTGGCCGGCAAGCGCGCGCCCCTCGCCTGGAACGACTACGCCATGGGCTACCCCGGCGTCGGCTGCGGCAGCAGCGTCCCGACCCGCTTCTTCACCGTCGTCCTCGACGCCGTGCGCCCCGGCCTGGTCCCCGAGGCGGGCCAGGAGACCTTCCCGTTCAAGGTGTCCGAGTCGGAACCGGAGGTGTTCTACATCAAGGCCGACGCCTCCGCCTACGACGTCAGCTGGTACCTGGGGTTGTCCTGGACCAGCGGCTCACGCAGCGGCACGGTGGAGATCAAGGACGACGGCCGTCCCTTCCGTACGAGCGGCAACAACGGGCGCCCGGCCTACGAGTTCCCGCTCGGCGGCGACAAGTGGGTCGAGGAAGGCACCACGTCCTGAGCCGCGGGCACGATCAAGTCCCATGGGCCGTTAGGTTGTTGACCACCGATGTGGTTGCTTGTCGAAGCACCGACTCTTCAGGGGAGACGCCCATGCCCGGTGACGCCCTCAGCCAGGATCCCGCCGAGCTGAGGAGGAGGATCGACAGCACCAAGGCGCACCCGGCCCGGGTCTACGACGTCTTCCTCGGCGGCAAGGACCACTACCCCGCGGACCGGGAGGCGGCGGCCGCCGCACTGGCCGCCAACCCGCGCGGGTATCTCGACGTACGGCACAACCGCGACTTCCTGCGCCGGGCGGTGACCACGCTGGTGCAGGAGGACGGGATCAGGCAGTTCCTCGACGTCGGGACCGGGCTGCCGACCGCGGAGAACGTGCACCAGATCGCGCAGCGCGTCGCCCCCGAGTCGCGCGTCGTCTACGTCGACAACGACCCGGTCGTGCTGGCGCACGCGCGCGCCCTGCTCACCAGCGGGCCCGAGGGGCGTACGGACTACATCGACGCCGACCTGCGCGAGCCGGCGCAGATCCTCGAACGGGCCGCGAAGACCCTGGACCTCGACCAGCCCGTCGCGCTGTGCCTGGTGGCGATCCTGCACTTCGTCGAGGACGAGGAGGCGTACCCGATCGTGCGCGGGCTCGTCGACGCGCTGCCCTCCGGCAGCCGCCTGGTCCTCAGCCACCTCACCGAGGACCTCAACCCGGAGAACATCCGCGCGGTCCAGCGGACGTACACGGAGCGGGGGTTCACCTTCGTGCTGCGGTCCCGCGCGGAGGTCGAGCGGTTCTTCGGCGAGAACTCCCTGGAGGTCGCCGACCCGGGGGTCGTCCCCGCGCACCGCTGGCGGCCCGACCACAACGCGCCCGTCCCGGAGCAGCCGGAGGACTCCTACCTGGCGGGCCTCGATGCCATCGAGAAGGTCCGGTACGCCGACATCAACGACGTCACGGACGCGGACATCAACGTGTACGCGGCGATCGGTACGAAGGGCTGAAGCCGCCGGGACCGGCGTGTGGGCCGGCGTCCGGATCGCGGAAATCTGCTTGTAGGTGGCAGGTAGTTTCCTAGGCTGCGGGCACGCCTCGTCACCGCAGCCGAAGGAGCCGTGTCATGACCGTCATCGAGCCCGCGCCCGCCCGTACTCCTGTGCCGCGACTCGCCGCCCGGGTCCGGTCCGTCGGCGGCTCGCCCGTGCGGGACATCCTGGCCGTCACCGCCCGCCCCGAGGTGATCAACTTCGCGGGCGGGCTGCCCGCGCCCGAGCTGTTCGACGCCGAGGGCATCGCGGCCGCGTACCGGGCCGTCCTCGCCGAGGCGCCCGCGCGGGCCCTGCAGTACTCCACGACCGAGGGCGAACCCGCGCTCCGCGCCGCGCTCGCCGCCCGTACGACCGCCCGGGGCCTGGCGACCGACGCCGACGACCTGCTCGTCACCACCGGTTCCCAGCAGGCCCTGTCCCTCCTCGCCACCGCGCTGCTCGAACCCGGCGACACCGTCCTCGTCGAGAACCCCTGCTATCTGGCGGCACTTCAGGCCTTCGGTTTCGCGGGGGCCCGGATCGTGGCCGTGCCGGGGGACGACCAGGGCGTCGATCCCGAGGCGCTGGAGGAGCTGGTGGTGCGCGAACGCCCCAAGCTGCTCTACACCGTGCCCACCTTCCAGAACCCCACCGGCCGCACCCTGCCCCCCGAACGCCGTGCCGCCGTGGCCGCCGTCGCCGCGCGGCGCGGGCTGTGGATCGTCGAGGACGACCCGTACGGGGAACTCCGGTACGAGGGGCAGCGCGTGCCGTGGATCGCCGCCCACCCGGGCGCGGAGGACCGTACGGTGCTGCTCGGCAGTTTCTCCAAGGTCATGGCGCCCGGGCTGCGGCTGGGCTGGCTGCGCGCACCGGCCGAGCTGCGCCGCGCCTGTGCCGTCGCCAAGCAGGCCGCCGATCTGCACACCCCGACCGTCAACCAGCTCGCCGCCGCCCGGTACCTGGCGGACCGGGACCTGGACGGCCATGTCACGCGGGTCGCCGGGGTGTACCGGGAGCGCCGGGACGCCATGCTCGCCGGTCTCGCCGCGGCGCTCCCCGAGGGCTCCGGCTGGAACCGGCCCGAGGGCGGCATGTTCCTGTGGGTGCGCCTGCCGGATTCGTACGACACGACCGCCCTGCTGCCGCAGGTGGTGTGGCAGGACGTGGCCTACGTCCCGGGCGCGCCCTTCTACGCCGGCCGACCCGACCGTTCGACGCTGCGGCTGTGCTTCGTGACGCAGACGCCGCAGGAGATCGGGGAGGGGCTGCGGAGGCTGGGGGCAGGGCTGAGGGCCTAGGACAGGCCCTAGGACAAAAGGTGGGGGGACGGCTACGGCTGCGGGCGGCGGACGGGCCCGGGCGGTGCGCCTACGGTGACGGCATGTCCGACACCGTAGACACCGTGCAGACCATGGAGTTCGATCTCGACGCGTATCTCCGGCGGATCGGGTGGGAGGGGGAGCGGCGGGCCGATGCGGAGACGCTGAGGGGTGTGCATCTGGCGCACATGCGGGCCATCCCCTTCGAGAACCTGGACGCCCTGCGCCGCCAGGCCCCCTCCCTCGACCCCGCCGACCTCATGGCCAAGCTGGTCCACAGCCGGCGCGGCGGTTACTGCTACGAGCACAACACGCTGTTCTCGCTCGCCCTGGAGACGCTGGGCTTCGGTGTGACGCGGCTCTGCGCGCGCGTCGTCGTGGGCGCCGACAGCATCGAGAGCCGCCCGCGCACCCACATGGCGCTGCTCGTCGGGATACCGGGCGACCCGCGGCCGTACCTGGCCGACGTCGGCTTCGGGACCGTCGGCTCGCTGCTGGAATCGGTGCCGCTGATCGCCGGCACCGAGTTCCGGGACGCGGGGCGCCGGCACCGGCTCGTGCACGCCCCGCACCGGGGCCCGCTGGAGATGTGGGTCCTGGAGGCGTACGACACCCCCCGGGCGCGGTGGGAGGCGCAGTACGCCTTCACCGTGGAACCGTTCGAGAAGCCCGACTTCGAGGTCATCAACTGGCACATCGGAACCAACCCCCGCTCGCCCTTCACCCAGACCCTCTACGTCCAGAACGTCAGCGCCGAACGCCACCTCCTCATCCACGGCGACCTCCTCACCGAGACGCGCACCGACGGCACGGTCACGGAGCGCAAGGTGACCGAGGAGGCGGAAGCGCGCCGGCTCCTGGCGGAGGAGTTCGGGGTCACGGCCCCGGAGGGGATGACCCTGTTGCCGTGAGGGACGTCAGTCCCCCTCAGTCCCCCTCAGTCCCCCTCAGCCCCCCTCAGTCCCACCGGAAGTGCCAGGCGCGCTGGTCGAGCACCTGGTGCTCGGCGTAGTCGCGCAGGGTGCCCTGCGGGGCGTTGCCCGGGCAGAAGGCGAGGTGCTCGGCGGCGAGGGCCTCCGCCTCGGCCAGGGTCGTGGGCGGGGCCGCGACCGAGACGCGCAGGTGGTCGAAGCCGAGGGCGACGACCCGTATGCCGTAGCGGTCCTCCCAGGAGCGGAGCACCGCGCACAGACGGGCCGTGTCGGTCTCGTGGCCGGCCGGGCCCGTCCAGCCGATCGCCGCCGGTATGTCCGCGCTGCGGCGGGCCGGGACCAGCGCGAGACGCGGATCCTTCAGCGGACCGCCGTCTCCGACAAGCGAGTCCGCGACACCGGCGGCGACCGAGTCCGGGTCCCGCCCCGGGGCCTGGGCGGCCGCCGGTCCGGGCCAGACGTCGTCCTCGGCCGCGTACTCCTCCCAGTACTCGACCAGCACTTCTTCCGCGTCGTGATCCCCGGGATACGACATCTCCCCCGGCATCAGCTCCCAGTCGTCGGGGCCGTGGTGACCGTCGCCGGCCTCGACGAGCACGGGCAGCAGACCCGCACGGCGGGCCGGCTCCGACGCCGACCAGCAGCCTGGCTCCGCCCGTACGTCCGCGTACCACAGCAGCGGCTCATGCCACGGACCGTCGTCGGTCTCGTCGAGCAGCATCCCGGGCGGGAGGTCCAGGCCGAGGCCGCGGCCGGTGGGGTCGGAGACCAGGTGCGGCAGGGAGTTGGGAAGAGTCGCCATGCCGGTGACTGTAGAGGCCGGCACTGACAGTCCGCCCGCCGGAAAACCCCCTCCTCAACTGTCATATCCATGCCATACGCTTCCCCCTGCAGCCGCGCCCCGGCCCTGTCCGGGCGTTGCGCGGCGCATCTCATCACCCGGCCCTCCGCCGGGTTTCCTCGTGGGGGTTACAACTACTGTGCGCACGCGCAGCATCTCGACCGCGACAGCGCTTGCGGTCCTCTTCAGCTCGGCGGCCCTGACCGTCGTCACGGCCGGGTCCGCCTCGGCCGCCTCCGCCGTCGTCACCACGCCCGGCGGCATCGTCGCGGACGACGGCCTCAAGCGGGTCTTCGTCGGCGACCGTTCGGCCGGAACCGTCCTGGCCACCGACTACACCGGCGCCGTCATCGAGACCGTCAGCGGCATCACCGGCGTCTCCGACCTGGCCCTGTCCGCCGACGGCTCCACCCTCTACGCGGCCGCGCCGGGCAGCCACGAGATCGTGGCCCTGGACCCCGCCACTCTCGACGTCAAGACCCGCTACACCATCCCCACCGCCTACGGCCCGCGCTCCGTCGCCTTCGCCGGCGGCAAGGTCTGGTTCACGTACGGCGACCAGTGGGACGGCGACCTCGGCTCGGTCGACCCGGCCGTGGACCCGGCGAGCGGCACCGACCCGGTGACGATGGGCCAGTTCCCGCAGCCGCACCCCGGCCTGTGGGGGCAGGCGCTCCTCGACACCGACCCCAACCAGCCCGCCATGCTGGCCGTCGGCCAGACCGGCATCTCCACGGACTCGATGGCCGTCGTCGACGTCTCCGGCGCCGCACCGCAGCTGACCGCCTGGCACTTCGGCGACTACACGCTCAACCAGGGCATCGGCGACATCGACCTCGTCCCCGGAGCCCCCCAGGTGCTGGTCAACGGCACGGACCGGGCCGCCTACGCGGACGGCGCGTTCACCGCCGCCGGCTCCTACCCCGCCGGACAGCGCGCCGACATCGCCGCGAACGGGCTGGTCGCCCAGGTCAACGGCACCAAGGTGGCCGTCTACCGGCCCGACACCACGGTGCCGCTGCGCACCTACGCCCCCGGCGCGACCGGCACCACGACCGCCGACCTGGCGTGGACCGCGGACTCCTCGCGCATCTTCGCCCTGGTGGGCGGCGAGAGCGGCTACACCCTCAAGGCGCTCACCGAGCCGACCAAGAACGTCCCGACCCTCACGGTCAACGCCCCGTCCACCGCCACCCGCGCCAAGCCGCTCACCGTCACCGGCAAGCTCACCGCCACCGTCCCGCTGCCCACCGGCGTCCAGCTCCAGGTCACCCGCACCGACCTGGCCAGCCCCGGCGGCAAGGCCCTGGCACCCGTCACGGTGAAGGCGGACGGCTCGTACTCCTTCACCGACACCCCGCCGGCCGGCGGCACGGTCACCTACAAGGTCACCTACGCCGGCGACGCGGAACACACGGCCGTCTCCGCCTCCGACAAGGTGTCGGTCTCCCGCACGGCCACGACCCTGACCGTGAACAACAACGGCAAGGTCTACAGCTACGGCAAGGACGTCGTCTTCACCGCCCACCTCGGTACGACGTACCAGAACCGCACGGTCGAGATCTGGGCCGACCCCTTCGGCGCCGACAGGCCCAAGAAGCTGCTGAAGACGGGCACCGTCAACTCCAGCGGCAACCTCTCCGCGACGGTCGACATGACCCGCGACACCACCGTCAGCGCGGTCTTCAAGGGCGACGCCCGCTACGCCCCCAAGACGGTGAAGTCCACGGCGTACGCCAAGGTCCGGGTCTCCACCGCCGTCTCCAGGCACTACAAGACGGCCAAGATCGGCTCGACCTCGTACTACTGGTTCCGCAAGAGCACCGACCCACTGCTCACCACGACCATGACGTACTACCCGGGCCGTCAGCAGCGCTTCGACCTCCAGGTCTACTTCAACGGCACATGGCACTCGGCCGGCTCCGAGTACTTCCCGCTCGGCACGAACGGCAAGTCGGCGGTGACCCTGGAGGCACCGGGCGAGTCCGGCATCCGGGCACGGATGCGGTCGGTGTACGTCAACGGTTCGTCCGGCGACACGGTGAACTCGACGACGTACGGGGCCTGGAAGTACCTGTACTTCTCCAACTAGTCCCTCAACCAGTCCCCTCCACCGGCTGATCGGGACAGGACCTGGCCTCTATGCGTCCTACGGTCACCCCATGACCTCTTCGCTGGAAAGCCAGGCCCCGTCCCTCCTCCACGAGCACGGCGAACTGCTGCACGCCCTCGCCGAGCAGCGGGAGCTACTGCTGATCACCGTCCGGGGGCTCACCGACAGCCAGGCCGCGCGGCGTACCACCGTGAGCGACCTGACGCTGGGCGGCATCGTCAAGCACCTGGCCCGCGGTGAGCGGGTGTGGGCGCAGATCATGGCCGAGGGGGACGGGGAGCTGCCGGACGGCATGCTCGACATGGACCAGTACCGCATGGGGGAGCAGGACACGCTCGCCGGGCTGCTGGAGCAGTACGCGGCGGCGGCCCGGGCGACCGAGGAGGCCGTGGCGGGCCTGCCGGACCTGGGCCGCAGTGTGCCGCTGCCCGTCACTCCGTGGTCCCCGCCGGAGCGGGAGTACTGGTCCGCGCGCCGGATCCTCCTCCACCTGATCCGGGAGACGGCGCAGCACGCCGGGCACGCGGACATCATCCGGGAGGCACTGGACGGCGCGAACACCACCGCCCAGCGCTGACCCGCGACAGGGCCTAGCGCACGCGGCCGTCGAAGCACTCCCGGGCGCCGTCGGCCGCGGGCTGGAAACAGGCCCGGACGACGGTGCCGGGGCGGGTCGCGGTCATGGGGGTGTAGATGTAGGACTCCGCGTCGACGGCGTCCTCGATCTCGGCGCGGTGGACACCCGCGCCGCGACCGCGCGCGGTCACCTCGAGCCGGTCGCCGATCCGCGTCTGCCACATACGGGCCCAACTGCTCCCGCAGGCCGCGCTGTAGCGCAGCTGCAGCTCGGCTCCGGTGGCCGTGCGGTGCGTGGCGAGGGTCTGCGGTCCGACTCCGCACTTCATGTGCATCGGGCTTCTGCCCTCACAGGCCGCGCCCCGGCAGCGGGGCCCCGTGGCGGACGGGGTCGGCGACGTGCGTGGTTCGCCGTCCTGGCCGGGGAGCAGGAAGAGGGCCGCCGCCACACTCCCGGCGACCACGGCGGACACCGAAGCGAGCACGGCCACGGCGGCGATGCCCTGGTGACCGCCGCGTGCGGCCTCCGTCCTGGCCGGTGCGCCCGTTTCGGTTTCCGTGCCGGTACGGGCCTGCGTACGTGTATCCGTACGGGGCTGTGCAGGTGTCGCCTCCGCCGCGCGTCCGCTGCACTCCGACTCCGCGATCTCCCACAGCGCCAGACACCGTCCCTCGGGCTCACCGGCCAGACGGCACAGGTCCTGTACCGCTTCGCGCGGCGGCAGGGTCTTGCCGTTGAGGTAGCGTTCCCAGGACGACTTGCTGAACGTGGTCTTCGCCGCGAGGCCCGCCATGCTCAGACCCGTGCGGCCCTTCAGCTCCCGCAGGGCGGCGGCCAGGCGGGCGCGTCCCGGCGACGGCGTCGGCGGTGTCGGCTGTGGCGTCCGGGTCATCCCCGCAGGGCTTTCCAGGTGTGCGGCCCGATGATGCCGTCCACGACCAGGCCGGAGCGCTGCTGCGCCTGCTTGACCGCGCGTCGGGTCAGCGGGCCGAAGATCCCGTCGACGGCCCCCGGCGAGAAGCCCGCCCTGCGCAGCAGGCACTGCGCCTCCGCCACGTCCGGCCCGGCCTGGCCCTCCGCCAGGATGGCGTCCCGGGTCCGGCTGAGGCCCGCGTACCAGCGGCCGTCGACCCGTTCCACCCGGCAGGTGTACGGGGGTACCGACCGTGGTGGCGAGTCCGCCGGTGCGGTCGCGGCGGCCGAGACGAGCGGATCCGTCGTTGTGCCGTCACCTCGCTCGTCAGCCCGTACGGCCAGCAGGACCGCCGAGGAGACGGCCAGTACCAGCGCCACCGCCCCCGCCACGAGCGCGATGCGGAGCGAACGCCCGTGAGGGGGCCGGGGCTTGCCGGCCGCCGTAGACGTGCCGTCCTGCTCCGGCTCCAGCGCCTCGGACGTCGCGGGTGTCGTGGTCGTCGCGGGTGTCGTGGATTTCGCGGGTCTCGCCTTGCGCTGCTCCGACCAGGCCTCGGCGGCGACCTCGTGCAGGGCGAGCAGCCGGGTCGGATCCCCACCGCCGATCCGGGCCATCGCCTCGACGGCCTCCCGGGGCGGCAGCGACCGGCCGCCCAGATACCGTTCCCAGGACTTCGGGCTGTAGCCGGTCTTCGCGGCCAGCTGCCGCATGCTCAGGCCGCCGTGGTCCTTCAGCCGGCGCAGGCACACCACCAACTGCCGCACACGCGGATCGAGTTCCGCGGGCAGCGCCTTCCAACGCGACATGTTCCCCCCACTCGCGTTCGTGGACCGGGGTCAGCGGTTCCACGTTTCCGCCGCATTCTGCATCAGCTTCCACGGCGTGCCCCCCGCACCGGTTCCCGTGCCCGTACCGATCCGGCCACCACCCGCCGCGCCGTCCCGCCGTACCGTCCCGGCGGGCGGTGTCCGCGCAGGTCAGAGCGTGGGACGTCCCGCGAGTACGTCACTTCCGCGGCAACTGTGGCCGGCCCTGCCTCCGGCCCCGCAGTCTCGTTGCCGAGCCGGCCGGTGCGGCCGGCCCCGCACCACGCACACCACACAGGAGGGGAACAGCATGCGAACTCTGACCAGGACACTCGTCAGCGTCACCGCCGCCGTCGGGATCGCCGCCGGCGGACTGGCGGGTACGAGCGCCGCCTTCGCGGACACCGCGCCGGCCCAGCAGCACAAGGTGAGCTCCGAGCTCACCGTCCTCGCGGTGAACAACCTCGGCCTGAACAACCAGCAGGCCAAGAACGTCCAGTGCTTCCTGAAGCGGGACGACACGGCGAGGTACCGCGACGCCATCGACGGGCTGCTGGGCACCAACAGCTGGAAGGCGTTCCAGCGCTTCCTCGCCAAGTACTGGGACTACAACGACAGGATCGACGGCGACCCGGGCCCCAACACGGTCAGGGCGCTGCAGCGGATGCTGGCGCACGGCTGGGACTACAACGACAGGATCGACGGCGACCCCGGCCCCAACACCAGGGCCGCGTTCAAGCGGTTCGCCAACGACATGAGCGTCTTCCACCCCTGCTGAGCCGGATCAGCGCACCGTGAGACGACCGTGGCCCGTCCTCCCCGGGGGAGAGGACGGGCCACGGGCCGACCTGGACAGGGGAACCGAACCGGCTTCCGGGTTCCCCCGCTGCCGCTGTGGCTCAGAGCCGCTCAGGCGTCCTGATCCCCAGCAGCGCCATCCCCTGGTGCAGCGTCCGGGCCGTGACGTCGCACAGGAACAGGCGGTTCTCCACCTGCGCCGGCGTCTCGGCCTTCAGCACCGGGCACTTGTCGTAGAAGGACGTGTACAGCGACGCCAGCTGGTACAGGTACGCCGCCAGCTTGTGCGGGGCGTACTCCGCGGCCGCCTCCGCCACCGTCTCCGCGAAGGCGTCCAGGTGCAGACCCAGGGCGCGCTCCGCCTCGTGCAGCTCCAGCTCGGCGTGGGCTGCCGGGCGCACGTCGCCGGCCTTGCGCAGGATCGACTGGATACGGGCGTACGCGTACTGGAGGTAGACGGACGTGTCGCCGTTCAGCGAGACCATCTGGTCCAGGTCGAACTTGTAGTCCCGGTTCGCCGACGTCGACAGGTCCGCGTACTTCACCGCGCCGATGCCCACCTGGGTACCCCGCTCGGCGATCTCCTCCTCGGACAGGTCCTGGGCCTTCTCACGGACCACCGCCGAGGCGCGCTCGATCGCCTCGTCCAGGAGATCCACCAGGCGGACCGTCTCGCCCTCACGGGTCTTGAACGGCTTGCCGTCCTTGCCGAGGACCGTGCCGAAGGCGAGCTGCACCGCCTTGACGTCGCCGTTCAGCCAGCCGGCCCGGCGCGCGGTCTCGAAGACCATCTTGAAGTGGAGGGACTGGCGGGCGTCGACCACGTACAGCAGCGTGTTCGCCTTGAGGTTGAAGACGCGGTCGCGGATCGCCGACAGGTCGGTCGCCGCGTAGCCGTAGCCGCCGTCCGACTTCTTCACGATCAGCGGGACCGGCTTGCCGTCCGGGCCCTTGACGTCGTCGAAGAACACGCACAGGGCGCCCTCGGAGCGGACCGCGACGCCCGACTCCTCCAGCAGGCGGCAGGTCTCGTCGAGCATGTCGTTGTAGCCCGACTCGCCGACGATGTCCGCGTCCCGGATCTCCATGTCCAGCTTCTCGAAGACGGAGAAGAAGTAGATCTTCGACTCGTCCACGAACTTCTGCCACATGGCCAGGGTGTGCGGGTCCCCCGCCTGGAGGTCCACGACCCGGCGGCGGGCCCTCGTCTTGAACTCCTCGTCGGAGTCGAAGAGCCTGCGTGCCGCCTTGTAGAGGCGGTCGAGGTTCGACATCGCCTCCTCACCGGTGATCTCACCGGCCTTGTGGTCCAGCTCGTGCGGGTGCTCGTCCAGGTACTGGATGAGCATGCCGAACTGGGTGCCCCAGTCGCCGATGTGGTGGCGGCGGACCACCGTCTCGCCGGTGAACTCCAGCAGCTGCGCCACCGAGTCGCCGATCACGGCGGACCGCAGGTGACCGACGTGCATCTCCTTCGCCACGTTCGGCTGGGCGTAGTCGATGACCGTCGTCCCCGGCTGCTCCGCGTACGGCACGCCCAGGCGGCCGTCGGCGTCGGCGGCCCGCGCGGCGAGGTTCTCGGTGATCGACCGGTCGGTGACCGTGATGTTGAGGAAGCCGGGGCCCGAGACCTCGACGTCCTTGATCACATCACCGGTGACCACCTGGGAGACGACCTGGGTCGCCAGCTCCCTCGGGTTCGCCTTCGCCTTCTTCGCCAGGGCCAGGATCCCGTTGGCCTGGAAGTCCGCCCGGTCGCTTCGTCGCAGCAGCGGGTCCGCGTCGGCGGCCTCCGGCAGGGCAGCCGAGAGGGCGGACGCGAGGCGCTGGTGGACGGAAGCGGTGAGGGACGTGACCGAGGCCATAGGAAGGGGTGCCGTTCTCCTCGTGGGGATGGATAGACACGGCCAGTATCCCATGGGGGGTAAAGCCGTTTTCCCGGGCGCATGGGGGTCTGGGACAATGGTGCGGTCAGCCGTGCGACCGTACCGGCTGCCTGATGGACGAAAGAAGGACGTGCCGATCGTGGCTCAGAGCACCGAGACCACCGACTGGGTCTCCCGTTTCGCGGACGAGGTCATTGCGGAGTCGGAGCGTCGGGCCCCGGGCAAACCGGTCGTCGTCGCGTCCGGGCTGTCGCCCTCCGGGCCGATCCACCTGGGCAACCTGCGCGAGGTCATGACCCCGCACCTCGTCGCCGACGAGATCCGCCGCCGGGGCCACCAGGTCCGGCACCTGATCTCCTGGGACGACTACGACCGGTACCGCAAGGTGCCCAAGGGCATCGCCGGCGTCGACGAGGAGGCCTGGCAGGAGCACATCGGCAAGCCGCTGACCTCGGTCCCCGCCCCGAAGGGCTCCCCGCACCCGAACTGGGCCGAGCACTTCAAGGCGGCCATGATCGCCTCGCTCACCGAGCTGGGCGTCGAGTTCGACGGCATCAGCCAGACCGCCCAGTACACCTCCGGGGTGTACCGGGAGCAGATCCTGCACGCGATGAAGCACCGCCACGACATCGACGCGGTGCTCGCCCAGTACCGGACCAAGAAGACCCCGGCCGCGCAGCAGAAGTCGCAGAAGCCGGTCGACGAGGCCGAGCTGGAGGCGGCGGAGGGCTCCGGCGCCGCCGCCGAGGACGACGGCAGCTCCGGCTCCGCCGGGTACTTCCCGTACAAGCCGTACTGCGGCAACTGCGAGAAGGACTTCACCATCGTCACCGCCTACGACGACGACTCCACCGAGATGACGTACGCCTGCACCGCGTGCGGTTTCTCCGAGACGGTCCGGCTCAGCGAGTTCAACCGCGGCAAGCTGGTCTGGAAGGTCGACTGGCCGATGCGGTGGGCGTACGAGGGGGTCGTGTTCGAGCCGTCCGGCGTCGACCACAGCTCCCCCGGGTCGAGCTTCCAGGTCGGCGGCCAGATCGTCGGGATCTTCGGCGGCAAGCAGCCGATCGGCCCGATGTACGCCTTCGTGGGCATCAGCGGCATGGCCAAGATGTCGTCGTCCAAGGGCGGCGTCCCCACCCCCGCCGACGCGCTGCAGATCATGGAACCGCAGCTCCTGCGCTGGCTGTACGCCCGGCGCAAGCCCAACCAGTCCTTCAAGGTCGCCTTCGACCAGGAGATCCAGCGCCTGTACGACGAGTGGGACCGCCTCGACGCCAAGGTCGCCGACGGTTCCGCCCTGCCGGCCGACGTCGCCGCGCACTCCCGCGCGGTACGGACGGCGGCCGGTGAGCTGCCGAAGACGCCCCGGCCGCTGCCGTACCGGACGCTCGCGTCCGTCGCCGACATCACCGCCGGCCACGAGGACCAGGCGCTGCGCATCCTCAGCGAGCTCGACCCGTCGCGTCCGCTGGCCTCCCTGGACGAGGCACGGCCGCGGTACGACAAGGCCGAGGCGTGGATCAACACGCACGTGCCCGCCGACCAGCGCACCATCGTCCGGGACGAGCCCGACGTGGAGCTGCTGAAGTCGCTCGACGACCAGGGCCGCGAGTCGCTGCGGCTGCTGCTCGACGGGCTGGCCGAGCACTGGTCGCTCGACGGGCTCACGCACCTGGTCTACGGCGTGCCGAAGGTGCAGGCCGGGTTCTCGGCCGACGCCACGCCCAAGGAGCTCCCGCCGGAGATCAAGACCGCCCAGCGGTCCTTCTTCGCGCTGCTGTACCACCTGCTCGTCGGGCGCGACACCGGTCCGCGCCTGCCCACGCTGCTGCTCGCGGTGGGGCAGGAGCGGGTGCGGAAGCTGCTCGGGGAGTAAGACGGCGCTAGGGGAGCAAGACGGCGAGGGGCCCTCGGAAGAGGGCCCCTCTGCTATGCGATGTGGTCCTCTTCGAGTTCCGCGTAGTGGCGGCTGGTGAAGCGGTCGACCATGCGCTTGGCCTCCGCACCGTCGAGCCGGATGCCGAACTCCGCCTCGACGTTGTCGATGAGCTGGTTCGGAGTCGGGTAGCTGCCGTTGATCGACTGCTTGAAGACCTGGTAGTACGCGTCATCGTCCGGCTGCGGAGGTGGTGGGGTTCCGCCGCCTTCGCCGAGCTCCCGGGTGCGGCCGGGGCCCGCCGGGACGCGGAAGCTGCCGGTGTCCTCCGGGGAGGGTTCCTCCTGGGGCTGGTCCAGGTACTGCTCGGCCTCCTGCTGCTCCGCGTACCACTGGGCGTACTGCTCGGCCGGGTCGTAGGTGGGGTCGTAGCCGCCGTGGTACTCGACCTCGCGGGGAGCGAACCAGGGGCTCTGGTCCGGCTCGGGTTCCGGCTCGGGCTCCGGTCCGGGCTGCTCCGAGTACTGGCTGGACTGGCTGGACCGGTTGTCCCGGTCGTACTGGTTGCCCTCGACGAGCTCGGGTCGTTGCTGGGCGGCAGGCGCGGCCGTCTGCCGGGCGACCTCCACCTGCGGTGCCGGCGGGATCAGCGCCGGCTCTATCCCCGCCGCCGCCAGGCCCGCCGGAGCCGTCTCCGCCAGCGGGACGCCGTACCGGGCCAGCCGCAGCGGCATCAGGGACTCCACCGGGGCCTTCCTGCGCCAGCCGCGGCCGAAGCGGGAGCGCAACCGGGCCTGGTAGACGAGACGTTCCTGCTCCAGCTTGATGACCTGGTCGTAGGAGCGCAGCTCCCACAGCTTCATACGACGCCAGAGGAGGAAGGTCGGCACGGGGGAGAGGAGCCAGCGGGTGAGGCGGACACCCTCCATGTGCTTGTCCGCCGTGATGTCGGCGATCCGGCCGATCGCGTGGCGGGCCGCCTCGACCGCGACCACGAACAGCACCGGGATCACCGCGTGCATGCCGACACCGAGCGGATCCGGCCAGGCCGCCGCGCCGTTGAACGCGATCGTCGCCGCCGTCAGCAGCCAGGCCGTCTGACGCAGCAGCGGGAACGGGATGCGGATCCAGGTGAGCAGCAGGTCCAGGGCGAGCAGGACGCAGATGCCCGCGTCGATGCCGATCGGGAAGACGTAGGAAAAGTTCCCGAAGCCCTTCTGCAGGGCCAGTTCGCGGACGGCCGCGTACGAACCCGCGAAGCCGATTCCGGCGATGACGACGGCACCGGTGACGACCACGCCGATGAGAACGCGGTGCATCCGTGTCAGCTGTATAGGCGCGGCCACCCGTAGTCCCCTCCCATTGCGTGTTGTTGCGCGCAACAGGGTGGCACATCCGTGCGAGAGACGGGTGGCCGGTTCCCGTTGGCCGGTTCGGTCAGCTCTTCGTCACCGACGCGGACGGCGAGGCGCTCTTCGAGGCCCCCTTGGACGGTGACGCCGACGGCGAGCCGCTCGACGTACCCCCGCCGCTGCCGGTTCCGCCGTCGCCGTCGCCGTCGCCGTTCGCGGACGCCACCGCGGCCACCGCTTCCTTGGCCGCCTTCTTCGCCGCCTTCATCAGGTCGTCGGCGCTCGGCGTCTTGTCGCCGGCCAGGCCCGCACCGTTGTAGTCGAGGGTGACGACCACGTTCTCGACGCGTGCCACGACCGTCTGCTGCCTGAAGGTGCCTTCCTTCTTCTTCAGGTCGTACCGGATCGCCGTCGCCTCGTCGCCCGTGCCGGTCACCGGCTCGGACTTGGTGTTCTTGGCGCCCTCGGCGGCCTGGGCGTCCTGGACCTGCTTGGCGTAGTACTCCTGCGCCAGCTCGTCGCCCGCGCCGCGCGTGACGTCCGACTCGAAACGCAGCAGCGACACATTCAGCCAGCGGAACTGCGAGCCCTTCACGCCGTTGTTGTCGAGGCTGTTCCAGGAGCAATTGGCGCGCGTCGACAAGTCGTCCGACTTGCCTTCCTTGCCGGACTTGCTCGCCTTCGGGACGAGTTCGCCCAGAGTCTTCTTCGACAGCACCTCGCACGGCTCCGGAAGCTTGTCGAACGCCGCCGCCTGCACCGTCGGTGACGGACTCGTGGACGCCGACGCGGCGGCCTTCGCGGGCTTGTCCCCGCCGTCACCGGAGCCGGAGTCCGAGGAGCAGCCGGCGGCGACCAGCATCACGGGGACGGCGGCCGCGCAGACAAGGACGCGGTTGAGGCGCTTCGCTCGCTGATCACGCTGGCTTCGCTGTGCTCGTCGCTGCATGGTTCCTTCACTCATGACACTCGTGGTTCCTGCGGTCGGAACGGGTCCGAGTGGTCACGGTACGCGGTACGACAGCCGTTCGGTCTTCCTTCGTCAGCTTCGCGGACGGGCGTGAAGGGTGCGTGAAGGGCGCTCAGCCGCCCAGCGAATCCGCCAGCCGGGAGGCCAGTTTCCGGGCCCTGTCCTGCATTTCCTTGCTGTCCGGGACGACGCCGACCGTCGCCGGCTGCTCCGCGTACTCGATCGTCACGATCACGTTCGACGTGCGGAACGCCACAGTCACCGTGCGCTGCTTGGCCGTCGAACCGGAGCTGCTCAGCTCGTCGTCGATGAACGCCTCGTCGCCCAGGTCCTCCAGGACGCGCGGCTGGAGGTCGGCCGGCGTGACGGTGGAGGACGAGGACGGGGAGGACGACGAAGACGTGGCGGGGGATGCCGATCCGGACGGGGCGGACGAGGGCGTGGACGGCGAGGTGCCCGGGTCCGGCGAGGACATGGTGCCCGCATTGCCGTCGGCGCTGCCGGAGTCCGTGACCGTCGGCTCGGGGAGGCGCGCGTCCGCCTCCTTCACCGCGAACAGCTGCTCGGCCTGGTTGTCGTCGCTGACGGCGTTGTCGTACGACACCACCCGCTCGAAGTCGATGAACAGATGGTCCGTGGCGTCCGCCGAATCCACCTTCCAACGGCAGCCGACCTTGCGGTCCGTGTCGAACGTGAGGGTCGCCTGGCCCTCGTACGCCTTCTCGCGCTGTTCCTGGTCGGCGATCTGCCGGATGCCGGGCAGGAGTTCGTCGAGGGTGTCCTGGCCGACCGCGCCGCAGGGTTCGGGCAGGGTGCGGTATTTGCCCGGCTCGGCCACCGCCGATGCCGTACCGGCGTTGCCCGGGTTCGTGGCGTCCGTCGGGCCGTCGTCGTCCGAGCCGCCGGTGCAGCCCGCCAGCAGCGCCGCGAGGAGCGCGGCGACGCCGGGTACGTACGCCTTCCGCTGCACGGTCAGGCTCCTCTCGACGGTGGGTCGTCCCTCGGTGGTTCAGTGTCCCCGCTGGTTATTCGCTTGCCGCGCGGGGGCGCCCCCTGGAGACAATGTGTATCGCACGCACTGCCGTGGACGCCGGTCCGGTATCCCTTTCGTCGACCTTGGCTCCGGTATTTGCGCTTACAGACTTCTGTTCAAGTACGGGGGAATGAGGACGTTATGTCGTACGTGGAGATTCCGGGCGCCAAGACACCCATCCGCATGTGGACGGACCCGGCCTCGGTCGAGGGCGCGGCCCTGCAGCAGCTGCAGAACGTCGCGACTCTGCCGTGGATCAAGGGCCTGGCCGTGATGCCGGACGTGCACTACGGGAAGGGCGCGACGGTCGGGTCGGTCATCGCGATGCAGGGGGCCGTGTGCCCCGCGGCGGTGGGGGTGGACATCGGGTGCGGGATGTCGGCGGTGAAGACGTCGCTGACGGCGAATGACCTGCCCGGGGACCTGTCGCGGCTGCGGTCGCGGATCGAGCAGGTCATTCCGGTGGGGCGGGGGATGCACGACAGCCCTGTCGAGCCGGGGCGGTTCCATGGCCTGGCCACTGCCGGGTGGGACGACTTCTGGGCGCGGTTCGGCCGAGTTGCCGAAGCGGTCAAGTTCCGTCATGAGCGAGCAGCAAAGCAGATGGGAACGCTCGGCGGAGGAAATCATTTTGTCGAAGTCTGCGTGGACACGACCGGTTCTGTCTGGCTGATGCTGCACTCCGGCTCCAGGAACATCGGCAAGGAACTGGCCGAGCACCACATCGGGGTGGCCCAGAAGCTCCCGCACAACCAGGGCCTGGTCGACCGCGACCTCGCCGTCTTCGTGGCGGACACCCCCCAGATGACGGCGTACGAGCACGACCTCTACTGGGCCCAGGAGTACGCGAAGTACAACCGGTCGATCATGATGGCGCTCCTCAAGGACGTGATCCGCAAGGAGTTCAAGAAGGCCAAGGTGACCTTCGAGCCCGAGGTGAGCTGCCATCACAACTACGTGAGCCGCGAGCGCTACGAGGGCATGGACCTGCTCGTCACCCGCAAGGGGGCCATCAGTGCCCTGGCCGGTGAGTACGGCATCATCCCGGGCTCGATGGGCACCGGTTCGTACATCGTGAAGGGCCTCGGCAATGAGAAGTCCTTCAACTCGGCCTCGCACGGCGCGGGCCGGCGTATGAGCCGCAACGCGGCCAAGCGTCGGTTCACGACGAAGGATCTGGAGGATCAGACACGGGGCGTGGAGTGCCGCAAGGACTCCGGCGTCGTGGACGAGATCCCGGGCGCGTACAAGCCGATCGAGCAGGTCATCGACCAGCAGCGGGACCTCGTGGAGGTTGTCGCCAAGCTGAAGCAGGTCGTCTGCGTCAAGGGCTGAGGAGACATGAGGTCCCCGGTATTCGACCGGGGCCCTCACTCGGGGCTGTTGAGTCCTGTGAGTTACTCGGCGTGCGTCACCGCGTAGATCATCACGAACGCCACGAGGTGGATGCCGAAGAGGAAGTAGCCGAGGTACCACCACACGTAGCGCTCGTTCTTCTTCTCCTCGGCCAGGCGTCGCTGTTCGCGGGCGGGGTCGCCGAAGGTCACAGTTCTCGGTGGACCTTGGTGTTCGACGCCTGGGCGCGGGGGCGGACGACGAGGAGGTCGATGTTGACGTGGCTGGGGCGGGTGACCGCCCAGGTGATGGTGTCGGCGACGTCGTCGGCGGTCAGGGGCTCGGCGACGCCCTCGTAGACCTTCGCGGCCTTCTCCTCGTCGCCGGCGAAGCGGGTCAGGGCGAATTCGTCCGTGCGGACCATGCCGGGTGCGATCTCGATGACGCGGACCGGCCGGCCGACGATCTCCAGGCGGAGGGTCTCGGCGAGGACGTGGGCGCCGTGCTTGGCGGCGACGTAGCCGGCGCCGCCTTCGTAGGTGGCGTGGCCGGCGGTGGAGGAGACCACGACCACCGTGCCGTCGCCGCTGGCGATGAGCTTGGGGAGCAGGGCCTGGGTGAGGTTGAGGGTGCCGATGACGTTCGTCTCGTACATCTGGCGCCAGTCGTCGGGGTCGCCGGTGGCGACGGGGTCGGCGCCGAGTGCGCCGCCCGCGTTGTTGACGAGGACGCCGATCGTCTTGAAGGCCGTGGCGAACTCGTCGACGGCCGCGCGGTCGGTGACGTCGAGGGGGTACGCGGTGGCCTGGCCGCCCGCCTTGTTGATCTCCTCCGCGAGGGCTTCGATGCGGTCCTTGCGGCGGGCGGTGAGGACCACGCGGTAGCCGGCCGTGGCGAGTTGCCGGGCCGTGGCGGCGCCGATTCCGCTGCTGGCACCGGTGACGACGGCGATGCGGGAGGCGGCGGACGGGGCGGCGGTGGCCATGGGGCGCTCCGTAAGTTGTTGGGTGGCCCGGGAGGGCCGGATGTGGCTGATGGGGTCTTGCCTTCAGTGGCTCCGCAGGAGTGGCCGTCCGGCTCTCCGGGGC
>NZ_BAAGRZ010000044.1:0-41702 GCF_054782695.1 Streptomyces deserti
CTCGCCCTCGGCCTCGTCGCCCTCGTGCGCTGGATCGGCTCCGGACGACAGCAATCCCTGCTGTCGGTCGAGAACACGGTCGGCGTCGCCAACCCCGGAGGTGAGGCCGTATGACCACCGCCGCCGCTCAGCTGACCGCAGCCACCGCTCAGCGGCACCTGCTGCTGAACATGACTGCCAACGGATCGCTCGGCGACCAGGGCGAAGACCTCCTCCTCGTCCAGCGAGGGGAGGGCCCGTACGTCGACGACGCGGACGGCAGGCGCTACATCGACGGCCTGTCAGGGCTGTACTGCTGCCAGCTCGGCTACTCCTACGGCCCCGAGTTCGCCGAGGCCGCCGAACGGCAGCTGAGCGAGCTGTGCTATAGCCCGCTGTGGACCGGCTCCGCGCATCCCTCGGCCATCGAACTCGCCGAGCGGCTGTCCCGGATCGCCCCCGTCGACATCGAGCACACCTTCTTCTCGAGCGGTGGCGCCGAAGCCGTCGAGACCGCCTGGAAGATAGCCCGTCGTTACCACGCCCTGCGCGGAGAGCCGGGCCGCACCAAGGCGATCGCCCGGCGCGGCGCCTACCACGGCCTGACCATCGGCACCCTGTCGTTCAACGACGACCCCGGCCTGACGGAGCCGTACGGCCCGCCGGCGATCGACACCCGGTTCGTGTCGAACACCAACCGCTGCGGCCTGGCACCGGAGTTCGCGGACGACGAGGTCTACACGGCGTGGCTGCTCGCGGAGTTGGAGGCCGCGATCCTGGCCGAGGGCCCGGAGACCGTCGCAATGTTCATCGCCGAGCCGGTGCAGAACCGGGGCGGCTGCATCACCCCGCCCCAGGGTTACTGGCAGGGGTTGCGGGCGCTGGCCGACCGGTACGGCTTCCTGCTCGTCGCCGACGAGGTCATCACGGCCTTCGGCCGGATCGGGGAGTGGTTCGGCGGGGACCGCTACGGCGCCCGCCCGGACATGGTCACCGTCGCCAAGGGCATCACCGCCGGATACGCCCCCCTGGGCGCGACCCTGGTCGGCACCAAGGTCACCGAGGTCATCAACCGGCCCGGCGCGGTCCTCAACCACGGCTACACCTTCGCCGGACACCCGCTGAGCACGGCCATCGCCCTGCGCAACCTGGAGATCATGGAGCGGGACCGCATCCTGGACAACGTCCGCGGTCTCCAGGGGGACTTGGCCAGGCGCATGGCGGCCCTCGAGGACCTGCCGATCGTCGGCGACGTCCGCGGCACCGGGTTCTTCTACTCCTGCGAACTCGTCGGCGACCTCGACGACGGCGGTTTCAGCGCCAACGCCCGAGCCGCTCTGATCGGCGACCTGATCCCGCGCCGGCTGCGCGAGGCCGGCCTGCTGGCCCGCGTCTACGACCGCTCCAGGCCCCTGGTCCAGATCGCGCCCCCGCTGATCAGCGACCGCGCCGTCCTCGACCGTATCGCCGCGATCATCGCGGGCACCCTCGCCGAGGCGTCCGCCCGCATCTGATCCACGTTCCGCATCTGGCCCACGTTTTGGGAAGGAACCACATGTACTCCATCGGTCCGCTGACCGTCGCCCCGGGCGAGCGCGCCCAGGGCCTGATCCCGGTCGGCACCAGCAGCTACGGCGTGGAGCTCGGCATACCGCTGATCGTCGTCAACGGCGCGCAGGACGGCCCGGTCCTGTGTGTGGACGCGGGCGTGCACGGCGACGAGTACGACGGCCAGGAGGCCATCCGCCGCGTGCTCGCCGAGATCGACCCGGCCACCCTGCGCGGCACCGTCGTCGGCATCCCCTGCATGAACACCCCGGCCTTCGAGGCGGCCGCCCGCGCCAGCGGCATCGACCACCTCAACCTCAACCGCATCTTCCCGGGTGACGCGGAGGGCTCGTACTCGCAGCGTCTGGCCGCCACCTTCGTCGAGCAGGTCGTCCCCGCCGTCGACGCCGTGGTCGACCTGCACACCGGTGGCGCCTACGGCGAGATCGCCCCGCTGGTCATCCTCCAGGGCGGCTACGAGGACCTGGCGACGGACCTGGCGCTCGCCGCCGGGCACGAGCTGGTCTGGAAGGGCGGCAAGTGGGGCGGCACGGTCCGCCACCCCGTCCTCGAAGCCGGCAAGCCCGCCATCACCATCGAGTGCGGTGGCGCCACGTACCGCGAGACCAACGTCGAGCACCACATGAACTCGATCCGCAACATCCTGCGCAGCCTCGGCATGATCGACGGCGCGACGGAGCTGCGGGACACCTACACGACCGTCTCGGGCACCTTCGCCCGCTCCGCCGCCGGCGGCTTCTTCGTCGCCCACGCCGAGCCGGGGGAGACCTGCAAGGAAGGCGACAGAATCGCCACCATCACCGACCACTATGGCAACACGCTGGAGGAGGTCACTGCCCCGCAGGAGGGCATCGTGCTCTGGGTGCGCCGGATCCGCACGGTCCGTCCGGGCGACGAGGTCGTCATCTTCGGCGAGGTGCTGGGGGAGATCCGGCCATGAGCGGCGAACTGCAGCTGAGCGAGTTGCTGATCGACGGCAAGCAGGTCCCCGCCGCCGACGGCCGCACCTTCACCGTCCTCGACCCGTCGAACGGCACGGCCATCGCCCAGGTGGCGCTGGGCGGCAAGGCCGATGTGGACCAGGCAGTGGCGGCGGCGCGCGCGGCCTTCACCGCACCCGAGTGGGCCCGGATGCGTGCCGCCGATCGCGGCCGGATCCTGTACCGGATCGCCGAGGCCATCCGTTACCAGGGCGAACGGCTGGCCCGCCTGGAGAGCCAGGACGTCGGCAAGCCGCTGCGCCAGGCGAAGGCCGATGTCGAGGCGGCCGCCCGCTACTTCGAGTTCTACGCGGGCGTCGCCGACAAGCTCGGCGGCTCGACGATCCCGCTCGGCCCCGGCCTGATCGACTACACGGTCCGTGAGCCGATCGGCGTGTCCGGCCAGATCATCCCGTTCAACTACCCGCTGCAGAACACCGCGAGGGGCTCCGCACCGGCGCTGGCCGCAGGTTGCACGGTGGTGCTCAAGCCGTCCCCCGAGGCGCCGCTCACCCCGCTGGAGATCGGCAGGATCGCCCTGGAGTGCGGTCTTCCGCCGGGCGTGCTGAACGTGGTCCCCGGTGACGGCGAGACCGGCGCGGCCCTCGCCGGTCACCCGGACATCGACCAGGTCACCTTCACCGGGTCCGTGCCGACCGGCATCAAGGTGGCGCAGGCCGCCGCCGCGAACGTGGTGCCCTCGGTCACCGAACTGGGCGGCAAGTCGCCGGTCGTCGTCTTCGCGGACGCCGACTTCGACCTGGCGCTCGGCGCGGTCGCCGCCTCCGCGTTCGGCAATGCCGGGCAGACCTGCTCCGCCGGCACCCGGCTGCTCCTCCAGCGAGGCGCCGAGGAATTCCTGGACAAGCTCGTCGCGCACGCCGCCTCCCTGCGCGTCGGCCCGGGCCTCACCGACCCCGACGTCGGCCCGCTGGTCGCCGCACGGCAGCGGGACCGGGTCCTCGGCTACCTGGAGCTGGCGCGGGAGGAGGGTGCCGTGGCACGGGCCGGCGGAGGCGCCCCCTCGGACCCCGAGCTGGCCGACGGCTACTTCGTCGAGCCGACCGTCCTCACCGGGCTCGACAACCAGGCCCGTTGCGCCCGCGAGGAAATCTTCGGTCCCGTCGTCACGGTCATCGAGTTCGACGACGCGGACGAGGCACTGGAGATCGCCAACGACAGTCCGTACGGCCTCGCCTCGTACGTGTGGACCCGCGACATCGACAAGGCGATGCGGATGGCCGAGGGCATCCGGGCCGGCCAGGTCTATGTCAACGCCACCGGCGTCGGCACGGGCGTCGAGCTTCCCTTCGGCGGCTACAAGCACAGCGGCTGGGGCCGGGAGAAGGGCCTTGAGGGCCTGGCCAGCTATCTGCAGACCAAGAACGTCTGCATCGGATTCGGGAACCGGTCATGAGGTACCGCTCGCTCGGAGCACGCGGCCCGACCGTCTCGGTGGTCGGCGTGGGCGGCAACAACTTCGGAAGCCGTCTCGACGAGGACGGCACGAAGGCCGTCGTCCACGCCGCCCTCGACGCCGGGATCACCCTGTTCGACACTGCCGACATGTACGGCGGGTCCGGTGAGCGGGGTGGCTCGCGCGGCGACGGCGAACGCCTGCTGGGTGCCGCCCTCAAGGGCCACCGCGACGAGATCGTGCTCGCCACCAAGTTCGGCATGGAGATGAGCAGGGATGCCGACCTGTGCGGTCCGCGCGGATCCCGCGCCTACATCCGGTACGCGGTGGAGGCGTCACTGCGCCGGCTCGGCACCGACCGGATCGACCTGTACCAGTACCACGAGCCGGACGGCGTCACGCCGTTGGAGGAGACGGTCGCCGCGCTCCGGGAGCTGGTCGAGGAGGGCAAGATCCGGTACATCGGCTGCTCCAACCTCCCGGCCGAGCACGTCACGGACGCCTTCGTGTCCACCCAGGCGCGCTACCACCTGCTCGACCGCGGTGCGGAACGGGACCTGATCCCGGCCTGCCTGCATCACGGCGTCGGCCTGCTGCCGTACTACCCGCTGGCCAACGGCCTGCTCAGCGGGAAGTACCGCCGCGGCGAGGAGCCCCCGCCCGGCAGCCGCCTGTCCTGGCGGCAGGGCTGGCTCACCGACGCGGCCCTCGACAGGGTCGAGGCGCTCACCACATACGGCGCCGACCGCGGACTGACCCTCCTCCAGGTCGCGGTCGGCGCACTGGCGGCCCTGCCCGCCGTGGGCTCCGTCATCTGCGGCGCCATGACACCTCAACAGGTCACCGCCAACGCGGCGGCGGCCGACTGGATACCGAGCCCGGCCGATCTGGCCGTGCTCGACGCGATCGTCGCCCCCGGCGAACGCATCGTCTGAAGCCCCCACTCACTCTGGAAACCCGCGAGACTGAGGCTGAACATCATGAGAGAGATCGTCACCTTCGACGCCTACGCGACCTTGATCAACTTCGAGCTGGCCCCGACGACCCTGAAGGTCCTCGAAGACCGGCTGGACCTGGACAACCTGGATGTCGACGAGTTCCTCGACGACTTCCGCGTCATGCGCTTTCAGGCCGTCCTGGAGGCCTACCGCCCCTACCACGAGATCCTGCACTCCAGCCTGCGCAACGCCATGCGCCTGCACGGCCTGGAGTACCGCGAGTCCGACGGCGACGCCCTGGTCGAGGCCGTCCCCACCTTCGGTCCCCACCCGGAGGTCCCGGACGCGCTGCGCGCCCTGAAGACCAAGTACGAGATCGCCATCATCTCCAACACCGACGACAACCTGATCGCGCGGAACGTCGAGAACATCGGCGTCGAGTTCGACTACGTCATCACCGCCCAGCAGGCGCGCGCCTACAAGCCGGACCGCCAGACCTTCGAGTACGCGTTCAAGACCATGGGCGTCGAGCCCTCGCAGGTCATCCACGTCGCCCAGGGCTGGGAGTACGACCACATCCCGACCCGCGACCTGGGCCTGAAGCGCCGGGTGTGGATCAACCGCTACGGCCGCAAGGGCAGCGCCGACTACCAGCCGTACGACGAGCTGCGTGACCTGTCGGGCCTGCCGAAGCTGCTCGGCTGCTGACCTACGGCATACCGGCGACACAGGACCGAGAAACACAGAGGACGCACGCCATGAAGCAGATCCCCTACTGGCTGGACACAGCCCCCGCCCTGCCCGACCGTTCCGGAAAGGACCTGCCCGACGAGGCGGACGTGGTGGTGATCGGCGGCGGCCTCACCGGCCTGTCCACCGCCTACCACACCGTCCGCAAGGGTGCCCGGGTCGTCCTCGTGGAAAAGGACAAGGTCGGCTCGGGCGCCTCCGGGCGCAACGGCAGCATGTGCACCCAGGGCATCACCATCAGCCCTGCCGAGGCCCGCAAGCGCTACGGCCAGGAGCGCGCACTCGAGCTGTACAACGCCTTCCGCGAGGCCGTCGACGTCGTCGAGGACCTCACGCGGACGGAACAGATCGACTGCGACTTCAACCGCGCCGGGCGCCTCGGCCTGGTCTGCAAGCCCCAGCACTTCGAGGGCCTGCGCGCCAAGCAGCGCGACCTGGCCGACAACTTCGGCCACGAGACGATCGTGCTGAGCAAGAGCGAGCTGCGGGCCGAGCTCGGCTCGGACTACTACCACGGCGCCCTGCTCGACCCGCTCAGCGCGGGCCTGCACGTGGGCAAGTTCGTCGGCGGCCTGGCCGAAGCCGCCGAGCGTGCCGGCGCCGAGATCCACGAGCGCAACGCCGCCACCGGCCTCACCCGCCTCCACGGCGGCGGCTTTCTGGTGGAGACCATGCACGGCACCATCCGTGCCAAGCAGGTCATGGCGGCGACGGACGCCTACACCGACAAGTCGATGCCGTGGTTCCGCAAGCGGCTGATCAACGTCGGCAGCTTCATCATCGTCACCGAGCCGCTGGGGGAGGCGCGCGCCAAGGAGCTCATCCCGAACGGCCGCCTGCTGGTCGCCCACAAGAATGTCGGCCACTACGTCCGCCTCACCCCGGACAACCGCCTCGCCTTCGGCGGCCGGGCCCGCTTCGCCCCCTCCAACCCGGCCTCCGACATCAAGAGCGGCGACATCCTCAAGCGGGAGATGACCGAGATCTTCCCGCAGCTGGCTGGGGTGCGCATCGACTACGTGTGGGGCGGCATGGTCGGTTTCTCCTGGGACCGCATCCCGCACGCCGGCGAGGTCAACGGCCTGTACTACTCCATGGGTTACTGCGGCCACGGCGTCCAGATGGCCACCTACATGGGCCGCGCGGTCGCCGAGATGATGGACGGCAAGCCGGAGGCCAACCCGCTGCGCGGCCTCGGCTTCCCGAAGGTCCCCGTCCCCTTCTACAACGGCACCGCCTGGTTCCTTCCGTTCGGAGGTGCTTATTACAAGGCCAAGGACCGCCTGCTCTGAGCAGGTACCGACACCGGTGACACCGCGGGGGGCCTTCCGCGCAGCAGCGTGGAAGGCCCCCCACCATGCCTCCCGAGAGAAGGCCCCAGCCTCATGAACGCCGTCACCCGCATTGAGCACGACTTGCTCGGTGACCGGGATGTTCCCGTCGACGCCTACTGGGGTGTTCACACCCTGCGTGCCACGGAGAACTTCCCGATCACCGGCACTCCCATCTCCGCCTATCCGCACCTGATCGACGCCCTGGCCGCCGTCAAGGAGGCCGCCGCGCTGGCGAATGAGGAGCTGGGGCTGCTGGAGCCGGAGCAGGCGGCCGCGATTGTCGCCGCGTGCCGGGAGATCCGCTCCGGCAAGCTGCACGACCAGTTCGTCGTCGACGTCATCCAGGGCGGTGCCGGCACCTCGACGAACATGAACGCCAACGAGGTCGTGGCGAACAGGGCGTTGGAGCTGCTGGGCCACGCCAAGGGCCAGTACGAGTACCTGCACCCCAACGAGGACGTCAACCTCGGGCAGTCGACCAACGACGTCTATCCGACCGCGGTCAAGATCGCGACGGTGTTCGCGGTGCGTGAGCTGCTCAAGGCGATGGCGGTCCTGCAGGACTCCTTCGCCCGTAAGTCAGTGGAGTTCCGCGATGTGCTGAAGATGGGGCGCACCCAGCTCCAGGATGCCGTGCCGATGACTCTGGGCCAGGAGTTCTCCACGTTCGCGGTGATGCTGGACGAGGACCGCAGCCGCCTCGCCGAGGCCGTGGAGCTTGTCCATGAGATCAACCTCGGCGCCACCGCCATCGGCACCGGACTCAACGCCCCCGCCGGATACGCCGAGTCGGCCCGCCGCCACCTCGCCGAGATCACCGGGCTGCCGCTGGTCACCGCCGCCAACCTCGTCGAGGCCACGCAGGACTGCGGCGCCTTCGTCCAGATGTCGGGCGTGCTCAAGCGCATCGCGGTGAAGCTGTCGAAGAGCTGCAACGACCTGCGCCTGCTTTCCTCCGGTCCCCGGGCCGGCCTCAACGAGATCAACCTGCCGCCCGTGCAGGCCGGTTCGTCGATCATGCCCGGCAAGGTCAACCCGGTGATCCCCGAGGTCGTCAACCAGGTCGCCTTCGAGGTCATCGGAAACGACGTCGCCATCACCATGGCCGCCGAGGCCGGACAACTCCAGCTCAACGCCTTCGAACCGATCATCCTGCACTCCCTGTCGGAGTCCCTCACCCACCTCCGGGCAGCCTGCCTCACCCTGGCCAAGCGGTGCGTGGACGGCATCACCGCCAACAAGGACGAACTCCGCGCGGCGGTGGAGACCTCCATCGGTCTGGTGACCGCGTTGAACCCGTACATCGGGTACACGGCGGCCACCGACATCGCCAAGGAGGCCCTCGCCACCGGCCGGGGCGTGGCCGAACTCGTCCTGGAGAAGGGCCTGTTGCCCGCCGAGACCCTCGCCGACCTGCTGCGGCCCGAGGCCGTGGCGGGCAGCGGTCAGGTGCTGGCCTGACAGGGAACGAATATGGGACTCCAGAATGCCGACGCCGTGATCACCGGAGCATCAAGCGGCATCGGTCAGGCGGTCGCCTCCCACTTCCGCCGCGAGAATGCCAACCTCCTGCTCACTGGACGGCGACCCGAGCTGCCCGAGGACCATCCGGACGATCTCCACCTTGCGGGGGACCTCAACGACGAGACCTTCGTCTGCGAGCTCGCCGCCCGAGCGGCGGATCACCTGGGGGAAGTGGGAGTGGTCGTCCTCTGCCACGGACTCCAGCAGTCCAGCCCGCTCGCGGAGACGACTGCCGACGACGCACGCGACCTGCTCCACAGCAACCTCCTGAGCGCCTTCCTGGGCATGAAGCACCTGATGCCGCTGGCTCCCGAGTCGGGGGCGTCGATCGTGTGCGTCAGCTCCCGCCTCGGCATGGTCGGCATGCCGAACCGACCTTGTACTCCGCCGCCAAGGGCGGCCTCATCGCGCTCGCCCGCGGCGCTGCCATCGAATGGGCGTCCCGTAACATCCGCGTCAACGTGGTCGTCCCCGGTCTGACCGTGACGCCGCTCATCGAGGCCTCGTTCCAGCGACGCCCCGACCTCGCTGCCTACCGGCGCGCCAGAGAGAGGACTCCACACCGCTGCGCCGGCTCGCCAGACCCGAGGAGGTCGCCGACGCGCTCGTCTTCCTCGCCTGTCCGGAGTCGTCGTACATCACCGGTGCCGTGCTTCCCGTGGACGGCGGCTACACGGCGTTCTGAGTCACCAGTCCGCGTCGCCCCATTGGTCCAGCAGGGCGTCGGCCGTGTCTGCGTCAGGTTCGGTCGTCGTGCTGTGGAGCGACTGCTCGGTCCAGATCACTTTGCCGCGAGGCATGTAGCGGGTACCCCACCGTTGCGTGAACTGGGCCACGAGGAACAATCCCCGCCCGCCCTCGTCGGTGTCGGCCGCCCGGCGCAGATGCGGTGAGGTGCTGCTGCCGTCGGCGACCTCACAGATAAGACTGGTGCCGTCGCGCAGTATCCGCAGCCGTCTCGGGCCGGTGCCGTAGCGGATGGCATTGGTGACCAACTCGCTGATCACCAGTTCCGTGGAGAAGGCGAGCTCCTCCAGCCCCCACTCCTCCAGACGGCGGGCGACATCGGCACGGATTCCGGCGACTGCGGCAGGATCGCCGGGCACATCCCAGTCGGCGACCTGGGAGGGATCGAGCATGCGGGACCGAGCGACGAGCAGGGCGATGTCGTCGCTCGGGCGGGCCGGCAGCAGGGCGTCCAGGACGGCCTGACAGGTTTCCTCCGGGGTCCGGCCGGGCCCCGTCAGGGCGTCGTGCAGCATCGCGAGGCCGGTGTCGATGTCCCGGTTCCGGTCCTCGATGAGACCGTCGGTGTACAGGACCAACCGGGAGCCCTCGGACAGCGTGAACTCGGCACTCTCGAAGGGAAGGCCGCCGCCCAGCCCCAGCGGCGGGGAGACGGGTACCTGCAACTGCTCGACCGTGCCGTCCGCGTGTACCAGGGCCGGTCCTGGATGCCCGGACCTGGCCACCGAGCACAGGCCGGACACCGGGTCGTAGACGGCGTACAGGCAAGTCGCCCCTGTGATTCCCTGGCTGCCGTCCCCCTCGCTGTCGACCCGGGCGACCAGCTCGTCCAGGTGCCTGATCAGCTCGTCCGGGGACAGATCGAGGGACGAGAAGGTGCGCACCGCGGTGCGCAGTCGGCCCATGGTGGCCGCGGCGTGCAGGCCGTGGCCGACCACGTCGCCCACCACCAGTGCGACCCGGGCCCCGGGCAGCGGGATGACATCGAACCAGTCGCCGCCGACCCCGGCCCGGGCGGGCAGGTAGCGGTGGGCGACCTCGACGGCGGACTGGTCGGGCAGGGAACGAGGCAACAGGCTGCGCTGCAGGGTCACGGCCAGGGCGTGCTCGCGGGTGTAGCGGCGGGCGTTGTCGATGGTCACCGCGGCCCGGGCGGCCAGTTCTTCGGCGAAGGCCAGGTCCTCTTCCTCGAAGGCGTCCTGCTCCGCACGCCAGAAGTTGACCACACCCAGTACCACGCCGCGAGCCTGGAGCGGCACGGTGATCAAGGAGTGGAGGCCGGAGTCCAGGATGCGCCGGGCGCGTTCGGGATCCTGGGCCCGCCACCCATGGGAGACCGTCAGGTCGGCCTCGAGGACGGGCAGGCCGCGCTGGACGCTGACGGCCACGGGGTTGCCGGGGACGACGCGGATGAGCTCTCCCACGGGGAAGAGGGGCAAGGCGCCCTCGGCACCATGAACCGCCGTGCGGCGCATTTCGGGGTTCGGCCCGACCGGCTCGTCACCCTCCAGGACCGGATCCTGCAGGTCGACCGTGGCGACGTCGGCGAATCGAGGGACAGCCACCTCGGCCAGTTCCTCGGCGGTGCGCGTCACATCCAGCGTGGTGCCGATCCGCACCCCCGCCTCGTACAGCAGGCGCAGCCGCTCTCTGGCCACGGCCGCCCGGCCCGTCAGCGCCTGCAACTCCGTGGTGTCGCGCAGCGTGGCCACGCTGCCAGTCCTGCCGCCGCGCTGGTCGACGGGCCGGATGTTGACCGCCAGCAGGTGGTCCCCGGCCAGGTGGACCTCGTCGGTGGCGGTCCGGCCCGCGAGCAGCAGTTCGGCGGTGCCCGTTTCCAGACCCAGCTCGGTGACGTGGCGCTGCTCGGCGTCTGCGGGCAGATTCAGCAGTCGCCGTGCCTCGTCGTTGGCCAGCAGCAGCCGTCCGTCACCGCCGATGATCAGTACTCCCTCCCGTACCGCGTGCAGCACCGCGTCGTGGTGCTCGTACATCCGGGTCATCTCGGCCGGACCCAGTCCGTGGGTCTGCCGTCGCAGCCGCCGCGACACCAGTGCCCTACCGCCCGTGACCAGCGCGAGCGCGCCGCCGACGGAACCGAGCAGGAGCGGCATCTGGCGCTGCACCACGGCATTCACGTTCTTGACCGTGACCCCGACCGACACCAGGCCGACGATCCTCTGTCCTCCGGTGTCGAAGACGGGGACCGTGGATGCCACGGCGAGGCCCAGGCTGCCCTCGAAATCCTGAGTGAAGGGCCGGCCGGCGGCTGCCTCCTTGCGGAGCGCGAAGACGTGCTCCCCGATCAGATTCGGGTCCGGGTGGGTCCAGCGGTAGCCCCGTGGATCGATCGCCACGACGAAGTCGACGCCCGTCAGCTTGCGCGTCTCCTCCGCGCGGGATTGCAGCACGGCCGTCGGGTCGGCGGACTTCATGGCGTCCACCGTGCCCGGGGCACGCGCGAAGGTCTGGGCGACTCCCAACGAGAGCCGGCGGGCGTCCTGCGTGCTCGAGTGCCGGGCTTGCAGGACGAGCGCCACCCCAGCGGCAGCGGCGAACAGGATCACCAGAACCAGCTGCCACAGGAACACCTGACCTGCGACGCTGCGCGCGTTCAGCAGGGAGCGCACACGGGTTCCGGGCGGCCAGGCAGGGGGCTTTCGGGGCCGCTCGTGCCGACCGAAGATGCTGGTCATATTCAGGGGATGTCCCTCCCGTCGCCCGGCAGGAGTCGGTGGCGGAGAGGGCAGGACCGGACGGGCCCGGCCCTCTTCCGCGTCGTCTCAGGACCGCACCCATTCCTGCCAGCGCTTGGTCACGGCGTCCTTGTTCTCCACCCACCAGTCGACGTCCAGGTCGAAGCCGGTGTAAAGGTGCTCCGGGGAGCTGGCCAGGTCCGCGGCGGCCCTGGACAGGTACTTGTAGGCTGCGGGCACGACCGGGCCCATGGGTAGGCCTCGGCGAAGTCGGCCTGCACCTCGGGGCGCAGGGCGAAGTCGATGAGCCTGTAGGCGGCATCGACATGCCGGGCGCCGTTGGGGATACCGAAGCCGCTGCTCTGCCGACGGGCGCCGTTCCACTGGTAGGCGAGCGGTGCGCCCTGCTTGATGAGCTGGTTGGGGCGGCCGTGCCAGACGCTGGAGGCCACGGCCTGTCCGCGTTGCAGCAGCAGTCCCGGCGTAGCGCCGTCGACCCAGAACTCGCGCACGGCGCTCTTGATCTCGTCGAGAACTCTGAAGGCGCGGTCAACGTCGAGGGGATAGAGCCTGTCCTGGGCCACCCCGTCAGCGAGGAGGGCGAACTCAAGCTCCGGTGGGCCCGCGTCCGGGCCCTGCAAGGCCCGGTTGCCCGGGAACGCACCGGTGTCCCAGAAGTCCGCCCAGGAATCGGGCGTCTTCCCGCCGAAGGCGTCGGTGCGGAACGCCATGACGCTTGCCCAGTAGTTCTTGCCGACGCCGTGCGAGGTGAGCAGCGACTCGGCGATACCGGCGTTCCTCGCGTTCTTCAGCCGGTCGTAGTCGAGCTCCTGCGTGGCCCCGGCCCCCTCGAAGCGTGCCAGTGCGCTCATGTCGATGTCGATGACGTCGAACTCTGGGCGCCCTTCCTTGATCTGCGCGAGCATCTGCGCGTACAAGGGGATGTTGACCACGCTGACCTGGATGCCGGTCTCTTTGCTGAACGGCTCGTAGACCGTCTTGCGGTTCGCTTCACCGTAGGCGCCGCCGATGTCACGGACGACGAGCGTCTTGCCGCTCCCGGCGCCCTCGGTCTTCCGGTCGGCACGGCCTCCGCATGCGGTGAACGAAGTGGCGGCGGCGCCTGCCGCGACCGAGCCGATCCCGCGTAGGAACGCCCTGCGGTCGATTTTGAGGTCCATCACCGTATGCCTCCTGCGAAGCCGGGTGCGGGGCCCGTCGGCGCGGGCTGTTCGCGGGACGCCGCCGACGCTCGTCGTATGGGCGGAAGCCGGCCATGGGTCAGCCGGGGCGACGGTGAGCCGGGTCACGTCATGGTAGGACCATGCGGTCACGGACGCCATGACCTGGCACTCCGCGGCTGCGACAGGACGTCGGCGGATACATCGAGGCGATGTCCGGTCCTGGTCGCAGGCATGCCGAACGGCCCTCCATAAGAGCCGACGCAGCCCCCTCGAGCCGCCTGGCGTGCACGGGGGCCAGGTCCCCCCTTATCCCGCGCGACGGGACCTCCATGCGTACGACCTCCCGCCGTCTCGTCGCGGCGCCCGCTCTCAGTTCGTTGCTGGCCGGCTGCTTCGTGTCAGGGGAGGCGGCTCGGGTATGGGCGACAAGGGCGCTTCGGGCGGTCGGCTGGGGTGGCCCTCGCAGTGCCGCCCGTACAGGCGCTCTGCCCGGTACAGCAATTACGCCACCGTGCTGAGCAAGCTCTCCGTGGACGAAGGCCTCACCGCGCTGGACAAGAACGGCGCCGCCGCACCCGCGCTGGCGAAGTCCTGGAAGCAGACGAACGACACCACCTGGACCTTCGAGCTGCGCAAGGCCACCTTCCAGGACGGCACCGAGGTCACCGCCGAGTCCGTCGTCAACGCGCTCAACCACGCGGGCGCCGCCGAGCCCATGCCCCGTGTCCTGAGCGACGTGCCTCTTACCGCGAAGGCCGAGGACGCCGATGCCGTCACGATCAGCACCAAGACGGCCGACCTGGTGCTCCCGCTGCGCCTGGCCAGCCCCGCGCTGGGCATCCTCGCCCCCAAGGCGTACGGCAAGGACGGCACCGTCACCCCGGTCGGCACCGGCACCGGTCCTTTCGAGACAACCAAGCTCACCGGGAAGTCCAAGGCCACGCTCGACCGCTACGACGGCTACTGGGGCGGCAAGGCCAAGTCGTCCGGCATCGACGTCACGTGTATCGCCGACGGCACCGCCCATGCCAACGCCCTGCGCAGCGGCGACGCCGACATCGCCGAGTGGATCCCCACCGCCCAGGCGAAGCTGCTGGACAAGGACACCCGCCACGAGGTCCCCTCCGTGCGGACCGACAGCCTGATCCTCAACACCCGCAGCGGCATCTTCACCGACGCCGCGCTCCGGGCGTCCGTCCGCGAGGCGGTGGACGGTTCGGCCGTCGTCGACTCGCTCTTCGGCGGGTACGCCGACCGCGCGCAGGGCCTGTTCGGGCCGGCGGTCCCGTGGGCGGCCGACACGCGCGTCACGGTGACGGGCCGCGCGAAGGCCGCGACCACCGCGCAGGTGAAGGCCGAGACCAAGGGCAAGACCCTGCGGCTGGCCACCTACACCAACCGTGCCGAGTTGCCCGAGGCCGCGACCGTGCTGTTTTGTCCCGGGGGTGGCAGCCGCTACCGCAGGGCGACAATCCCAGTTGTGGCCGCAGGTGGTGGCCAAGCGCTTGATAGACGCTCGCGCAGGGTGGCGTGCCGTCTGTGCCCAGCGGTGAGTGAGGCACGCACTGCGTGTGGGTGCCGGGAGTTACGGCACCCACGCGGTCGGATCTGAGTCAGTCGACCACCAGGACCAGCTTGCCCGTGGTCCGGCCGGTTTCGCCGAGCGCGTGCGCCTTGGCGGCTTCGGCCAGCGGGAAGGTGCCGGCGATCGTGGCGCGTAGCCGGCCCGCCTCGACGAGCGCCGCGATCTCCTTCATCCCGGTGTGGTCGGCGTCTACGAGCATCTCGGTCGCACGCACCCCGAGGTTCTCGGCCTCCCGGGGCAGTTCCTTCGAACCCCGCGGCACGAGGGTGACCAGGAATCCGCCCTTGCGCAGGATCCGCAGCGAGCGGTGGAGGTAGTCGCCGCCGATCGTGTCCAGCGCGACGTCGACATCCCGTACGGCCGTGGCGAAGTCGGTCTCCCGGTAGTCGATCAGCTCGTCCGCGCCCAGCTCTGCGAGGAACTCGTGCTTGCCGGCGCTCGCCGTGCCGATCACGTAAGCCCCCCGCGCCTTGGCGATCTGCACGGCCACATGTCCGACGCCGCCGGCCGCCGCGTGAATCAGGACCCGCTGCCCGGGCTGAACGTTCGCCGTCTCGACCAGGGCCTGCCAGGCGGTCAGTGAGACCAGCGGAAGCGCGCCCGCCTGTGTGTGGTCGATGTTCGAGGGCTTGAGCGCGAAGGTGCGGGCGGGGGCGGTGACGTACTGGGCGTGCGAGCCGTGACCGAACGGGTAGGACAGCATGCCGAAGACCTCGTCACCCGGCTTGAAGAGGGCGACACCGGTGCCCGTCGCCTCGACCACGCCGGAGACGTCCCAGCCGAGGACGAAGGGCGGCTCGCCGAGGAAGCGGCCGGTGGCGCGGTGCTTCCAGTCCGTCGGGTTGACCCCGGCGGCGCGCACCCGGACCAGTACTTCGTTCGGACGTGGCGCGGGGCGCTCGACCTCCACTTCCTTGAGGACCTCGGGACCACCGAGGACGTCCTGGCTGATGGCGCGCATCGTGTGCTGAGTGCTCATGGTGTCCCACCCTGCCCGAGCGCGTCCGCCCGGAAAATGGCCTGATAGCCAGTCTTCGATAGGATCGTGCCATGCAGCATGTGCACAGGGTCGTGGTCCTGGCGCTCGACGGGGTCTACCCCTTCGAACTCGGCATCCCCAGCCGGATCTTCGGCGCCACCGACGGCCGGTACGAGGTGATGACCTGCACCGTCGACGGGCGTCCGGTGCGCAGCAACGCCGACTTCACCATCACCGCCGAGCACGGCCCCGAGCTCCTGGCCACGGCCGACACCGTGGTCGTCGCGCCCATCTCGCCGTCGTGTGTCACCGCAGAGCTGCCGGACGAGGTCACTGTCGCGCTCGCGTGGATCCGGCCAGGCACGCGCATCGTCTCCATCTGCACCGGCGCCTTCGTGCTCGCCGCCGCCGGGCTCCTGGACGGCCGCAAGGCGACCACGCACTGGCGGCAGGCGGACCGGTTCCGGCATATGTTCCCGCACGTCGCCCTCGACCCGGATGTGCTCTTCGTCGACGACGACCCCATCCTGACCTCGGCCGGAGCCGCCTCCGGCGTCGACGTCTGCCTGCACGTCGTGCGCAAGGACCACGGCAGCCGACTCGCCAACACGGTCGCCCGCCGCTGCGTGGTTCCGCCGTTCCGGGACGGCGGCCAGGCACAGTACATCGAGCAGCCAGTCCCGGAAAGCGGGGCCGCGAGCACGGCCGCCACCCGCGCCTGGGCTCTCGAACGCCTCGACGAACCGCTGACGCTCGCCGACCTCGCCGCCCACGCTCGGATGAGCCGGCGCACCTTCGCCCGCCGCTTCCACGACGAGGTGGGCCTCAGCCCCGGCCGCTGGCTCATCCAGCAGCGTGTAGCCCGAGCCCGGGACCTGCTGGAGTCCAGCGACCTGTCGGTGGACCAGATCGCCAGCCGGGTCGGCTTCGCCACGGGCGCCTCCCTGCGCCAGCACCTGCACGCGGCGATCGGCGTCTCACCGCAGGCTTACCGGCGTACGTTCCAGGCGGCACGCTAGTGCCCCCCAGGATCTACCGGTAGTCAGTGCTTCGGTGAACCGACTCCATGCGGGACTGCGGGAGAGCGCTCGCAGGGTGCGTCGGCTCTGATCGGCGTGGACCCATCGACGTGCGAGAGCCCTGGGCCGGGCCTGACCTGTGGCAGCCGCAGTTACGTGCGACAGCGGCACGTGAGCACCATGGCCGTGAGACAGGAAAGGGCCGTCGCCTCACGCCGGTTGCCAGATCTGGGCGAGCGTTGAGGCGGTGAGAAGTTGCTCGGGGCGTCCCTGCCCCGCCAGCTGACCGTCGCGGAGCAGGAGGCAGGCGTCCGCCGAGCGGGCGGCTTCCAGGTCGTGTGTGGCCTGGACGACGGTCCTGCCGTCGGCGACCAGCTCCGTCAGCAGCGCGGCGATCCGGTCCCTTGCCTCGGGGTCCAGGCCCGTGGTCGGTTCGTCCAGGAGGAGCAGGTCCGACTCCTGGGCGAGTCCTTGGGCGATCAGGGCGCGTTGCCGCTGTCCGCCGGAGAGCTCTCCGAGTTGGCGGGTGGCGAGATCGGTGATGCCGAGCCTCTCCATGGCCTGGTCCACGGTGGCTCGATCCTGCCGCGTCAGTCGGCGCCACGGCCCGCGGTCGCCCCAGCGCCCCATCTCCACCGTCTGCCTGACCGTGAGCGGCAGTGCGTCAGCGACGGCGCCGCGCTGCGGGACGAACGCCGGCGGCCGCTCGCCGGCGTGGTGGAGCCGGCCTGATGTGGGTTGAATCACTCCGGCCATTACTCCGAGCAGGGTGGACTTCCCGCTGCCGTTCGGGCCGACGAGCGCCGTGATCGCCAACGCCGGTATCTCCGCGTCAAGTTGATGCAGAACGGGGCGGCCGGGATACCCGGCGGAGAGCTCCGTGAAGCGGACCCGGGGCGTCCTGGCCTCGGCGAGGGCGGGAGAGGACCCCTGTGTTCTGAACATGGTTTTCATTATAGTGCGTTTACATGGAGTGGTTGACGGGCCCTTTCGAGGTGACCTTCGTGCAGAGGGCGCTGTGGGGCGGAATGTTGGTGTCGGCGATCTGTGCCCTGGCCGGCACCTGGGTGGTGCTCAGGGGAATGGCCTTCCTCGGTGACGCCATGTCGCACGGGCTGCTGCCCGGAGTCGCGCTCGCCGCGCTGTTCGGCGGCAACCTGCTGCTGGGGGCGCTGCTGAGCGCGGCCGTCATGACGGCCGGCGTCACGGCTCTCGGCCGCGCCTCGCGGCTGTCCCAGGACACCGGGATTGGGCTGCTGTTCGTGGGGATGCTGTCGCTCGGTGTCATCATCGTCTCGCGGTCGCAGTCCTTCGCGGTCGACCTGACCGGGTTCCTCTTCGGTGACGTCCTCGCCGTCCGCGAGCAGGATTTGCTGCTGCTGGGTGTGGCGCTGCTGCTGGCACTGGCCGTCTCGGTCCTCGGCCACCGGGCCTTCCTCGTCCTGGCCTTCGACGCACGCAAGGCCCAGACGCTCGGCCTGCGGCCCCGCCTGGCCCACGCCGTGCTGCTCGGCTTGCTGGCGCTGGCCATCGTCGCCTCCTTCCACATCGTGGGCACGCTGCTGGTGCTGGGCCTGCTCATCGCTCCGCCGGCCGCAGCGCTGCCCTGGGCGCGCAGTGTGCGGGGCGTCATGGCCCTCGCGGCGCTCCTCGGCATCACCGCCACCTTCGGTGGCCTGCTGCTGTCCTGGCACCTGAGCACCGCGGCCGGCGCGACCATCTCGGCCCTCGCGGTGAGCCTGTTCTTCCTCTCCCACCTGGCATCCGCTCTCCGTCACCGCCGTAGTGCGCGCCTCCTCGGCGCTCACGCCGCGGCTACCGACTGAAAGAACCCGAGGCGATCCCTTTGCTCGTCCGAAGTAACGTCATGCCTTGGGCGCCCGCCGCGCTCGTGGCGATCTCGCTGCTCACCACGAGTTGCGCGAGCCACGACGACACCGCGTCAGCCCCGAAGGCCACCGCCTCGGCCTCCGCTCCGCACGGTTACGTCGAGGGGGCCCAGGAAAAGGCCGAGCAGCAGTCCCGGCTGCTGCTCAACGACCCGGCCACCGGCGGCACCCGGGTCCTCGATCTGATCACCGGGAAGACGCACGAGGTGTCCCGGATGACGGGGACCACCGAACTCACCACTGACGGCCGCTTCGGCTACTTCCACACCGCGGGCAGCACGCGCGTCCTGGACAGTGGCGCCTGGATGGTGGACCACGGCGACCACGTCCACTACTACCGCGCGGCGATACGTGACGTGGGCCGGCTGCCCGCAGGCCCGGGCACCCGCGTCCGCAGCGATGCCGCCGTGACAGCGGTGACCGGCGAGGACGGCCGGGCCAGGATCTACCACCGGGCCGGTCTGGAGAAGGGCAAGATCGGCTCCGCCCGCACGCTTCCCGGGACGCACGCGGGAGCTGTCGTGCCGTACTCGGAGCACCTGCTCGGCGTCACGGACGACGGGACGGTCGCGGTGTACGACCGCGAGGGTCGGCGTGCCGCGTCGCCGGACGCCCGCTGCGAGGAGGTGCGAGGCGACGTCGTCACCCGGCGCGGAGTCGTCCTCGGCTGCGCCGACGGCGCCCTGCTCGTCCGTGAGGCCGACGGCACCTTCACCGCCGAGAAGATCCCGTACGGCAGCGACGTACCCGAAACGGAACGGGCCACGGCCTTCCGGCACCGGCCCGGCAGCGACACGCTCACAGCACCGGCCGGGAAGCGGGCCGTGTGGGTCCTGGACGTCACCGAGCGCACCTGGACACGGGTGAAGACCGGGCCCCTCGTCTCCGCCAACACCGCCGGCGAGGGCTCCGTCCTGATCGTCCTGGAAACCGACGGAGCACTCCACGGCTACGACATCGCCACCGGCAAGCAGGTCTCCAAGACAAAGCCCCTCCTGAAGGGCGCCCCCGAGACCCGTACCGACGCGAACGCGGAACCGGTCATCGAGGTCGACCGCAGCCGCGCCTACCTCAACGACCCCAAGGGCAAACGCGTGTACGAGATCGACTACAACGACAACCTGCGCATCGCGCGCACCTTCGACCTGGACATCGAGCCGGCCCTGATGGTGGAGACCGGACGATGACGAGACAGACGCAAGAGCCGCGGCGGCTGCGCACCCTCCTGCTGGTCCTGCTCACCCTCGCCCTGGCCGGTGCCGGCACCGGCTGTACGAGCAGCGACGACCGGCCCCGGGTGGTCGTGACGACCAACATCCTGGGCGACATCACCCAAGAGATCGTCGGCGACGAAGCCGACGTCACCGTGCTGATGAAGCCGAACGCCGACCCGCACTCCTTCGGCCTGTCGGCCGTGCAGGCCGCCGAGTTGGAGCGCGCAGACCTGGTGGTCTTCAACGGACTGGGTCTGGAGGAGAACGTACTGCGGCACGTGGACGCCGCCCGCGAGGCAGGAGTGGCCACCTTCGAGGCCGGCAAGGCGGTGGACCCCCTCACCTTCCAGGCCCACGACGACGGAGGCCCCGAGGAGGAGGCCGGGCAGCCCGATCCACACTTCTGGACCGACCCCGACCGCGTCCGCACAGCCGTGGGCCTGATCGCCGACCAGGTCGTCGAGCACGTGGACGGCGTGGACGAGAAAACGATCCGCGCCAACGCCGACCGCTACGACGGCCGACTCGCCGACCTCACCACCTGGATGGAGAAGTCCTTCGACCGCGTACCCGAACAGCGGCGCGCGTTGGTGACCAACCACCACGTCTTCGGCTACCTCGCCGAGCGTTTCGGTTTCCGGGTGATCGGCGCGGTGATCCCGAGCGGTACGACGCTGGCCTCGCCCAGCTCCTCCGACCTGCGCTCGCTCACCCAGGCGATGCGGAAGGCAGGCGTACAAACCGTGTTCGCGGATTCCTCTCAGCCCAAGCGGCTGGCCGAGGTCCTGCGCACCGAACTGGGCGGCCAGGTGCGGGTCGTCGAGCTCTACTCCGAATCGCTGACCGAGAAGGGCAAGGGCGCCGGCACCTACCTGCAGATGATGCGCGCCAACACCACCGCCATGACCGACGGCCTGACCGGCGCCTGAACCAGCGCCCCTGACGTGGACACCGGCCGACCACGGCCATCACACACTCCCCACCCGACGCCGCGCTCGCGCGGCACAGAAAGGAACACACCGGTGAACAAGCCGATACGCAACAGAGCCTTCACGGGGACGGCCCTCGCCCTGGCGGCCTCCGCGGTTCTGACTGCCTGCGGAGGGGAGGACAGCTCCTCGTCCGACCCGAAGGCCAAGGCGGCACCGAGCAAGAAGGCCGTGGCGGTCAAGGACCCGCTGGTCGCCACGTTCGACGGCGGACTGTACATCCTGGACGGCGAGAGTCTGAAGCTCGCCAACACGATCGAGCTGCCCGGCTTCAACCGCCTCAACCCCGCCGGCGACGACTCCCACGTCATCGTCTCCACCGACGCCGGCTTCCGCGTCCTGAACGCCACCGAGCAGACCTTCACCGACATCGAGTACAAGGGCGCAAAGCCCGGCCACGTCGTCCAGCACGCCGGCAAGACGGTCCTGTTCACCGACGGCACCGGCGAGGTCAACGTCTTCGACCCCGCCGACCTCAAGGACGGCAAGAAACCGCAAGGCCGCACCTACACCTCCGCCGAGCCGCACCACGGCGTCGCCATCGAACTGAACAACGGCGAACTCCTCACCACCCTCGGCACCGAGGAGAAGCGCACCGGCGCCCTCGTCCTGGACAAGAACAACAAGGAGATCAAGCGCAACGAGAACTGCCCCGGTGTCCACGGCGAGGCCGCGGCCAAGGACGAGGCCATCGGCATCGGCTGCGAGGACGGCCTCCTGATCTACAAGGACGGCAAGTTCACCAAGGTCCAAGCCCCCGACGACTACGGCCGCATCGGCAACCAGCGCGGCAGCGACGCATCCCCCATCCTCCTGGGCGACTACAAGACCGACCCGGAGGCCGAACTGGAGCGGCCGACCCGCATCTCCCTCATCGACACCGAGACCGGGAAGCTGCGCCTGGTCGACCTGGGCACCAGCTACTCCTTCCGCTCGCTCGGCCGCGGACCCAACGGCGAGGCACTCCTCCTCGGCACCAACGGCGCCCTCCATGTCATCGACCCGGAGACGGGCAAGGTGGACCAGAAGATCCCCGTCGTGGACGAGTGGCAGGAGCCGCTGGACTGGCAGCAGCCCCGGCCCACCCTCTTCGTCCGCGACAACACGGCGTACGTCTCCGAGCCGGGCAAGCGCCAACTGCACGCCGTCGATATCGAATCGGGCAAGAAGGTCACCTCTGTGACCCTGCCGAAGAGCACCAACGAACTCTCCGGCGTCGTCGCGGGCCACTGATCCTCCGACCTCGGTGAGGCCGCCCCACACCGGGCACCGGCTTCTCGTTACCGCCGGTGCACCGCGGTCTCACCGAGGTGGTCCGAGCGGACCCGTCACCTGGGACCTGCCGCTGGGAGGCGCGGGCATACGGGGCGAGCTGCTGTTCGCGGTACGGCGGCCGGCCGCCGGTCATCACCGACGACATGCCGCACGCGGTCCTGCGCCGCCGGGTGCTCGGCGAGCCTGTCGAGCGGATCCAGCCCGACCTGATCACCTGCAAGCGGGAGAGCCCGTCCGTCGCGAGCATCTACCGTGCTCGCTGCTGGGCTCAGCCAACGCGATTTGTTGCAGTTCCAGCCTGAAATAAAACCTGTTACGCTCGCGGTATGCGGTCAAGCCGCTCCAAGGCAGGGCGTCGGCCCGGCGACGTCGAGGTCGTTTCGGCCGTTGACGAGCGGCTGGCCGCACAGGATTGCACTGGTCCGCGAATGCTCGCTGTGGCAGTCAGTTGGTCGTCGATCCCCGGGCTTCCTGCCCTTCGCCGCAACGCGGCGATGCGCTCCTGGAGTGCTTGGGGACCTGCGGAGTTCATGACAGATGAGTCGAGAACCGTCCGGCAAGGCGGAAGACGCCGATACGGACCCCTTCGAGCGTGCCCGGGCGGGAGCGGCGGATCCGCCGAAGCACCCGCTTCTCACCGCGTCGAAACCCCTGGTCGGACCGCCCGAACCGGTCCCTGCCCGATCGGCGTACCGGGCTCGCTATGGTCATCGCGTGACCAATCCGACCTCACGCGACTACAACAAGGCATCAGTCCTCGACGTGGTCCTCTCCCACGCGCCCTTGACGCGGAACCAGCTCATCGAGCTGACGGGCCTGAGCAAGGCCACGGTGTCCAGAGCGGTTGAGGAGCTGCGGGCTGACGGCTTCGTCGTCGACAGCGGGGTCGACGAGATCACCGGCCGCGGCCGCCGCTCCACCTATCTGGACCTGCCCGGCACGACCGGGCACGTCGCCGGTGTCAGCTTCGGTGCCCAGACCACCGGCGTGCTGGTGACCGACCTGAGGGGTCGTGAGATCCAGCACGTGACGGCTCCCACCGCCGATCACCAGGAGGTCGAGGACGCCGCGCGATGGCTGGTCGACCTCATCGCGGAGGCCGCCCGATCTGCGCAGGGTCCTCTGCGTCAGATCGTCGCCGCAGTGCCCGGCCGGGTCCGGGGCGGCACCGAGATCTTCGGCCCCGCGGAGTCGATGAAAATCTTCGCGGGCTCAGGCCTCCAGCAAGCCGTCGAAAACCTCATCGAGGCCCCCGTGCTCCTCGACAGCGACGCCAACGCGTCCCTGCTCGGGATCCTCACGAACGACGCCACCATCAGGAACGCCGCGCTTTTCAGCGTCAGTACCATACTGAACTTCGCCAGCTGCACGGATCACGAGCTCGCCCGGGGAAGTACACCCACCTTCGGCGACATCGGTGTGCTCTCCTCCGGAGTCGGCGACGAGAACCTCGACGACCTGCTGAGCACCCGAGGTCTCCTCCGGTTCGCTCGCAAGCGGGGGCTCGACCTGGAGCGCATCGAGGATCTCTGGCTGCAACCGCACACAGAGGCGCCGCACGCCGAAGTGCTGCAGGCGTTCACCACCGCGATCGTGACCGCTGTCAGCGTCGTCGCCGTGACGCTCGACCCGGAGTCGGTGTACTTCGTGGGCCGGCTGCGCCCGCTCGTCGACGTCGTCCTTCCCCAGGTGCGCGGGCGGCTCGACCAGAGCCTTCCGGCGGTGCCAGAGATCAGGACGGGTCCGCATCAGATCGGTCTGTCGACGGCACAAGGCGCGGTCTACGCATGCCTGACGATCGCTCAGGGACGGCTGCGCGACGCCGTGCTCGGAGCACGGCAACAGAACCGGCTCTCGGAGAAGTCCACACCGGCCTTCTGAGCCGACCGCCGGCAGGCGAGACGCTCCGGGCCGCAGGTCAGGACACGGGGCCCGCCATCAGACAGAGCCCACGACAGCAACAGCCGGCCGGCGCCTCTCGCCTCATGGCAGTGCCGATCTCGCCCCACATCGCCGCTCACCGAACTCCGGCGTACTGGCCACGAAGACCAGCATCTGCACGATCCGCTACGTGTCGGGGCAGCTGCCGTACAAGGACGGTGTGCTGCTGGGGCAGGGCATCGTCGGCCGGGACGTCGAGACAGCAGGCGGCGCGGGTCTGGCGCCTGGACATGTCGACGTGGCGATCACCGGGGCGGACACAAAAGTTTCTAGTTTCAGACTGGAACTGGAATTAATGATGGTATGGTTCCGGCCAACGCAGCGAGCAACCCCGGAACGAGACTGAAGGTGTGCCTGCCGATGACTTCGACGCTGAGTCGGGCGATAGCCCACTACCCCAACCGGTTCGACCCCGGGGTACTGGGCGAGCTCCCCGAGCACCTCCGAGAGACCATCCAGCGCCGGAACAAGGTGCTGGGCCCTGGCTACACGCTGATCTACAGGGAGCCGGTCGAGTTCGTCTCCGGCCGCGGCGCCCACCTGATCGACCGTGACGGCAACGACTACCTCGACGCCTACAACAACGTCCCCTGCGTCGGGCACGCCCACCCCCACGTCGTCGAGGCCGTCGCCCGCCAGATGGCGGTGGTCAACACCAACACGCGTTACGTCCAGGAAGCACTGGTCGACTACGCGGAGCGGCTTCTCGCGACGTTCCCCGAGGAGCTGTCCAAGCTGAGCATCGCGTGCAGCGGGTCGGAGGCGAACGACCTGGCGGTTCGGGTGGCGCGGTTCCACACGGGCGGTGAGGGCATCATCGTCACCCGCTGGGCTTACCACGGCCTCACTCGTGAGGTGGCGAGCTTCTCACCGACCCTCGGTGCGGGCTCGCCGCTGGGCCCGAACGTCCGGCTCATCGACGCTCCTGACCCGCGCCTCGTCGCGCCCGGATCCACGCTCGACGAGCACATGCGGCAGCAGGTGCGCGGCGCGATCGACGACCTCGAGCGCCACGGCTACCGGCTCGCGGCCCTGATCACCGACTGCGCCTACAGCAGCGATGGCATCTTCACCGACCCCCCCGGCTACATGCAGGCCGTGGTGGAGGAGGTACACGCGGCCGGCGGTGTCTACATCGCGGACGAGGTCCAGTCGGGATTCGCCCGGCTCGGGGAGTCGATGTGGGGCTTCAGCCGCCACGGTGTGCTGCCGGACATCGTCACCATGGGCAAGCCGATGGGCAACGGCCTGCCGATCTCGGGTGTGGTCTTCCGCCCCGAGGTCTGCGAGGAGTTCGGACGCAACGTCCGCTACTTCAACACCTTCGGCGGCAGTTCCATCCCCGTGGCCGCAGGCGCCGCGGTGCTGGACGTCTTTGAGAAGGAGAACGTGCAGCAGCGCGTCCTGGAGAGCGGCAACGCTCTGCGCGCGGGGCTGCGGGAGATCACCAAGGATTCCCCCTACGTCGCCGAAGTCCGCGGCGCCGGTCTCTACGTCGGCGTGGAGATCGTCAAGGACCGCCAGACCCTCGAGCCCGACCGCGCACGTGCCGAAGATGTCATCAACGACATGCGCGATCGCCGCGTCCTGATCAGCGGCACGGGCACGTCGGCGAACACGCTGAAGATCCGCCCTCCGCTGGCCTTCGACTCCGCCGATGTAACGCGATTCCTCGAGACCTTCGCCGAGGTCGCGAAGAACCGTCTGTGACAGGCTGACCGAAGGGACTGACCGTGAACACCTCACCAGCTACGAACTATGCTCAGCGGCTCCTCCATGAGAGCGGCCTGACGTCGTCCCACGAGCCCATCGACGTGATGCTGGTGAGCATTTTCCTTGAGGAGCACTACCGCCTCACCGGGCGCTTGGGGCGACTGGCGACCGAGAAGGACGACACGTTCCAACTCAGCACCGACTCGAGCAACTACCTCGTGAAGGTCTCACCACCTGACGAGGCGGAGGCGGTCGTCGCCCTCCAGACCGCCGCGATGCGCCACCTCGAAACCACCGCTCCGCACTTGCCTGTCCAGCGGGTGAAGCTGACCGCCGACGGAGACGACCATGTCACGATCAGGCTGAACGACGGCAGGACTCGCACCCTGCGGGTGTTCGACTTCGTCGAAGGCCAGGTCCTGGCCGATGCGAACCCGGACGCGGAGCGGCTCGCCGAGGCGGGCGAGATGCTGGGGCTGATCGACGTGGCGCTCAGGCCGTTCACGCACCCGGCGGACCGACGAGGTCTGGCGTGGGACATCCGCCATTTCCACCAGCTGACCCAACTGGTCGAGCACACGCCGAGCCCCGAGCACCGCCAGTTGGCCCAGTCGGTCTTCCGGCTCTTCGGCGAAAACGTCGTCCCGAGGCTGAGTGATCTCGAAACCCAAGTGATCCACGGCGACTTCAGCCCTTACAACATCGTGGTGGATCCACAGAGCGATCACTTCGTCACCGGTGTCATCGACTTCGGCGACACGGTGCGCAGTGCGGTGATCTTCGACCCCGCCGTTCCCATGGCGAACCTGCTCGGCAGGACGCCGGATCATCCCTGGCGGGACGCCTGCGCGTTCGCCGCCGGCTACCAACGCAAGCGGCCGATCCAGGCCTCGGAACTCCCGCTGCTCCCGGTTGCCGCGTTGGCACGACTCACACTGCGTGCGCTGATCACGAACTGGCGCGCGGAGCGCGCACCCGAACGGCGCGAGTACCTCCTCGGTCACGCCAAGGACGACTGGATCAATATCGAGCGTTCCTTGACCGTGAGCCTGGACGACGTCGTCGCGCACCTCAGGGAAGCCCGTCACGGGCATTCCTGAAAGCCAGTCCCGAACATGTGCAGTTGCCCTCAGAAAAAGACAGGGCAGATGAAGACGCTGGAGACCTACCACGTCTTCGGGCGGTTCGCGAACGAGCCCGCGTTACGGCTTGCTGACCGGCTGGCCGCGATGGGCCCGACACGCTGCAGGCACCGCCGCCCTCGACATCGTCTGCGCACGGTAACCACACTCCAAGGAGGATCCATGAATCTCGCCGACTACGGCGCGCTGAGCTTCGATTGTTAGCTGCTCTCGACCTCTCCGACGAGGAACTGCTGCTCGCCTACGCGGATAACGAGGCCCAGGCCGCAGTGGACATGCCCGATGCCCTCTACTCGGCGGTTCTCGCCGAGGCGTTCCGACGCACCGGGGACAAGCTCGGACGGCCCGTGAGCGAGGAGTGGGCGCAGCGACTGGGCAACTCTGTTCCGGACTGGCCGGCCTTCGACGACTCGGCCGAAGCGCTCGCCCTCCTGGCCGAGGACTACAAGCTCATCATCCTGTCCAACGTTCACCGGGCGGGCTTCCCGGGGTCGAACAACCGTCTGGGCGTTGAATTCGACCGGATCATTACGGCCGAGGACGTCAAGGCGTACAAGCCGGCTCCGAACCACTTCGAGGCCCTTGACGAGGCGCTGGAGGAGATGGGAGTCCCACGCGAGCGGGTGCTGCATGTCGCGCAGAGCCTCTTCCACGACCACGTGCCTGCCAAGCGACATGGTCTGCCGTCGGTGTGGATCAATCGTCGGCACGACCGTCCGGGCTGGGGCGCCACTCCCGAGCCCGCGGCGGAGTACTCCTACGCTCTTGAGTTCTCCGGACATGATCTCGTTCGCGCAGGCGGCGCGGGAGGCGAAGCGCTGACATGGGCCACAGCCGCAACAGGCGTCCGCGTCAGAGGGCGCCCATGGCCTTCTTGAGCTCGGCCGCCGCGTCGCGGTATACCGGCCGGAGGCCGAGATCGTCCGGCCGATCACTGAGGTATCCCCCACAGCAGCACACGCCAGGAGGAGTCCCGTGCGGGCCGGGCCCGGGGGGCGCCCCTCTTCTGCTGCGGCTCGAACGTCCTAACACGATTCAGCCAGCCCGTCGATGATGTTCAGCCACTGGCACGCATGTCGGCAGCCCCGCAGGCGAACTACGCAGCGAAGTCGATCAATCGCATCCTCGAGGGGCTGTGGCACGAGGAAGCAACGAGATCGTCACCTTGCTGGTGGACACGAAGATCAGCATCGGCAAGTCGGTCGACGGTCTCGGGACGCAGGTGGAGGACATGTGAGCTGGGGCAACAGCTCGCGAACGCGGTCTCTCTGATCCGGCAGGACCACAGTGAGACCTGGGATCACGCTGGAAGCGCGTCATCCCAGGCCGCCCGGGCCTCGGGGGAAACCGCCGAGCTGCGCAAGGAGGTGGCACCACGCCGCTCACCATCGCCTTCAACGACGGTGTTCCCGACGGCGACGACGCCGCAGGCGGTGACGCCGACGAGGCGTGACGCTGCGTCATGCCTACGCGCCGGCCCTGTGGCGTGTGGGCCCGCACGCTGATGCGCGGAACGTCTCCGGATCGACCTGCTGCGGACGGCTGCCGGGTTGTGGATGCGCGGATGGCCGTATCTCGTCTCTGCGCATCCCGGCTGACCTGCGAGGACGTCGGCTGCGTTCCCAGAGTCGAAGAGGGGCGTTCCGAGGGCTCGCTCCGGTGAGGGCCTGACCTGCGGGTTCGTATTTTTCCGCAAGGCCCCCACAAGGGGGCGGGCTGACCGCCGAACGACAGCACTTCCGCGAGGAGTTACGGCTGAAGGCTGCCGAGCGGTTCGCCCAAGGCGAGGCGAGCTCGGTGATCGCCAAGGATCTGCGGGTCAGCGTCCGCTCCGTGCAGCGATGGCGGCAGATGTGGGACGAGGGCGGCCCGCGGACTCTGCGGTCACAGGGGCCTGCGTCGCTGCCGAGGCTGAGCGAGAAGCAGTTCGCCCAGCTGGAGGCGGAGCTGGCCAGGGGGCCTGCCGCGCACGGCTGGGAGGACCAGCGGTGGACGCTCGCGCGGATCAAGACGGTGATCGGCCGGCGCTTCCATGTGACGTACACCATCCAGGGCGTGCGGAAACTGCTGGTGCGCAACGGCTGGTCCTGCCAGGTCCCTGCCCGACGCGCCATTGAGCGGGATGACGAGGCGGTGGCCGGTTGGGTAAAGGAGGTCTGGCCCTGCGCGAAGACTCGCGGCGGCCCTTGGCGCCTGGCTCGTCTTCGAGGACGAAGCCGGATTCTCCATGACGCCGCAGCAGGCGAAGACCTGGTCACAGCGCGGCCGGATCCCGGTGGTGCGGGTGCGAGGCCGTTCCCGCAGACGGGTCTCCATCGCGGCGCTGACCTGTTACAAGCCCGGCCACCGGTCCCGGCTGATCTACCGGCCGCGCCGGGACGACGGCCGCCACGACGGACGCAAGAGATTCTCCTGGCGCGACTACCGGGACCTGCTGATCGCCGCCCATCAGCAGCTCGGCTGCCCGATCGTGCTCGTCTGGGACAACCTCAACGTCCACAAGGCCGCCGACCTGCGGGAGTGGGCCACGGCCCGGGACTGGCTGACCATCTACTACCTGCCGCCCTACGCACCCGACCTCAAGCCCGTCGAAGGGATCTGGTCACTGCTGCGGCGCAGCTGGCTCTCCAACGTCGCCTTCAGCACCCCCGAACACCTCGTCCAGCGCATCCGACGCGGCTTACGGCACATCCCGTACCGCAGTGACCTCATAGACGGCTGCCTCGCCGACACCGGCCTGACCATCCGACCCACCTGAGCAACCATGCGACGTCACGAGTTCAACCTCAGTAACGACGCGGCCGTCGATCGGGGGAGGCGGTCATGGTTCACCCCGGACAACGAGCAGCAGGTTCGCCGGCCTGCTCACGCCGGCCTGGGCGCGGGCCATTCATGGGAGGGCTGGTCGTTCTCCAGCGGGCCGGACCGGGGTGAGTCTCGAGGTGTTGTTCGTGCCGTACCCGGCGTCCTGCGCCGTGGCACCCGGCGGACCGGCCGGTTCGAGCTTCATGGGCAGGTCGATCCGTTCCAGGCTCCCATCTGGACCGTGCCGGCCCGGCACACGGTGGACCGTCTGCACTGCGTGCCCCCACCGAAATGGGGCCTGCGCCCGATGGCCTTCTGCCGCCGGGGCGATGAGGGTGGAAGGCCAAGGGGAGAGTGCCGGTGAACGCGGTGGTCTCCCTGCTCGGCTGATGTGGGAAGGGACTGTTTCGTGATGTCGCTGGACTCCGCTGCCCGCGCCGGTTCCGCTGTCGAACGCCTTAGTGTGCCTGAGGCACTCCAGCGCCTGGAGCACGAGCGCAGCGCCCGTCTCGCCCAGCTGCAGGCCGTCGACGAAGCCTCCGGCGGTGCTCCGGAGGCCGATGATCTGCAGGTCGTGCAGAGGGGAGCGATCGAACAGGCGCTGAAGGAGATCGACGCCGCCTTCGCCAGGCTGCAGCAGGGCACGTACGGCATCTGCCAGGGGTGCGGCAGGCCGATCCCGGCGGAGCGGCTGGAGATCCTGCCGTACGCGCGGTGCTGCGTGCCCTGCCAGCAGCAGCGCGCTGGCTGATCAGCGCGGCCTTCCCGGTGCCACAGGGGCACGGGCCCATCGTCGCCAGCCCGCTCCGGCTGCGGCCGGAGCCTTCTGTGCGCCCCGCCCCCTGCTTCTTTCCTGAAGGGGTGAAGTCGTGAACCAGCAGGTCGTCGGTACCGTCACCAATGCGGACCTGAGCGCGGCCGAACTGTCTGCGCTGCGGGAGAACCTCAACGAGCAGCGTGCCTTTCGTCTGGACCAGCTCGCCCAGCTCTGGCAGTGCGCTCCCGCCCGGGCCCAGCGCGCCCGCGAACAGGCTGCGGTCTCCCAGCTGGAGGTCCACATCAAGCTGTGCGCCTCGGCCCGCATGGTCCTCGCCGATGTCGAAGCCGCCTTGGAGCGCATGGATCAGGGCACGTACGGCAGCTGCCAGCGGTGCCGGCACCCCATCGAGCCGGCGCGGCTGCGCATCGTGCCGCAGGCCCGTTACTGCGGGCGCTGCCACCGGATCAGGGAGGCCCGCTCATGATCGCCGCAGTTCGCCGCTGGCCGTGGCCGGCCTGCCGACGCTGCCCCGCGATCGCCATCGACCTGGGCAGCGCCCGCACCCGTGCCTGGACGGCCGGCCGCCACGGCATCATGGACGTGCCCACCGTCACCGACCCGGACAACCTCGCCGCCCACCCCGTCCAGCGCGGCACCATCGTCGATCCGGCCGGTACCGCGCGGATGCTGTCCCGCCTGCTTGCCCACCGCATCCCGAAGAACGCTCAGCCTGTGATCGCGTTCACCATGCCGGTCCTCAGCGGCCGGCACCACTACACCACCGCCGTGGGCGTCCTTCAGGTGCTGCGCCCGCGTACCGTGCTGGCTCTCGACAGCGTCATGTCCATCGCCCTGGCCACAGGCGCTGACCCGTTCCGCCCGCTGCTCGTGATCGACCTCGGCGCCCACCTGACCGAGGTGGCACTGCTGGCCGACGGCGAGATCCTTACCGCTCGCCGGGAAGCGATGGGCACCCGCGACCTGGAGCAGAGCAGCCCGGCGGATCTGGTCACCGACATCACCGCCGTGATCACGAACATGATGCGCGACGATCCCCTGCCGCAGTTCGTCGACGCCCTTGACCGCGGGCCGCTGCTCGCCGGGGGCGGGGCCCTGCGCCCGGAGCTGGTCTCCCAGCTGTCCGCGCAACTGCACGCCCCGGTACAGCCGGTGCCCCAGCCGCACACCGCCGCCGTGCGCGGAGCCGCCCAGGCCCTGCGCTCCGCCCAGCACCACCCCTGTCTGGGATCCCCTTTGCACCCCACCCCCTGATGGAGCTGCTCCCAAGCGGTTCCGGCAGCCCCGTTCCCCCGACTCGTGGCTGGAGGCGACGTGCCCGACCCGATTCCGCGAGCTCAGCCGCCGCCCACACGCCCCGTCCTCTGGTGGCGTTGGCGGCGCAACCCGCTGCGCCGCCCAAGCGACCTGTTCGAGGCATGGATCGGCCTCATCCTCGCCATCACGGTGGTGATCACCGCCCCCCTGGCCGCGTGGGCGGTCGGCACCACCGTGCACGACGCGCTCACGGCCACCGCCTCTGAGCAGGCCCGCACCGGACGTCACACCACGGCCGTGCTCCTCAGCGACGCGCCCGGCCACCCAGAGCCCGGCTCAGCAGAGGCCAGAGAAACCCAGTACCCGGTCAAGGTCCGCTACACCGCACCCGACGGCACCGCCCGCACCGCCACCACCGATGTCGAGCCCGGTCTTCCGGCCGGGCACCGCGTACGGGTGTGGACCAACGCCGAAGGAACGCTCACCGAGCCGCCCACGCCCCCGGATGAGATCCGCAACCGCTCCGTCGGCGTCGGCGCCCTCACCGCCATCACGGTGCTCACCGCTGCCGCACTCGCCTACCGCCTCACCGCACGCGCCCTGGACCATCGCCGCATGCGCGCATGGGAGACCGAATGGCGGCAGACCGCCCGCCGGTGGACCACCTCCCCATGAGTCCGAACGCCTGCCGGCCAGCGGCTCGGTCATCGGTTCTCTCCGGTCCGCTGCCAGTACGGGGCCGTTGCGGGGATGCGCGGCAGGGTGGATCGGAAGCGGCCGAAGCGGTCGTCCTGGGCCGTCCCCCATGAGGCATGGGGCGGCGTCGATCTCGGCGCGGGTGCCGCGACCAAGTTCCACCACACGACGATCGGGGCCGGGAACAGTTCGCCGCCGAGCAGATTGGCCATGCTGGTCACGAGCATGGTGCTGCCGAACGGGCTGCTCATCGCAGCGGGCCTGGTCGTGGCGGGAATCGCGGGGCACCAGTCCGATCCCACCGGGACAATTCCTTGGGCCGTACACCAAGATGTCCGGACAACACACCTAGAGGGCCACGGCCACAGTCACGTCCCCGACGGTCGCGGTTGTTCCGGTGGTACCGAGCTCTCGGCGACCGCCATCCACTGGTCCAGGTCGGCCTGGGTGAACTCTGCCCACGGAGGGATCTCGGGGAGCTGGCGGAGGAGGTCGTAGGCCTCGGAGATCTTGGGGCCGCGCAGGACCGGGGAATGGCAGCCGGCGATGACCTCGGCGTTCAGACGTTGGAAGTCGTCCACGACCGTCCGGAACTTCTGGGTGTCCAGCAACGCGACCCAGGGCGAGACCAGGCGTCCGCCGAAGAATTGGCCGTCGCGGAATTCGTCCGCGGACAGCGCCGCTACGTCCGGCATCGGGGTGGGTACGTTCGTGGCGAAGGTGTCGACGGCCCACAGGACGTTGGTCTTCGGGTCGAAGAGGGCGCGGGTTGTGGGGTTGTCGTACAGGGGCGGTCGTTTGGCGACCAGGGTGCGGTCGCCCGCGTCGATCGTGTCGCCGTCGGTCATGAAGCGGCACCGGTTGACGGGGGTCTCCCACTCCTCGGCCATGCGGCCGATGGAGAACCATGTCGTCAGCAGGGTCGCGTTCGGGCATTCGGCGAGGACCGCCAGGAGGTTGCCGGCGTGGTCGCGGTCGTCGTGGGTGAGGAAGATCCACCGTACGTCCAGGGGATCCACGACGGACCAGGCTGCCTCCAGCCACTGGGAGCGCACGGCGGGCGCCCCGGTGTCCACGAGGACCGGTTCTGCTCCCCGGATCACCATCGAGTTCATCGGGAAGTGGCCGACCGGCGGGGCCTCGAGAGCCCACGGGATGACGAACGTCTCCTCGGCGATCTTGTACGGCTGCAGAAGGTTGAACGTTTCCATGGTCGTCATCGCTGCTCTCCCTGGAACGGAGTCGCGCAGCACCCATGAATCCAGTGCAGCCCCGTGGCGGGCCATCGTCAAACGCAGAACGTTCATGAGTCCTCGTTGGTGTGCTGACGGGGACTCTGTGTTTGCGAGGTGCGGTCCTTTTTCGGCGCTGGGGCAGGTGGCGCAAGCCGGTGTCGCGGGCGCCTCGGATGCGGTCCTCGCAGCGGGCCCGCCCGCGGTGACGCAGTTCGAGATCGGCGAGCTGGCCACCCTTCGTGTTGGTCGCGAAGCAAGTCAGCCGTAGCCCGTCGACGTCGGTGAAGCGTAACTGGGCGCCGGGATGCGGCCGTTCCTTGCGGACGATCAGCCGCATGCCCTTCGGCCACGTGCTCAGGTCGGGCATGTCGGCGCCCTCCGCGACCCAGGCGTCGGGCCGCTCGGTGCCGTCGGCGTCGTAGGCCGGTGTCCGCGCCTTCTTCGGGACCTGCAGGACGGCCTGGTGGATGGCGTCGGTGATGGTCATTCCGACGGAATACGACAGCCATTGGCCACGGCGGGAGAGCCAGTCGAGGAAGGCGTGGGTGCCGCCGGCGGAGTCGGTGCGGATCAGTGTCTGTCGTCCCCGTCGCAGGTGTTCGGGGAGTTGGGCCAGGGCGAGTTGGGTGGTAGTGATGTGATCACTCGCGGTGTCCTGCTTCTCGGAGTGTGCGAGGACGAGCACGCCGTCGATGTCCACGATCACGCTGTCACCGGCGGCCGGACTGTCCTCACCGGCCAACTCCCATACCCGCTTGCGAACTTCGGCTCGCGCCATGCGGATCGCGGTGAGCGCCTTCGGCCCGGCTGCGGCGAGGACGTCGATGAGCCGGGAGACCGTGGGCTCTGATGCCACCGGGCCGAACACGTCGGCCTCGGCCCGCAGCATGGCGACACCGGCGAGGCAGCCCCCGCCCAGAGCCGTCGCGAGCGCGACATCCAGCAGGACCTTGCCCGGGTCGTGAACCGTCCGGCGCCATTGCCGCCGATATCGCGGGTCCGGTCCGGACTTGCGGACCGTCTCGACCAACAGCACGGCCCCGGCCTGCGAGACCGCCCCTCTGCCACCGCCCTCGACGCGGAAACGCGGGTACAACCCGATACGCTTGCTCACCTGGAGAGTGCTTCTTTCCGTGTAGCTGACAGGACCCCAGACAAGTCCCATCGTTGCAGGTCAGAAGCACTCTCCGTTTATTTGATCAAGGTATGGACGAGCGTGCTCAAGAAAGCGCGAGGCTGGCCAAGATGCGCGGCATCCTCGCGCTGCGCGACATCAGCGAGGCTCCCCTGCAATCACGTCAGTGTCCGGGCCACCCGCTGCAGCAAGCCCTGCCTACGCGCGTTTGTGCAGTTCGATGGCGAGGGGGGTCGCGGTGAACATGGAGGAGTAGGTGCCCACAGCGACGCCGATGAGCAGGGCGAGGGCGAAGTCGGTGAGGGAGTCGCCACCGAGGACGGCCAGGGCGGTGAGGATGAAGGCGGCGCCCATGCCGGTGTTGACGGTGCGGGGCAGGGTCTGCAGGAGTGCTCGGTTGGCGATGGCTGCGAAGGGTGCCGCGCGGTCGCGTCGGTTCAGGTCCCTGATGCGGTCGAAGACGACGACGGAGTCGTTGACCGAGTAGCCGATGACGGTCAGCAGTGCGGCGAGGAAGACGCCGTCGATGGGTTTGCCGAGCCAGGCGAAGATGCCGATGAGGATCACCACATCGTGGGCGAGGGCGGCGACCGCGGAGGTGCCGAACAGCCAACGGAAGCGCGCCGCGAGGTAGAGCAGCTGGGCGCCGAGGGCGACGGCGAGGGCGATGAGGGCGCCCTGGCGTAGTTCCTTGCCGAGGCTTGGGCCGATGGCCTCGTCGCGGAGCTTGTCGGCGTCGCTGGTCAGAGTGCTGATGGTTTCGGTGATCTTGGCTGCCTGTGCATTCGTCAGCTGGTCGGTGCGGACGGTGAGCTGGTTGTCGCCGGAGGTCTGGACGATGGCACGGGGAAAGCCGGCGTCGGCCAGGGCGGCACGGGCCCGGTCGGTGTCGACGGGGGTGGCGGTGGCGTATTCGATGAGGCGACCGCCCGTGAACTCGATACCGAAGTCCAGGCCGCGCACGGCGATCCCGGAGGCCGCCAGGACCAGGACGGTGGCGGAGGCGGCCAGCCACCGCCGGGGACGGCGCATCAGGTGGGGGTTTGTACGGGTGAGGCGGTCGCGGACGGTGCCGGTGTGGGCGATGCCCGTCAGGTGTGGGCGGCGTCGAAGCCAGGGCCGGGAGACCGCATACTCGGCGAGGGCGCGGGTGATGACCAAGGCGCTGAACATGGAGGCGAGGACACCGATGCCCAGGGTCACGCCGAAGCCGCGCACGGGCCCGGAGGCGAGGAAGAACAGCAGGCCGGCGGCGATGAGGGTGGTGATGTTGGAGTCGGCGATCGCGCTGAAGGCGCCGCGGAATCCCGCGGTCAGCGAGGAGCGCGGGCTGGGCCGGAGGCGGGAGGCGCACTCTTCACGGGCCCGTTCGAAGACGAGCACGTTGGCGTCGACGGCCATGCCGATGGCCAGCACGAAGCCGGCGAGCCCGGGGAGGGTGAGGGTGGCGCCGAGGACGGCCAGGGCGGCGTAGGAGATCAGGCCGTAGCAGGCCAGTGCCACGGTGGCCAGGGCGCCCAGGAGCCGGTAGACGGTGATGATGAACAGCGCTGTCAGCGCGGTGCCCACGGCGGCGGCCCAGGCACTGGCGGTGATGGCCTGAGCGCCCAGGGTGGGGCCGACGGTGCGCTGCTCGACGGTCTCGACGGGTACGGGCAGGGCGCCGCCGTTGATGAGCAGGGCCAGTTCCTTGGCGTCGTCGGCGCTGAAGGATCCGGTGATCTGCGTGGAGCCGCCGCTGATGCCCGAGCCGCAGCCGACCGAGGCGTCGACCTGCGGCGATGAAATGATCTTGTTGTCCAGGACGATGGCGACCCTTCGGGACGGGTCGCCCGCCGGGTGGCAGGCGGCCTGGCCGGTCAGGCGGGCCCAGCCGTCGCGGCCGAATCCCTTGAAGTCGACGGTGACCTGCCATCCGGCGCCGCCCTGCTGGTCGAACCGGGCGGTGGCCTCCTTGACATCCTTGCCGGTCAGCTCGGCTGCCTCAAGGCGCAGGAGCCGGCCGGACTCGTCGGGCAGAACCTGCTGGCGGGGCCGTTTGGGCAGCGGTTCGGCAGTGTCGTTGGCGCTGGTGGCCGTGCCGAGGACCTGATGGAAGGTGAGCTGGGCGGTGCGGCCGAGCACGTCCGCGGCCTTGGCCGGGTCCTGTACGCCGGGCAGTTCGACGACGATCCGGTTGCTGCCGGAGCGGGCGAGGGTGGGTTCGGCGACGCCGAGTGCGTCGATGCGCCCGCGCAGTACCTCCAGGGTGCGGTCGGTGGCTTCGCTGTCGGCGTCGGCGGTGGCGGTGGGGCGGGTTTCCAGCACGATCTGCGTGCCGCCGCGCAGATCGAGTCCGAGGTGGACGGGCACGGTGAGGGCGATGTACAGCGACAGGGCAACAGCAGCGAGGGCGAGCAGCCCTCGGATGCGCAGGGCGCGGGTCAAAGTGGGCCTCCGGCAGGCACACCGCGGCCAGGACAGTGGCTGCGGTCAACGGAAAGAAGGGGAGAGGTTCAGGTGCCTGGGACTGGAGGCGGTGCCCGCCCCTGGTGACGGCCCGCCGGGTGCGTGGAGGCTGGCGGGCTCACCGCCGACAGGGGCGTGTGTTGCGACGACGGCGGGCTGTAGGCCCTGCAGGACGAGGCGAGGGTGGCGGTGGTCGGCGGTGAAAGACGCTCGCCGGGGGTATCGCGAGGGCTTCGGACCAGCACATCGCAGGCGGCGGGGTGCCCGTCGTCTGCGGACGGTGCGCTGCTGGCCCGTACATGTACGGCACCGGAAGCCGGCGCCACGCCGTCGGTGACGTAGGTGCTGCCCTGCGCTGGTGGGCCGATCAGACCGGTGAGGACGGCAAGCAGGACAGCGAGCATCGCTGCTGGGGCGAGGGCGCCCGCGCGGGGGACGGTGTGCAAGGAGCGTGCCATGCGCCGTCCCCTTCTTGTCTCTTCGGTGGCTGGGCGGGAGCGGGTCTGCCGGGGCCTTGAGGTCCTGGCTGGGACCGGAAACCTTGAGGCAGTCAGAAGCCGAGCAAGGTCACGGCTCGATGAGGCCGGCACGGATGGCATAGCGGGTGAGTTCCAGGCGGTCGCGCAGGCCGAGTTTGTGCAGCAGGTTCGCCCGGTGCCGGTGCACGGTCTTGATGCTGATGAAGAGCATCTCGGCGATCTCCTTGGAGGAGTGCCCCTCGGCGACCAGCTTGAGCACCTCCTCCTCGCGGGGCGTGATGACCTGGTCGGGGGGTTCCTCGCCGTGGCGGACGCGGTCCAGGTAGTTGCGGATGAGGGCGGTGACCGCGCCGGGGTACAGGAACGGCTCGTCGCGCATGGCGGCCCGGCATGCGGCGACCAGATCGCGGTCGGCCACGGACTTCAGCACGTAACCGCTGGCGCCGGCCTTCAGCGCCTGAAAGAAGTACTGCTCGTTGTCGTGCATGGTCAGCATCAACACACGCACCTCCGGCTTCAGCCCGCTCAGCTCGCGTGCGGCCCGCAGACCGGTCATCCGGGGCATGGCGATGTCCAGCACGGCCAGGTCGACCTCGTGGGCGCGGGCCAGGGCGATGGCCTCCGCGCCGTCACCGGCCTCGGCGACGACCTGAAGGTCCGGCTCCCGGTCGAGGATGAGCCGCACACCGCGCCGCACCAGCGCATGGTCGTCGGCCAGGAGGATACGGATCGTGGACGTGTCGGTGGTGGTCATGGCTGCTTCCTGGAAACGGGCACGGCCAGTCGGACCTGCGTACCGGCCTGCGGCTGGGAGATGACGTCCAGCGTGGCCCCGATGAGCAGCGCCCGCTCACGCATCCCGCGGATCCCCGCACCTTCCCGTGCGACCCCGGTGCCGCGGCCGTCATCCGCGACGGCCAGCACCACCGCGCCGTCGGTGTGGCGCAGGCTCACCTCCACCCGGCCGGCCTCGGCGTGGCGGGCCGCGTTCGTCAGGGCCTCCTGGGCGACGCGGTACAGCACCAGTTCGGTCTGCTGATCCAACGCGGGCAGGGCTGCGCCGAAGCGGCGCACGACGCGCAGTCCGGTGTGGGTGGCGAAATCGGTGGTCAGCGAGGTCAGGGCGCTGACCAGGCCGAGATCCTCCAGGACGCCCGGCCGCAGCCGGCGTACCAGGCGGCGTACCTCGTCCAGGCTCTCGCGGGTGATCTCCTGAGCCTGGTGCAGCTCACCGCGCAGGGGCTCGTTCGCCTCGTCCGCTGCCCGCTTCAGCGCCAGCAGGACCGCGGTCATGCTCTGGCCGACCTCGTCGTGGAGTTCCTGGGCGATGCGGCGCCGCTCGGCCTCCTGCGCGAGCAGGACGCGGGCGCTGCTGGCGGCCCGCTCGTGCTCCAGCCTGGCCAGCATGGCGTTGAACGTGCGGATCAGCTCGGCGATCCCGCCGCGACCGTGCTCCGGCAGCCGCTGCCCGGGGCGCAACAGGTCGACGGTGGTCATGAGGTTGGTGAGCCGGTCCAGCGGGGCCAGGCCGATCCGCAGCAGGGCCGCGTTGGCGATCAGCATGACCACCAGGCCGGCCACGAGGATGACCGCCTCGGTCAGCAGGACCGGTACGGAAACGGTCACGGGAGCCCACAGCAGCAGCGCCGTCGCGGTCCCCAGCACCACGGCGTTGAGAGCGAAGATCCGCCAGAACAGGGACACCGCGATGACGCCTTCCTCTTGGTCACATGGCTCTGTCTCTACTGTCGGTCACCACGTACCCCGGTCATGAGCTGCGACCACTGCCCTCGACCGGCCTGCGGCCAGCCTGCCCGCGTCCCGCTGGATCCGTCGATGGGCTCCAATGCCCATTTCCGCCCCCTGGCCTGCGCACGCCCTGGAGGGCCGCGATCAGGCCGCGGATGGGTATCGCGCCCGATGGGTTTCGCGCGGCGCGTCGGCCACGGTGAGGGCATGACCCACCCACCGTGATCCCCGGCCGATCGCCCCAAGCTGGGCCTCATCCCCCTGCACCCCTCTCCGTACGCCACCCGCCCGAAGGAAGGACCCACCATGTCGCTCGATACGCCCCGGCTCGAGCGTCTGACGGCGCACGAGGCCCGCCAGCGCCTGGAACACGAACGCAGCACCCGGCTGACGCAGCTGCAGGCCATCGACGAGGCCGGGCAGGACACGGCGGAACAGCTGATGTCGGCGCAGAAAGACATCATCGAGCGGGCCCTCAAGGAGATCGACTTCGCCTTCATCCGTGTCGAGGACGGCAGTTACGGCATCTGCCAGGGCTGCTCCAGGCCCATCCCGGTCGAGCGTCTGGAAATCCTCCCCTACACGCGGTTCTGCGTTGCCTGCCAGCGCAACGCCACCTGACCAAACCGGCCCTCCAGTCTCCGTCTCCTGCCCTGCCCAAGGGGTGAAGTGGTGAACCAGCAGATCATCGGCGACCGCAACCAGACCGCGTCGATCGAGGACCTCGCCGCGCCGCGTGAGAACCTGCACGAACAGCGCCTGTTCCGCCAGGAACAGCTGCGGCAGCTCGCAGCCGCCGCCGCGCCCCGCATCGAGGCGCTGCTCGACCGGCAGGCCGCCTCCCAGACCGAGGTCCGCGTCAAGCTCGCCGCCTCCGCCCGCATGGTCCTCGCCGACGTGGAAGCGGCTCTCACACGCATGGACCAAGGCCCCTACGGCGCCTGCCACCGGTGCCACCGGCCCATGGACCGCGAGCGCCTGATGGTCGTGAGGCAGGCCCGCTACTGCGCACACTGCCATGTCAGGGAGGGCCGCCGGTGACCACCACACCCCGCCCACGCTCCGTCTATGCCCGGCACCGGCCGTGGCCCTGGTGCCGGCAGTGCTGCGGCATCGCCCTCGATCTGGGCAGCGCCCGAACCCGCGTCTGGATGTCCGGCCGCGGAGTGATCTTCGATGTGCCGACGGTGACCTTCGGCGACGGCACGGTCTATCCCATCCGGCGCGGCGCCATTGTCGACACGCCCGGAACCGCCCGCCTGCTCGACCACCGCCTGCCCCGCCTCACCCGCCCCCTGCTCATCCTGGCCGCCCCCGTCCTCGGCGGAGTCGCCTTCCGTACCGAGGCCCGCACCGCGGTGGAGGCCCTGCGGCCGCACAGCGTGCTGACGGTCCCCGCCGCACGAGCCGTGGCCGTAGCCGCAGACGCCGACCTGACCCGGCCCCTGCTCGTGGTCGACATCGGCGCCCACGTCACCGACGTAGTCCTTCTCATCGACGGCACCGTGACCGACGCGCGCCGCACCACTCTGGGCACCAGCGACCTGGACGGCCTCACCCCGCCCACGCAGATCACCGACGCGGTCATCGCGATGGTGACCACCATGCTGGAACAAGACCCCACCACCCACACGCATGACGCCCTGCAGCGAGGCGTGCTCCTGGCCGGTGGAGGCGCGCTGCGCCCCGACATCACCCACCGCCTCACCGAGCAACTGCACGCCTCCATCAAGCCCGTGCCCGCCCCGCACACCGCCGCCGTCCGCGGCGCCGCCACACTCCTGCAGGCCACTCACACCCACCCCTCAACCACTGCAATCACCCTCGAGTGACTTGATGGTCGACTGGCCATCGGAGCGCAGCGGCGTACCCACCAAGAGGCGGATCATCGCGTCGGCAATGGCCTCGATCTCGGCAGCATCGCCGGGTCGTGAGAGGCTCGCTGCCGCCTGTCGAGGCCTCGTGTTGCTGAATGATCTGCTGGTAGTGCCGCTCGAACAGGACGCAGGAGTCAGCGCAGCCTCGCTGGACCGACCGTTCGCCCGCACCCCGTACGCGGTCTGGTTGATGAGATCGCCGCAGGCCCGGTGAGGGCGTCCTACCGGGCGCCCCATGGTGTGCGCCTGCCGACCCGCTCGCCGCTCGAGGTGCTTGTCCTCAGGGGTCCTTGCAGAATGATCTTCCTGTGGCACGGTGGAGATGGAAGTGATTCCGTCTTTGTGGGGGTGGCCCGTGGCACGGCGGAAGCCGTGGGAG
>NZ_BAAGRZ010000045.1:0-41699 GCF_054782695.1 Streptomyces deserti
GTGCGGAAGGTGCCGTGCGGCTGCTCGGGCGTGCCCTCGGAGCGGGGGAAGAACTCGTACCAGGAGCCGTACAGCGCCCGCTCCCGCTCCACCAGCAACGGCATCGGCTCACTGCTGGTGACGTGCTCGCGCAGCGGGTGGCGGGCCAGCACCTGGTCGACCTCCGGCGTGAGCGCCGCCGCCAGGCGGGCCGCCGCCGGGCGGTCCTCGTCGCGCAGGGCGTCGGCCGCGGCCAGCACCACGGCGCGCCCGTCCTCCTTCGGGATCCCGGCGGCGGCCCGCTCGTACAGCTCGGCGCCCTCCTCCAGCACCAGCCCCGGGTCGAGGCCGGCCGGAACCTTTATGCCGGCGATCCGGCGCCAGGTGGTCACCGGGTCGCCCCACGCCTCCACGCGATACGTCCAGTGGCCCACGGCGTCCGCGGTGATCTCGGCGCCCCACCGGTCCGTGCCCGGGGTGAGCTCCCGCATCGGCGTCCACGGCCCGGGGCGGCCCTCCGGATCCTTCAGGACGACATTGGCGGCGACCGCGTCGTGCCCCTCACGGAACACGGTGGCGGTGACCTCGAACGTCTCTCCCACGACCGCCTTCGCCGGCCGCTGGCCGCACTCCACGGCCGGCCGCACGTCCCGTACCGGGATCCGACCGATGGCCCGGGTCGTCCTCATGGGTCTTCACCTCCACCGTGCTCGACACCGGGCAAAGGCCCGGCCAGGGGACCAAACTGCGGCGGGAAGGTCGCTACCTTCCCGCCGGGGACCGCCGCTCGGCCGTGGGCGGGCCCCGCCGGGTCGCACCGGCCGGACGGGGCCGTTCCTTCGGCTCCGGCGGACGGGACTCCCGCAGACGGGACTCCCGCAGACGGGACTCCTGCGGACGGGACTCCTGCAAATAGGTGACGAGGTTCGTCCGCAGATACCGTTCCGCGGCATCCGCCGCCTCCCGCGCGCAGCGCTTCCCCATCAGCACGCACAGGGTGTAGCCGGAGTCCTCGAAGGTGGCCCGCACCGTGCGGTCGGTCGGTGCCGCGAGCATGACGCGTTCCCAGGCCCGGTAACGCCGCAACTGCCGGGCGACTTCGGCTTTGGCGGGTAGCAGCATGGCGCCGTTCACCTTTCGGGGCTCGATGGGGCACGTTCTCCCGACGGTCGGGCGGCGGCCGTGCGCACAGCGGGCACGGACTCCGTAACGGCGATCGAGTTCTTCACACATGGTGCACGGGTGACGACGCACCGTCTTGTTGGATCTTCAACCACCGCTGTGGGCTCAGGATTCCGTGCTCAAACACCTCAGTTGTGCGCTCGTGTTGCACGAATGGACTAGCGCCCTCACGCTGAAGGTGACTCAGAAGCGATAAGAGCTCACGTTCCGTGTTCGGGGCTCGTCCCGCAGGGGCGAGGAGGAGCGGGAGCTTCGCGGTGAGGAGCCAACCGATGAAGACCGCAGTGCCCTGCTACTACCACCTCGACGTGGAAGTCAGCCCGGAACGGGTGGGACAGGTCAGCCGCATTCTGGCCGCTCACCTGAGGTTCTGGGACCTGGAGAACCTGGTGGAGCCCGTCTGCCGCGGCGCCGAGATGCTGCTGCGGGCCATCGACGAGCACGCCACGGACAAGAACACGTCGATCGAGATGTGGTGGAACGGACAGCACCTCATCACCGCCATCGGCGACAACGACCGCGCCCTGCGCCCGGACCAGGAGCTGCGCGCCTGCCTGGAACACATCGCCCGCGAGAGCGACGGCTGGGGCTGCTGCGCCACCGAGACCGGCAGCAAGGTCATCTGGTTCTCGCAGCGCGCCCGCGCCGGCGAACGCGTCCCGCTCGTGCCGACCGCTCCGGCCCCGCACCTGCGCGAGGGCCTGGAGGTGCCCCGCGAGGTGCGGGTCGCCCAGCTGGCCGACCCGTCCAGTACGCCGGACGAGGTCCTGGAGGAGGCCCGGTGACCCGGCGGCACGAGACCCGGACAGGGGTGCCCGCGTGGAGCGGGCACCCCTACCCGCTGGGTGCGGCCTACGACGGCAAGGGCACCAACTTCGCCCTGTTCAGCGAGGTCGCCGAACGTGTCGAGCTCGTCCTCGTCGACGACGACGGCAGTCACACCCAGGTGCCGCTCACCGAGGTCGACGGCTTCGTGTGGCACGGCTACCTGCCCGGCGTGGGCCCCGGCCAGCGCTACGGCTACCGCGTGCACGGGCCGTGGGCCCCGGCGCTGGGCCACCGGTGCAACCCGGCGAAGCTGCTCCTCGACCCGTACGCCCGGGCCGTGGACGGGCAGATCGACAACCACCCCTCGCTCTACGAGCGCAACCCGGACGGCCCCGACCCGGCCGACAGCGCCGGGCACACCATGCTCGGCGTGGTCACCGACCCGGCCTTCGACTGGGGCGACGACAGCCGCCCCTGCCGGCCGTACGCCGACACCGTGATCTACGAGGCGCACGTCAAGGGCCTGACCCGCACCCACCCCGACGTCCCCGAGGAACTGCGCGGCACGTACGCCGGGCTCGCGCACCCCGCGGTCGTCGAGCACCTGACCTCGCTGGGCGTCACGGCCGTGGAACTGATGCCGGTGCACCAGTTCGTCCAGGACGGGGTGCTGATCGACCGCGGCCTGGCCAACTACTGGGGCTACAACACGATCGGCTTCTTCGCGCCCCACAACGCCTACGCCGCCCACGGCACCCGCGGCCAGCAGGTCGCCGAGTTCAAGCAGATGGTGAGAACGCTGCACGCGGCCGGGCTCGAGGTGATCCTCGACGTCGTCTACAACCACACCGCCGAGGGCAACGAGATGGGCCCCACCCTCTCCTTCCGCGGCATCGACAACTCCTCCTACTACCGCCTGGTCGACGGCGACTGGGAGCATTACTACGACACCACCGGCACAGGCAACAGCCTGCTGATGCGTCACCCGTACGTCCTTCAGCTGATCATGGACTCGCTGCGGTACTGGGTCACCGAGATGCACGTCGACGGCTTCCGCTTCGACCTCGCGGCGACCTTGGCCCGGCAGTTCCACGAGGTGGACCGGCTGTCGGCGTTCTTCGACCTCATCCAGCAGGACCCGGTGATCAGCCGCGTCAAGCTGATCGCCGAGCCGTGGGACGTCGGCGAGGGCGGCTACCAGGTGGGCAACTTCCCGCCGCTGTGGTCGGAGTGGAACGGCAAGTACCGGGACGCCGTACGGGACTTCTGGCGCGGCGAGGACCACACGCTCGGCGAGTTCGCCTCCCGGCTGACCGGCTCCTCCGACCTGTACCAGCACAGCAGGCGCCGCCCGCGCGCCAGCGTCAACTTCGTCACCGCGCACGACGGGTTCACCCTGCGCGACCTGGTCTCGTACAACGACAAGCACAACGAGGCCAACGGCGAGGGCAACCAGGACGGTGAGTCCACCAACCGCTCCTGGAACTGCGGAGCCGAGGGCGAGACCCGCAACGCCGCCGTGCTGGAGCTGCGCGCCCGCCAGCAGCGCAACTTCCTCGCCACGCTGCTGCTGTCGCAGGGCATCCCGATGCTCTGCCACGGCGACGAACTGGGCCGCACCCAGCGAGGCAACAACAACGCCTACTGCCAGGACAACGAGATCTCCTGGATCGACTGGCGTCTGACCGACGAACAGCGCTCCCTGCTGGAGTTCACCCGGTACGTCATCGGGTTGCGTACCGCCCACCCGGTGCTGCGCAGGCGCCGCTACTTCCGCGGCGAGACCGTGACCCACGCGGGGCAGCCGCTGCCCGACCTGGTGTGGCTGGCACCGGACGCCCAGGAGATGACCGACGACGACTGGCAGCGCGGTGACGCGCACTCCGTCGGCGTCTTCCTCAACGGCGACGCGATCGCCGAACCCGACCCGTGCGGCCGGCGCGTGGTGGACGACTCCTTCCTGCTGCTGCTCAACAGCCACTGGGAGCCGGTGGACTTCCGCCTGCCGGACGCCACCTACGGCGAGCGCTGGACCACGCTCATCGACACCGCGGACCCGGACAGCATCCCCGACGAGGCGGAGCACAAGGCGGGCACACGGCTGACGGTCGGCGCACGCAGCCTGGTACTGCTGTCACGGCCGTCCCGCACCGCCCGGTGAACGGGGCACGGTCGCCCGTCCGGTACGGCGCTCGGCCGCGGCCGTCGGGTCCGGCTCGGCGCGGCGCCCGGGCCACCGTGCCCGGCCCGGCTTGTGTGGTGCCTGGGCCGCCGTGCCCGGCTGGCTTGGTGTGGTGCCCCGGCCGCGCGCCCGGCCGGTTTGGTAGGGCGCCTCGGCCGCCGTGCCCGGTCCGGCTTCGTGTGTGCCCGGGCCGCCGCGCCCGGCCCGGGCGGCGGTCGTTGGCCGCAGCGCGGGGTGACCTCCCGGCCGCCGCGTCCGGTCCGGCGGCGGTCAGCGGCTGCGCGCGCCGCGACGTGTCCGTCCTCCTGCCGGGAAGCCCGGCCGGTGGCCGTCAGCGGCCGGGCCGTGGATCGGGTGAGGTCCAGTGGCCGCGCGGGGTTTGGTGAAGACCTGGTGGCCGTCAGCGGCAGCGCCGCGGATCGGGTGAGGACCAGTGCCCGCGCGCGGTTCCCGTGAGCTCAGCGGCCGCGCCGTGAGGTGACCGTGAACTGTGCGCCGTCCGGGTCGCGCAGCACGGCTTCGTCGCTGCCCTTGGACAGGACGCTGCCGCCGTGCAGTTCCGCGGCCCGGGTACAGGCCGACACGTCCGCCACGGTGAAGTGGACCTGCCAGTGCGGACGGATGGTGGGATCGGGTGCCGCCTCCAGCGCCCCCGACTCGATGCGCGCCACCACGTCACCGCGGCTGCGCAGCACCACCTCGCCGCCCTCGTACTGGACCTCGCAGCAGCCGGGGCGCTCCGACGCCCAGTCGAGGACCTCGCCGTAGAAGATGGCGGCGTCGAAGGCGTCACGTGTGTGGAGGGTGATGAAGGCCGGCTGGGCGTGCCGCCAGGTCTCCCAGTCGGTGAACAGCTCTCCCTCCCAGATCCCGAAGGTCGCCCCGTCCCGGTCGGCGAGCAGGGCCGCGCGTCCGGGCGGCAGGGAGATCGGCCCGACCGCGACCGTGCCCATGCGTTCCTGCACCCGGGCCACCGCCTCGTCCGCGCTGGGCACGGCGAAGTACGGCGTCCAGGCCACCGCCATCTGCCACATGGTGGCGACCCCGGCGATCCCGGCCACCGGCGCCCCGTCCGCCAGGGCGATCCGGAAGCGGTCGCCGAGTCGGGCCGGCCGCCACTGCCAGCCCAGTACGGCCCCGTAGAACTCCTCCGTCGCCTTCAGGTCCCGGCTGGTCAGACTCACCCAGCAGGGTGCTCCGAACACGGAGTGCGTGGACATCTTCGTAGCGGCGGGGGAGGGCTTGTCGTTCATGGCAGTCGCGTCCTGATCTCGTCGGCCGGCAGCCACCGGAGGCATGACACCAGTGTCCGACCGGAACCGCTCGTGGCGCCTGCCGAGTACCCCCGGGACGGCACCAAAACGGTGGCGGATCCTCCCGGTGGCACCGGGAAGCACGAGTGAGGACGATGGATGGGTCGGACCACGGCGCACCGGACCCGGAGGTGACCATGCCCACGGACGGGGGCTCGGAGCGGATCTTCGAGCTGGAGGAAGAGGTCCGGCAGCTGAAGGAGGCGGTCGTCTCCCATGCCGTCGTGGACCAGGCGATCGGGATGATCGTCGCGCTCGGCCGGGTGGCGCCGGATGAGGGATGGGCGGTGCTGAAGGAGGTTTCCCAGCACACGAACATCAAACTGCGTCGAGTCGCGGAACTGATTCTCGTCTGGGGGCGCACCGGTGTCATGCCCCCGCAAATACGGGCGGAACTGGAAGACGCCCTGGACCGTTTCGGTCCCACCCAGATTCCCGAGGCGCCGCCGGAGTGGTGACCCGCCCGGCGGCGCTGGGGGAAGACGCCCGGCTCAGCGGTTCTCGGTCAGCAGCTCCTCGCGCAGGTGGGCGAAGCAACTGCTGAGCAGCCGGGAGACGTGCATCTGCGAGATGCCGAGCTGCTCCGCGATGCGACTTTGGGTCATGCCCCGGAAGAACCGCAGGTAGAGGATGACCCGCTCGCGCTCGGGGAGCGCCTCCAGGCAGGGCTTGACGGCGACGCGGTTGACGATGATGTCGAAGGCAGGGTCCGGTCCGCCGATCGCGTCCCCGAGGGCGTACCCGTCCGTCCCGGGCATCTCCGCCTCCAGCGACAGCGCGGAGAAGCACTCCAGGGCCTCCATCCCGGTGCGCACCTCGCTCTCGCTCAGGTGCGCGTACTCGGCGATCTCGGCCACGGTGGGGGGCCGGCCCGGGGTGGTCTGCGACAGCTCCTTGGCGGCCTGCCGGACCCGGTTGCGCAGGTCCTGGACCCGGCGCGGGACGTGCAGCGTCCACATGTGATCACGGAAGTGGCGCTTGATCTCGCCGGTGACCGTCGGCACGGCGTACGCCTCGAAGGCGTTGCCGCGGGCCGGGTCGTAGTGGTCGACGGCCTTGACCAGGCCCAGGGCCGCCACCTGGTACAGGTCCTCGAGGGCCTCACCGCGCCCGCGGAAGCGGACGGCGATGCGCTCGGCCATCGGCAGCCATGCCTGGACCAGCTCGTCCCGCAGGGCCTTGCGCTCGGGGCCCTGGGGAAGGCGCGCGAGACGGTCGAACGCCTCGGCGGTGTCCGGGGCGTCGTCGTGGGGGTGCGGTTTGGTGCTGCCGGCGATACGCATGATGCGCACCTCCCTGAGCAGGTGCTGAGTGGACAGACACCGTGGGAAGCGCGAACTCGGACCTGGCGGAGTACGCCGGGGCCGGGTGGGCCGGCTCCCACGGGCGTGCCTCCTGTCCGAAGCACTGAGGAGCCCATTCCCGGGCGCCGTGTTCTCAAAACAAATCATGACATAGGTGGACAGGACGGTGCTGGCGGAATGCGGCGCGTGCGCGGTGTTCGTCCCGACGGCACGCACCCGAGACCTTCCCGGAAGAACTGGCCGACGCCCTCGTGACGGCCGACTTCGAGGTGCTGCTCGGGGCCGCCGCGCTCGGCACCACTGCGGCCTCCGTGCTCCTGGGCCGGCCAGACCGTTGATCTTCACCCGGGAACGTGATGTGCGGCACGCCTCGGCAAGCGCTTTCCAAACCTGTCGGCGGATTCTTCCTGCGCACGGCTTGATCACCGATCAAAAAGGGTGAACTGCCTGGCCACAGCGCATTCTGCTCATTTGACAGTGCACTGAGCGCACAGATAGGAAGCAGCTTCCAGAGGTCGAGAGGTGCACTGTGTACGAGCCGAACGTGGTCGGGGACTGGCAGGAGTACGACGAGCATGCCGGTCTGCGGGTCCGCGTCCACCGTCTGGAACTCGCCGAGCCACCGCGGGGACGTGACGACGCCGCCGAGGGGCTGACGTACTTCAGTCTCCGTGTGACGGTCGAGAACCGCGGCAGCCGTCACTTCGGCATCCACCTCGAGGACGGCCAGATCGACGTGCGGATCGGCCCCGACGGCGAGAGCGCCTTCCTGGACTGGCGCAACTCGCAGTTCATCGAGGGCTTCGACGTCTACCCGCTGCGCCGGGCCACCGCCGTGCTCTACGGGGCAGGCCCGGAGGCGTCCCTGAGCCACGTGGACGTCCAGGTCCAGCTGCGGGTCGAGGAGGAGTGGACCGACCGGCGGCTGTGGGCGGGCGGCATCGGGGTGCACGAGGGGACCGCCGGGGCCCAGCCGTGCGCGGAGCGCGAGAGCCTCGCGCACCAGGTGAGCGTCTTCCTGCGGGACCAGGCGGAGGAAGGCACCGCCTGATCCCCGTCCGGTCCCCGCCGATCCGGCGTCAGGGCGTCAGTGCGGGATGCCGTCGATGATCTCGCGGGCGCCCTGACGCAGCAGGGCCACGGCGACCGATGTGCCGAGGGTGGCCGGATCGAGCCGGCCCGCCCACTCGTGGGCGTTCAGCCGGGTCTTGCCGTCCGGGGTGAACACACAGGCCCGCAGGGACAGTTCCCCACCGCGGTCCACGCGCGCGTACCCGGCGATCGGGCTGTTGCAGTGTCCCTGCAGCACGTGCAGGAACATGCGCTCGGCGGTGGCCTCCCGGTGCGTGTCCGGGTCGCCGAGTCCGCTCACGGCGTCGATGAGGTCGGTGTCGTCCTCGCGGCACTGCAGGGCGAGGATGCCCGCTCCTATCGGCGGCATCATCGTCTCGGGGGAGAGGATCTCGCTGATCACGTCACGGCGGTCGATGCGCTCCAGGCCGGAGACCGCGAGCAGCAGCGCGTCCGCCTCGCCGGCGGCCAGCTTCTCCAGCCGCCGGTTGGCGTTGCCGCGGAACGGCACGCACTCGAGGTGCGGGTGGGTGGCGGCCAGTTGTGCGATCCGGCGCACCGAGGAGGTCCCGATCCGGGTCCCCTCCGGGAGCTCGTCCAGGGTGAGCCCGCCCGGGTGGACGAGGGCGTCGCGGATGTCGTCCCGCTTCAGGAACGCGGCGAACACCGTGCCCGCGGGGAGCGGCCGGTCGGCGGGCACGTCCTTGACGCAGTGCACCGCGAGATCGGCCTCACCGGCCAGCAGCGCGGCGTCCACCTCCTTGGTGAACGCGCCCTTGCCCTCGACCTTGGACAGATCGCCCATCCACTTGTCCCCGGTCGTCTTCACCGGGACGACCTCGGTGCGCACACCGGGATGGGCGGCGGCCAACTCGGCCCGGACACGTTCCACTTGGGCGAGCGCCATCGGCGAGTCGCGGGAGACGATGCGGATCAGTTCGGGGACGGACATGCGGACACGATAGACCCTCGCGGGACTGCCTCCGTGCCGTACCGCCCGACTCCGCCCTCCCGGGAGACCAGGCGGAGAGGAGTGGCCCGGACCGGTCGAGCACGTGCCGTACGAACGCCTCCGGCTCGTGGCCGGCGCAGCCTCGATGCCCTGTACGCCCGCTCAGGCGCGCGGTTCGCTCAGCTCCACCGCGCGCAGCGCGGCGGCCAGGGCCCGGTCGTCGCCGGTGTCGAGGGCGGTGTCGGTGAACCGCGTTGGGGGCGGTCGCCGCGTGTACCAGCATGGTCGGTTCGCCGTGGCCGTGGGTGGCGTAGCGGTGGGTCGCGGCCGGGACCTCCGGATCGGGCCAGGGGCGGAAGCGGGCTCCGGCCGCCGGTCTACGCCGTCGGCCGGAGCCCGGGTAGATCAGGTGTTCGGGTCGAAGGCGATGCCGGACGGTTTGGCCGCCGCGAGATGGGAGGCGAAACTGCCGTCCTTCAGGCCGAAGTTGGCACTGCCGAAGTCGTACGCGGTCAGCTTCTCGCGGATGCCCGCCGGGTAGCTGTTCCAGCCGACCAGCGGCGGGTACTGCCAGGTGCCCTCGTGGTTCTCCGGCGGCTCGTCGCCCGAGCCGGCCAGGCGGAAGCAGTGCGTGCTGATGCCGTCCTTGTGGTAGACGATCTTCGGGTGCGTGCCGTCGAAGCGGACCGCGGACCGGGCGTGCACGGTGAACGAGCCGTGGTTGGACGTCGAGACGTACTGCACCGTGTTGTTCTGCACCCACACCACGACGTGCTCGAAGTCGTGCCGGTGGCCGCCGATGCCGCTGCCGGCCACGGCCTGGTCCTTCTCGAAGTACAGGGCGTACATGACGGCGCACCAGCCGTTGTTGCACTTGGAGCGCGCGTAGCCGTTGGTGTTGTCGAGGTCCGAGGCATCGCGGCAGTTGCCGTTGAGGGCGCCGGTCGGGCTGAGGCCGCCGTTGACCGTGCCGTCCGGGCCGATGGCGGGTGTGGGGTAGCAGCCGTCGGTGTCGTAGTCGTACGCGGGCTGGTACGTCCGCTCCAGCGCCTCGGCGTTGGCGGGCAGTGCCGGGGGCGGCGCGGCGAACGCGGTGGCGGGGAAGGCGACGACCAGGGCGACGGCACCGGCCAGGCCGGTGAGCCATCTCCCGCGGCGGGGTCCAGGCATGCGTGACGACACTGCGTCCTCCTCTGTTTCCGGGCGCAGCCCAACGGCTGTGGGGGAAGCGGGAGTTCAGCTTCCCGGTTGAGTGCGTCCATGCCAAGAGGGGGTAGGTGTCCCCGTGGTGAAGGGCAGCCCAATAACCGGAAGTCCTGACGCCGGTTCAGGCCAGGTCGTCCGGAAGGTCGGCCGCCGCCTCCTCGGGTGCGAGGTCCGGGCGGAGCCGCACCCAGGACGGCTGGCGCAGCATCCCGTCCCGGGTGCGGGTGCTGTAGCGGACCTCGCCGACCAGCGTCGGCACCACCCAGTGCGCGCCGGGTACGGACGGCGCGGGGTCGAAGGGGCACACGTCGGTGGCGGCGGCCCGCAGCAGCGCGGCGAGTTCCGTCCGCTCGGTCTCGCTCCAGCCGGTGCCCACACCGCCGACGTACCGCAGCCGCCCGGCGGTCCGCTGACCGACCAGCACGGCGCCCGGCAGTCCGGTGAGTCGTCCCTTGCCGGGCAGCCAGCCGCCGATCAGGACGTCCTCGCCGCGCATGTTGCGGATCTTGATCCAGGCCCGGGAGCGCACCCCCGGCTCGTACACCGAGTCCAGCCGCTTGCACACCAAACCCTCCAGGCCGTGCTCACGGGTGGCGCGCAGGGCTTCGGCGCCGTGGCCGACGAGCGCGGCCGGGGTCGACCAGGACGGTCCGTCGAGGCCGAGGTCCTCCAGGGCGGCGCGGCGCCGGGTGTAGGGGAGGCGGAGCAGGGAGTTCCGGCCCAGGTGCATCAGGTCGAACAGCACCAGGTGGACGGGGACGGCCGCCGCCCGCCGGGCCGCCCTGCCGGGCGCGTGGGCCAGGCCCATGCGGGACTGCAGCAACTGGAAGTTCGCCCGGCCCTGTTCGTCCAGCGCGAGGACCTCTCCGTCCAGGACGGCGGGCGTGCTGCCGAGGGCGGTGCCGAGCGGCAGCAGTTCGGGGTACGCGGCCGTGATGTCCTGCCCGGACCGGGCGCGCAGCAGCACGCTGCCGTCCCCGGGGAGGTAGACCACCACGCGCTGGCCGTCCTGCTTGGTCTCGTAGGCCCAGCGCGCGTCCTGCGCGGCGGGCGGCAGGGTGCCGGGCGTGGCGAGCATCGGGGGGATCAGCGGCAGGTCCACGGGTGAGTTGTGGACGCGCCCGTGCGCCGCCACGCGCGTTCGGCGCCGGTTTCCCCTGAACGGCGCCACCCGGACGTCAGCGGTCGCCGGGCGACGGCGGCGTGGCCCGTACGAGGCCCGACTGGTGGGCGAGGAGGGCGAGTTGGGCAGGTTAGCGGGTGCCCAGCGGACGCGAATGGTCATGGGGTGCGGTCTTCCGGTTCCTCGGTCGGGGGGCGGGGCAGGGCCGTGGTGACTGCCAGGTGATCAGGGCAAAGAGGAGGGTTGGAAGACCGAGAACGAGGTCGGTGAGGCCGTAGCCGCCGCCCGGCGCCGGGGCGGGGGCGGCAGGCGATCGCGGTCGGCGCGGCCTGGCCGGCGACCGTGCATGGTGCGCCTACGGCGCGGCGAAGCAGCAGTCGGCAAATTACTTGAGTTAGGCAACGAGATGGTAAACTGAGCGCATGCCCACCCCACCGCTCCCCGACGTCCCCGCGTGCCCCGAAGTGATCGAGATCGAGCGAGCGCTCACCCGCATCACCTACCTGAGCACGCGCGCCCGTCGGCACGACCGGCTGATGGCCCTGGCGGGCGTGCCGCTCGACCGAGCCGCCGTCGCGCTCCTGCGGCAGATCGCCGACTCCGAGCCGCTGCGGCCGGGGGAGCTGGCCGCCCGGCTGGGCGTGGAGGCCTCGCACGTCACCCGCACGGTGCAGCAACTGCAGAAGTCCGGCTACGTCACCCGCGTCCCCGACCCCGACGACCGCCGCGCCCAGCGCATCGAGCTCACCGACGCCGGCCGGCAGGCCATCGCCCGCGTCCGCGAGGCCGGAGCCCGCGGCATGCAGATGGCGCTGGCCGACTGGTCGCCCGAGGAACTGCGGCAGCTCGCCACCCTGTTCCACCGCATGGTCGACGACTTCCTCGCGCACACCGTCGACGAGGACACCGAACCGCAGACCTCCGCCCCGGCGGCCACCTGACCCGCCCTCACCGCGCCCCGGTCCCGCGTGCGTCCACGGGCTCGGGGGCCGGTGCCCCGGGCGGGGCGGCGGGCTCGGGCAGTCCGCGCAGCAGCAGTCCGCCCAGCGCGGGCAGCGCGATCAGCGGGAGCAGCGCCGTCCGCAGCGACGTGGCGTCGGCCAGCGCGCCGACGGCCGGGGCCGCGAGCCCGCCCACGCTCACCGTCAGCCCCAGCGTGACCCCGCTCGCCGTGCCCACGCGGCGGGGCAGGAAGTCCTGGCCGAGCGTGATGTGCAGAGAGAAGGGCACGTACAGGCCCGCCGACGCCAGCGCCACGCACACGTACACCGGCCACCCCGGCACCAGCACCACCCCGGCCACGGCAAGCACCGTCAGCGCGTACGACCGGTGCACCACCGCCAGTCGCCCGTACCGCTCGGCCAGCCGCCCCCCGGCCAGCGTGCCCACCGCACCGCCGGCGTAGAGCACGCACAGCGCCGCCGTGCCGGCCGCCTCCCCGCCGCCGGTCCGCTCCCGCACGTACAGCGAGACGAACGCGCTCAGCCCGACGAAGACGACCGACCGGCAGACGACGGCACCGGAGAGCCGGACGAACGACGGCCAGTCGTCGCGACCGACGGCGACGGACGCACCGGCGGCCGGGGCACGGGGCCCGGCCGAGCGCACCGCCGCCAGGCACAGTGCCGTGCCTACGAGGGCCGGGACGATCAGCAGGGGAGAGGCGCGCAGCCCGGCCGTGGCGACGACGGCGGCGACCAGCAGCGGTGCCAGGGCGAAGCCGACGTTGCCGCCGAGGGAGAACCAGCCCATCGCCGTGTGGCTGCCGCGCGCCGCGGCGCGTGCCGCGCGGGCGGCCTCCGGATGGTAGGCGGCCACGCCGATCCCCGACACGGCCACCACCGCCAGGGTCAGCGCGTACGAGCCGGTGACTCCGCTCAGGGCGACACCGGTCCCGGCGGTCAGCGCGCTCAGCGGCAGCAGCCACGGCATGGCCCACCGGTCGGTGAGCACCCCGAACAGCGGCTGCACCAGCGACGACAGCAGCGAGGCGGCCAGAACGACGCCCGAGGCGGCGGCGTAGGAGTAGGCACGCTCGGCGACGAAGTACGGCACCAGGGCGGCGACGGCTCCCTGGTACACGTCGACGCAGGCGTGAGCGAGGGACATCAGCGGGATGGATCGGCGGGTGCGGTTCCTGGTCACCCTGCGATCCTCCGCGCGCGATGGCGGGCCCGCTTTCGATAACCTGCCGACTTGTGTCGAACATCCGCCACACGCCGAGGGCGCTTGTGCCGAACGGCCGTACGCCGCCCGGATCGCACGTCCGGCACACTCCGGCGGCGCCGACCCGAGCCCAGGAGCTGACCGCGGGCGCCCGCATCGACGCCCACCGGCACGACGAGCACCAGATCGTCTACGCGGGTGCCGGAGTCGTCGAGGTCACCACCGACGCCGGGACCTGGTTCGCGCCCGGCACCCGCGCGATCTGGGTCCCCGCCGGCACCGTGCACGCCCACCGTGCCCACGGCCGGCTCGACCTGCACCTAGTGGGCCTGCCCGCCGACGCCGGCCCGCCCGGTCTGGACGCCCCCGCCGTCCTCGCGGTCAGCCCCCTGCTGCGCGAGCTGATCCTCGCCTACACCCGCGACCCCGACGACACCTCTCCCGAACGCCGCCGCCTGCTCGCCGTCCTGCGCGACCAGCTGCGCGCCTCTCCCCAGCAGCCGCTGAGCCTGCCCACCCCCTCCGACCCGCGCCTGGCCGCGGTGTGCGCGATCCTCCACGCCGATCCGGCCGACCCGCGCACGCTCGCCGCCCTCGGTGCCGCGACGGGAGCCGGGGAGCGCACCCTCAGCCGCTTGTTCCGCCGCGAGTTCGGCATGACGTTCCCCCAGTGGCGCACGCAGGCACGCCTGTACCACGCCCTGCGGATGCTGGCCGACGGCCTGCCCGTGACCACCGTCGCCCACCGCTGCGGCTGGTCCTCCGCCAGCGCGTTCATCGCGGTCTTCCGCCGCTCGTTCGGCTGCACGCCGGGCAGCCACAGCCGGCGTTCGTGAGCGCGCCGAAGACCCGGAATCCCTACCCTGCTTACCGTCCAGTAATATCGCGCGGCAGGCCATCAGAGGAGGAACCGTGCCCCGGTCCGAACGCTCGCCCCTGCTGCTCGCCGGCCTCCTGGCCGCCGCGGGCGTCGCCCACTTCGCCGCGCCACGCCCGTTCGACGCGACCATCCCGCACAGCCTGCCCGGCTCGCCCAGGACCTGGACGTATGCGAGCGGTGCCGCCGAGCTCGCGCTGGCCGCGGGTGTGGCGCTGCCGCGGACCCGCAAGGCCGCCGCGCTGGCGGCCGCGGCGTTCTTCGTCGGGGTGTTCCCCGCCAATGTGATGATGGCCGTCGACTGGCGGCACCGCCCCGCGCCGCAGAGGGCCGCGGCGTTCGGCCGGCTGCCCCTGCAGGTGCCCCTGGTGCTGTGGGTCCGCAGCGTCGCCCGGAACGGGGAGGGCCGGTCGTGACCCGGCGGGTGGAGACCGGGGACACGGTCGAGGACTTCGCGCTGCCGGACGAGACCGGCACCGTCCGCCGCCTGTCGGAGCTGCTCGTCGACGGGCCGGTCGTGCTGTTCTTCTACCCCGCCGCGCTCACCCCGGGCTGCACCGCGCAGGCCTGCCACTTCCGCGACCTGGCCGCCGAGTTCGCCGCCGTCGGGGCGCGGCCGGTGGGCATCAGCGGGGACCCCGTCGAGCGGCAGCAGGAGTTCGCCGGTCGGCACTCCCTCGGCATGCCGCTGCTGTCCGACACCGACGGCACGGTCCGCGAGCGGTTCGGAGTGAAGCGGGGCTTCTCCCTGGCGCCCACCAAGCGCGCGACCTTCGTCATAGCGCAGGACCGCACGGTGCTCGACGTCGTCCGCAGCGAACTGCGGATGAACACGCACGCCGACCGTGCGCTTGCCGCGCTTCGCGCGCATCGGGGGTGAGCGCGCGCGGGGCCTGTGCCGGGCTGATCAGCACAGGCCCGGGGAGTGATACCCGGTCGGCCGGATGAGTCCGGGACCCGGCACTCGGCCAACCGGCAGGACGTGGACGCCGCGCTTGGCCAACCGGGAGCCGCGCTCGGCCAACCCGGAAGACGCCGGGAGCCGCGCTCGGCCAACCGGAAGACGCCGGGAGGTCAACCGGAGGACGCCGGGAGCCGCGCTCAGCCCACCGGAATGACACCGCTGCCCGCGCTCAGCCCACCGGAATGAGCGCCACCCCGGTGCTCCCGCGCGGTTGAACCGGGGCGGTAATCGGATCATTCTGGACGATATGGAGCACGCCTCCGCCGTGGCGGTCATCGACGCACGCGGCATGGTGACGGGGTGGAGCGAGGGCGCCCGGCGGCTGACGGGATACCCGGCCGAGGAGGCCGTGGGGCGGGCCGCACGGGAGCTGCTCGCCGAGGACGTGCCGCCCGCGACGGTGTCGGCGCTGGCGGGCACCGTCAGGGTTCGGCATCGCGACGGGTCCTCCGTGGCGCTCCGGCTGAGGGCGTGCGCCGTGACGGGCGCGGACGGGGCTCCGGACGGATACGTGGTCAGCGCTCTGCCGCCCGGAGAGCCGGAGACCACTCTGGCCGGCCAGGCCTTCCAGCAGGCGTCCATGTCGATGTCCGTCTTCGACACGGGCCAGCGCTACCTCAGGCTCAACGAGGTGGCCTGCCAGGTGATGGGCGTGCCGGAGGAGACCCTGCTCGGCCGGTACTTCCTGGACACCGTGGAAGACGCCGTGCACAGCCGGGGCTTCCTGCGGCATCTGCGCCAGGTCGTCGAGACGGGCAGGCCGACCCGCTACGAGAGCTTCACGGGCGCACCCGCCCTGAACCGGGAGCACGCCTGGACCACCGAGATGTGGCCGGTACGTGCCCCCTCCGGGGAACTGCTCGGCACCGCCCTGGCGGCGTTCGACAGCACCGAGCAGTACTGGGCACGGCAGCGGCTGGCCCTGCTGAACGAGGCGGCGGCCACCATCGGCACCACCCTGGACCTGGTGCGCACCGCCGAGGAACTGGTCGGGATCGTGGTGCCCCGGTTCGCCGACTTCGCCAGCGTCGACGTGCTCGACTGGGTCCTCGGCGCGGAAGAGCCGTCGATGATGCCCGACGCGGAGATCGTGCTGCGCCGGGTCGCCCACGGCTCCGTCACCGAGGGCACCCCGGAAGCGGCCGTGCACCTCGGCGAGATGGACGTCTACCCCGCGTTCTCGCCGCCCGCGCGGGCGATCCGGGAAGGCCGGGTGATCCTCAGCCAGGCGGGGGAGCCGGCGTTCATGCGGTGGGTCGCGGAACGCAACGCACGAGCCCCCGACGGACGCCCCTACCGCAGGGGTGTCCATTCGATGATGGCGGTGCCGCTGCGGGCCCGCGGCACCACGCTGGGCGTCGCGGTCGCGGTGCGCATCGCCCAGCCGGAGGACTACGGCCCCGACGACGCCGTGTTCGCGGAGGAGCTCGCCAGCCGGGCCGCCGTCTGCATCGACAACGCCCGCCGCTTCGCCCGCGAGCGGTCCACCGCGCTGGCACTGCAGCACAGCCTGCTGCCCCGCGGCCTGCCCGGACAGGCCGCCGTGGAGGTCGCCCACCGCTACCTGCCCACCGGTTCGGCGGCCGGCATCGGCGGCGACTGGTTCGACGTGATCCCGCTGTCCGGCAGCCGGGTCGCCCTGGTCGTCGGGGACGTCGTCGGCCACGGCATCCCGTCCACAGCGACCATGGGACGGCTGTGCACGGCCGTCCGCACCCTGGCCGACGTGGACCTGCCGCCCGACGAGCTCCTCACCCACCTCGACGACCTGGTCACCCACCTCGCCACCGGCGACAGCGCGGACGACGTCGCCGAACTCGGCGCCACCTGTCTCTACGCCGTGTACGACCCGGTCTCGCGCCGCCTGACCGCAGCCGCCGCCGGGCATCCCCCACCCGCCCTCGTCCTGCCCGACGGCACCACCCGCCTCGTCCCCCTGATGGCGGGGCCGCCGCTCGGCGTCGGAGGGCTGCCGTTCGAGGCGACGGAGCTCCAGCTGCCCGAGGGCTCCGTCGTCGCCCTCTACACCGACGGCCTCCTCGCGGACCGCGACCGGGACGTCGACCACACCACCGACGAGCTGTGCCGCGCCCTGACCGTGCCCGCCGACTCGCTCGACGCCCTGTGCGACACGGTGCTGAAGGCCGTCCTGCCGGAGGAGCCCAGCGACGACGTGGCGCTGCTGCTGGCCCGGACCCGGGCGCTGGGCGCGGACCAGGTCGCCACCTGGGACGTGCCGCCGGACCCCGCGCACGTGGCCGGCACCCGCCAGGCCGCCACCGCACAGCTGGCCGCGTGGGGCCTGGACGAGGCCGCCTTCGTCACCGAACTCGTCGTCAGCGAACTGGTCACCAACGCCATCCGGTACGGCGCGCCGCCCATCCAGCTCCGCCTGATCCGTGACCGCACACTCATCTGCGAGGTCTCCGACGGCAGTTCGACCTCCCCGCACCTGCGCCGGGCGCACGCCTTCGACGAGGGCGGCCGGGGACTGCTGCTGGTCGCCCAGCTCACCCAGCGCTGGGGCAGCCGGCAGACCCCCAGGGGCAAGACGATCTGGTGTGAACAGTCGCTGACGCCGTTCCCGTCGCTCCCGGGGTTCTGAGCACGCCCCCGTCGGCAGCGGGCAGCGCGTCCGGAACCCGGCCGTCGCTCACTGATCGGTGCCGTCCGCGGCGACCTGGGCGAGCGTACGGCCGGACTTCACCGAACGCGCCCGGCGCGGGTCCGGGGTGCCGTGCCCACGGGAGCCGCCCTCGGCCGTCTTCACCAGCAGCCAGGCCTCGTCGTCCCGGCCGCTCCGGAAGCGGGTGAGGGCGTACTCGCCGCGCAGTTTCGAGCCGCGCAGCCGGAACCGGGCGTGCCCGCGCTCCAGGGACTCCCCGAAGTCGACGGGCCGCCCCTCCCGGTCGTGGCTCAGTGGCTCGTACGTGCCGTGGTCCCAGACGATCACGGTGCCGCCGCCGTACTCGCCGCTCGCGATCACGCCCTCGAACTCCTCGTACTCCAGCGGATGGTCCTCCGTGGGCACGGCCAGCCGCTTGTCCTTCGGATCCGCCGAAGGGCCCTTCGGGACCGACCAGGACCTCAGTACGTCGTCCACCTGCAACCGGAAGTCGAAGTGCAGGGTGGACGCGTCATGGATCTGCACGACGAACCGGGGTCCGGCCCCCGAGGCGGTCCCGCGCCCCCGGGGCTCACCGGTCCGGTCGAAGTCACGCTTGCCGCGGTACTCCCGCAGCCGGTCCCGCTCACCCACCAGCACGTCCCTCCTGTCCCGCACACCCTGTCCCGCGAGGCCCCGGGTACCCCGCCCGACCGTCGGCAAGGGCGCGACCCGCCCCGGGCCGTATCGCCCGTCCGGCGGCACGGATAGGGTGAGGAAAGATCAACCGGACCGGTGGGGGAGGAGGGCGGCGGACGGCATGGGCAGCGCCGAGGAGCGGCAGACGACGGGACCCGCGCGTCCCACCTCGCGGGACGTCGCCCGCCTCGCGGGCGTGTCGCACACCGCGGTCTCCTTCGTGTTCAACGGCCGGGCCGAGGGCAACCTCTCGCCCGCCACCCAGGAACGCATCCGGCAGGCCGCCGCCCAGCTCGGCTACCGCCCCGACCCCGTCGCGCGCGGCCTGCGCCGCCGCCGTACGGCGGTGATCGGCCTGGTCACCGACGAGATCGCCTCCTCCCCGTTCGCCGGGCGGCTGCTGCGCGGCGCCATGGAGACCGCCTGGGCCGGTGAACACCTCGTCCTGACCGTCGACTCCGGCGGCGACCCGGCCAAGGAGGACGCGGCGGTCGCCGAACTCCTCGACCGCCGGGTGGACGGCATCATCTACGCGGCGATGTCCCTGCGCCGCGTCCGCGTCCCCGAGGGCCTGCACCGCACCCACTCCGTGCTGGCCAACTGCCTGCCCGAGGACGACTCGCTGCCCGCCGTCATCCCCGCCGAACGCGCCGGAGGCCGCACGGCGGCCCGGCTGCTGCTCGAGCAGGGGCACCGGCGGGTCGCCCTCGTCGGCGGACAGGACGACATCGCCTCGGTCGAACGGCTGCGCGGCTTCCGCGACGCACTGCGCGCCGAGGGGATCACCGTGCCCAAGGACTGGGTCGTGCGGACCGGAGGGGAGATCTCCGGCGGCTACCAGGGCGCCGCCCGGCTGCTCGACGGAGCCCCCGCCGGGCGACGCCCCACCGGGATCTTCTGCTACAACGACCGGGTCGCGGCGGGCGTCCTGCACGCCGCGACCCGGCTCGGGATACGCGTCCCCGACGACCTGTCGGTGGTGGGCTACGACGACCAGGAGCACATGGCCGCGTACCTCACCCCGCCCCTGACCACGGTCGCCCTGCCGCACCGGGCGATGGGCGAGGCCGCCGCCCGGCTGCTGCTGGACGCCATCGCCACGGGCCGGACCCCGCCCGCCACGACGCGGCGGCTGGCGTGCCCGGTGATCACCCGTGCGTCGGTGGGACCGGTTCCCCTGCCGTGAGGGCGGCAGGTGCGCGCCGCCCGGAGGAATGATCAGCCGTGCGCCGGCGGGACCAGCTCCCATCCCGTGACCGCCGCCTCCGCACCCGCCACGGCCAACTCCCTTACATCGCCTGGGCGTTGATAGACCCGCTCGGTGATCATGGCGCGGTCGCCGACGAACAGCTCGTACAGCGAGCCGTCGACGAGGACGCGCAGCCTCAGCTCCTCGTGGCGGGGGACGCGCACCACGACCGGCGCCGCGTCCTCGGCCTCCCTGCGGGGCCAGTCGGCGCGGTCGAGGGTCACGGTGCCCTCGTCCGGGTCCAGGCGGACGGTGAGTTCCGCGCCGGCGGCCGAGCGCAGCAGGCTCACGGTCGTCGGGGTGCGGGCCGTGACGGACAGGTCGTACGCCTCCGAGAGCGCGGTCCGGCCCGGTGCGGTGACGAACGGCTCGGTGGCGCGCAGCAGTTCCAGCTCCGGGGCCGGGGTGACACGGAGCGCGCCGTCGGGGTGGACGTCGACGACCCGGGGTGCGGTGAGGACACCGGCCCATCCGGCGCGTACCGCCTCCTCCTGGTCGCGGGCCTCCCAGGACCAGCCCCACATCAGGGCGCGGTCCGGCTCCTGCAGCACGGCGGGCGCGTAGAAGTCCCGGCCGTGGTCGAGCCGGCCGCCCGTGCGGGTCTCCAGCCGCAGCCCGCCGTCGGTGCGGGGACTCAGACTCCCCGTCAGGTACCCGGTGGTGAGGGGCGAGCCGTCCCACAGCGACACCACCAGCACCCACGCGCCGCCGCGCGTGGCGTACAGCTGCGGGCACTCCCAGCCGCTCGCCCCGGCGCCGAACGCCTCGACCGCGACCGGGTCGGTGCCGTTCGCGAGCACCCCGGCGAACCGCCAGTCGCTCAGGTCGTCGCAGTCGTACAGCAGGACCGACGGCGTGCCGTCGGCGTGTCCCGCGCCGACCAGGGCCCAGCGCCGGCCGTCGTGCCGGAAGACGAACGGGTCGCGGAACATCACCACGTCCAGACCGGGCGGCGGGCCGGTCACCACGGGCGTGGGCAGCGGTGTCCACTCGGTCAGCCGCTCGTCCTCCGGGTCGGCCGCCCGGGCCAGGCAGATCGTGCCGAGGCCGGTGTGGTCACGGTCGACTCCGGTGTACACGGCGGTCGGCACGCCCCCGTCGTCGACGACGCACCCGGACCAGCAGCCCGCCTCGTCCGGGCCGCCCGGCGTCGGGGTGAGCGCGATCGGATGGTGCTCCCAGTGGGCGAGGTCGGGGCTGGAGACGTGGCCCCAGTGGACGTCGGCGTGCACCGGGGCGGCGGGGTTGTGCTGGTAGAAGAGGTGGTAGCGGCCGCGCCAGCGGAAGGGACCGTTGGGGTCGTTGATCCAGTTGGCGGGCGGGCGGACCCGGAAGCGCGGGGCGTCGGGGTGGTGCGGGGGAGCGGCGAGGCTCAACGGTTGACTCCTGCGGAGGTGATGCCCTCGCGGAGAGGGCGCTGGCCGACGACGAACACGGCGACGGCGGGGATCATGGACAGCACGACACCGGCGAGCACGACGGAGATGGAGCCGGTGCCGAGGTTGCCCTGGAGGGAGACCATGCCCAGCGGCAACGTGTAGTTCTGGGCGGAGGTCTCCAGGATCAGCGGCCGGAAGAACTCGTTCCAGTGGTAGTTGAAGGCGAGGACGCCGACGATCGCGAGGCCGGGCGCGGCAAGCGGTGCGTACACGGACCGGAAGGTGCGCCAGGGCCCGGCGCCGTCCAGCATCGCGGCCTCGCCCAGGTCCTTCGGCATGCCGAGGAAGTACTGCCGCATCAGGAAGGTGCCGAAGGCGGTCGGGAAGGCCGGGACGATCAGGCCGAGCAGGGTGTCGGTCAGGCTCATCGACTTCAGCACCAGGAACACCGGCACGATCGTGACCTGCAACGGCACCATCATCGTCGCCAGCACCAGGGCGAACAGCGGCTTCTTGAACCGGAACTCCAGGCGCGCGAAGGCGTATCCGGCCAGGCCCGCCGTGATCATCTGGCCGATCGCGATCAGCGCGGTCACCAGCGTGGAGTTCAACGCCAGCAGCCAGACGTCGATCTGGTCGAACACGCCGCGGTACGCCTCGGCCGACGGGTCCGTGGGAATGAGCTGCGGCGGCAGGTCGAAGGCCTCGGCGGGGGTGCGCAGCGAGGTGGAGACGGTCCAGATGACCGGGCCGAGCGTCAGCAGCGCGCACACGGTCAGCCCGGCGATGCGCGCCCACGGCGCGAGCCCGTACCGGACACGGCTGAAGGACAGGGTTGCTTGGCTCATGGAACTCACCCGGCTCACTGGTAGTGGACGAAACGCCGGCTGAGCCGGAACTGGAGGGCGGTGACCGCCATGATCAGCACGAACAGCAGCACACCCACCGCGGACGCCTCACCGAAGCGGAGCTGCTCGAACGCCCGCTCGTAGATCACCATCACCACGGTCCGGGTGGAGTCGCCGGGCCCGCCGTCGGTGAGGACGTACGGCTGCTCGAAGACCTGGAGCGCGTTGATGATGCCGACCACCGACGCCACCAGCAGCGTCGGCGACAGCAACGGCAGCGTGACCGTGAGGTGTTTGCGCAGCCCGGTCGCGCCGTCCAGGGCGGCGGCCTCGTGGATCTCCTTGGGAATGTTGTTCAGGCCGCCGACGAACAGCAGGAACGAGAAGCCGAACTGCTGCCAGACATAGACCAGGACGACCGTCGCCATCGCGGCGTTCTCCGACGTCAGCCACGGCACCGGCGCGACCCCGACGAAGCCGAGCAGCCAGTTCACCACCCCGAAGTCCTGGTTGAACAGGTACTTCATCACCACCGAGATCGACGCGGCGGACAGCACCAGCGGGAAGAAGAACGCCGAGCGGAACACCGAGCGCAGCCACACCGGCATCCGCCCGTTCACCGCCAGCGCCAGCGCCAGCGCGATCAGCAGTTGCAGCGCCACCGCGAACACCATGAACACCAGCGTGTTGCGGAACGACACCAGCACCGTCGAATCGCCGGCCATCGCACGGTAGTTGGCGGCTCCGGCGAAGCGCGGGGAGTCGATGACGTTCCAGTGGAACAGGCTGAGCACCACCGACCCGACGATCGGTACGACCGTGAAGACGACGATGCCGACGATCGTCGGCGCCAGGAACAGCGTGGCCAGCAGCCGGGTGCCGCGGTCGCGTGCGGAGGCGCGCGGGGCGACGGCGGCGGGCGGGGCCGCGGGCCGTGCCGCCGGGGCAGCCGGGATCTGGGTGTTCGTCATGCGTCACGCTCCATGGCCTTCTCCAGGTCGCCCTGCATCCGGCGCAGCGCGGGCCGCACCGAGCGCGGGGAGGACAGGGCGGTGCCGGTGTGCTTGAGCAGCACCTGCTCGACCTCGGCGACCTGCGGCGGCGCGGGGATCGGCCCGGTGTCGGGGAACTTGTCGAGGGTGTCGTAGAAGACCTGCCAGTGCGCCGGGCCGGTCTCCTTGTAGCGGTCGGCCGTCAGCATCGAACGGCGGGCCGGGGTCGTCTGGTTGGTCTCGAACAGCCGCATCAGGGTGTCCCGGCGGGCCGCGTACTTGATGAACTCCCAGGCCTCGTCCTGCCTCTTCGACGTGCGCAGCAGCGCGTAGCCCGCCGCGCCGTACTGCATGCGCTGGGTGCGCCAGCGCGGGAAGTACTGCACGTCGAACCCGTCGGCCTTCATGCCCGCCAGGTGCAGGCCGCCCGCCCAGAAGCCGCCCGCGGGCGTGACACCGACCCGGCCGGTGGAGAACACGCCGATCAGGTTCTGGCCGTTGCCGCCCTCGGGGCGGGTGCACAGGCCGTCCTGGACGAGCTGGGCCAGGTAGTCGTAGACCTCCTCCACCCGGTCGTGGGTGGCCTGCGGGGCGGTCCAGCGGAAGCCGCCGCCCCGGCCCTGCCGCTGCTCGGCCGGGTAGAAGCCGTCCCACAGCCAGGCGCCGCCGGGCGCCTTGGACTCGGCGAGCAGGTTGGTGTCGTTCGCGAACAGCCAGGGCACCACCCCGCCCCACAGCCGGTTCGTCCAGAAGTACGGCGTGAACTGCGAGCCGCTCGACTTCTTCATGTCCCGCAGCAGCGCGGTGAAGTCGTCGCGGCTCCAGTCGGCCGGCGGGAAGGCGGCGCCCGCCCGCTTCAGCACCTGGTTGTTCAGGTACATGTCGGCCGCGTTGAACTCGACCGGCAGCTGGTACAGGCTGCCCTCGTACATCATCGACTCCACCAGCGAGGGGTGGACGTCGGCGAAGTACTCGCGCAGCTCGGCCGCGTCCCGCTTCACCCACCGGTCCAGCGGCACGCCGAGCCGCTGCGCGAACAACTGCACGCCCTCCGTGGCCACATAGACGAGGTCGGGCGCGGTGCCCGCCGCGATCTGGGTGAGGATCTTCGCGAAGAAGTCCGACCAGTCGACGGCCTGCACCGCGTTGATCTGGACCTTGATGTCGGGGTGGACCTTGCGGAATCCCTCGGTGAGCGTGCGGATGGCGGCCGGGCCGTAGGCGGGGCCGAGGGTGGCGATGACGAGGGAGCCGTCGTCGCGGCCGGGGATGTCGGCTCCGGTGAGCCGGTCCCAGCTCGCGGCGGTACCGGCCAGGGCGGCGGCTGAAGCGCCGTAGGCGCCGTACCGCAGGAGCGCGCGGCGGGTGAGGTGCGAGTCGGTCATCGGGCGGGCCTAACTCGTGTTAGTCGAGGTCTGATGCCCCAGATGATGTGAAGCGTGTTACGGCCCTGTCAAGACGCGGGAACGCCTGACCTTTAACGAGTTAGGTCTCGGGATGGGGGCGACTCCCGCCGGACGTCCGGTTTCCACCGGACGAAGCGGGAACGCAGCGGGAACGCTCCGGCCCGGGGGCGTTCGCCCCCGGGCCGGTTCAGAAGTTGGAGATCACGCTGGTCAGCACCGCGCGGATGACTTCCGGGTCCTTGGCGTCGTAGGCGCGCGCACCACTGGCCGCGGCGATGTTCTGCAGCACGGTCCTGCCGTCCGCGTCCTGCTCGTCCGCGTCGGATCCGTACGCGATCGTGAACACCCTGATCCGCTGGTCCGGATCACCGATCCGGGAGAGGACGTCGTCCAGGGTGGGGGTGTCCGGCACGCCCTCGTTGCGCCCGTCGGTGAGGAGCACGATCGCGTTGATCGCCTCCGGGTCGTAGCTGTCGCGCATGGTGCCGACCGCCGCGTCGACCGTGCCGTACAGCCCGGTGGCCCCGTTCGGCACGAGGCCCTTCACCTCTTTCGTGAGCTGCCCGCGGCGGGTGAGGCCGTCGAACTCGGGCAGCTTCTCGCCCATCGGGCCGATGGGCACGAGCGGCTGGTAGTGGCGTTTGCCGTCGAGATTCGCCGCGTTGGAGAACTTCCACAGGCCGACCCGGTCGCGATCCCCGAACTCCCCGAACAGGGCCGGCTCGGCCTCCTTCAGCAGCTGCATCTTGCTCTTGTTGGTGCCGGGCACCTCCTCCTCCATCGACGTGGAGGTGTCGATGACGACGAGCACGTTGGCCGGGCGCCGGACCGCCGACCACACCTGCTGGATCCGGTCGAGGACGGCGCCCTTCGGCGGGTTGTAGGAGGAGATCTCGGTTTTGGGCAGGGCCCCGTTGTCCCGGGTGATCCCCGAGCCGGGCTGTCCCTCGTGGGTCCGGTACCCGTACGGGGCGAAGAACTTCTCGAACACCGGCTTGCTGTGCAGATGGCGCAGGAAGTCCTCGGAGACCGCCTCCTTGGCGGGGCTCAGCCCCTTGAGCTGGACGTACGGGTGGTCGCTGACCGGATTGCTGTCCTTCGGGTACAGCGACACGAGCGGGGTGGCCGGCCTGCCGGTCTTCGCGCAGCCCGGCTCGGAGCTGTACGCGCCGCACGGGTAGCCCAGGTTGTAGGCCACGACCGCGCTCTCCTCGACCGTGACGGCGGAGATGTAGTCCAGCGCCTCGTCGGCGCCGCCCGCGTCGTCGGCCGCGCGCAGGTTGGCCAGGAAGGTCAGCGTGGTGTCGCCGTAGTGGACCACCGACTTCTCGATGTTCTTGACCAGTGCCTGGTTGGCGGGGGCGTCGACGTCCTTCTCGGACAGCTCGCCGGTGGTGCCGGTCTTGGCGTAGAAGGCGCCGATCGTCGCGTTGAGCCCGGAGGTGGAGTAGTGCGGATTGGTCTTGCCCAGCTTCAGGGGGCCCCACTGCTTCTGGCCGCGCTCCGCCCAGAAGTGCCGCGGATTCTCGGCCCACTGCGCGAGGTCCTTCCAGCCGACCCGCTGCTCCGGCCAGCCCAGCGCCTCCGCCATCGTCTTGGGCATCGCGATGGTCAGGGGGCTGGTCACGATCGGGGTGGCCGTCTCCGGAAGCAAGGCGAGCGCCTGGGGCTCGGCCTTCGCCCGGGCGAGCGCCAGCCACTCGCTGCCGGCGGGCGACCACACGTCGGGTCTGCGCCCGTCGACCTCCGTCCAGCCGCCCGCCAGAGCGCGCATCGCCGTACCCGAGTTGACGCCGTCCACCACGATGTTCACGCAGTGGCCCGCGCTGCGCCGTGGCCCGTAGCCGGCGGCGGCCTCGCTCAGCGACCTGGACAGGTCGACGGAGGCGGCGATGCGCAGCGTGGTGTCGGCCTGGTCCGCCGGGCAGGACGGCAGGGTGGCGGCCAGCTTGGTGCTCGGGCCCTCGACGGGGGTGTCGCCCCGGTCGGGCAGGAGCCACACCAGGACGCCGGCGAGGATCCCGGCCAGCGCGAGGCCGGCCAGCGCGCGGGGCGATCTGGGCAGCCGGAACCGGACGGCAGGGGCGAAGCGCCGTAACCGGCGTGCGAGAAGAGCAGGCCAGGGGCCCGAGGGCGGGGGAGCGCTCCCGTTGACCGCGGTGAGGTGGGTGGGCGACGGCTGCGGAGCGGGCTCCGGCGCAGGTGCCGGAGATGCCGGGGTGGTGCCGGATTCGCTCAGGCCGGGCGAAGGTGCCGACGCGGGGACGGGTGCGACGGGAGTGGGCTCGGCGGGTGCCCGGGTGGTGGCGGGTTCGCCCGTGGCGGGTGAGGACGGCCGGGCGGTGGCGGACTGCCCCGGGGTGGATGCGCCGGGTGTCGGCGTGCTGCCGGGTTCGCTCCGGGCCGGGGTCGGCGTCGGGGTGGGTTCGCTCCGGGTCGGGCTCGGCGTGGGGGCGGGTTCGCTCCGGGTTGGTTCCGGCGTCGTGGTGGGTTCGCTGTGGGCAGGTGCCGAGGGCGGCGGCACGGCACCGGGTCTTCCGGCGGAACCTGGAGCCTCGTGCGCCCGGGAACCTGCCGGCGATATCGCTCCCAGCCCGGTGCCGGGCCCGGCACCGGGTACTGCCAACGGTTCCGGCAGGGGCGGTGCCGCAGCGGTTCCCGGCGCGGACTCCCCTTCTGCCACCGGGCCCAGCGGGAGGGGCGCGGTGTCGGATGCGGGTCCCGCCAGGGTGCCCTTGCCGAGCCCGCGCAGCAGGGCGACGGCGACCGTCGCGGCCCGCGAGGCCGCTTCCCGCTGCCAGCCGTGCGCGTCCGCGTCGTACTTGCGGCCGTCGGCCTTGTCGCTGATGCCGCGGATGGTCAGGACGTCCAGCCCGCCGATCACATGGGCTGCCGCCGCGACCCCCGCGCTCTCCATCTCGATGGCGGCGGTGTCGTTGTAGCGGTCGTTGATCTGTCTGCGCAGATCCGACTGGTGGTCGTTGAGGACGACGTCGCCGGCGGCGATCGGCTTGTGGTGCACCGTGAAGTCGGGCCCGCCGCGCACTCGGTAGGCCCGCTGCAGCAGGCGGTGCGAGGCCGGCCAGACACGGGGGCGGCCGTAGCTGGCGCCCGGGTCGACCTTGGCGCCGTGATACGCGTAGATGTGCGTGCCGACGACGACGTCACCGATCTGGATGTCGTCCTTCAGCCCGCCCGCGACCCCGACGAACAGCAGCGGCGTGCGCCCGAACAGGCTGTAGGCCTGGTGAGTGATCACGGCCGCCGTTTCGTTGCCCTCGCCGATCAGGGCGAGGGCGGCGGTCCAGCCGGTGTCGGCGAGCCGGCCGCAGTCGAAGACGGTGCCGGAGTCGTGCTCGCGCTGCACCACCTCGGTCAGGTGCGCGAGGACGGCCTCGTGCTCAACGGACAGCGCCGTGAGGATCACCACGGTGGGACGAGAGTCTGTCACTTGATCAACCGAGCCTCTGCTCCGACGACTGCACTCCGGCCTGGGGCACATACGGTAGCGCTGAGCTGCACACAAGGCAGCAAGTCCGGCGCACTCCGTGCGCGTTGACCCGGAAATCGTGACCGGCCCTGCCCGCGAGCGCCTCTTGCCGTCTCCCGTGCCCGGCACCCGGGGCGGCGCTGTCGCCCCGGGCGGAGATCGCTGTCACGATCTTCAGGGAAGGACCACGCCCACGAGCAGCGGAGTGCGCATGACGACGGACGGCCGTACGACGGAACAGGCGGTGCCGGACGCCGGTCTGGAGGTGAAACCGGTCGCCGGGCACATCGGAGCCGAGATCACCGGTATCGATCTGGCGGGTGAGCTCGACGACGCCGTGATCGCCGGGATCAGGGCGGCGGTGCTGCGGTGGAAGGTGGTGTTCTTCCGGGGGCAGAAGCTGGATCACGCCGCGCATGTGGCGTTCGCGCGCCGGTTCGGTGAACCGGTCGTCCTGCCCCGGCGAGGGAAGGCCTCACCGCCGGACGTCCCCGAGATCGAGACCACCGCCGACCGGCTGGAACTGGGCGGCCGGTTCGGTATGGAGCACGACGAGTGGCTCCGGCGCCGCCGCCACACCCTGCTGCGCGGCTGGCACTGCGACCACGGCGCCCGTGTCGACCCGCCGGCCGCGACGATCCTGCGCGCCGAGACCGTGCCGCCCTACGGCGGCGACACCACCTGGTCGAACCTGGCGGCGGCGTACGCCGGACTGTCCGCCCCCGTACGGGAGTTCGTCGACGGGCTGCGCGCCGAGCACCGGCTGGGCGTCGGCTACCAGCCGCGGCCCGGCGACGACGCCTACGTCCGCCACCTGCTGGACCATCAGATCGCCACCGTGCACCCGCTGGTGCGGGTCCACCCGGAGACGGGGGAGAGGGTGCTGTTCGTCAACGGCTACTACGTCGAGCAGATCGCCGGCCTCTCGCGCGCCGAGAGCCGGGTGATCCTGGACATGCTGCTGGAGCAGGCGGTACGGCCAGAGTACACGGTCCGCTTCCGCTGGGAGCCGGGCAGCGTGGCGTTCTGGGACAACCGGGCCACCATCCACCTGGCCCCGAGCGACACCGCCCACCTCGACCATCCCCGGACCATGCACCGCGTGATGCTCGCCGGGGACGTGCCGGTCGGGGTGGACGGCAGGCCGTCGGAGACGATCGTCGGAAGCGAGCCGGGGCGCTGGTGACCCGACGCCGGGCGGCCGACCCCGTCGACCTCCTGGCACGTTCCCGACCTCCTGGCACGCTCCCGCCGCCGCGGGTCAGGCCAGGGGAATCGTCACCTCGTCCTCGACCGGCGGGTCGGCCTCCTGCGCGCGGTTGCCGGTGGCCGCGTAGCAGCGCAGCCGGACGGACTCCGGGCTGACGTCCAGGCGCAGGAAGCACTTGAAGAACGGCGGGCTGTACGTGGCCGAGCTCGGCGAGAACAACTGCGTGTAGATCTTGCGCACGGGCAGCCGGAACCGCTTGGCGCGGTCGGGGCGGCGGGCGGTGCCGAGCAGCCCGGCGACCAGGCGGACGCGCCGGGTGAGACGGACGGGCGCGCCCGGGGTGCGGGTCGGCGGGATGCCGAGCCGTTCGGCGATCACGGCCGTCGCCTCGGCCTCGGTGAGCGTGAAGAACCGGCGCAGCCGCAGCCGGCGCCCGTAGAGCCTGCTGTAGAAGGCGAGGGAGTCGCCGCGCAGCGGGTAGCAGCGGAAGTCCCACTCGCTGACGCCCGCGACCGCGACCCGGGGGATGGTGTGCGTGGCGTGCATGAACGCGCCGCCGCCACCCGCGACCACGTACTGGAGGGTGCGGCCGTCGTCCAGCCGGACCGGATAGCGCTGGTAGTTGTGGATGTCGCCGCCGATCGCCGCCACATAGTGGTGGGCCGGGTCGCGGACGATGTCGTCGACGGTGCCGCCCCCTTCGATCCGGCACGGCTCGTGCCTGCCGTCCACGTACAGGGGAGAGCCCGTGATGAGGATCTTCGGGCGCGGGCCTTGGGAGACCTCGCGCAGCCAGGCGCCCTGCTCGGCGTCGACGGTGCCCAGCAGCCCGGTGTCTACGCCAATGATCCGCACCGGTCCGGCGTCGATCGCCCAGTACGGGCCCGGCTGCACGGCCTGCTGGGCGGGCGCCGACCGCAGCTTCCGTGCCTCGGGCAGCCGCTGCCCGTCGTCCGGGCGCGGCCGGTGCCACAGCAGGGAGCGCAGCCAGGCCCGGGTGAGAGGACGCGGCGCGGGCTCGGGCGGCAGGGGCGGGGCGTCGTCGCAGAAGACGCGCATGAAGCCGCCGAGATCCTCGTACCAGTCGTGGTTGCCGGGTATCGCGTAGATGGGTGCCTGGTAGTCCTGGTACGGGCGGAAGAACTTGGTCGCGTAGTCGTCGGCGCTGCCCACCGGGTAGACCACGTCGCTGGCGAGCACGGCGAAGCTGGTGTCCTGACCGACCTTCAACAACCCGGGGACGACGGCGTACTGCGGGTCGTCGCCCTCCCCGGTGTCGCCGATGACCAGGAAGGAGAACCGGTCCGGGTCGGCGCGCCGGACGACCTTGTCGGCGGGTACGCCGGCAGCCTCCCGCTGGGCCACCCAGCGGCTGCGGGTGCGGCCGGTGGGATCCCCGAACCAGGACGCCAGCACGCCGTTGCGGGCGGCCCACAGCATCCTGGGATCCAGCCAGGAGATCTTCTCGACCTCGGGCGGCATCAGGCGCTGGTACGTGCCGAGTTCTGCGGTGCCCCAGCCGGCGCCTTCGGCGGTATCGCGTGAAGAGTCAGACACCGCTGCACCGTAACAATGATCTAGGGGCTGAGCGGAGCCGGGTGCGTCACCACTCGTGGGTGCGGGACGGTACGTCGTACGACGGACTGCGCCCGAACTGCGGGGTGTTGGCGGCCGGGACGCCGAGCGCGGAGCTCCGGCCCGGTGTGCGACGGTCGGGCGCGGTGGGCCGGTTCCACTCGCCGTCGCCCAGGACCAGCAGCGGGTCGAACATGACCACGACCCCGGCCAGCAGCAGGAAGACGACCGGCCCCAGCAGCATGGGCAGCAGCAGCGAGGTCGGCGAGTCACCGGCCCACGTCCCGCCGGTGGTGTCGTGGACGTGGACGCTGACGGCCGCCATGGCGGTGTAGTGCATCCCGGACACCGCCACGCCCATGATCAGGCTCGCCGCGAGGCTCGTCACAAAGCCGCGGACCGTGACGGCCGCCCACAGCGCGGCGGTGGCGGCGACGATCGCGATCAGAACGGAGAGCACGACGGTGAGCGGGTCGTAGCGGATGTCGCCGTTCAGCCGCATCGCCGCCATGCCCAGGTAGTGCATGGCGGCGACACCGAGCCCGGTGACGACACCAGCGACGGTCAGCGTCGCCCGGCCCGCGCCGCGGTAACCGACGATGAACACGCCGATGCCGACCACGACGACGGCCACCGCCAGGCTGAGCACCGTGGTGGTCACGTCGTAGCCGATCCGGGTCTCTTCGACCTGGAAGCCGGTCATGCCGATGAAGTGCATCGTCCAGATGCCGCACCCGATCGAGGCGGCCCCGAGCGCCAGCCAGCCGGGTTTGAACGACTGCGCGTTGAGCAGGGACCGGACGATGCAGCGCAGCCCCAGCGCCCCTCCCAAACAGGCCATCAGATAGGCCGCCACCGGTGTCACCGCGCCGTAGCGGAACCCGTCGACCGTGCCGTCCATGCGCGAACTCCCCCCAGAGTCACCGCTGTTGTCGAGCAAGGTCTATGGGTAAGGGGCGAGTAAAGCAAGCCCTTACCGGGAGTATGCGGTGAACTCACGGCCCCCACGGGTCGACTTCGGTCACGCAGGGGCTGAATCCAGCCACAGGTGTGCCTGTGTGTGCCTGTGTGCACCGGTGCACCTGTCGGGCTCGGGCAGGGCGCACACGGTCAGAACGTGCGCTTCAGCAGGTCGAGCAGGGCCGCCCAGTGACGTTCGTCCGCCTCCTTGTCGTACGCGGCCGTGTCGGCCTGCGTGAAACCGTGAGGCGCGCCGGCGTACACCTCGCAGTGGTGGCGGACGCCCGCCGACGTCAGCGCCTTCTCCAGGCGCTCGATCTGCTCCGGCGGCAGCGACGGATCCTCGTCGGCGTGGCCGAAGTACAGCTCGGCCGTGACACGGTCGGCCACCAGGTGCGGGCTGTCCGGCGCCTCCGTCGCCAGCCGCCCGCCGTGGAATCCGGCCGCCGCCGCGACCCGGTCCGGACAGGTGCCGGCGGTGAGCAGGGAGAGCCGGGCGCCCATGCAGTATCCGGTCAGCGCGACCGGCCCGTCGGCCGCCGCGGGGCACTGCGCCAGCCAGCGCAGCCAGGCGCCCGCGTCCCGCATCGCCAGTTCCGGCGTCAGGGCCCGCATGATCGGGCCGATCCGCTCGAAGATCTCCGGACGTGCCCCCGGGTCGATGAACTCGGGCAGCTCGACCACGGGAGCGCGCCCGTGACGGTAGAACACGTTGGGCACCAGCACGGTGTACCCGGCCTCGGCGAGCCGGTCCGCCATGGACCGCAGCCGCGGACGCAGACCGAAGGCGTCCATGTAGAGCAGCACCGCCGGCCGCGGGCTCCCGTCGGCGGGATGCGCGAGATAGGCGTCGGCGGTGCCGTCCTCGGTGGGGATGTCGACAGCGGTTCCCTGTACGGCGGTCATGGCTGGGCTGCCTCTCTGCGGGGGGGCCAGGGACCCGCGCCCGCGGGAGGGGCGGATCATGGTCATCGTGACACGCCCCGGCACGTGCAGGACGCCCGGTTCCCGCCCGGGACGGGCACCCCGGCCACTTCTTTGGCAACCCTTGCGGTGGTCTTCCCGATCGCGTTGCCCGAAGCCGATCGCCTTACCCGAAGCCCATCGCCTCACCTAGGCGGATCGCCCTCCCGAGGCGGATCGCCTTACGCGACCCCGATCGCCTTACGCGATCCCGATCGCCTTACGCGATCCCGATCGCCCTACTCGAACCGCGAGACGTCGCCCGCCCCCGCCCGCACGATCTCCGCCTCCCCGCCGGAGAAGTCGATGACCGTCGTCGGCTCGGTGCCGCAGTCCCCGGAGTCGACCACCGCGTCCACCACGTGGTCGAGCCGGTCCTTGATCTCCCAGCCCTGCGTCATCGGCTCCTCCTCGCCCGGCAGCAGCAGCGTGCTGGACAGCAGCGGCTCACCCAGCTCGGCGAGCAGGGCCTGGGTGACGACGTGGTCGGGGATGCGCACGCCGACCGTCTTCTTCTTGGGGTGCTGCAGCATGCGCGGCACCTCCTTCGTCGCGGGCAGGATGAAGGTGTAGCTGCCCGGCGTCGACGCCTTGATCGCCCGGAACACGTCGTTGTCGATCCGTACGAACTGGCCGAGCTGCGCGAAGTCCTGGCACACCAGGGTGAAGTGGTGCCGGTCGTCCAGCCGGCGGATCGTACGGATCCGGTCGATGCCGTCCCGGTTGCCGATCCGGCATCCCAGTGCGTAACAGGAGTCCGTGGGGTACGCGACCAGAGCGCCCGAACGGACGCTGTCGGCGACCTGGGCGATGGTGCGCGGCTGGGGGTTGTCGGGGTGCACGTCGAAGTACTTCGCCATTCACCGAGCTTAAGCCCGCACCCGCGTGCCGGTGGCACAGGCCGGGCCCGGTCCGCCCGCAGGACACGCTCGGGAGGGGTCCCGGCACGGTGAGGTAACGTCCCCGACCGATGGGCCGGGGCGGCGCGAGAACGAGGAGAATACCGAGGTGGCTGGCGGAGAGGACGGGACACGGCAGCAGGACGGGGCGGTCGGCGGGCGCCCGACGTGGGCGGAGGAACTGCTCGACCATCTGCGGCCGGGCGGACGCGACATCCACAGGGTCGTCGCCTGGCTGGCCGGCACCGTGCCGGCGACGGTGGCCCTCCAGGACGCCCGCGGCACCCTCCTCGCCGGAACGCGGCTGCCGCTGGCGGAGGACCTCGCCGCGGACCTCGCCGCCGGCCGGATCGCCTCCGCCGCCTGGGAGGGCCAGGGGCGCCACCTGCGCCTGGTCCGCCTGGAACACCCGGAGCAGCCGTGCGTGCTGGCCGTCTCCCGCGACACCCCGTTCGACCGGCGCGCCTCCGACATCGTCACGCACACCGCCCAGGTGCTCGAACTCCTGCTGGCCGCCCACGAGTCGACCGCGTCCGGACACCGGCTGCGACGCGCCACGTCCGATCTGCGCCTGGCGATCCTGCAACTGCTGATGGTCGAGGACACCGTCGCGGCCCGCCGGGTCGCCGCCGGGCTGTGGCCGGGGCTGCTCGACACCGACACGGCGTGCGTCTACGTCGTCGAGAGCTCCCCCGAGGACCGCGACCGGCTCGCCGAGGAGTGCCTGGACGCCACGGCGGAGGAGGCCCTGGTCGTGCGCTGCCCGGCCATGGACGGGCATGTGATCGTCGTCGGCCCCGACGAGACCACGCGCGAGGACCTGCGGTCACTGGTCGCACGGACCCCGGACACCTTCCTCGGTGGCAGCGTCCGCCAGAGCCTGGCGCGGACCGCCACCGCGTACGGGCAGGCCGTCAGCGCCCTCGCCGTCGCGCACTTCCAGCCGGACAAGACGGCGGTGTACGCCGAACGCACCCACCCCGAGCGGCTGATGGACCCGCGGGGGCTGCGCGCCTGGACCGCCCGCGTCCTGCGCCCCCTCGACACGCTGCCGCACCACACCCGCGCCGAACTCCTCGCCACCACCCGGCTCGGCCTGGAATTCACCGCCGTGAACACGGCCAAGGTCCTCGGTGTGAGCCGCAACACCGTCCGTGCCCGCATGGAACGCGTCGAGACCCTGCTCGGCACGGACTTCGCCGACCTCACCGTCCGTGCCGTCGTCCACCTGGCGCTCAACACCCAGATCGGCCTGCCGGACGGGCAGCCCGACGGCGACGCCGCACGCACCGACCCGCGGCTCGCCGACCTGCTGGCCGGGCCCGCGGTGCGCACCTGGGCGCGGGACCTGCTGGGCCGCCTGGACGCCGACGCCCGGAACCTGCGCCGCACCCTGCGCACCTGGATCGCCGCCGGAGGCAACGCCGAACGCGCCGCACAGGCCCTGGGCGTCCACGCGCAGACCGTGCGCGAGCACGTCCGCAGCGCCGAGCCCGTCCTCGAACGCCAGCTCCTCGCCGCCGGCACCGACCTCTACGAGGTGGTGCTCGCCCACCTGGCGGTGGGCGACCTCGATCCGCCGGCTCTTCCCGGAACCCCGTCCGGGGGGACGAAACCGGGCCATCCGGACTCACCTGTGCACAGCTGAGCCCTTCGGCCGCCGCAGCGGGCATCGACGCGATACACAAGACCTGCCCGATGCACGTAAGTTCGACGAGCCGCCAGGGCACGACCGGAACGGGGGACCGGTCGCGCTCCGGCGGCCCTCCCGCAGCGCGTTCGGCTCAGCCGCGCAGCCGTACCGGAATCTCCCGCCAGCCGAAGGCGATGAACGACGGCACCTGCCGCAGCCCCTCCTCATCGGCGGCCAGCCGCAGATCCGGGAAACGGTCGAACAGGGCGGGCAGCGCCGTCAGCGCCTCCACCCGGGCCAGCGGTGCGCCGATGCACCGGTGCACGCCGATGCCGAACGCCAGATGGTCGTCTGCGCCACGGGTGGCGTCGAAGGCGTCCGCGTCCGGCCCGTAGTGCGCCGGGTCGAGCCCCGCGGCCGCGTACGTCGTGATGATCGCGTCGCCCGCCGGGATGGTGACGTCGCCGACGGTGAGGTCGGTGACGGCGAACCGCAGCGGCAGCGACGCGACCGACGGGTGCACGCGCAGCGTCTCGTCGACGACCGCGTCCCAGGTGATCTCCCCGGAGCGCACCCGCGCCAGCTGCTGCGGGTGCTGGAGGAGGGCGACGGCCGCGTTCCCGATCAGGTTGACGGTGGTCTCGAATCCGGCCCCGATGACCAGCAGCAGCGTGTACAGCAGTTCCTCGTCGCTGAGCCGGTCGCCGTCCTGGTCGCGGACCCGGATCAGCTCGGTGGTCATGTCGTCGCCGGGGTGCTCCCGCTTGTGCGCGATCAGCGTGCCCAGCACCGTGCCGATCTGCTGCTGCACGAACGCCGCGTGCTCCGGGCTCGGGTCGGAGGTGTCCATGATGGCCGCGATGAGCCGTCCGGTGTCCTGCCGTAACTCCTCGGGCACGCCGAACAGTTCGCAGATCATCCGCATCGGCAGCGGATGGGCGAACCCGGCCTTCAGGTCGGCCACGTCACCGTCCGCCGCCTCCAGCGCGTCCAGCAGCTCCGTGGTGATGGCCGCCACCCGGGGGCGCATCGCCTCGGTGCGGCGGTGCGTGAAGCTCGGGGCGACCAGTTTGCGCAGCCGGGTGTGGTCGGGCCCGTACGCGGAGAACATGTTGACCACGCCGACCCAGCCCAGGATCCAGCCCCAGGACGGGTGGTCGCCGACCTCGGGCCACAGCCGCCAGTGCAGGCGCGGGTCCTTGCTGACCCGCGGGTCGAGGATGAGCTCCTTCAGGACGTCGTACCTGGTCGGCGCCCAGGCGGGAATACCGCCGGGCAGTTCGACGGGCACGATCGGGCCGAGGGCGCGCAGCCGGGCGCTCTCGGCGGGGATGTCGGTGCCGAGCGGGTCGAGTGCGAAGCGGTCGGTGACGGTCACGACGGTCCTCCTGGCTGGTCGGGGGAGCGGGGGCTGAAACGCACGGGCAGCGCCGTCAGCGAGCGGTGGAAGGGCCCGGGGCGCCAGGTGAGGCGCTCGCGGGGCAGGACGGGTTCGAGGTCGGGGAGCCACTGGGTGAGCCGCTCGATGGCCTCGGTGACGATGAGCAGCGTGTGCTGCTTGACCGGGCAGGCGTGCGGGCCCGCCGACCAGGACAGGTGGGAGGCGTCGCCCGGGTGGCGGTGCGCGCCGTGCTGCTGCTCGGCGGCCTGCGCGAGCGCCCCGTACGAGACGACCACCGGCACCGCCGCCCGGATCCACACGCCGTGGAAGCTCACCGGCCTGCGGGCGTAGTGGATGCCGTAGTTCGCCAGCGGCGTCTCGTGGTGCAGCACGTCCAGCACCGCGTCCCTCACCGGGCGGGCGCCGCTGGTCAGCGTCGAGTAGTAGGCGGGATTGCCCAGGATCCTCGACAGGGCGTTCGACACGAGGTTCGCGGTCGGTTCGTGGCCCGCGCCGAGCGTGAGGAACACCTGCCAGGTGACCTCCTCGGGTGTCAGCCCGGCGGGATGGTCCAGGAGCCGGCTGGGCAGGTCGTCGCCGCGCCGCTCGGTCTTCGCCGCGATCAGCTCCAGCACGTATCCGGCGTACTCGGCCTCGCCCTCGGCGGCCTGGGCGCCGCCCTCCATCATCTTGCCCAGCGCCTGGTGGAGCCGGTCGCTGTGGCTGTCCGGCAGCCCGAACAGGCTGTTGAACACCAGCGCCATCAGCGGCCGGGCGAACTCGCCCACCAGGTCGGCCTCGCCGCGCGGCCCGATCCGGCTCACCAGCAGGTGCACCGCCCGGTGCACCCGGGCCCGCAGGTCGTGCGGCTCGACCAGGTCGAAGGTGTCGATCAGGGTGGTGCGGTAGCGGACGTGGGCGGCACCGTCCGCGAACAGGGTGTTGGGCCGCCAGCGCATCATGCCGAGGATCGGCGAGTCGTCCGGAACGGTGGCCTCCCACGGCCGGGGGTCGTGCGAGAACGTCTCGGTGTCGTGCAGCAGGTCCAGCGCGGCCCGCCGGTCCGTGACGACGTAGGCCGGTACCCCGGGGGCGAGTTCGGCCCAGCCGATCGGGCCCTGGGCGCGCAGGGCGGCGTAGTAGCGGTGGGGATCCTGCGCGAAGCCGTCCTCCCACAGCCGTACGGGTGTGGCGAGGGAGAAGGCCTGCTGGGCGGGGGAGTGCGTGGTCACCGGTGCTCCGGGGGGTGGCGGTCGATCAGGTGCTGGACCAGCGCGAGCAGCGCGTCGAGGGAGGAGTTCCGCTCCCGCGCGTCGCAGGTCACCATCGGCGTGGCCGGCTCCAGGTCCAGGGCGGCGCGCAGCTGCTCGCCGGTGTAGTGGCGGGGCGCGTCCGGGAAGGCGTTGAAGGCGACGGCGTACGGCAGTCCGCTCTCCTCCACCAGCCCGAGCACGTCGAACGAGGCGTCGACGCGGCGGGCGTCGACCAGGACGAGCGCGCCGAGCGCCCCGTAGGCGATGTCGTCCCACAGCGGCCGGAACCGCTCCTGGCCGGGCGTGCCGAACAGGTACAGCACGATCCCGCCCGGCAGGCTGATCCGGCCGAAGTCGATGGCGACGGTGGTCGTCGACTTCTCCCGCACCCCGGCGAGGTCGTCCACCTGGACGGAGGCCTCGGTGAGCTGCTCCTCGGTGTGCAGGGGGCGGATCTCGGAGACGGAGTCGATCAGGGTCGTCTTGCCCACCCCGAAGGGCCCCGCGACCAGGATCTTCACCAGGTCGCGGGCGGTGTCGGGCAGATGGATGCCGGCGGTGCCGCTAGGGGTGCTTGAGGGCGCGGAGGCCATCGGCGACTCTCTTCAGCAGGTCGGGATCGAACCGTTCGGCGGGCGGGATCGGAGGGCGGGCCAGCACCAGTTCCCGGTCGACGAGGTCGGCGGCCAGCACCCGCACCGCGGAGACCGGCAGCCGCAGCAGGGCCGCGGCCTCCACCACCGTCAGCGACCCGCCGTCCAGCTCGTCCAGCAGGGCCGCCTGGGCGGCGGGCAGGTCGTCGGGCACGTCCTTCTCGTCCGCGCGGAGCAGGAGCGAGAGTCTCTCCAGGTGTGATCCACGGTGCCGTGCCACGCCACCGGTCGACAGGTACGCGGGAACCAGGGGGCGGCCGCCTGGGCGGCCGGTCATACGGTGGCGTCGCCGTCGGCTCCCCGGGGCGCGGCGGCCATCGCCTTCTCACCCAGCCGCGCGACCTGCGAGTGCACCCGGTGGGCGAGCAGGTCCAGGCGCACCTCGGGGTCCCCGTGGGCGGCCACGCAGGTGCCGTGGTCCGTCGGCACGATCAGCACGTACCCGTGGTCGGACTCGATGACGACCTGCCGCACCTCGGCCCGGTCCCGGTCGGCGAACGCGGCGGCTGCGGTCCGGCAGGCGCCCTGCACGGTGCTGGTGATGGCGGCCACCCGCTCGGCCGACGGCTGCGACAGCGCGTCGGTGTAGCCCTTGACGAGTCCGTCACGGGTGAGCAGGACGGCGGCCACGACGTGCGGTACCTGCAGGATCGGTTCCAGCACCCACGCTGTGTCGCCCCCATCGCGGCTGATCATCGGGCCGCTCCCCCTTCTTGTCGGTCGTTGCGGTCTCTGTCGTCGGCTGCGGCCCCGGTCCCGGGCCCGGCACCCTCGGGTACGGCTGAGGCGGCGCCGGTGTTCGGCCCGGCCGCGGCCCGCGCGGCGGCGCTGCCGGACTGCAGGGCGCCGAGTGCGGCGGCGGCCTGCTCGGGGCTCCGCGCCGGAGGCGCCGGCGCGGGTGCGGCGGACTGGGCGGGTGCGGCGGCTGCGGCGGCCCGGCTGCGGCGCCGGCGCTGCGGCAGCCCGCCGGTGTCCCGCGGATCGTGGTGCCCGGACGCGGGCGCGGCCGCCTCGCCCTGCTCGGTCCCGTAGGCGTGGGACACGGCGGTCGGGGCGGGCTCGTCGGGCACGGCCCTGCGGGCCGGGCGCGGGGCGCTGGCCGCCGGCGGCCGCTCCTCGGGGTCGATACGCGTCAGGAGGTGACTGCCGATTCGCAGCACCGCCCGAACCCCGCCGTACGGGGACGGTGAGGACAGGTCCACCCCGAGGTCGAACTGCCGGGTGAGCTGGCCGATCGCGGCGAGCCCCATGCGCGGCGGATCGCCGAGATCGGTGAGCAGGATCGGCTCGGACCCGGCCACCATCCGCTGGGCGTGGGCGCGTTCGTCCTGCGTCATGCCGAGACCGGCGTCGTCGATGGTGACGCAGACACCGTGATGGACGTGCTCCAGATTGACCAGGACGTCCGTGTCCGGCGCGGAGTGCCGCAGCGCGTTGTCGAGGAGCTCGGCGACGATGATCGCGACCGGTTCGACGGCGTGCGACACCAGCGCGGTACCCGGCGTCAGATGGTTGTGGACCTTCACCCGCCGGTACCCCGCGAGCCGGGCCTGACCGCCCGTCACCGCGTCGACCAGGTGGGACTCCTCACGGGCCAGCCCCACCCAGGCCCCGCACACCACCGCGGCGACCTGGGCGCGGCGCAGCGACTGCTCGTTCTCGTGGTCCAGTTCGAACAGGATCTGGGCCAGCTCCGGATCGTCGTAGCGCTGCTGCAGCCCGCGCAGCGCGTCCTGCAGCCGGTACAGGGCTGCCTGGATCTCCCGGGTGGCCCCGCGCATCCCGGCCTGCGCGGCGGCGTCGATCCGCGTGCGCTGCGCGGCCAGTTCCGCGCGCAGCCCGTCCAGCACCTGCTCCAGCGCGGCGCCCAGCGGCGAGCCGGCGGTCTGCGAGTGCAGTGGGCCGGGGACGCAGACGTGGGGGTGCGCCGGCTGCCGGGCGGCGGCGGGCAGCCGCTGTGCCGCCAGGTGCTCGACCTCGGCCGTGAACATCCGTGACGTGCCGTTCAGCTGGGCGCGCAACGCGGCCGTCTTCTCGCGCTGCGCGGCCAGTTGACGCCGTGAGCGCAGCAGCCCGCCGCCGAGGGCGAGCGCGGACAGGGTGCCGACGGCGAGACCGCCGACGGCCAGGTCCGGTAATTCGATCATCGAATCGAGTCCAGGGGTGGTCGGGCAGAGTGGATCCGATGCGCTCGGGCGAGGCATTCGCAGCACAGTACACACCGTCATCGACCGCTCTCGCACGGTGTTGCGACACTACGTTTTGGAAAGTGACCGGCGTCTCTTCACTTCTGTGTCGACTGTCTGAATTTCCGTGGAGAGGAGGGGAGTTGTGCCTTCTGGCCCGGTCCGCCGGATGTCGGTGCGGGCCAGGCCGGACTCGGGCGGAGAGCCCTGCACCAAGCCGTCACGACTCGGTCACTTCACGTAGTTGCGGCTCGTTCCGCAGAGGCTGTGTGTCCTTCAGGAGGACGGGTACCCGGCCCGCGCTGAAGAGTCCGCTCCCCGGGCGCCGCAGGCCCGGGACCGTGCGGACCCGGAAACGAGTACCGCGAAAAGGAGGCCCGCATGACCAGCGACACGGAGACCGGCGGCGTGACCGGAACCCAGGACAAGGACTACAACCTGATCTGGTACGTCGAGGCGTGCCTGAGCAACGCGCTGCGTCTGGAGAGCTACATCCAGGACGCGGAACGCGCCAAGGACACCGAGGTCGCGGACCTGTTCCGCAAGGCCCAGGCGGACAGCCGCAAGGGCGCCGAGCTGGGCAAGAGCCTCCTGCGCGCGCGGCTGAACGGCGGCTGACGCAGCGCACGCCCCCCGGGGCCCGGACACCGTGAGGAGCGCGGTGGCCGGGCCTTCGTCGTGCGCCCGGGCCGCCGGACGCCCGTCTGCTGCGGTGCGGTGCGACGTCCAACTCCGTTGGATGCGTGGGGCTTTACCTCCGCCCGCCCGCCACAGCCGGGCCGACGGCCTTGCTGTCGTGGCTGCTCGCTCGCCGGCAAGGTGAACGGTGGGGCGGCGAGCCGGTGTTCACACCGCGCTGCTGCCCCGCCTGCGCCGCATGGAGCGCGCGCAGCGGGGTCCTCGGCACGGCACCGACCACCGCAACCACGTCCTGCCGCCCATCACGCTGGACGCGACCGGCCGCATCGACACGCCCGTCCCGCTGCTCACCGGCAGCGAGAAGGGGGCTGGGGCCGGACTCCCAGAAGCTCTGCCGCCCTCGACGTGTACCGGCACATCCTCGGCTTTCTCGCCGGGCGACGGTGACGAGCACCTGGGCGGCCGGTTACCGTACGCGTCAGTAACCGGACCGCACCGCAGGAGTCTCAATGACCAAGTCAAGCCGCTTGCGTGACCGGCGGGGCGGAGGTGAATGCCCGGTTATCACGCAGGAGTGCCCACAGGACGCTGG
>NZ_BAAGRZ010000046.1:0-37205 GCF_054782695.1 Streptomyces deserti
CGCTGGGAAACACGGGACGACATGCACGACGCGTTCCTCCAGCTCGCCCATTGCATGACCCTCGCCCGCAAGATCCCGGCTTTCTGAAAGGACCCCTCAGCGCCGGAACCTGCTGGATCCGCACCCAAGATCGGACCTTGTCGTTGGGGCCCGAACGGGAATGCTGGGGCATCGGCTACGGCTACTCGGGCAAAAAACGGCCACAACGAGCCCGACAACGGCACCTTCCTGCGCGGCGGCGTGCTGACGAACTCCAGCGGAGCGGTAGCCGACGCACTACCCGACGCACCACCGAAGTCACCAGAACCCACCGCCCGCCCGGCGCGCGCCGGGCGGGCGTGTGCGATGCGGTAGCGCCCCGGCAACCGTATGCTGGTTGGTGGGTCAACCACCCGGCATCTGCCGGGGGTTGACACCGGAACGATCCATTTCGGCCCGACCCAGCAGGGGGCGAAGGAAGGGCATGGACGTCAGACTTCGGCTGCCCGACGACCCGGACGGCGGCGAACTCAAGCAGCTGTACGACTGGTTGCTCAGAGACCACGACCTGCGCCACGACACCGACATCTCACTGTGCGAGTGCGACACAGAAGCGGAGACCGACGGCACGAGCATGGGCGACGCCCTCGGCATCGTCCAGCTCGTGGTCGACTCCGCCCTCCAACTGGCCCTCCTCGGCGTCGCGATCGTCGAGTGGCGCCGGGCCCAGCGGCCCCGGTCATCCGTGGTCGTGGAGCACGACGGCATCCGTGTGACGCTGCCGCCCGAAGCCACCCCCGAGCAGGTGCAGAGGATCATCGACACCCTCCGGGACACGGACCCGCCCCCTGAGGACCCGGAGGACTCCCCGCCCGGCGCGAACGATCCCCCGGGCCCGGAAGGCGACGCCCGGTGACGGAGACCGAACGTCCGGTGGCCCAGCCGCTGCCCGACCCCGGCACCTCCACGGCCGTGCTCGTCGGCGTCAGCGCGTACCGGCACATGCCGCCGCTGCCGACGGTGGCGAACAACCTCTCCCGGCTCAAGGAGGCGCTGGCCGACCGGAGGATATGGGGCCTGCCGAAAAACCGGTGCGTCACGGTCGCCGACCCGAAGACGTCGGACGACCTGATCGACCCGGTGATCGAGGCGGCCAAGCTGGCGAAAGACACGCTGATCGTCTACTACGCCGGGCACGGGTTCGTCGACCGGCACGGCGCGCTCCACCTCACGCTCGTCGGGTCCAGGCCGACCAAGCGGCACACGGCGGTGCCGTACGAGTGGCTGCGCGAGGCGCTGCTGGAGAACACCAAGGCCCGGCGCCGGGTCGTCGTCCTGGACTGCTGCTACAGCGGACGCGCCATCGACGACATGTCCGGCCCGGCGATGCCGCTGTCGGCGGCGGCCGGCGTGCGCGGCAGCTACGTGCTGACCTCCTCCGCGGAGAACGTCAAGGCGCTGGCTCCCCGGGACGAGGAGTGCACGGCGTTCACGGGGGAGCTCGTGACCGTCCTCAGGGACGGCGTTCCGGCGGAGAACGGCCAGGCGAAGGAGCCGTACCTGACGCTCGACATGATCTACGAGCAGGTGCGCGACTCCCTGCGGGACAAGCGCCGACCCGTTCCCCAGGTGCAGGACCGGGGCCCTATCGGCCGGCTCCCCTTCGTGCACAACGTGGCCGTGCGCACAGCACAGAATCCGCCGCCCCGGCGCAGGAAGGGCTGCACGGCCGTAGTCGCCGTCGGCGTCGCGCTGGCGGCGGTGGCCGGGACGTCCCCGCTGTGGTGGCCCGAGGGCGACGACGCCGTGTCGGACGTCTGCTCCCCGCGGGCGTCGCTCCTCGGCTTCTCCGACCACCTCGACAAGTCGACGTTCGGGGGCAAAGGCGTCTACGGCCTCTCCTCCCTGGCCCTCACCGGCCCTTCCACCGCGCTGTCCCTGGCCGACAACTCCCCACCGGTGCTGTACTCCCTCTCGCTGGGCGAGCCGGGGCAGTCGCCGGCGCCCCGGATCACGGCGATGACACGGCTGCTGCGCGGCAACGGCGACGACTACGGCGCCGAGGGCTTCGACGGGGAGGCCATCGCCCTGGAGAAGGGCGGGAAAACGGCGCTGGTGGCCTCGGAGCACGCCCCGTCGGTCACCCGCTTCGACCTCGGGACCGGCCGACCGCTGGACGAACTGAAGGTGCCGGACATGTTCCGGCCCCCTCCGGACGGCACCGCGACGACCAACGAGATCTTCGAGTCACTGGCGCTGTCCCCGGACGGCCGGCACCTGTACGTCGGCCCGGAGGCCCCCCTCGGCCGCGACGGCTCGTACCGGGGACGCCACCGCATCCGCATCCTCCGCTACACCGGCACACCGGGCGGCCGTTACGTCCCCGACCGCCAGATCGCCTACGAGACGGGCTCGGGCATGCGGCTCGCGGAGCTCACGCCGGTCGGCGACGGCGAACGCTTCCTGGCGCTGGAGCGCGGCTTCACCGACGGCCAGGGCAACACCGTACGCATCTACGAGGTGTCCCTGGCCGGCCTCCCGGACGTCGCCTCGACCAAGTCCCTGGCGGGACTGCCGGCCACCGCCTTCGTCCGCAAACGGGAACTCGTCGACCTCGGCAACTGCCCCTCCTCCGGCGCCAGGGCGAAGCAGCCCCAGGTCAACCCGCTCCTCGACAACGCCGAGGGCATGACCCTCGGCCCACCCCTGACGAGCGGCAAGCACAAGGGCCGCCGGCCGCTGTACCTGGTCACCGACGACAACGACGACGACGCCCAGATCACCCGCTTCTACACCCTCGCGATCGAGCTGACGCACGGCAGTGAGGACGCCCCCTTGACTACGGATTAGCCGTGTCAGAACCTCCGCGCCGTGAGCCGGCACCGACAGGCGAGGGTGACGGTCCTGCGGCGGTTGCCTGGCGGTCGTCTCGCGGACGCCGTGACGGCTCGTGGTGCGAGTTCTTCCCGCGCTCGGAGGGCACGCCCGAGGAGCCGCAGGCGGTCCAACCCACTCCGCGGTTCGGCTCCCGTCGTTGTCGGTGCAAGGGCGTGCGCCGCTCTTGAATTGCCGCTCACCGCGCTGTTGTTCTGCTCTCGCCCTTTCCCCCTGGTCGCCGCCAGGGTGGCCGCCACGCAGGCCGCCGAGGGCAGAGACGGTCTTACGACGGGGCGCCCGCTCCGCTGAGGCGCCGTAGACGCCTTCGAAAGCAAGGACGGCGCCCATGGCGGGAGCCTGGCCACGTTACGCGATCAGAGGCGGTGCACCGGAGTCGTGTCGTCGACCCAGTGCCAATTGACCGGCTGCCACTGCTTTTTCAGAGCGGTGCGCTCTTTGGCGTAGGAGCGCAGCGTGTCCTCCACCACCTGGCCGAGGTCGCCGAGGGAAGCGGGGCACGGGATGCGGAGCATCAGGTGCTGCGTGCGGTGGACGAGGATCAGCTCGCCCGCGGGGGTGCAGTCCATGAGCGTGAAGTGCTTGAGCAGCTTGTACCGCGTGTCTTCCAGGTCCAGTCGTTGGGCTCGCACTCCCGTGGCCGTCCAGGCGAACAGCCCGTACCGGTTGAGGTGGTAGATCCGCTCGCGTACGGGATCGGCGGCGATCTCGAAGCAGAAGCCGGTGAAGGGGCTGTCGCGGTACAGGTGCATGCCGCCGAGCTGGCCGACGATCTCTCCCTTGTCGCTGACCAGGACGAAGGCGAACCGCTGGCCGCGGCTGCCGCCCCGGTGGATGTGCCCGTAGACGGGGATGATGAACAGGTCCTCCCGCACCACCGCCGGCCGGCCGAGCCGGGCGTCATGCCAGTCCCACTGCCGCGCGGTCTGCTCGAGTGTGGTGAGGTGCTCGGTCAGCGAGGGCCGAGGACGGTGGTCCATGCCGACCGGCTTGCCCTGGAACAGGACGTCCGGCCTCAGGTCGGCCTCGGTGTGCTTGACCGGTTCTGCCTCCATGGATGCCAGGGCCCGCAGTGTCGGTTTCGATGCGGGGGTGAGGGGCTGGTCGGTGACCGACACGATGTTGTCGAGCAGGTTGGCGTAGTTGTAGACCCCGTACTCGCCCGTCGTGCACAGCAGGCGACCGGCCGGGGTCGTGCTGATCCAGCTGGCGAACGGGGCGCGCGGGCCGTCGTCGTAGCTTCTGAGAGGCATGCCGTGGTGCGCTGTCACCGCAGTGAGGTCCGCGGTGATCAGATGGGTGTGGTCTCCGGGACCGGTTGCGGCGAGTGTCCCGTCGGGCAGGACGCACAGTCCCTTGGCCCACCACAGGTCCTTGCCCAGCCCTGTCGTGGGACCGCCGAGAGTCGTGTCCTGGCGCAGGTACTCACTCTGCCCGGAGACCGCGGTGGCGAGCACGGTGCCGTCGGGGGGCATACCGGGTCAACACCGAGTAGCCGAAGTCCGCCTTCGCCGGGTCGGCTTCGTCGTCCGCAACGCCGTAGGTGTGACGGTGGACGCTGTAGAGGGCATAGATCTCGCCGGAGGGCGCGGTGGCGACGTCGTCGACCTTCACGCCCCAGCCATCGGTGTACTTGCGTTCCAGATCGACCGCATGGTGATCGACGAGAGCGGATGGCAGCGGCACGGGTATGGCGTGAGTCATCACACCATTCTCATGGGCCCCACTGACACCACCCGTCCGGCTGGGGTGCGCATCGGCCTGCCACCCATGGCCGTTGGGAGGCCGGACAGGACGCACGCAACGCGTCGTGCGCCTTGTCCCCACACCCCCGGCCGGAGGGGAGCAGGGCCGTGGAGCGACGAAGCGTACGTGCGGCGGGAGTTACCCTGCCGGCAGCGTCCCTCGTACGGCCGGAGGCAGGGTGGGCCGCCCCAGCGCTGCGCCTGTCAGCCGACGACGTCGCCGCGAGCCGCCAACTGTTCGCGGCGGGCTCCTACGCTCAGCTCACCCGGACGCTGCCGCTGCTCCTGGACGCCGCCTCGCACAGCGCCCAGCAGCGCCCCGCCGACCACGAACCCGAAGAACCGCGGCCCCGCGGTGGCGACGAGTCCCGTCTCGGCGGCGGCCACCAACTCGTCGACCACCGTGAGCGGTTCGGCGGGTGAGCGGTTCAGAGGGCGGGAGAGTATGGGGGAGTGTGGGTCCCGAGCCAGCGGGGCTCTCCTACGAGGCGGAGGAACAGACACGGCGGACACGTGTGGTGGTGTCGTCCGCGTGGGGTACGCCTCGCGGTCGAGAAATAGTCAGTACCTGTGGATCAAGAGTTCTAGACTTCGCGGATGACCAGCGAGCTTCTCCGTCTTACGGTTCTGGGTTCTGCTACCCCATACCCGAGTGTGGACAACCCTTGTTCCGGCTACCTGGTGTCCGGCGGGGGCACCCGGCTGTGGGTGGATGCGGGCAGCGGGACGCTGGCTCAGCTGCAACGACACGTCCGGCTGGACGAGTTGGACGCGATCTGGATCTCGCATCTGCACGCCGATCACAGCGCAGACCTCCTCACCGCCTACTACGGCGCGCTCTACGCCGACATCCAGCTCGCGGCTCCGATCCCCCTGTACGGCCCGCCGGGCATCGCCGACCGGCTGGCCCACTTCCTCACCAACACCGACACCCGCAGCCCGATCGAATCCGCCTTCGCCGTCGAGGAACTGCACGACGGACATCAGGTGCGGGTCGGCGCGCTCACGCTGACCAGCCGAGCGGTGGCGCACGGCATCCCCGCTTTCGCCCTGCGCGTCGAGGCCACGGGCCGGTCGCTGGTGTACTCCGGGGACACGGCCCCCTGCCCTGGCCTGACTGGTCTGGCCAAGGGGTGCGATGTGCTGCTGTGCGAGGCCGAGAGCGCCCAGGCCCCGAGTGCGGGGGAACAGGTCCACCACACACCGGAGGACACCGGTGACACCGCCCGTGCGGCCCAGGCGGGACGGTTGATCGTCACGCACGTCGGGCGTTTCCTCACCCCGCAGCAGGCAGCAGCGCGTGCCTCGACGCGGTTCGACGGTCCCATCGACTACGCCGCACCCGGTGCCACCTTCCTGGTCGGCTGAGCCGCCACGACCTCGGGGCGTTCGACGAGGTGACCGTTTTCAGGGTGCCAGGCACGGCGGCGGCAAGTTCAGCCGACGCATGGTGAATGCCAAAAGACCAGACGAGGCCACCGTGAATGATCCAGCCCGTACAGGCACAGCCCTGGTGCACGCTGAGTACCACCTCTTCCAGATCTCGGACCCGCAAGGGCCTGTGGCCGACGACCTGGACGCAAGCCGCACCGGCCTGGTGTCCGCCGATGGCGGAGCCATCGAGGTGACCACCGGGATCCACACCGGCGACGTCCAAGTCACGGTCGAGCCGTACTCCCACCGGCCCGACCCTGCCCAAGGCTGGGAAGAGATCGCTGAGATCTCATGCCACTCCCCTTCCGGGGAAGTGCTGGTGACGTCCTTCATGGACGATCCCGCGGATCTGCCCTCGCTGGCGTCCCAAGGCCCGGGCTCCTACCGGCTGCGCGTCCACGCGCGGGGCAGGGACAGGGCCGTCGACCACACGACAGTGGACGAAGTTGTGGAGTCGTATCTGATCCAGAGCTGGCCCGCCGCTCACAAGGACGCTCTCCTGGTGAAGGCGACAGACGCCTACGGTGCCCAGGTGCGGGCTCGACAGGCCGACGACACGATCGTCATCGACCACGAGGATTCACTCGATACCCAGACCGGCCGGGAACGCGACATCCTGCGCCGGGCCCAACGCGGCGACTATTCCTGACCCGCGATCATGCACGCCTTCGTGGGGGCGGCTGTGCTGCCCCAACCGAAGAACGTCTGCTACCGGCCACACTTCACCTATCGCTCCTCTGCCCGGCCGCACGCACTGGTGTGTGGTGCAGGTGGTGTGAGGGGCCGACCGCCGGAGAGCGTTGCCACTCGCTGGCCAGCCGGGACGGCTTCTCCCCGGAACGGCACCCGGGAAGCAGGTTCGGCTCTTGCTCCCCCCTGGCCGCTGAAGAAGGCCTCGGTCTCGCGGTCGGCCAGGAGGTGACCGAGGCTCAGCTGCGCTCCCTGTTCGGGGAAGGCCGGCACCCATCGCTGTTGAACCACTTCACGGTGGCCTCCTGAAGCAGGAGGTAACGGTGTCCGACATCACCATCTGCGTGTCCCGAAGCCGTTGGGCCGGGGTGTGGTGGACGGCGCCGTGGCCCGGTCGTGGGGGCAGGGCGTACCAGGCCACGGAGGCCGGGATCAGTAGCCGTAGATCATCTTGTAGGCGACCTCGGGGAGGAACTGCCCGGCCGAGGAGCCGCCTCCGACGCCGCAGTTGCCGTCGGACTCGCCCGGAACCTTGATCCACAAGAGCATCTCGGCGCCTCCGCCCAGCCGGGTGGGGGTGCCGATGCGGCGGCCTGAGGGGTTGCACCACTGGCCGTTGGAGCCGTTGCCATTGCGGCTGGTGTCCACGACGAACGGCTTGGTGTAGCCGTAGCGGGCGCTCAGTTCACTGTTGACGGCGTTGCCGTAGGCGGTGTTCTCGGCGGTGGTGATGTAGTTGGAGACGTTGAGCGAGAAACCGTGGGCCTGTCGGAGGCCGGCTTCGTGGAGTCGCCGGGCCATGGTCGCCGGGTTGGCCCAGCCCGGGTTGCCGGCGTCGAGGTACACCCAGGTGTTGGGGGCTTGGCGGTTGAACTCGGCGAGGGCGCCGGTGAGCATGCCCTCGCGTTCGTCGATCTGGGCCTGGGTCATGCAGCCGTAGTCCCCGAGGGAGTCCGGTTCGAGGATGACGACGGCCGGGCGGTTGGCGATCCCGCCGGCGAACTGGGCGATCCAGCTCCTGTAGGCGGACGGCGAGGCGGCGCCGCCCGCGGAGTGCCCGCCGCAGTAGTCGCGGTTGTAGATGTTGTAGGCGACGAGGATGGGTAATTTGTCGACGTGGTCCGCCGCTCCCACGTACGCTCCCGTGGCGGTGCCGATGGTGCCGCTCCAGGAGCCGAACCAGCGGGCCATCGGGGTGTTGGCGATGGAGGCGTTGATGGCGGCGGCTCGGCCGTCGCCGGGGTTGGCGGCGACCCACCTCTTCGCGCTGGAGTCGGGGTCCACGTAGAACCCACTGGTCATGGTGGTCGGGTCGGCGGCGTGGGCGGACGGTGCGACGGCGAGCGCCAGCGGCAGAGCCAAGAGCGCTGCGGCCGAGGCGCGGAGTCTGCGGCGCATGACTGAACCTCGATTTCCTGGCAGGGGTGCGTCGCACGCTCTGTCCCGAGCGTGCGACCTGAGCGAGAGGACGTTGCGACCTGATCTTGGGAGCGCTCCCACTGGAAGCGATCCCAACAGCACTGGAAAGCCGTTGGGGGTGTGTTCGGATGGTGTTGCGAGGTAGTTGAGTTTTCAAGGGCCGAGGTGCAACGTGCTTCGTACGGCGAGAACACGCCTCGATGGCCTCGAAAGTGGAAGCGGCGCACCGGACCATGTGGGCGTGGGCCCCGCACGAGCGGCGGGGCCCACGCTGTCAGCAGGTGGAGTTGGTCTGGGTGAGCAAGCCCAGCCGCCAGGGGAGGAGGTTGTAGTCGCCGCCCGCGCTGGGGTTCATGCCTTGGTAGAGGTACTGAAGCCGGCAGGCGGGGATGGTCAGTGTCTGGTCGTAGCCGGCTCGGATCATCTCGCCGTGGCTGATGTCCCTGGTCCAGGCTCCCGAGGGGAAGGTGACGTTGTTCGACCTGGCGAAGGGGTTGCTCTCGGACGCGGCCAGCGGCGTCCAGGAGCCGGCCAGGCTGCCTGAGGTCCAGGAGCGGAAGTAGCGTCGGCCGTCCGATCCGATGGCCTCGACCAGGAGCAGATACTGGTTGGAGCCCTGCACCTTGTACACGTTGCTCGCTTCGAACAGGGCGTACCTGTTGGAGTCCTGGGCCGCGATGACGGTGTTGGTGAAGCCGTTGGGGAACTGGCCGACGGTCGTCTGGGAGCGGTACAGGTGTCCGTTGTCGTCGGAGGAGAACAGGTAGCAGTTGGCGCTGTCGCAGATCACCCACATGTCGACCCAGTGGCCGTTGCCGATGTTCTGCCTGATGATGTCCGGCATCGACGAGTAGAAGTTGCGCGGTGCGCTCCACCCGTTGGGGTTGCTGATGTCGGGGTTGGTGGAGTACGAGGCGTTGCCGGTCTGGTAGACGAGGTACCACAGGCGTTGCGGCGCGTAGTAGAAGACCTGCGGCGCGGCCCGGTAGCCCTTCCCGATAGCGCTGCGGTCGAGGTAGTGGTGCGTGGCCGAGCCGGCCTGCGACCAGTCACTGAAGTTCAGGTACACCAGGTTGTACCCGGAGGAGCTCGCGGTACTGGCGAACACGTGGTACTTGCCGTTGTAGTGGACGACCGTCGGGTCCTTGATCCCGGCGATGTTGTGGGTGGCGTCCGACTTCGGTGAGATCAGCGGTCCGCTGGAGCTCCAGGAGAAGCGGGAGGGCAGCGCGGCGGCGGACCGGGCCGAACGGGTGTCAGCCTGCTGCGTCGCGGCCGAGCCGCCCATCGCCGACAGCGTTGCCTGGTAGGCCGGTTTCTTGTTGCCGTTGCGGTCGAACAGCAGGGGGTTCTCCCCACTGCGCCAGGAGTCGCTGTCGCGGATGCCCCACACGGTGATGCCGGTGCAGCGCGCCACGTTCATACAGGCCCGCACCGTGTTGGCGTACGCATTCGGCGGCGCCTGCGCGATGTCGAGTTCGGTGATCTGGACCTCCACCCCGAGGGCGGCGAAGCTCGACAGCGTCGTCTGGAAGCTGGCGGGCGGGCCGCCGGCTGAGAAGTGGGCCTGGAGGCCGACGCAGTCGATGGGCACGCCGCGCGCCTTGAAGTCGCGCACCATGCGGTAGACACCCTGGGTCTTCGCGGCGTTCCAGTCCTCGATGTTGTAGTCGTTGTAGCAGAGCTTGGCCGCCGGGTCGGCCGACCGAGCCGTGCGGAACGCCTGCTCGATGAAGCCGTTGCCCAGCACGTCCCGGAAGACCGAGCTGCGCAGTTGGCCGCTGCCGCCGTCGGCGAAGGCCTCGTTGACCACGTCCCAGGAGTGGATCCGGCCCTTGTAGCGGCTCGCCACGGTGGTGATGTGGTTGTTCATCACGCTGCGCAGTGTGTTCGCGTCCCTGATGGAACTGACCCAGCCGGGAAGTTGGGAGTGCCACACCAGCGTGTGGCCGCGCACGCGCTGACCTCGGGCCGCCGCGCGGTTGACGATCTGGTCGGCGGCGCCGAAGGTGAACTGTCCGCGGGACCGCTCGGTCGCGTCCCACTTCATCTCGTTCTCGGGTGTGACCGAGTTGAACTCGCGGTCCAGGATGGTGGTGTACGTGCCGTCGCCGAGCCTGCCGGCAGCCACGGCGGTTCCGAAGTACCGTCCGGACTGGGCCGCTTGGGCGCCGAGCGTGCTGGCCTGGACGCCGTCGGGTGCGCCGGTCGCGGTTCCGGGCGTGATCAGCGCGGCCGTGGCCAGCAGGCCTAAGACGGAGGCTCGGCGACGGCTGAGCCGTTTCAGCGGGTTCATGGTTCTCCTCGGGTGGGGGGTTGGGTGGTGCGATCCATGCCGTCGTTCAGGGCGTGGACAGGTCGAACCGCGTGACGCGGACCGCGCCGCCGAGCGCCTGCGTGGCGTGGTTGAAGAGGGCGAATCGGTAGCCCATGAAGAACCGCCAGTCGTTGCCCATGGAGAAGGCGGGCCCGAGGCGGGTGAAGGCGGTGCCGTCGGTGCTGTAGGAAAAGGTGCCGGGCCGGGACGCTCCGGGACGGATGTCCGCGCTCGCGCGCAGCCGGATGCGGCCTCCGGAGACCGGGGCGCTCGCGACCTCGGTGCCGGTGCCGGTGGTGTTCCAGTTGCCGTCCATGGTCAGCCCGTTGACCATCACCACCCGCGTCGCGCCGCCCTCGCGTGTGACCCCGATCCAGGCGGAGGAGTCACGCAGCAGCGCGAGCCCGGCCCGGTCGCCGTCCCGCATCGCCGAGAAGTCGAGATCGACCGTGGCCGTGGAGGTGGGGCCCTGGATGCGGTGGGTGAGCGTGTTGCGGGCCCAGTACAGGTCGTTGGTGACGGTCGCGGTCCGCAGGGTCAGTCCGTTGCCGACCGACCACTTGGTGGTGTCCGGGTTGTGGTTCCACTCCCACCTCGGTTTGAGGGTCGTGCCGTCGAAGGTGTCGACGCCGGTCATGGGGGTGACCTGGCGGGGCGGAGTGGGCACGGCCGGGCTGGGATACGAGGTGCCCCACGCGCCGTTGACGAGCTGCACGACGGGCCAGCCGTCCGAGGTCCAGGTGACGGGTGCCAGGGCGGGCATCCGGCCGCCGGGGTACGCGTCGACGAACGCCATGTAGTACCAGGCGCCGCTCTGCGTCTGCACCAGCCCACCCTGGTGCGGGACGCCACCGCCGGGGATCGGCCCGCGCAGGTCGAGGAGCACCTGCCGCATCGTGTACGGACCGAAGGGGCCGCTCGACGACTTCAGGATGTACTGCCCGTTCGCGGGGCGGGTCAGGAAGATGTAGTACTGCCCGTTGATCTTGTAGAAGCGTGCCCCCTCCAGCGTGCCGACACTCGATGGCGTGCTGAACACCTGTTGCGTGCGGACCTGGGTGAGGCCGTCGCGCGAGAGCTGGGCCACGCTGATGGTGGTGTTTCCGTACGCCACGTACAGGGTGTCGTCGCTGTCGACGAGCAGCCCCGCGTCGTAGTACGGCGTGCTGATCGTCGTGAGCCTGCTCCATGGTCCCTCGACCGCGGTGGCGGTGTAGATGTACGTCCTGGCGAAGTCGATCTGGCCGAGCCAGTAGAAGGTCCTGTTGCTCGGCCGGTGGGCCAGCGACGACGCCCAGATGCCCCGGACGTAGCCACGGCCACCGTTCAGGTCGTACTTGGCGCCGAAGTCGAGGGTCGGCACCGAATGTCCGGCGATCTCCCAGTTCACCAGGTCGTACGAACGCAGGACGGGTGCGCCCGGCGAGTAGTGCATCGTCGAGGCCGAGGCGTAGTAGGTGCCGCCGACGCGGATGACGTCGATGTCCGCGAAGTCCTGCCAGATCACCGGGTTCATGTACTCCGCGGCGGTCGCGAGGGCCGGCCCCTGGGCGGGGGCCGAGGCGGCGGCGCGGGAGGATCCGGTCAGGGGCAAGAAGGCGCCGGCGGCCAGGCCGGTGGCGGCCGCCAGTACGCGGCGACGGGGCATGTTCTGATGAGGGCATGACAGATCCATGGTGGCGTTCTCCTTGTGCGGCCCGGCCGTTGCGGTGGTGCACGTCGACGCCGCCGGCCTCGCGGATGCGGAGTTCTTGTTGTCGGCGTGCGTTGCGCGGGAGTGCCCTGCTTCGATCGTGGTGCTGACTGACCCGACCGATCCTAGAGTTCGAGATGTCGAACGCAGATCGGCTTGTCGAGCTTCCAGGATGATAGGAGGTGGGTGAACCGCGTCAATACCCCTCGCATTATTCGTGAGACTCATCGAAACATTCGGAACCCGGCGGTGTTCGTGCTGCTGGAAGTCGGTTGCCTGGATGCCGCAGATCGGTGCGGTCTTGTTCAGTCATCGGGGGCGGGTGTTGGAGTGTGGTAGTCGGAGGGTGTTGACATGTTCGGACGCCTCTCTAGTATCCGTGGCGGCCCCGACTTTCCGAATGATGTTCGAAATTGCGCACCCCGTGCAGTGTCATGAACCTGACATGCGCGCGGGGAGCTCCCATCCATGGAGCCCTTCCGGTAAAGGAGCCCCGGTGCCCAGACGATCAGGCAGGCGACTGCTCCACCTCCTCGCAACCGCCGCGCTGACGGTCACCGCGACCGTCACGGCCTCCGCTCACTCCACCGCCTCGGCCGCGCCGGGCAGCCCGGCGCTGACCCCACCGTTGGGGTGGAACAGCTGGAACAGCTTCGGGTGCGGGATCACCGAGGCTCAGGTTCGCCAGGCCGCCGACGCGATGGTGTCCTCGGGCATGCGGGACGCCGGCTACCGGTACGTGGTGGTCGACGACTGCTGGTTCGACCCGCAGCGCGACGCGGCGGGCAACCTGCGGGCCAATCCGGCCAAGTTCCCCAGCGGAATGAAGGCGCTCGGGGACTACATCCACAGCAAAGGCCTGAAGTTCGGCATCTACCAGGCACCGGGGGAGCGCACCTGCGCGCAGGCCGTGGGCAGCTACCCGGGCTCCACGGGCAGCAAGGGACACGAGGCGCAGGACGCCGCCACGTTCGCCTCCTGGGGCGTCGACTACCTCAAGTACGACTGGTGTTCCCCCAGCGGCACCCGCGACGAGCAGGTCGCGCGGTTCACGCTGATGCGCGACGCCCTGCGCGCCACCGGACGGCCGATCGTCTACAGCATCAACCCCAACAGCCTGCACGCCCCCACGGGTGCCACGTACAACTGGGGCGAGGTCGCCGACCTGTGGCGGACGACCGAGGACCTGCTCGACATCTGGCAGAACGGCAACACCAACAGCTATCCGATGGGCGTCGGCAACGTCCTGGACGTCACCGCCCCGCTGGCGGCGCAGTCGGGCCCGGGGCACTGGAACGACCCCGACATGCTGGTCGTGGGCCGTCCCGGCCTGTCACTGACCGAGTCCCGTTCCCACTTCGCGCTGTGGGCGCTGCTGGGTGCCCCGCTCATGGCCGGCAACGACATCCGCACCATGTCCGCCGACGTGAGCGCGATCCTGCGCAACCCGCGTCTGCTGGCGGTGAACCAGGACCCGCTGGGAGCGGGCGGGCGCAGGGTACGCGACGACGGCAGCACCGAGGTGTTCGCCAAGACCCTGTCCGACGGCTCGGTCGCGGTGGGCCTGTTCAACCGGGGAGGCGGTACGGCGACGGTCACCACCACGGCCGCGCAAGTCGGCCTGTCCGGGGGGCCGTTCACCCTCACGGACCTGTGGACCGGCGGCACGTCGAGCACGTCCGGGCAGATCTCGGCGAGCGTCCCCGCGCACGGCGTGGCCGTGTTCCGGGTGAGCGGGGGCAGCCCGCTGGCCGCCACCACCTCGCGATGGCGCGGCAGCGCGTCCGGCCGCTGCCTGGACGTGGACAACGCCTCCACCGCTGCCGGGGCGACGGTATTGATCTGGGACTGCCACACGGCCGCCAACCAGCTGTGGACCACGTGGGCCGGCGGTGAGATCCGCGTCTTCGGCGACAAGTGCCTGGACGCCTCCAACCAGGGCACCACCAACGGCACCCGTGTCATCACGTGGCCCTGCAACGGCCAGAACAACCAGAAGTGGAACCTCGGCTCCGACGGGTCGATCCGCAACGTCCACGCCGGGCTGTGCCTCGACGCCGACCGGGCCGGCACCGCCAACGGAACGCCGCTGGTCCTGTGGACCTGTAACGGCCAGGCCAACCAGACGTGGACCCGCGCGTGACACCCCGCTCCGGCCGGCCAAGGCGATGTTCCAACAGAAAAAGGGGAGGCATGACGAAAAGCTCGAAATTCCACTTACGGCCCTCTGTGTTCGCGGTGCTGCTCGTCCTGACCCTGAGTGGCACGGCGCTGGGCAGTGACCACCGCGCGAACACGCCGCTCACGGTCTCCGGCACGGCTGCCGCAACCGTCGGCACCTCTGCCGTGAGCCCCGGATGCGGCAAGGCCCCCACTCTGACGAGCGGTACGCACACGATCCGGAGCAGCGGAAAGAACCGGAGCTTCATCCTGCGGATCCCGGACGGCTACGACCGCAACCGTGCCCACCGGCTGGTCTTCGGGTTCCACTGGCTGGGCGGCACCTCCACCGACGTCGCCACGGGCCGCACCGTGGAAACGGGCACCTGGGCCTACTACGGGCTCCAGCGACTGGCCGGCAACAGCACCGTCTTCGTCGCACCCCAAGGCCTCAACAACGGCTGGGCAAACGCCGGTGGGGAGGACGTCACCTTCGTCGACGACATGATCAGGCGGATCGAGGCGGATCTGTGCGTCGACACGGCACAGCGTTTCGCCCTGGGATTCAGCTACGGCGGCGCCATGTCCTACGCGCTCGCATGCTCCCGGGCGACAGTCTTCCGCGCGGTCGCGGTCCTGGGCGGCGGACAGCTCAGCGGATGCGGCGGCGGCACTCAGCCCATCGCCTACCTGGGGGTGCACGGCCTCAGGGACAGCGTGCTCGGCATCTCCGGCGGACGGGCGATGCGGACAGGTTCGTCAGGAACAACGGCTGCACCCCGCAGAACCCGCCCGAGCCGGCGCAGGGCAGCCTGACGCACCGAGTCACCACCTACTCGGGGTGCTCGGCCGGGTATCCGGTCGCCTGGGCCGCGTTCGACGAAGGACACATCGCCGCCCCGCAGGACGGGGCCGCCGGTGAAAGCGGCTCCCGCAGCTGGGTGCCGGGAGAGGTGTGGAAGTTCTTCACGCAGTTCCAGACCTCCAACCCGCCACCGGGGACCGCCGGCTGCCAAGTCACCGACACCGTCAACGCCTGGAACAGCGGCCTGACCTCGAACATCACCCTCACCAACACTGGCACCACCGCGAGCCACGGCTGGTCCTTGGAGTTCACCCTGCCCGGCGGGCAGACCATCACCTCCGGCTGGAACGCGCAGTACTCGCCCGCCTCCGGCCGGGTGACGGCAAGGAACATCTCCCACAACGCCACCATCGCACCCGGCGCGTCCGTGGACATCGGCTTCCAGGCCGACCACACAGGGAACACCGCGCCGCCGAGCTCCTACACCCTCAACGGCGCCCCCTGTGCCGTCACAGGGAGTGCACCGAACTGACAGGTGGGCCTGCCGAGCGTGGCAGCGATGCCCGTGGCCGCCGTGAGTCCCGGCGACCACGGGCGGGCAGCGCCTCGTGCGGCGGGCACATCCGTCGAGCGCCTCGGTGTGCGTTCTTGTCGCCGTCCGCGGCGAGGGCCTTCGCCGTGGAGGGCCGTCGTGACGCCGGGCGGCGCGGGGGAGTTTGGCGCCAGTAGCCGTCGGCGAACTACATCGGGTGGTTTCCTCCACTGGTAGGGCCGCCACTGCGGGGACGAAAGTGCGGGCGCCGCGCAGGACGAGCAGGGGCGGCAAGGTCCCGTTCCGGATCCGGCTGCGCCATGACCGCGCGCTCATCCTGATGACGCTGCCCGTCATCGTGCTGCTGTTCTCTGGGGGAGCGACTGTGGCGCGTGGCCAGCCGAGAGGGCTTCACGCAGCTCAGCGCGGTTCCGTTGACAGGTCCTGCACTCATCGTTTGGCCCTCGCCGGGCGGCGGGACCGGGATGCGGGCCCCTCACCGGTGCTGCGCCGTGCCCAGCCCGTCGGTGTAGCGGCCGAGGGCGTCCTCGGCCGTGGGGACGGGGCCGAACAGCTGCTGCTGGCGGCGGGGGTCGGCGACGTAGCGGCCGCTGTCGAACCAGCTGAACATCGCGGCCATGTCCTTGACCAGGGGCATGAAGCGGCCGGCGACGGCTCCTGCGGCGCGGGCGACGGCGGAAGGGACGGCCCACACCTTGATTTTCTTTCCGGCCCGGTCGCCCATCAGGTCGGCCACCTCGCGCATGCTGACCGGACGGTCCCAGCCGATGTCGATGCGCTCACCGTCGTGGGCCTCGGCGTCGACGGCGGCCGCCAGGTACGTCGCGAGATCGGAGGTATGGACGAAGGTCAGCGGGACGGTGGTCTTGCCGATCCACATCAGGCGGCCCTTGTCGATCGGGTCGCCCGCCGCGCTCGCGATCTGGTCGAGGAACGCCCCCGGGCGCAGTGCGACGAACGGGACGCCGAGCTGTTCGAGCTTGTCCTCGGCGACTTTCTTGTGCCAGAAGTGCGGGACATGGGGCGTCTGGTCGCTGGTGAGGATGCTGGTCAGGACGAACCTCCGGATGCCGGTGCGGTGGGCGGCCTCGGCGAGGTTGGCGTTGCCGACGGTGTCGATGTCGTGCGCATTCTTGCCGCCGCGGGTGTAGCCGGCAGCGGTGGTGATGACGGCATCGGCGCCGTTCATGGCGGCGACGAGCGAGTCGAGGTCGAGCATGTCGCCGCGGGCGATCTCGACACCCCGGCTTTCGAGCCTGCTCGCGTCGGTGGTCGGCCGGACCAGGGCGCGGACGTTCTTACCGCGCTTGAGCAGTTCGTCGACGACCTTGCCCCCGAGGGACCCGGTCGCGCCGACGACGAGGACGGGGAGGGTGGTGGTCATGGGCGTCTCACTTTCCATCAGGTCAGTAGTGGGGGATTAGGTGGGCGGGGCAGTGGTGGCCGCGGACGTGGGCGCCGTCGGCCCGGGTCGCTCAGGGCGGGCCTGTGGCGGGCGGATCCGCGGCGCGGGTCACCGCCGGCCTGCAGGAGCTTGCCGAGGTCGAAGGCGACCCGGACGCGGCTGATGCGTCCGTCCTCGATGTGCGGCCGGCCGGCGACGGGGAAGGCTCGCTGACCCCGCGGGGGGTGCTTTCCCCCGGATGAGTTCCGTCCTGCTTCCACCGGGACAGCTCGCGCTTGCCCCTGACGCTGAGGCCCCGCTCACCCCCGTTCTCCCTGACGTACGGGGGTGAGCGGGGGTGCCGCCACATCCGCCGGCCCGGCTCACCGGGCTTCTTCCGACAGTCGGGCAGCCTGGCTCCGTTCAGCACGGGCCTTCGTGAGCCGAGTGCGCTGCAGCACTGTCCACTTCGCAAGGAACGCCGGAAACGCTTCGCACTCCAGGCCGGAACCGGGGTGCAAGCCGAGGGGAGTTACTCGGACTCTTCCCGCGGAAGAGCGCGGCTGTTGATCGCGTCGGCGATGGCGTAGGCGGTGCGGACGAAGGACTCTGCCTGCTGCGCCGACAGGTCCCGCGCGGAGGTCTCCTCCAGGGCCCGCCACATGGCGGCCAGGGGCTCGCGCATGGCACGGCCCTTGTCGGTGAGGTGGACGACCATGACACGCCGGTCGTGTTCGGCCGGCTCGCGGATGAGCAGGCCGGCGTCCTGCATGCGGCGCAGGGACTTGGAGACGGTGGAGTGGTCCAGGCCCACGCTTTCGAGCAGCTCGGACTGGGTCTGGCCGTCCCGGTCCAGGAGTTGCATCAGCAGCAGTTCCTGTCCGGGATGCAGGTCCATCTCGCGGAGCATGGCGGCGGCGCGGGCCCGGTGAGCGCGGGCGAGCTGGAAGATCGCGTAGCTCATCGGCCCCTCGCTGGCCGTGCTGGGGATGCGGGGTGTGGGGGCGGGCATGATGCGGTTCCTCAGACGGTGTAGGTGGGGTAGTCGGTGTAGCCGGCAACTCCGCCGCCGTAGAAGGTCGCCGGGTCGGGGGTGTTCAGCGGCGCGTCAGAGCGTAGCCGCTCGACCAGGTCCGGGTTGGCGAGCGCGAGGGCGCCGACGGAGACGAGGTCGGCCGTGCCGTTGTCGATGTCCTTGGCGCGGGTGGGCAGGTCGGTGCCGGCCCGGTTGAGGATCAGCGTGGTCGGCCACAGCGCGCGCAGGGTGCCCAGCAGCTCCTCGTCGCCCGCGTGGAGGATGTGGAGGTAGGCGAGGCCGAGCGGGCTGAGGGCGCGCACGAGCGCCGGATACAGCGCGGCGGTGTCGGACTCGGCGATGTCGTTGTAGGGGTTGCCGGGGGAGATGCGCAGGCCGGTGCGGTCGGCGCCGATCTCGTCGGCCACGGCAGTGGCCACCTCGACGGCGAAGCGGATGCGGTTGTCGAGGGAGCCGCCGTAGCGGTCGGTGCGCTGGTTGGTGTTGTCGGACAGGAACTGGTGCACCAGGTAGCCGTTGGCGGCGTGGATCTCCACGCCGTCGGCGCCTGCCGCGACGGCAGCCGCTGCGGCGCGGCGGAAGTCGTCGACGGTCGCCGCGACCTCCTGCGTCGACAGAGCACGGGGTGTCGGCATCTCCTGGGGCCCGGACGCGGTGAACATCGTGCCCTGCGGCCGGATCGCCGAAGGGGCGACCGGCTGTCGCCCGTGGGGGGTGTTGTCGGGGTGGGCGATGCGTCCGGTGTGCATCAGCTGGATGACGATCCGGCCGTCGGCCGCGTGCACGGCGTCGGTGACCTTGCGCCACCCGGCGATCTGCTCCTCATTGTGGATGCCGGGGGTGAGGAGGTAGCCCTGGCCGTCGGCGGAGGGCTGGGTTCCCTCGGTGATGATGAGCGCGTGCGAGGCCCTCTGGGCGTAGTACTCGGCGTTCAGCTCGGTCGGTACGCCTTCGGGTGTGGAGCGGTCACGGGTCATGGGGGCCATGACCAGGCGGTGCGGCAGGGAGATGCCACCGACGGTGGTCGGTGTCCACAGGGAATTCAGCATGAATGGTCCTTCGGTGCGGTGATCAACACAGGTGGTCATCGGGAAAGCGGGGGCGTGGCGGAAGAGAGGCGGGCGTGATCAGTCGAGGGTGAGGACGAGCTTGCCCCGGACATGCCCGGCGTCGCTGACCTGCTGGGCCGTGGCGGCCTGGGCGAGCGGGTAGGCGGTGACGGTGGTGACGACCTTGCCGGTCACGGCATCCTGCGCCAGGGCGGCCAGGTGGGCGGCCGAGCGTTCCTGGGGACCGTTGGCGAAGGTGATGCCGAGCTGGTGCGCGCGGAAGTCGGCGATGGTGACGATGCGCTCGGTGCCGCCCCGCAGGGCGATCGAGTCCTCAAGGGCTCCCTTCCCGGCCAGGTCGAACACCGCGTCCACGCCGTCAGGGGCGAGCGCCAGGACCCGCTCGACCAGGCCCTCGCCGTAAACGGTCGCGGTGGCGCCGAGCGAGGCGAGGTACTCCTGGTTGGCGGGGCCGGCGGTGCCGATGACACGCGCCCCGCGGGCCGTGGCGAGCTGGACCGCCAGGGTTCCGACCGCTCCGGCCGCGCCGTGCATCAGCACGGTCTCCCCGGCGGTGACGCCGAGCAGGTTCAGGACCCGCTCGGCCGTCTCGCCCGCCACCGGCAGCGCGACCGCGTGGCTCCAGTCGAGGCCGGCGGGCTTGGGGGCCACGGTGGTGGCCAGCGCGTACTCGGCGTACGAGCCGGTGTCCGACCAGCCCAGCACCTCGTCACCCACCTGCACGTCCCGCACGCCCTCACCCAGGGCGTCCACCACGCCGGCGAGCTCGCCACCGGGGACGGAGGGGAACGACGTCGGGAACAGGGCCTCCAGCGCCCCGGAGCGGATCTTGCCGTCCAGCGCGTTCAGCCCGGCCGCCTTGACACGCACGCGGATCTGCCCGGGGCCGGGCTGCGGGACCTCGATGTCCGCCTCGCGCAGCACTTCCGTGCCTCCGAAGCGGTCGAACAGGATGGCTTTCATGACGACTCCTCTCGTGCCACCACCCACTTAGGTGGCTGGACACATAATCAACGTAACAGCAAACAGGTGGCTAGCCAAGTAATTGCTGCCGCTCGCGCTGCGCACGATCGGTCGCGGCCGCGTCGGTCTCCTAGGGACAGCGGTCGAAGCGGGAGGCGCCCGCTGGAGCGCGCCTTGCGCGGCCAAGGGCTACCTCGACCGGAAGCTGGACGACCGGGCCGGCCAGACCCCAGCGGTCCGCGGCTCCCTTCTGGTCCAGGGCCCGGGTCAGCTCGCGGTTGGCCGCCCGGGCAGCCTCCAGTTCGGCCTCGCGCTCCTCCAAAGACCCGGTCAGATCGACTGTTTGCTGTTCCAGGCGCGAGATCGTCCGCTGGAGTTCCGGGAAGTGTGGTCCATCCGCGCCGTGCGGGCGATGACCGAGACGGTCAGCGGCGTTCGGTCGCGCACGGCGGCCGCGATGGCGTCTTGGACGCCTGCGTCGTCGCCGGTCGGTGCCGGCATACGACCGTGGTTCTTCGAGGAGGTCGGGGTCCTTGTGGGGCGGACGTCGGGAAGGGGCTGGCGGACGCGGGGCATGCCGAGCATGACGGTGCGGCTGCGGCGGACGAGGGTGACAGCCTGCTCGATCAGGCGGGGTCCTCGGGGGCGAGGTCGTCGAGGTCGGTCTGGACGCGTTCGATGAGCCGGCGGACGCGCCGGATCTCTTCCTCGGAGGGCATGGCCTGGGCCCGTGCCCATTCGTCCGCGTCGAGGGCGGACAATGTCGCTGCGCCCCCACGCCGCAGGCACCCCCCCGGTCCTGGCGCTGTACGCACAGGCCTTCCCTTTCGCCATGTGTTGCCGGGCGTTGCGCGTCGGCGCCGCCGCGCTGGGCCGCCGATGGTGGGCGGTCGGGGTCGGAAGTCGTCCGGGGGCCCGGGCATGCTCATCGACGGAGAGGCTGCTCGCGTCGCATCGCGTCGGGCCAGCCGCTGGCGGGACACGTACAGCGCTGTGTCCAGCTGGCGGGTGCAGGTGGCACCAGTGTGTATGACGCGTCCTCGAGCTGGCGCGCCTCGGCGCCCGCCGCACCCGGGAGATCGGAGCGGTCCTCGTCAGGGGGTGAGTGCCTCACGCAGGGTGGGGCGGCAGTCGATGAGGGCATCGACTCCGACGAGCTGCAGTATGCGCATCACGGAGCCGGTGGGGCCGGCCAGGCGTAGCCAGCCGCCTGCTGCGGTGACGGCCTGGTGGGCGGCGATGAGGATGTTGATGCCGCTGGAGTCCATGAAGGTGACCTGCCGCAGGTCGATCACGATGCGGGGCCGGGCGGTGTCGGAGACGTCCAGGGCCGTGCTGAGCTGCTCTCCGGTGTGGTGGTCGATCTCTCCGGCCAGGGTCAGCACGCGGATGCCGTCGGTGGTGGTGGACACGACCGACAGCCCGGCTGGCCGGGGTGTCTGCTCGGCTCGTTCGGTATCCGCCATGTGTCCCTCTGCCATGTCGGTGATACTGGCACATCAAGACGCTCGCCCGAAGTGCTGCCCCTGCACACTACGGGTCATGCCCTTGGGCCGGGGAGCCGGCAGAGGGACGCCGGGCCTGTACCGGGCAGACGCGGGTATGCGCGGGGTGTGAACGGGGGAGTGGAGGCGGTCGGCGTGGAATCGGTGCCCGTGGGTGAGGGCGGCACGGCGCCGCAGGCGCAGACCTTCGAGACGACCGCGGCCCTGGACGGGGACGACACGTGCATTGCCCACGCCCGCCACGTGGCTGCGGACTTCCTCACTCGCGTGCAGGCCGAGCACGGGCTGCCGGTCTCGCAGCGCGCCATGGACGTTACGCAGTTGGTGGTCAGCGAGCTGGTCACCAACGCCCGCAAGTACGCGCCGGGCCCGGTGCTGATGGACCTGCGCATCGTCGGCAACTGGTCGAGGTGGTGGTGTGGGACTCCGACCCGGCGCTGCCGGTGGCGAGGGCGGCAGACGCTGGGCGGGTGGGGCAGCACGGCCTGGAGATCGTCATGGCCGTCGCCCAGGGCTTCGGAGCGCAGCGCGAGCCGGTCGGTAAACGCATCACCGCCCGCATCGCCCTCATGGACGACCCGGGCGGTGCGCCCGCTGGGCGCCGGCCCCTGTAGGCGGCCCGGCTGGCGGCCGGGGGTGCTGAAGGAGTTGAGGGTGACCACGCTGAAACCGCGTGGTGACGATCTTCGGGTCGGGTATGTGATCGAGCCGGGTGATCCCAGGGCCAGGACCGCCCAGAACCCGTCCCATTTCGGCTCGCCCGCCCAGCCCGGCCGCAGATCAGGCCTGGGTAGGGGAGTGCTCAGCGTCGGTTCCGGCAGCGTCCACGCCACACCGGATCCCTTCCACCAGGCACGCCGATGCTGTCCTGCCTGCTACGACCTGCCGTCGGTCAGCTGGCTGGCGGTGTTCTCGATCCACAGCAGCGTCCACTCGACTCCGGCCTGTCATCCGGGCTCCGCTGGCGCGCCGGCCTTCCGCACTGGCTCGGATGTTGGCGGGGGCGCACGTCCTACTGCTTTCCCCGCTGGGCCGTGTCCATGGCCTGACGCATCTCGTCAGTCATGCCGGTCGATGTGGGCCTGGAGTTGCTGCCAGCAGCGGTGTACATGTTCCTCGGCGTCCTGCACGGCTGAGCATGCGGCCTCGTCCGGTGCGGGTGGTGGGGTCGTGTCGGTTGCAGGGTCGGGTGCGGTTGCGGTGCGGCGCCACGGGGGGCGGGCGGCGCTGGCGCCATGGCGGTGCCGTGACTGGTGGGTGGCGGCCCACCGGGTGGCGAGGATGATGCCGATGGCTGCCGCGGCGGTCAGGGCGGGTATGGCGTGAGAAGCGGACACGGCCGTGCGACCTTTCCACGCGGGGAAGACCTACGAGCAGGGGTGCCGGTATCCACGTCACAGCGGCACCCCCCATTTCGCATCTGAAGTCAGCCGGGCCAGGTGCCGGTCATGCGCCGTGTTGCGGCGGCACCGGCTCGGTCGACGGCGGCCTTGACCCCGGCGAAGATCGCGCCCTGCAGGGTGGCGGCGAGCAGCCCCTCTGTCCAGGCGCGCTCCTCGTCGGTGGCGTCCGGTGCGTCCTCGTCGTGGCCGAGCATCTTCCACGCCTGCTTGAACAGGCCACCGGCGAGCATGCCGCTGACGGCTCCCAGGGCGAGACCGACCGGCTTGTAGGCGATCTTCGAAGGTTTCATCCGCTCACCCCTTCCTGCGGCGGCATGCCAGCCACACCAGGGCGGCGCCCGCGGCCGCCGCGAGCAGCAGGGTGCGGTTGTCCCGCGCTGCCTGTGCCCCCTGGGCTGCCCTTTGACGGACCGGTTCGGGTGCCTTCTCCTGGAGCAGGTGACCGGCCTGGGCGGCCTTGGTCCGGGCCTGCCCGGCGGCCTGAGCGGCCTTGTCCTTCACCGGATCGGGAAGCTTGTCCGGCACCCGGGATGTGGTCTCGGCGGCCTTGGCCTTCAGCTCCCCGGCCTTGACGGCGGCCTGCCGCCTGACCTCGGCGGCCTTCTCCTGGGCGCGGGCCTTGACGTCGGTCTTGGCCGCCAGCGCCTCGACCGTCTGCCCGAGCTCTTCGCGGGTCTGCTCGACCTGCTCGCGCAGCTCCTCAGGGCTGGAAGCGGTGGGCTCGTCGTGGGGCGGCTGGGTCATCGCTGTGCACTCTCCTGATCTCGGCCACGTCGGCCTTGACGCTGCCGATCGTCTGCTCGGGCGTGGGCGGTGCGGCCTGGTCGACCTGCTTCTTCCCGCTCAGGGCCATCACCGCGGCGATCACACCCAGCACCGCGGTGACGATCAAGGCGGCGGCCATACCGGCAGCGGCACCGCCAGCACGGCGATCGCGGTGGCCACCAGCGCCTGCAGCATCAGGAAGCCAACTACCCCGGCGTCGCCGAACAGTCCGCCGCCTTTGCCGTAGCCCTTGCCCTTCATCTCCGCCTGCGCCAGCCTCAGCTCGCTGCGCAGCAGCTCCGTCAGCTGCTGCGACGCCCCCTGCACCAGTTCGCTCACCGGCTCGGTGCCGGTACTGTGTGTACTGCCGTCGGAGCAGGCAGGGGGTGACTGCATGGTCGACACGACGATCACCTCCGGGGCGTGGCAAGCCGCCCGCGGTTACCCCGCGGCCGGTCCCGATGCGGTCGATTCCGTGCATCAGGCCCAGCCGCGCCGATCTGTCGTCGTGGCGTGTGCGGTGGGCTGCTGGGTGTCAGCTGCCGGCGGGCGTCACGCCGAACATCAGGGTGTGGCGTGGGACGTCGTATTGGACTGTCTGATTGTGCTCCAGCAGATCCTTCAGGACGTCGGCGTCGTCAGCGTCGACCGTGAGGACTTCTTCCCCGGCGCCTTCGTCCAGGACCAGCTGCAGCGTGAAGGTGCCGCGCTGGCCGGGTTCTCCAGCCACCCAGCTGAACTGGTAGTGGTTGACTTGGCGAACTTTGATGGCGGCGTCTGTCAGGGGCTGCTCGACCTGTGTCATGAAGCCGACTCCTTTTCTGTTCCTGTTTCTGTTCCTGTGTCGATTGCCCGCGCCGTCCCGGCCGCCTGAAGTCCGCTGTCTGCGGGCAGCGTCTCGAGTCGCGGGGCTGGGTGTCCGGTAGGTGGCTGGACCCCTTTTGAAAGTCCGCCGAGCGGCAGCGCGCAGGCGAAGGCTCGGCTACCTGTCACGCCGGTCTTCGCCGACGCCTTCGGTTTCGATTCACCCTCTCTCTTCTCGCATTCGGCTCTCCATGCCCGGCTCACCACCCCAAAGGGTGTGAAACAGGAACAAGCATGTTGAATAGCGAAGCGACAAGTGCGTTCCGGAAACTGCTCTCACTCCCGGGCCGGACCACCAGGTCCGCGAGGCGGCCGACGCGGAGCTGCTTCAGCAGGCGCTGGAGCCGAGGGCCGAGGCAGTCAGCTCCGGGCCGCAGAGCACCGGCCGGCTGGCCAACCTCTCCTTCCTGGACCGCGCTTCAGCGGAGCAATTCCTGGCCCGGTCGAGGAATTCCGCCAGGAGCACCCGCATCTCGAGCTGGTGTCAACGGCCCGCTGCCGCCCTACAGCTTCGTCGACACCCCCGCGTCCCAGCAGGCCGAGGGCGGCACCGCTGAAGCGTTCGGAGCCGCAGCAGCCCAGCCGAACGCGTGGGGAGTCGCCAAGCCTCAGGAACGATCCCCGCAGCCGGGCTGGTGGCCACGGGGATCAGGAGGCAGTCCCATCTCTGCCGGATCAAGACAGTCATGCCGCCCGCGATTCCTGAGGCGGCCCGTCCTGTCACCACTTCGGGTTTCCCTCTCGCGCACAGGCACACAGCTCTCATGGCTCGGCTTTGCATCGATCACCCGGATCACATCGGCGATGACCGTCCGGATCGCGACAGCGGCGGTCTTCGCCATCCCCAGCCCAGGTGCTGAAACGGCAGAGCCCGCAGCCACCTGCAGCCGCCACGATCCGGTCCTGGAATACGTAGACACCGGCACTTCCCCAGCACGGTGCCGCAGTCCATAGTGAAAGCAGCACTACTACGCACCGGAGGCGGTCATGCTCCTCCTCGGCATCATCCTGCTGGTAGTCGGCTTCGTCACCGGCATATCGATCCTGTGGACGATCGGGATCATCCTCGCGGTCATCGGCGCGATCCTGTGGATCATGGGCTCCATGGGACACGCGGTCGCCGGCCGACGGCACTACTGGTAACGCTGCCTCAGCAGGCAGGACAGCACAGCCATGCGCGCATGCTGACGCACGAGCCTGCGTCTGGCCATGTGCCGGAACGCCACGCCCAGCAGCCGCGGGACAACGCCACCGACCGGGCATGACCCGCAGACCGCACGGCAGTGCGCCGGCAAAGAACCGCTAGAGCCAGTGGCGCAGGATCAGGTGCGGGGCGTGGCGGGTGAGCCAGGCGCTGGCCAGGCCGATGGCGGCGCCGGCGGCGACGTCGCTGGGGTAGTGGGCGCCGCTTTGCACGCGTTCGATGGCCACCATGGCGGCCGGCACCGTGCACACGGCGCCGGCCAGTGGCCACGCCGGGGCAACGGCGGCGGTGAAGGCGACAGCGGCGGCGGTGTGCCCGGAGGGGAAGGAGGAGGAGTCGGGACGGTCCTCGACCTCGTCGTGCGGGAACCACTGCTTCGGGGGCCGGGGACGGTCGGCCAGCTGCTTGCACACGCCGTTGGAGACCAGCTGCGCCACGGCGACAGCGGCCAGGCCCGCGGCGGCGGCCTTGCGGCCGCGCCAGCCGCCCAGCCAGGCCATCACGGCGGCCGCGCCGCACCACAGCTTGGTCCCCTCCGCCGTCTCCTCCACCGCTGACAGCGTCCGGTGAAGGCCGGGTGAGGAACTGGCAGCGAGCCGCTTGGTCAGACGCCGGTCTGTCTCACGGATCCCTGCCAGCAAGCTCATAGCCTGCGGGTGTCCCGTAGATCACCGGCCATGCCCGGCGCCAACGCCGACGCGGCGCTGCGGCGCGGTCAGTCTCGTCCAGGCGGCGCCGGTCCTCCTCGTCTCATTTCCGGGTGTCGCGTCATTTCCGGGTGTCGCGCGGCTGCGTGTACGGCTCGGCCTCCGGATGGCCCGCTGCCGTACGGTCCCGCGTCGAACTCCACACCCAGCAGGATCGCCAGGTCGGTGATCCACAGCCAGACCATGAAGACGATGACACCGGCCATCGTGCCGTAGGTCTTCTTGTACTCGCTTCCTCGGACGAGGCTCGTCAGGTGCGGGAGTACGAACAGCGCCACCGGCAATGCCAGGAGATCATCTCCGCCGCCGAGGCCCGCATGTCCGGCTGACGCAAGGGAACAAGCTGGACCTCAAAGCCGGGGCCGGCCCGACAAGGGGAGCCCGCCCCCGATGGGCGGGCTCGCCGGTGCGTACACGGGAGGGGTCAGCTGGTGATCTCGATGCGCCGGGGCTTGGCCTTCTCGGCCTTGGGGACGGTGACGGTGAGCACGCCGTCGGCGAGTTCGGCGGTGACGTGCTCTTCGTCGGTGTCCTGCGGCAGCGTCACCCGGTAGTCGAACTGGCCGGTGCGGCGGGTGCGGGTGCGCAGCACGCCGGTGCGTTCCTTCTCCTTGATCTCGCCGTGCACGGCCAGCTCGCCGGCGTTCAGCTCGACGGTGATGTCCTCCTTCTTCACCCCGGGCAGGTCGACCTCGAGGAGGTAGGCGTCTTGGGTCTCCTCCAGGTCGGCCAGCGGTGCCCACGCTTCACCGAGCAGGCCACCGCCGCCCGGAACGGCCGTCTGCCACAGCTGGCCCATCTGCTGGTACAGGTCGTTGAACTCGCGGAACGGGGCCCAGACCGTACCGGTCTTCCCGCGCCGCACGGGAAGCGTCATCTCCGATCATCCCTTCCGAAAGGCTCCTCGGCCGGTGGCACACCACGGCCGGATCACGTCCCGGAAGTCCCCTTGACCGGGACCTCCACTACCCATGATGGCCTGTCATCCGCTTCCGGCGGTGGCTGTCACCCTGATGACCACCGCGCTGGCCGCGACGGCTGGTCAGGACGTGAGCGGCTGCTGCCTGCTGGTGGCGGCGGCGGTGCTGGCGGGTCAGTTGTCGGTGGGCTGGTGCAACGACGCCATCGACGCCCGGCGCGACCGCGCCGCCGGGCGGTACGGCGAGCCGGTGGTGTCGGGTTCGGTGAGCGTGACGGCCGTATGGGCGGCGGCCTGGGTGGCCTTGGCGCTCGGCACCGCTGTCCCTGGCCTGCGGCGCGCCGGAAGCGTCCGCCTGGCCGGCGTTGCCGCCGCGTGGGCGTACCACGTGGGGGTGAAGGCGACGGCGCTGTCCTGGGTGCCGTACGCAGTGGGGTTCGCCGCTCTGCCCGCGTTGGTCGCGCTGGGCCTGCCGGGGAGCTCGTGGCCGGCCTGGTGGGTCATCACCTCCGGCGCGTTGCTCGGTGTGGGCGCGCATCGGGGCAATGTGCTGCCGGGCATCGGCTCCGACCTGGCCACCGGCGTGCGCGGCTGGCCGCAGCGGCTCGGCCCGGCAAGGGCGCGGTTGCTGATGCCGGTTCCGCTGGTGGCGGCGTCGGCCGTGCTCGCGCTGGGAGGGCCGGGCCCGGTCGGTGCCGCAGGCCTTCTCGGCCTGACGGCGGCCGTGCTCACCTCCGTCAGCGGTGCGCTCATCGGGCACCACCGGGACACAGCGCCGTTCGTCGCCTCGATCGTCGTGGCGGCCGTCGACGTGGCCGTGCACGTGGTGCGGGGCGCCGCGATCACCTGACGGCCCGTCCCGCACGCGAACTGGAGGGTCGCCGCCGCGAGCGTCCAGGACAGCACCCCGGAACTGCCCTGTTCGACAAGGTCGCTTCCGCTTCCGCTCACCCCACCCTCCGCGCACGCGGCCTTCGGCGGCTACGAGGGCTTCTGCCCAGCGCAGCGGAGATGGCGCCGCGTCGGGGCGTCACCCGCGGGGGCCCTCTGCGTGTCGGCCTCGTATCACGTAGCCCTCGGTGGTCTGATCCACCCCAGCGACCGCTCGACGGCTCGCTGCCAGTTGTCGTATTCCGACGCCCGCAGCTCGGGGTCCATGTCCGGCAGCCATTGGGCGGCCCGGTGCCAGTTGCGGCGCAGGACTTCCAGGTCCGGCCAGTAGCCGGAGGCGAGTCCGGCGGCGTAGGCGGCGCCGAGGGAGACCGTCTCGGCGACCATGGGCCGCACCACGGGCACGTCGAGTACGTCGGCCACGAACTGCATGAGCAGGTTGTCCGCGGTCATGCCGCCGTCCACCTTGAGCTGCTGCAGAGCGACCGAGGAGTCGGCGTTCATGGCGTCGACGACCTCGCGCGTCTGCCAGCCGGTGGCCTCCAGAACGGCTCGTGCCAGGTGTCCCTTGGTGATGTACGAGGTGAGGCCGACGATGACACCGCGTGCGTCGCTGCGCCAGCGGGGTGCGAACAGACCCGAGAAGGCGGGGACGATGTAGCAGCCGCCGTTGTCCTCGACGGTCCGCGCGAGGGTCTCGATCTCCGGGGCGCTGCTGATCAGCCCCAGACGGTCCCGGAACCACTGGACCAGCGAGCCGGTGACGGCGATCGAACCTTCCAGGGCGTAGACCGGGGGCTGGTCCCCGATCTTGTAGGCGACGGTCGTCAGGAGTCCGTGCCGGGACCGCACGACATCGGTACCGGTGTTGAGCAGCAGGAAGCTGCCCGTTCCGTACGTGCATTTCGCCTCGCCCGGGGAGAAGCAGGTCTGGCCGAACAAGGCGGCCTGCTGGTCACCGAGGGCGGCCGTGATGCGGACGCCCGGGAGGACCGAGCGGGCCTCGCCGTAGCTCTCGGCGGAGGACCGGATCTCGGGCAGCATGGGGCGGGGAACGCCGAAGAACGACAGCAGATCCTCGTCCCAGGCGAGCGTGCGGATGTTCATCAGCATGGTGCGGCTGGCGTTGGTGGCGTCGGTGACGTGCAGGCCGCCGTCCACGCCCCCGGTGAGGTTCCAGATCAGCCAGCTCTCCATCGTGCCGAACAGCACCTCGCCGTCCTTGGCGCGTTCCTCCAGCCCCTCCACATGGTCGAACAGCCAGCGGATGCGCAGCGCCGAGAAGTAGGTCGAGGGGCGCAGGCCGCACCGCTCGAGGAAGAACTCGTCTCCGGGCCGGCGTCCGAGGTCCTCGACGAGCGGTGCGGTGCGGGTGTCCTGCCAGACGATCGCCCTGCCCAGCGGGACACCCGTCCGCCGGTCCCAGAGCACCGTCGTCTCGCGCTGGTTGGCGAGGCCGAGGGCCGCGACCTCTCCTGCGCCGACGCCGGCACCGGCCAAGGCCTCGGGCACCACGCGCCGCAGATTGCGCCAGATCTCGACGGCGTCGTGCTCGACCCACCCGGGTCGGGGGAAGTGCTGCTGGTGCTCCCGCTGGGCGACGGACACCAGCCGCCCGTGGTGGTCGAACAGAATGCATCGGGTGGAGTTGGTGCCCTGATCGATGGACATCACATAACGTTCAACCATGATCGGGTCTGCCTTCCGATGAGTCGAGGAGGCGGTGGAGTCACCAGCGAGCCGCGCCCAGGTCTTTGGAGATCGCCCGTGCGGCATCCCGGAGCAGGGTGATCAGGCTCGGCCGGGGACGCCCTTGGCCGTCGCAGATTCGCTCGACCGGGCCGGACAGTCCGATGGCGCCCACCACGAGGCCGCCGTGCCCCCGGATCGGCGAGGCGACGCCCGCTTCGCCCATGCTCATTTCCTGGACCTCCGCGGCCCATCCGAGTTCCCGGACCTCGGTGAGCGCCCGGGTGAGTTGCTCCGGGGTGACCAGGGTGTGCCGGGTGTACGCCTCCAGCCCGGCTTCCAGGGCCGGCTCGAGGGGCGCGGTCCCGAAGGCCAGCAGGACCTTGCCGAGCGCGGAGGCGTGCAGCGGCAGCAGCGAGCCCACGTCCAGGGTCTGGAGCGTGTCGTCGGGCCGGAACACGTGGTGGACGACGAGGACCTTGCCTTCCAAGGGAGTGCCCAGGCGGACCGCTTCCCCGCTACGGGCGGCCAGGGCGTCGGCCCAGTTGATGGAGCGCGAGCGGAGCTCGTTGACGTCCAGATAGCTGGTGCCGAGGTGCAGCAGGGCGGCCCCGAGCTGGTACTTTCCGGTCGCCGCGTCCTGCTCCACGAAATCCACGTGCTGGAGCGTGCGCAGAATGCCGTGGGTGGTGCCCTTCGCCAGCCCGAGTGAGGCCGCCACCTCGCCGAGCCCGAGTCTGCGCGGCCCACCGGCGAGCAGACGCAAGATCGCCGCCGCCCGTTCGATCGACTGGACTGGGCCGGCCATGAGGCGAGCCTATTACCGCCAGGGAGGGTCCGCTGTACGTTCAGGCGGACTTTTCGCAAGAAATGCCCTTCGGCGTTCGGCAATGCCGACCGCCGTTCATTGACCGGCCCGGCTTCGCTCCCTAACGTTCACTGAGGCCCGGCTACGTGCGCTGAGGCCCGGCGTCCGGCCAGCAGCGCTCAACCGGAGGAGAGCAGATGACAGTACACCTCCCTGCGATGCTTCGGGAGGCAGTCGAACACGTCTGTCCGCTGCCGCCCGTCGCCGGGGCCGTCTCGGCCGTACGCCGACGTGTGGGGGTGGTCCTCGCCGACTGGAACGTGTCCCCGGAGATCATCGAGGACTCTCTCACGGTGGTCTCGGAGCTGCTCACCAACGCGATCGTCCATGCCCTGCCCCCCGCGGAGCTGCGGCTGTCATGGGCCCGGGGCGACGGACTCGGCACGCTGCGCGTCGAGGTCACCGACGCGGGACCCGCGCGTGCGGAGGGCCAGTCGCCGGAAGGGATCGACCCGGACGAGCACGGCCGGGGCGAACAGATCGTCCACGCGCTGGCGACTCGGCACGGCATCCGGGTCCACTCCGGCGGGGTCACGCGGTGGGCCGATCTCGTCACAGCATGAGGGGGCGTGGCTGTAGGCGAGCAGCGTGGCGCGTGGCAGGCGCATACACCTCCTGGCTGGTCAGGCCCGGCCCGGGCGGCGGGTACCGACGGCCGGTCCCCGGCGCTGGGAGCGGCGCTCCGATGTGAAGGCGGCGCGCGAGGCACCCGGGTCCGCCGCGCCTTCGGTCTCCTCGGCAGCCGGCCTTCCGCCGCCCACGCCCGCGTCGACGCCCGCCATACCCGCGTCCACACCCGTGCCCGCGCTCGCGGCAGAGGTCCGGGAGCGGGACGAGACGGACGGCGAGCCGCGACCGGCGTCGGACGCCGGTTCTTGGACGGCCGGTTCTTGGACCGCTGGTTCTTGGACCGCTGCTTCGGAACGGGCCGGTTTGCGCAGCAGGAGCAGCGCCGCGTCGTCGTGCAGTCGGCCGCCCACATGCGCCAGCAGTTCGTCGTGGAGCCCGGTGAGAGTGCGCGCCGGATCGTCGGACACGTGGCGGGCCAGCCCTTCGGCGAGCGGAAAGAACTCGCGGACGTGGTTGCGGGCCTCGGTGACCCCGTCGGTGTAGAGCAGCAGTTGGTCCCCGTCGGCGAAGGGCAGCACCTGGAGGCCGGGGGACTCGCCCGAGAGGGCGCGCAGCCCGAGGGGCGGGGCGGCATGGGTGGGCTCCACCGCCACGACGCCTCCGGATACTCGTACCAGCAGCGGCGGCGCGTGCCCGCAGTTGACCACTTCCCATGGCCCTGACTGCGGGTATCCGGCAACCACGGCGGTGACGAAGTCGTCGGCACAGAGGTTGCGCGCCAGGCTCCGCTCGATCCTGTCGACGACCGCGAGGAGATCGGGCTCGTCGTAGGCGGCCTCACGGAACACACCGAGGACAAGTGCGGCGGTCCCCACCGCAGGCAGCCCCTTGCCCCGCACATCACCGACGATCAGCCTGACCCCGTACGGGGTGGGCACCAGGGCGTAGAGATCCCCGCCGATACGAGCCTCCGCCGCCGCGGCGCTGTAGCGGACGGCCACCTGGAACGGGCCGACCGTCGCCGGTACGGGCTTCAGCAGCGCATGCTGGGCGGCCTCCGCGACGGAGCGGACGGCCGCGAGCACCCGCTCGCGACGCTCCCGCAGGGTGCTGGCCAGGCCACTCGCCAGCGTGACGGCCACTAGGGCGGACAGGACGACCGCCAGCTCCCGGCCCGGAACAGCGTCCCGGACTCCGAGCCCCGCACCCAGCACCACGGCGAGAAGACCGACACACAGGACTCCGCGCGGCCCGTTGGCGGTGGCAGCCAGCGCAGGCCCGACGGCAAGCAGGGGCAGCCAGATCATCCCCGCTCCGCCGAGGAGGTCCACGAGCACGACGACGAAGACGATCAGCACGGGCAGTACGGGCGTACCGGCGGCCACCTGTGCGGCGGCGCGTCTGCGGGCCGATGCCCCGGGACCGGCCACTCGGCTCCTGAACAGCCGCCTCGGCCAGTGGCTGCCATCGTGGTCTCGCGCCTGACTCATGTTGCGTCCGCAGTCCTCACCTGTGCACGGGGAATTACCGAAATATCCGTTTCGCCCAGGAAACGGGCTCGGCTCGGGCGTCACAAGGGCAGGATTTTCAGATAGTGAGCGAAAGGCTCCTGGTCACGCGATTCGCGGTCGGGATCAGCCTCGCCCGGATCTCCGGGAGCCGGGAGAGCCGGTCCGCCGGCAGCGAGACGCCGAGCGAGCCGAGCACGTCCCCGCTGTAGACCGGCACGGCGACGCAGACCGTTCCGACGGCGTACTCCTCCAGGTCCGTGACGGCCGGGGCCAGGGGTGAGGAGTCGAGTCGGCGGAGCAGTTCCGGAGGGCTGGTGACAGTCCGTGGCGTGAGGTCGGCGAGGTGGTGCCGGGAGAGGTAGTCCATACGGGAGCCGTCGTCCAGCTCCCGCAGCACGGACTTGCCCAGCGCGGTGGCGTGCCCCGCGTCCTCGAATCCCACCCAGAGGTCGACCCGGGGCGCCCGGGGACCGTCGACGATTTCGGCGACCCGGATCTCGCCCTCCTCGTAGAAGGTGAGATAGGTGGCCGTCGCCAGCTCGTCGCGCAGCGCGGCGAGCGTGGGGCGAACACGGCTGAGCAGCGCCTGCCCGCGGCCCGCGGTGTGCAGCGTCCGCAGCCGGTCGCCCAGGATGAACCCGCCGTCGTCCAGCTTCCGCAGGTATCCGTCGTGGACGAGCGTCCGCAGCAGGTGATAGGCGGTGGCCAGGGGCAGGCCCGTCTCACGCGCCAGCTGTTTCGCCGGCGCGCCGTTCTCGTGCGCGCTCACCGCCTCCAGCAGGCGGAAGGCTCGTTGCACGGACGTGATGAGCGTGGGGCCGTCGTGCGCACCCATGCGACCAGCGTGCGCCGGGCGCACGGCGCAGGCAAGACGCGCGCACGCGGGATGTCCTCAAGTCGCGAGGCCGCCGGTCGCCCCGGGTGATCGGCGTCTCCCGCACCACCATCCCCGAGGCACTGCGGGAGCCGGCGGCGGAAGGCCTGGTGAAGACCATCCCGCAGAAGGGCGCCGTCGTCGTGGTGCCCTCGCCGCAGGAGGCCCTGGAGCTATATGAGCTGCGCGCCGTCCTGAAGGCGCCGGCGGTGCGCGGTTCAACGATGTCGCGCCGGACGAGCAGGTGGCGCAGCTGCGTACGGCGTTCGAGCAGCTGGCCCAGGCCGAGCGGAGAGGGTGACACCCTGCGATCCTCCAGGCGAAGAACCAGCTCTACGACGTCCTGCTGCGGGGCTGCGGCAACCGCTCGGTCCACTCCACGCTCAGCAGCGTCCAGGCCCGCCTCGGCCTGCTGCGGGCCACCTCGCTCGTGCAGCCCGCGCACCGGACGCGGCGTGCAGGAACTGCGCACGATCGTCGAGGCCATCGAGCGCGCAATGGCGAGGCCGCCATGCGTGCCTGCAACCACCACATCGAGCAGGCGAAGCGGGCCGGGCTCGAAGGGCTGTCCGCTTCCAGCGGGCTGCCGTTCAGCGGCGCGACGCTCTGACGCGGACGGCCCCCGTCCCATGGGCTCAGGGTGCCGAGCGCAGCTGCTCGTGCCGTGTCGCCCGTGCCGCGCCACGAGAGGAAGCCGGTCCCTCTTCGTTCGTCACTCCCCGGCTTGTCCGGTGCTCATCCCGGGGGTGGGGCGCAGCCAGGCGGCGATCCATCCCGTCTGCATCACTGCGTCCAGGAGATATGTGGGCCGGATCCGTCCCTTGGGGACGTAGACCAGATCGACGGCCAGCAAGGTGAGGGCGGTGCCCAGGCCGATGCGGCGGGCATGAGGACGTCCTTGCGGGTCCGCGGCCGCCGCGAGTTGCGCGAGGCCGGCGGAGAGCAGCAGTCCACCCGTCGTCCTCTGCAGCCAGTCGTCGGCCTTGGGGCCCGAAGACCCACTCGAAGCTGCGCAGATGCAGCAGGGGCCACAGTCCCCCCACGACGTTGAAGGCGCCGTGCGCGACCGTGAGCGTGTCCGCAAGCTCCGCTGCTCTCGTCCTGCTCAAGGGACCTCCTGCGTAGGTCGGCTGAGTACCCGGTTCTTGAGCCGGTTGATCGTCCGCTCGATCTCACGCGGCGCCTCGAAGTCGGCGGGCCGACAGCCCTTGCTACCGCGTCGTGTGCGGTCATACCGCACCTCAACCCCGGCGGCCTCATTGGCTGCGGGCGAACCTGCGCGGGTTGAGCCGTCGGCGAAGTGCTGTCGCCAGTCTCACCGGAGCCACCCGCAGGACCAGACTTTGCTGGCGTCCAGCCGGGAGGGGCTTGGCGTAGTAGGGGCGGCCGAGCCGGGACGGGCGGAACCAGTAGGTGCCGGTCAGTCCGTCCAGGTGCGGGACGACGACCCTCTCCTTCGTCTCGTTCGCGTGGAGGGTGATCGTCCACTGGCCTGGCGGCAGCGTACGGACCGGGAGCCGGGCGGTGAAGCCGGTGCTGTTTCCGTCCGCTGTGCAGTGCACGGGCACCTCGTACGCCGAGCCGGATGCGTCTTCCGCGCGCAGGGTGATGGCTCCAGGGTGACGCGTGGCCTGGCCGGTCAGGCACCCACTGACGATCAGTCTGCCGCATGCGGACGCGTCCCAGACGGTCCTGGTGACATGGCACGCCTGAGTGAACTGGCTCTGCTCCGGCCGAACGTCCAGGGACAAGGTGTCGTCCGGGCTGAAGAAGGGCCGTACGACGGTGTGCCGGTGCCGGGACCTGCCGGCCACCGCTCGCTGAGCCGGGCTCGTCCTCGCGCCGTGCGCATCCCCAGGTGACTGCCGGAGTTTCACGGTCCGGCTGACCCCCTGCGCGCGTACGTCCAGGAAGAACTCCCAGACACCTGGATCCAACGGGTCGCCTCCGGCCACCGTGCCCAGGTCGACGGCGACGGAGAAGCCGGCCTTGTCATAGCTGCCCTCGCCGGGCAGGTCCTTGATGGTGCGAACGGCCACGGGCCGGCGGATGCCGGGGTGCGGGAAGTCGCGAGGGCGCAGGATCAGCTGAGTGCCGGGGTCGACGGTGGCGACGTGCTGGATGTAGGCGTGGCCGGCGAGACGGAGAACACCGCCGTCCCCCTCCCAGGCCGCTTCGGCCAGCTCGGTGTGGACCGGGAGCCGGCCTGTGGCGTCGAAGCAGTCGTCCGGGACTGCCCTGGCAGGGTCCCGGAAAAAGGGGTGGCACCAGTAGACGCGGCCCTTGTCGACCAGATGTCCGCGCCCGGCGTCCTCCTTCGCGCAACGGGCCACGGCCATCAGGTCGTCGTACCGGTCGGTGCGCAGGAGGTGGATCAGCAAGCGGTCGGGTGGGGAGAGCTGCTGGAAGACGCCCTCCGTCACGTAGGACAGTGCCCAGCGCCGGAACTCCGGGTAGAAACGCTCACGGGCCTCCTGTTCGCTTTCCTGCGGAAGCAGGGCGCGAAGGGGGCCGCAGAACTCCCATTCCACATGGCGGCGCATGATGCGGTCCCGCCGTGGGCCGGGTTCGACATAGCGGGCGACGGTCTCGAAACACAACCGGGTACCGTCCATGCGGTGGGTGAGGCCGGCGGCGGTGCGGGTGAGGTTGTTGCCGTTCTCCCGGTTGCGGACGTAGTAGCAGTCGTAGTCGGCCACTACGGAAATACCGTCGGCATTGAGGTAGGCGGCGGCCGTGAAGGGCTTGTCCTCGCAGTTGCGGTACGGCGGGAACCTGAGGTGGAGGCGCTCGATGAGCGAGCGGCGGAAAAGCTTCCAACAGCCCAGAGTGCGGTAGGCGTGGGACGAGAAGACATCGGTTCTGGGCTGGTTGTGCTGGAAGACGGCCGTGGGAACCGCCCGGCCACCCACCGACACCATCTTGCCGAGTACGACGTCGGTTCCGTTCTCGTCCGCCATCGCGACCATGCGGCGCAGCGCGTCCGGACCCAGGTAGTCGTCGGAGTCGAGGAAGAAGACGTAGTCCCCGCGGGCGATGTCCAAACCGGTGTTGCGGGGGCCTCCGGCTCCTCCGCTGTTGAGCTGGTGCACGACGCGCAGGGCAGGGCAGGTGCGCCCGAGCCTGTCCAGTTCCGGACCAGTGCCGTCGGTTGAGCCGTCGTCGACCGCGATGATCTCGATCTTGTCGAGCCCCAGCGTCTGCTCCATGGCGGACGTCACGCACCTGGTCAGCTCAGGCATGGAGTTGTGGGCGGGGATGATCACGCTGACACGGGGAGGATCCGTAGGGG